>JBBQGE010000092.1:0-24356 GCA_038322675.1 Bryobacterales bacterium
TCCTTCGTGTTTGGATCTGATCACGCTCCTGCGTAAGGAAATGGCCTTCCATCCCAACTTGCTTGCTTCCTTAGGCTTCAAAATCACCGATTCGGGCTTGGTTCAGGCCGCCGCTGCTTGAACAAATGTAGAAACTCCAGAGATCGGCATAACTGCCGATCCAACTGAGGACACGGCGGAAAGCGTCGGGGCGGTTCCAGGCGGCGGTGAAGGCGCAACTCGCGCCCGAACTGAGTCCGCCGATGGCGCGATCGTTCGGATCGGCGGAGAGTTTGTATTGCTTACCGACTTCGGGAAGAATTTCTTCGATGAGGAATCGGGCGTAGCGGTCGCCGAGCGCGTCGTATTCAAAGCTCCGGTTATAGCGATTCTGCGCGGCGCCGGTCGCGGCGGGGAGTACGCCCGGATTGATGAAGATGCCGATGGTGACCGGCATTTCGCGTTTGTGGATGAGGTTATCGAAGACGATGGGGACGCGGACGGGCCCGTCATCCTTCACATACCCGGCGCCGTCCTGAAAGATCATGACGCAGGCGGGCTTGGAGCCATCGTACTGCGCGGGCACGTAAATCCAGTAGTCGCGAAGGGTGCCGGGAAAGACGGTGCTGGTCCACTGGTGTTGTGTGACGGTGCCTTGGGGGACCCCGTTCTGACGCTGCGAATCCGGGCCGAGGGGATAGTCATCGGCGGCGAACAGCGGCGGTACGGCGGCCACGGTGGAGAGGAAATGACGTCGCTTCATCTCCGGTTATGGTAGTGCAGTTTAGAGTTTCGCGGCGTGAAGGATGTGGCCGCCCTTTTCGGGGACATTCGGGAGGCGGGGGTCCAAGGCTTCGATATGCGTGAAGCCGAGGTAGCGCAGGCGTGGGTGGAATCGATCGTGTCAAGGCGACGCGGGCTGCTAACCGCTCGTGCGTGGCGCGTACCTCCGGCGAGGCCGAATCGGGCAGACTGGCGATGTATTCGAGCATGGACCAGACGGCTGACTCGGTGAGATAGGGGACGACGCCGAGCCAGGTGAAGAAGGCGGGCTGCGTGAAATCGAATCCGGCGGCGGCGAGGCCTTGGGCCAGGGTCTGGTGTTCGAAATTCCCGCGAAGGACAGGCGGACGGAATCGAGATCGCCGCATCCGCGGGCCGCTGACGCTTTCACTCCTGCGTTGCGGGGTGATCCACTTCGAAAATGCGCAGGCGATTGCCGAATGGGTTTCGATAGGCGTAGGTATAGAGGCTGGCGAAGCGGGTTCGAATGGCGATGAAGAGACGCATGCGTCGTTTGGACGGGTCCTCTTCGGCTTCGCGCGCGATGGCAGTGGCGTCTTTCCCAGTGATGCGGACGGCGAGGGGATCTTTGAAAATCCGGCCGCCTTCCAGTATTCTGGTGCGCGGCGCGATGAGCGGCCGCTCCCAGGGCGGTGCGGCTGGGCTCTTTCGGAACCATATCGTTAGTCGGTGCCGTAGTTGATTTCAATGCGCCGGACCTGGCGGGCGGCGATCATCAGCACCAGGGCGGTGAAGAGCAACATGCCGAGGATGGCTATGGACGGCGCGATCGGTTCGGGGTTCACGATCAGCATCGAGAACGGTCCCGCATCGGGTGGCGCTTCGATGGGGCAGAGCGATTTCAGGTAGTAAATCACGCTGAATTTCTGCAGGAGCGTGGGGACGAAGGCGTTGATGCTTTCCCACACCAGGACGATGGCCGCGGGGACGATCGGGTTGCGGAACAGCGCGCCAGCCAGCAGAAATACGCTGCCGTAGCCGATGCATCCGAGTACCGTGACGCCGGCATATGCGAATAAGTGGTGGTAACCACCGCCTTCATTCATATACGACATCACCGTCGAGTACGGAAAATGCGCGTAGAGCGCGACAAATTGCAGAATTGTGCTGGTGGTGAAGATGGTGATGGCAGCGAGTAAGCCCGCGAGATATTTGCCGGCGAGCAGGACGTCGCGCCGCACGGGGGAGAGCAGGTAGAAGTGCAGGCTGCGATCGAGCATTTCGCCGCGGAACAGATTCATGAAGATGCCCAGGCAGCCGAAGAATAGAACCAGGCGGAGATCGAGAATCTGGAAAATGCCCGCGAAGATATTGGTGTCCTGGCCGAAGTCGCAGGGGCGGTGGCGATAAATCATGATCGCGGAATGGCCGGCGAAGATGGCGAGCGGCAACATGGCCAGGAGATAGACCCACAGGCCGCGGCGCGCGAAGAATGTCTTGCGCATTTCCAGCCTCACGATGGCTGCAATCTGAGTGAGCCAGAGAGTTTTCATCTGGGCTTTTCCTCCGAGCCGATCAGGTACTCATAGAGCGAGTTCACGTCGTCGTCGGCCGGGATCACCGATTCGACGCCGATGCCGTTGAGGGCGATTTTGTTGAGGAGGAGATAGAAGCGGTCGGGGTCGCGTGTTTTGACCAGGAGTCCTTTGCCGTCCTTGTGGATCTTGGCCTCGACGACGCTGTCCTGTTCGAAAACTTTGGCGGCAAGCGCCGAGGGCGAGTTACAGCGCACCAGCACTTGCATGGGCTGCTCCTCAATTTCGCCGCGGACGCCGCGGATTTTGCCTTCGGCGATGACGTAGCCCGCGCTCAGCAGGATGACCTGGTCGGAGATAACGTCCACTTCGTGCAGGACGTGGCTGGAGATGAGGACGTGCATGCCCTCCTCGGCGAGCGATCGGAGCAGGGCGATGACTTCGGCGCGGACCAGCGGGTCGAGTCCGTTCAAGGGTTCGTCGAGCACAAGCACGGAGGGTCCGTGACAGGTGGCCTGCGCCAGTTTGATGCGCTGCCGCATGCCCTTGCTATAGGCGGCGATTTTGCGATGGGCCGCTTCGACGAGGCTCACGCGCTCGATGGCTCGCCAGGTGAGTGAGTCAGCTTCGGCGTGCGTGCAACCGTAGAGGCGGAGGAACGAGTAGACAAATTGATAACCGGTGAAGCCGCGCGGGAACGCGTCGAACTGGGTGCAGTAGCCGAGTTGGCGGAATAGCTGTTCGGGGTCGTCGGGCGCGATGCCGAGTATGCTGATGCGGCCGCGGGTGGGCCGGAGCAGTCCCGTCATCAGGTTCATGAGCGTGGTCTTGCCGGATCCGTTGGGACCGACGAGGCTGGTGATGCCGGGCGGAATCGTCAGCGACACACGATTGACGCCGAGCACGTCGCCATAGAACTTGGAGACGTTATCGAAAATGATGAGGCGATTGTCGTCCATCATTTCACCACCTCAAAGGCTCTGACCTTGCGGCTGAGCAGCAGGATGCAAATACCGCACATGATGGCGTAGGCGAGGAGTCCGCCGGAAAGGCTGACGCCGAAATCGAGCGGCAGATTGAAGAATTTCCCAAAAATCGCGGTCAGGATTTTCCCCGGATCGAGATAGGACGCCGATTGGATCCGAAGAACGGCGTTGACAGCCGCGGCGAATCCCGAACTGACGAACATGACGCCGAGCAGGAGAGCGCCTGCGACGAGTTTCCAACGGACCCAGGCCGAGAGCGCGAGAGCCAGCATCGCGAGGAGACAGATCCAGACGGCGGAGCCCAGAAAGATACCGGCGGCGAACCGGATGTTCTGCCAACCCCACGACGCGCCGGAGAGCGTAGTCTCGATGCCGAAGACGAGCAGGCCGGGAATCCAGGTGATGCAGGACAGAATCATGAGGATCACGGAGGCCTTGCCGAGCACATATTCCATGCGCGATAGCGGACGGCAGAAGTAGAGGGGGAGCGCGTTATTGGCCAGGTCCGGGGCGATCATGTTAGGACCTATGAACGCGGTCAGCAGGAACGCCATGGAGCACTGGCTGGACATCAGGACCATGAAGAACTGTCCGTTGATATCCATGAGATGGTCGGTGCGCATGCCGATCATGGACAGGACCCGTACGTTGTGATTGAGGTACAGGCCCGCGATCATGATCAGCGGAAAGAAGAAGCACAGGATGAAGAGTCCCGTGACGATCCGCGATTTGAAGATGCCGCGCGCGGCGTACCGGCTGATGACCAGGAAGCGCGTGCGGCGCGATGTCAGCGGCCCCGAGTAGCCGCGATAGGAACGCTTATACACGGCCATTGGGGGTCTCCATCGCTTTAAGGAAGATATCTTCGAGTGAGTCGCGGCGATAGCTCAGCCGGCGTAACTGCACGTTACGGCTTTCGGCAACGCGATAGAGATCGCGAATCTCGATGCCCTCGGAGAGCACCATCTTGACGCGGCGCTCGCCGGCCATCGCGCATTCGCAGCCGAGCTCTTCGAGAGCGTCGACGAATCCGCCGTCGTCGCCGAAGGTCTCGAGTTCGACGAATCGCAGATTGGCTTTGCGCTCTTCTTCGAGGTTCGAGTAGTGGACGACGCGGCCGTCTTTGAGGATCAGCACCTCTTCGCAGGTTTCCTCGATGTCGCGCAACAAGTGTGAGCAGAGGATGATGCGGAGGTCGCCGGCCTCCTTCATCTCGCGAATCATGCGGATCATCCGCTGTCGTCCGGGAGGATCGAGACCGTTGGTCGGTTCGTCGAGGATGACGAGTTTGGGCCCGTGGATGACCGCCTGCGCGAGCTTCGCCAGTTGCTTCATGCCGAGCGAATACGTACCGAGTTTCCGGTAGCGCGACTCGCCGAGTCCGACGTAGTAAAGAGACTCGTGGGCGCGTTCGAGAGCGGCTTCCTCGGGGAGTCCGGATAACTCGGCCATCATGCGGAGAAAGCCCACCGCGGTCATATTCGCGATGAAGGAGTCGTTCTCCGGCATGAATCCCACCGTGGTGCGAATCTGTTCGATTTGGGTGCGGATGTCGTTGCCGAGCAGGCGGGCGGTGCCGGCGGAGGGTTTGTGGAATCCGAGCAGGGTATTGATGAGGGTGGACTTGCCTGCGCCATTCGGACCAAGAAGCCCGATCGTCCGGCCGGACAGAGAGCAGGTGAGATCCTTGAGGATCTTCCTTTTTCCGAGATGTACTTCCAGTCCGGCCAGCTCGATCGTGGGTGTCATTGAGTTTGAGTCGCTTTCGTCCTGTGGGTGGTTTGTAACAGTGCGGGCAGCGCCAGTGTATTCAGGTCGAGCCCGAACAGGCCGTTGCTGCCGGCGATGACAATGCTGTCGTCCTGGCCATAAGCGTAGACGAGTCCAGGGCGTGTGTTATCGGCGACGGCCTGGAGTGCCTCGCGCTGCGATGCTGAGGTGGCCATGGCGCCGAGGGTGTCAGCGAGAGGCTTCAGCGTGGTGCCGAGGTTGTGATAGGCGATGGCCGAGAAGTTCAGGCGGCCATCGTGCGGCAGCAGCGACCGGAAGGTGTCCGAATGAGACAGGAGATATCCGGTCGAGCGATTCTGGATGGCCGTGTTCAGCAGTTCGCGATTGGGCGCTGCGATGAGATAGCCATCGACGAACGTGTAGTCGATTTCGTAGGTCAGTTTGGCGCTCTTCAGTGTATAGAAGGTGCGGCTGCCCACCTGTTCGTTCGTCAGCGACAGCGTGCAATCGGTGCAGGCGCCGGGTGCGCGATTGAAGGCGTCCACCATTTGCTGCATGCTCCACTGCAGGCGATCGGGATTGTAGACTTCGACGATCAGCTTCCAGCTAGGGAGCGGCAGCATGGGGCCGTCGAGAGCGAAGGTGACCTCACCGCCGAGGGCGCCGGCGAGATCGGAGTTCACGCGGATGCCGGTGTTCTTATAGAAGTCGTCGAGTTTGGCTTGAAACTCAGGGTGTTGATCCGACATGGTGGCCAGCAGGTCGTTGAGCATGGACTGCGGACTGGTCAGCACCATGGATACGGCAAACGTCGCGGTGGGGGAGACGAAATCGAGGGAGCCCATCGGCGCGGGCGCGGCGAGCCATCCGGCGATACCCCACCGGCGGCCTTCAAACGATAGCGTTGCCTGATTTTCGATCTGGCCGCCAACGTCTTTGCGCTCGACGATGAGATAGTGCATCGCTTCGAATCCCGGCGGTAGATGCGGTCCCTTCGCATCCCCATTGTCCTTTACGATGTTCCGCGCGATTTGTTCCATGTTCACGCAGAGTAGCCATCCGGCTCCGCGATCGTAGGCTTGCTTGACTTGCCCGAGCAGTCCGTTCTGGCCGAGCGGTGCCGGCGGTTCGGCGAGGCGAACGGAGAGTTTGGCGATCTGATTCGGCGACCAGGCGATGGCGACCATGTCATCCTGGATGCCGAAGTACATGCCGGGTTCCGCCGAGGCAGCCTGCTTCACTTCGGCGAGTTTGGCGGAGGCACGCAGGTCCATAACGTGAACGGGCATCTTCGTCTCGCTCGCGAGGAACGATTCGAGTCCGGGCTTCTTCACCTGGGCGAGGACCATCGGGGCAGTATAGTTGCCATCCCAATCGCCGGACACCGTGATGACAACCTCGTCGCCGAGATAGTCGCTGAGGGTGCGGAGTTTGGTGAGCATCTGATCGAGTTTGGGCCCGGCCTTTTGCTCTTCCCACCAGGCGCTTAGAACTTCGCTCTGCTGCAGGCGCTGATTCAGCAACCGTTCGGCCTCGGCAAGTGTGCGGCCGGGGTTCGGAATGGCGGCATAGAGCACCGCATCGCGGGGGACCAGCGGAAGCAAGGTGGCGTTGTGACGAAGGGCAGGGGAGGGCATCGCCTCGAGTCCCTTCTTAATGATGTTGAACTCGCCGAGCAGCGAGAGATAGCGAACTGAGTCGCTGCTCCAGGACACGGCCTTCGCGACCGGGATCTTCTCGACGGCCGGGTTGGTGGTCAACTGATCGCCGGGCTTCAGCATCTGCTTGCCAGAGCCTTGCGCCACCTGCACGGAGCCTTCGACGACGCTGACGCGCGATCCCTTGGTGCCGCGATCGACGGCGAAGATGGTGCCCTTCACCGAGACGGTGCATTCGGGAGTGAGAACGTCGAGTGTGCCGTAGTGCTGTTTCGCCGCCTGCACGATGATGTCGCCGCGGTTGAGGCGGATGGTAGCGCCGCGCATGGCACGAGTGACCGAGATCTCAGAGCGCTCGTTTAGTTCGACCAGCGAGCCATCGCCGAGTTGGACAACGGCCGTGGATTCTTTCGAAGTGCGGAGTTTCTGGCCCTCGGCGATTTCATGTCCGGCGAACACGGGGTTGAGTCCCGAATCGGCGACAGTATAGAGGATGCCGTGGACTTTCTGAACCGTGATTTTGCCGGATCCGGGCGAGAGATAGGGGCTGAGGACCAGGGCGCCTACACCGAGGGCAACCAGCACCATCGCCGCGATGGCCCAAGCGTTCGGGATGGAGTGCGAAGGCGGGGTCACCGGGCGGATGAGTGTCGGTGCGCTGCCGGTGCGCGCCTGTTGAAGTGCGTGGCGGCAGACGGGGCATTCACGGGTGTGGTCCTGTAACAGGAGCGAGCGGCCCGCCGACAGCGAGCGGCTGAGGTAGGCGGGGATCAGCGCCTGGTAATCGGCGCAACCGCGGATTCGATCGTTGACGGTATGAGTGTGTGCAAAGAGCTTGTGGCGCACGCGTCCCGCAGACTGCTCAATCCGTTCTTCGTCGACGATTTCGTTTGCAATTCCGTTAATGGCTTCGTCCAGCTTGTTCATTTTGAGACTCCAAGATTCGACCGGATTTGTTTCTGCAACTGCTTGCGAGTGCGGTGGAGAAGGACGGCCACGTGGACCTGCGACATGCTGAGCATGCGCGCGATCTCCGGGTTGGTGTGGCCTTCAAAAAAGCGGAGCGCGAAAATCTCGGCCGCCCTGGGTGAGAGCGAGGCGAGCGCGCGCCGCAGGCTGTCCCGCAATTCCCGCTCGTCTTCACGGCCGGGTGGTGAGTCGTCGAGCGGCACGGTGGCCGACTCCTGACGGGCTCGTACCAGGTCGAGCGCGGAATTGATGGCGGCTCGGCGGAGATAACTTTCGGGGTTATCCAATGGTTCCGCCGAACGGTCCCGGCGAAGTAGGCGAAGAAAGACGGCTTGCAGCACGTCTTCGGCGTCGGCGGCGTTTCCGGTGATCCGGTAGGCCGTTTTGAACACCAGTCCGTGGCAGGCCTCAAAGATCTGCTCAATATCGCCGGGGACCGTAATGGGGCGTTCCTCTCTGACCGCGAGTTCCAGGGTGCACCTCCTGTTCTTTCACCACAGAAGACCGGGAATCGAGTCTGTTATTACAAGCGTAAGGTACTTTTTTGATATCGTAACGCTGGTCACAGGGTCCATAGAGCAGAGATGATGAGGAGAGCGCTGATTCTAAGTGTGATGTGGCTTCCTCTGGCGAGCGGGTATTCAGTGCTCAGCCACGAGGCGATTATCGATTCGGCGTGGGACAAGTCGATCAAGCCGCTATTGCTTCGCTATTATCCGAACTCGACGGAGGAGGACCTCCAGAAAGCGCACGGGTACGCCTACGGCGGGGCGATCATACAGGATCTGGGCTACTACCCGTTCGGGAACAAGCTATTCAGCGATCTGACACACTATGTGCGGAGTGGTGATTTCATCATCAACATGATGGAAGAAGCTCAGACGTTGGACGAGTACGCGTTTGCGCTCGGGTCGATGGCGCATTACGCGGCGGATAACAAGGGGCACCCGATGGCGGTAAATCGCGTGGTGCCGATGATGTATCCGAAGGTGGAGCAGGCATTCGGGAAGACGGCGACCTACGAGGACAATCCAGAAGACCATCTGAAAGTGGAGTTTTCGTTCGACGTCGACCAGGTGGCTCTCGGGCATTATGCACCGGAAGCGTATCACGATTTTATCGGGTTTCAGGTGGCCAAGCCAGTGATGGAGCGGGCGTTTCTGAAGACCTACGGCGTTCCGTTGAAGGATCTCTTTCTCAGCCTCGATCTGGCGTTGGGGACGTACCGGCACACGGTCAGCAGCATTCTTCCGGAGATGACGAAGGTCGCGTGGGAGCAGAAGAAGGACGAACTGATGAAATCGACTCCCGGACTCACAGAGCGGCGGTTCGTGTACAATCTGTCGAAAGCGAGTTATCGAGAGGAATGGGGTGACGAATACGAACGTCCCGGCATTTGGGCTCGCTTTCTGGCTTTTCTGCTGAACTTGATTCCGCATGTTGGTCCATTCAAGGCGCTGTCGTTTCAGGCACCGCCGCCAGAAGCCACCCGGCTGTTTGAGGCGAGTTTCAACGCGAGTCTGGCCGAGTATAAGCGTTTGCTTGAACGATTGCGGGTAGGGCAGCAAGTGGAGCTGCCGGACACGAATTTCGACACAGGCAAAATCGGCCAGTATGGCGACTATGGTCTGGCGGACAAGGCTTACTCGGACCTGCTGGATCGTCTGAAAGACAGGAAATTTGAAGGGGTGGATGCGGGGTTGCGGGCAAACATCCTGCGGTACTTTGGGAGCAAAGCACCGGATGCGAAGACGGCGGCAGAACTGGCTGAATTACGGCTGGCGCCTGGCGAGTAGCTATCCCAATGGGAGGACGGGGTAATCCGCTGTCCGACTGCTGCTGCCGGGGTCCTTCCTGGGTAGCCGTGACGCCGCTTGGGTACCACGATGATAAATTTCCTGACGCCGCTTAATTTCTTTTCTTCCCATCGGACTCATAAGTAGTTAGAATATACATCGCGGATGTCAATTCGGCGTCCGATGCTGCACAGGTGAATCGGCGATACTGGGGGCCAAAACAGGGGCGGCGGTAAGTCACCCTTCACGGGCACCCGGTATTTAAGATATGATTCAATCAGATGTGAATAACATTGAATCCACACGGGGCTAACAAAGGTGGATCAAAGGAGAATCGGTGAACGACGTAGACAATATCATTTCTCAGCTGGAACAGCAGAGAACATCCATTGACCGCGCAATCGCAGCCTTACGCGAAATTGGCGGCCAACCGCCAAAGAAACGAAGAGGCCGGCCACCGTCAAAGCACCTGAACCAGGCAACCGCACCGGCGGCATCCAGTTCACAACCGGCCGCCGCACCCAAAAAGCGCAGATTATCTCCCGAGGGCCGCAAGCGTATTGCAGAAGCGCTGAAGCGGCGCTGGGCAGCACAGAAAGCCGCCCAGGCGGGTGGAGGCGCAAAGACCACCAAGAAAGCGACCAAGAAGGCTTCGAAGAAGTCGGTCGCGGAATCTAGCTCTGCTTCTTAATTCGATACCGGCCATCCGTAAGTTTCTCGCGAGTCAACTCGTGACACGAGTGGCAGGTCCCATCTAAAGACTTGAATGCTGCCGCGGCCTTTTCGGCGTCGCCCGCGTGGGCCGCGGTGGCAAGTTCAACAGCCGCCCCTTTCCCCTGCTCGGCGATTTCCACTGCCTTGGCGATATCCCTCTGCCGCCAGAACGTGATCATGTTCTCGTAGACGGCGCCGAGTATTTCAGCGCTCCTGACTGCCGGTTGGCCGGTCTTGACTTCCATTTTTCTGATATTTCCAGCGGCTGTGCCGGTGGCTTTCATCCAGCGCTGGAATTCGGGAAATTCCTGTGCGGAGAGGGTTGCGGCGCCAAGCAGCGCGAGTGCGATCCATTTCATCGATGGCGTAGTCCTTTGGGTGAATTGCTCAAGATCGAGTGTACTCGATAGCACTCACAGTTTGGGATTAACAACCGTTATCCGAGTTTCTCGGGTACTTCATCCATCGGCCCCATCCAGCGGAGTTCGCGCTCCAGATCGCGATGGAGCCGGTATGGCCGGCGGACGGAGGCTATGTCGACTCCTCGAATATCGATTTTCGAGAGATCGTACTGGCCGATTCCCGCCTCCGAGCAGTAGCGAAGATAGCCGACCCACTCGGGTTTCACGCTCATCGCCTCCACGCCGACACGATCGGCAGCTATGAAATCGGTGGATGCAATGGCCACTCTGGACGGAACGGGTGTGCCGGATGCGGGACCATTTCCTTCCATTCCTTCAAATCCGTCGATCACTGTTACACCCCAGAACGGAGCCATCTTTTGCGCGGTCAGCATGATGTCGTAGTGGGTCTGACGGACGCCGCCATGATATTTGCGCTTGTCATTCCAATTCGGACGCTCTTTCGGCGCGCTGCGGAGAGGAGCGCCGAGCGCCATGTTCTTCACCGATAGAGTGGCCACCACCACATTGTGCGTCTTCAACATCGCCGAGCAGATGACATAGGCATCGGGGTCGAGCAATCGCGCAGCGAGACGCACGGGAGAGGGATGCAGGTTCTCATCGAGGACCGGGATTACCTGGTAGCGGCCTTCCGTGTTCAGATCGATCAGGCTCACTTTCTGGCTGCGATGGTCGCTTACGACGCCGGAATAACGGAAATTGTCGTAACCCTCGGGCGTGTTACCGGCTGAAGATTCGGCGATCACCACGGGTCCTTTGAATCGCGGGCCGAGATAGTCGAGGATGCCGTGGAGGGCGTCGGCATTGGTTGCGGCAAGAGGGTTCACGGTCGACACCAGGTTCGGCTTGATTACGACGTATTTTTTGCGGCGCAGTACCGGCAGAATCTGATCGTCGATCGCGGTGAGTGCCTCGGTTATGTTCTTGCGGCGGCTCTCGCCATTTACCAGTGCGACGGCGGATCGTTTGGAGTAGGTGAAAGCGGGTTCAGCGGGAGCGGATTGCTGCTGCGCTGCCGCGATGGCGGAGCCGATTCCCATGCCGAGCATCGTGCGGCGGGAGAAGTTGGAGTTCATCAAGGCACCTCTGCGGTAAAATCGAGTTGCAGGTATTATTATACCGATAAGGAGTCCGCATGAAATCTTCTTCTTCCCGCCGTACTTTTCTCGCCGCCGGCTTGGCCGCCCCGGCCGCCGCGCTGGCCGCCCCGCTGGCCGATACCAGCCGAGGTGAAACGAAACTCGTGTACCGCTCGCTTGGCAAAACCGGACTGAAGCCGACAGCGGTCGGATTCGGATGCATGATTACGTCGGATCAGAGCGTGATTGAGCGCGCGGCCGACGCCGGTGTGAACTATTTCGATACTGCACGCGGCTACCAGGGCGGTAACAACGAGCGTATGGTGGGGGCTGCGCTGAAAGCGAAACGCAAGAACCTGATCCTGTCGAGCAAGACGCATTCGGGAGACAAAGAGTCGGCTCTGAAGGATCTCGAGACCAGCTTGCGGGAACTGAATACGGACTATCTGGACATCTGGTACCTGCATGCGAAGACCAAGCCGGAGCAGGTTACAGACGATTTGATGGAAGCGCAGCGAATCGCGAAACAGCAGGGCAAGATCCGGTTTGCCGGAATCAGCACTCACAGCGGCCAGAAGGAATTAGTTCCGGTGGTCATCGCGAAGAAGCACTTCGACGTGCTGCTCACTTCCTATAATTTCATGATGGATCCCGGCATGGACGACCTGATCGCATCCGCGAAACAGGCAGGACTTGGCGTGGTGGCCATGAAGGTGATGTCGGGCGGATTCCGCCAGATCAAGCCGGATAATCCGAAGTATCCGACGTTCCAGAAAGATGGAGCCATGCTGGCGATGCTCAAGTGGGTGCTGCGGAATAAGAACGTCGATACGACGATTCCGAGCATCACCGATCTCGACCAACTGGACCAGAATCTGCGGGCAATGGGTGTGTCGTTCGGTTCGGCGGACGGGCAGTTGCTCGCGGTGCGGATGGATCGTCTGACGCCGCTGTACTGCCGCATGTGCGGGGCGTGCGACGGCCGGTGCGCGCAGGGATTGCCCGTTTCGGACATGATCCGCTACGTGTCGTATGCCGATGGCTACGGGCAGTTTGCGATGGCTCGCGAGCAGTTTTTGGCATTGCCGGAGCATCTGCAGCAGGTTCGGTGCGGAGACTGCGAGAAGTGCACGATTTCGTGTCCGAATGGGGTCCGGGTGTCAGCACGAGTCGGCCGGGCGCAGGAGTTATTCGCGTGAGGATGATGTGGATGGCCGCGGCAGCGATTCTGGCTGTCGCGGCCAGTGCGGCGGAGAAGCCGCTGCCGAATTGCGACGTGGTGAGCGGGTGGACGCAGACAGGTGCGTCGCGAAGTTATGTGGCCGATACGCTGTACGACTACATGGATGGAAACTCGGAAGGGTACCTGATTTACGGCTTCAAAGCGATGAGTGGAGTGACGTGCGACAAAGACGGCGCGTCGTTTGTGGTGGATGTTTCCGAGATGCCGGATGCGGTTTCGGCATATGGGATGTTCGCTTCGAACCGGGATCCGCGAGTGCCGGTGGAATCGATCGGGATGGAAGCGCAAGTGGTACCGCAGCGAGGATTTTTCGCGAAGGGCAACCGGTTCGTTGAGATCTCGGCGAGTCCTACTTCGACCGACCACAGCGCGGCGATCCGGGAGTTTCTGAAGGCGTTGGCGGTACAGGTGGAAGGAACGACGGAGAAACCGGCTCCGGTGCATTGGTTTCCTACGGAGAAACTCGATCCGGCATCGATTCGCATGGTGCCTCAGAGCGTACTCGGATTGAGCGTCCTGAAACATGGCTGGATGGCGACGTATGAGTTTGGGCGAGCGTTTGTGGTGCCGGAGTCGTCGTCTGAGTCGGCAGGTGTGGTGATGGCAAAGCTGCGGAAACGGTTCGCGGATTTACAACCCGCGGAAATCGGCGACGAGGCATTTACGGGGACGGATCGCTATCTGGGACATATGCTGGTGTTCCGGAAGGGGGACAAGATCGGTGGCTTTTCTAACATGGCCGCCGGTGCGGACGCGACCGCGACGGCAAAACAGATGCTAGAGCGGATTCAAGCAGTAAAATAGAGGTATGTTCGAAACTGGGCGGGGCGGTGGTATACCGCGTCGTGCGTTTCTCATCATGCCTTTTGCATTCGCCGGTCTGGCGGTGCTCTCTTCGAGGCGGTCGCGATCGATTCCGGATCCTAGGTCGGTCGGCACTGGGCCGCTGATCGAGTTGGTACTATTCGATGACCGCGGGCGTCGCACTGGCGTAGCTCAGGTGAAGCGCGTGGTGAAGTCGGACTCGGAATGGCGCCACGAGTTGAACCTGGAGCAATACGCGGTGACCCGCAAGAAGGGAACCGAGCCTCCGTACATCGGCGCTTACTGGAATCGGCATGATTCGGGAGTGTACCGGTGCGTGTGTTGCGGCAACGCGGTGTTTGGATCGGCCGAGAAATTCGACTCCGGCACCGGATGGCCGAGTTTCTGGGCGCCTGTCGCCGATCAGAACATACGGCTCAATAAGGATGTCAGCTTTCTGATCGAGCGGACCGAAGTCGCCTGCTCCGAGTGTGACGCGCACCTGGGGCATGTGTTCGACGACGGACCCGCGCCGACGAGTCTTCGATATTGCATTAACTCAGCCTCCCTCGCATTTCAGTGGGTCCGCGAATAATTTTCGTACTCCTACCAATATCAGTCCTGGATCGGCCACTACTCCTTACAGGGGCTGGGACACAAACCCCGAACAAGGAGTGGAGAAGCATGAAGCTCGTAGTGCGAGCAGCGCTATTTGCCGGGTTGACGGCATTTACGGCGCTGGCGGCCAGCATCACCGTAACGCCGAATAATGAGTCCGTCGTGGTGGGCGGAACAAAACAGATGACCGCGACTGTCAGTGGTTTGGCGAACACGGCCGTCGCCTGGAGCGCGGATGCCGGCGGCATCAGTGCGTCGGGTCTGTATTCCGCGCCGGCATCCATCCCGCTGAGCGGAATCGCGAATGTCACGGCCACCAGCATGATGGACGGCTCGGTGATGGGGACTGCGGTGCTGAAGATCATGGCGGTGGGTCCGGTGATTTCGGATATTAGTCCGAAGAGCCTGCCGCTCAACAAGGTCTTCACCCTGGTGGTGACGGGATCGGGATTCGCGCCGGATGCGACAGTCTGGAACGGCAGTGTCCAACTGACGACCGTCTCCACTTCAGCCACGCAACTGAAGGCGACCGGGACCGCGACACAACTCGGCAACATGATCCTGCGAGCGCGGAATGCGAACTCGATGTTTTCGAACATCATCACATACGTGAACGTGGTCTCGAGCTCTGGTAGCGGTAGCAAGCTGACGGTGGCACCGGCTACCACGACCGTTCCGACCGGCGCGACTCAGCAGTTCTCGGCGTCGTATAACGGAGCCTCGGCGGCAGTCACCTGGAGTGCGACGGCGGGAACCATTTCCGCCTCTGGACTGTATACCGCACCCGCGGCCGTACCCCCGGCGGGATCGGCGACGATTACCGCGGCAGGTCCGAATAACACGAGCGCGACGGCCATGGTGTCCATCCTCAGCAGCACGCCGCCGCAAATCAAAGCCGTTGCGGGACAGCCAATTCCGATCGGCATCTTCACGACGAGTGTGACTGGAAATGGATTCACCCCGACTTCGCAGGCGAGCTTCAGCGGAACCGTGTTGACGACGCAGTACCTGTCGCCCACGCAGTTGACGGTGATGGGATTCGCCGGACAGAACGGATTGCAGAATCTGACGGTGGCGAACGGGCCCATCGCATCGGCGCCTTTCAGCGTGCAGGTGGGGCTTCCGAATCCGTTGGTGAGCGCTTCCGCGGCGCGCCGGTTCCTGCAACAGGCAGCCTTCGGACCCACGGCGGCCGACGCGCTGCACGTGCAGCAGATCGGATTCGACGCGTGGATCGACGAGCAACTCGCGATGCCCTCGCAAACGAGTTATCAGATCGCGGGCAATCAGGGCGGACTCAGTACGCACTGGCTGACCAGCGTGACGATGAATCCCGATCAACTGCGGCAACGGGTCGCCTTCGCGCTCAGCCAGATCTTCGTCACGTCAATTACGAAGCTGTTATGGAATCAGGAAATCGCGCCTTATGAGGATATGGTGCTGGCCGATGCTTTCGTGAGTTACCGGAAGTTGCTGAGCGACGTGACGCTCAGTCCGGCCATGGGCAAGTATCTCGACATGGCGAACAACGGCAAGGCGAACGCGCTGGGCACGGTGCTGCCGAACGAGAACTACTCGCGCGAGGTGCTGCAGTTGTTGTCGCTGGGGACGTCGTTGTTGAATCCGGATGGAACGCCGCAACTCGATGCGCAGAGCAATCCGATTGCGACCTACAACCAGAAGACCATCACGGAATTGGCACGGGTGTTCACCGGTTGGACTTATGCGCCGACGACGCCCGGCGGTCCGGTGATCTGGAACGCCTATGGGAATCCCAACTCGCCGATGGTGCCGTATCCAGCGCAGCACGATTTCGGGTCGAAAACGCTGTGGACCTCGCCGGTCAGCGCTGTGATTCCTGCCTCGCTGTCGCCGCAAATGGATTTGGACGCGGCGCTGGATGCCATCGTGGCGCACCCGAATAATGCGCCGTTCATGAGCAAGCAATTGATCCAGCACCTGGTGAAGAGCAATCCGACACCGGCGTATGTCGCGCGAATCAGCGCTGTGTTCCAGCAGAGCGGCGGGAATCTGGGCGCGGTGGTGAAGGCGATTCTACTGGATTCGGAGGCGCGGGCTTACGACAACGGCGGAGTCCCGCAAACAAGCGACGGCCATCTGCAGGAGCCCGGACTGTTTCTGGCAGGCCTGTTCCGAGGCCTCGGCGCTCAGGTCAACGATCAGAACTACTTCGCGTACGACCTGAGGTCGATGTCGCAGGACATCTTCAATTCGCCGAGCGTCTTCAATTTCTATAGCCCACAGTATGTCGTGCCGGGAACCGGGATCACGGGCGGCGAATTCCAGATCTTCACGCCGGCCACTTCCGTCTATCGCGCGAATCTGGTGGCGAATATATTCAGCGCGTACAGCAACTACGTGCAGACCTATGGTCCGGGACTTACGGTCGATTTTACGCCGTATGTCAGTCTGGCCTCGAATCCGGCGCAGTTAGTCGGCGCGTTGGATGTCGCGTTGACGTGCGGCCAGATGCCGGTGCAGATGAAACAGATCATCACGACGGCAGTGCAGAACGAGAGCGGCGGCAGTCTGCGGCGCGTCCAGACCGCGCTGTACCTGATCGCGGCGTCCGGCTATTACAACGTCTGGTTCTAAGGAAAAGGGAGATAACCATGCTGATCAAATCGAGAAGAGAATTCCTGCGGACCGGACTTCGATCCATCTCCGCGCTCGGCGCCGCCAGTGCGCTCGGACACTTCGGGCGGATGAATGCTTTCGCGGCGAATAATCCCAATTACAAGGCGCTGGTTTGCGTGTTCTTGTTCGGCGGCAACGACGGCCATAACACGGTGATCCCGATCAGTACCACGAAGAATCAGTACAGCGATTACTTCGGTGCACGGCAGTCGATTGCGCTGCCGCAGGCGCAATTGTTGCCCGTCGCGGCCGGATCAGATACCTATGGATTGCATCCGAAGCTGACGGGTATCCAGTCGTTGTACCAGCAGGGGAAGGCCGCGATTCTGGCGAATGTCGGGATGCTGGTGCAGCCGATCGCGGACCGCCAGGCGCTGCTCGGAGGGGCGCCTGTGCCGATCAACCTCTATTCGCACTCCGACCAGCAGAGCCAGTGGCAGACGTCGGTGGCGTCGGGCATCTCGTCGACAGGCTGGGGCGGCCGGCTCGCCGATCTGGTGAAGCCAATGAACGGCGGGTCGCAGTATCCGGCCGTCGTGACCACGGGATCGGGCGGCATCTTCTGCAACGGCGTGGTGACGGATCCGACAACGGTGCCGCCCACCGGGGCCATCGGACTGAACTTCAACAGCAGCGCTGCCAGGTCTGCCGGCGCGCAGCAGTTGCTGTCGTTCGATAACGGCCTGCAACTGGTGCAGGCCGCGAATACCACGGTGAAGCACGGCGACGATTACGCAGCGCTGCTGAACGCCGCTATCAACAGCGCCCCGCAGTTCGGCGGATTCGCCGCGACGCCGACCGCGAGTCAACTCAAGATGGTGGCGCGAATCATCAGCGTGCAGAGTCAGCTCGGGCTCAGCCGGCAGATCTTCTTCGTCACGGCCGGCGGGTTCGATACGCACGGCACGCAGGTGAGCCAGCAGGATGCGCTACTGGCTGAGGTGAGCGCGGCTATCGCGGCGTTCTATGCGGCGACGGCCAGCATCGGAATGGATCAGCAGGTGACCACGTTCACCACTTCGGAATTCGGCCGCACGCTGATGCCGAACACGGGCCTGGGGACGGATCACGCGTGGGGCAGTCATCATTTTGTGGTGGGAGGAGCGGTGGCGGGAGCGCAGATGTACGGCAAGTTTCCGCTGCTGCAAATGGGCGGTCAGGACGATGCCAACGGCCGCGGCGCGATGATTCCGGGCACGTCGGTGGATCAGTACGGCGCGACGCTGGCGAAGTGGTTCGGAGTCGGTGCGGGCAACCTCGCGTCGGTGTTTCCGAACATCAACAACTTCAACCCGGACCTTGGCTTCCTGGGTTAACGGCAGTAGCGCGAAGGGCCTCGTCGAAGCCCCACGCGCATTCACGTACCATGGTAGGTTCATGCATCCGGAACCGGCGAGGCCGGATCCCAATGTTCTGTTTCGCGAATTCCTAAGCAGCGCGGGAGCGGCGGACCGGTCTGATCCCCTGCTGAACACGCTTGTGGTGGATGTGGCTCAGCCGTTGGTGAGACGCGTCATCGGCAGGCGAGTGGGTTCTGTTCGCGGCATCAACGCGCAGGATATCGACGATGTGTGTTCGGACGCGATGGCCGCTCTCATGGGGCGGCTGCGCGTGTTTCGCGAGACACCGGATGCCGTCGCGATTGGCGATTTCGAATCGTGGGTCGCCGGACTCGCCGGCCACACCGCATTCCAATTTCTGGCACGCCGATTTCCCGATCGAAGCCGTCTCCGCAGCCGGATTCGCTACGCCCTCACCACCGATGCACGTGCCGGGATTCGCCAGGCGGATCACGGTGCTTCGGTATGCTTCGCGGCCGGTGGGGAAGCGCGGCCACCGGCGAGCCCCGCGGACATCGAGCGTGCGCGGCAGTCGACCGCTGCGACCCTGCGGCTGCCGGACCTCATCGTAGCGATTCTGCAGAACATCAAAGGGACCATCGAACTCGGCGACCTCACGTCGGTGGTGGCGTCGGTGTTAGGTGTCGAGGAGAGCGCCGAGTCGGCGTCAATCGAATTTCCGGAAAGGATCGCCGATCCGGGCGCGCCTCATTCGCGGCAGTTGGAATCGCGCGACTGGCTGCAGCGACTGTGGAAAGAACTGGTAATGCTGCCGTTGGCACAACGGATTGCGTTGCTGCTGAATTTGCGGTCGGCTGCGGGTCCGGGGCTGTGGCTGCTGGTAGACCTGCGGATAGCCTCGTTCCGCGAGTTAGCCGGAACGCTGGAAATGGCGGCGGAAACGCTCGCTGAGTTATGGAACCACCTGCCGCTGGAGGATCGGGAAATTGCGGAACGCTGGGGCTGGAAGCGGCAACAGGTGATCAATCTGCGGAGCGCGGCCCGTCAGCGGTTGACCCGGCGAATGAGAAATATCGAGCAAATTGTTTCCGATAGCAATATCATGGGAGATTCTACAACCAACTAAGTGGCGGCACACATGGAATCTGGTCATCTTACCGAGGCTGACCTTAGGAGTTACGTCGAAAGAAAGCTGGCGGCACCGGCCATCGTAGCGCTTCACGATCACGTGGACGAGTGTGCGGACTGCGCGGGCCGGTTGGCGAGTTTGCGGCTTGGTTCGCAGTTTCCGCCGCTTCATGCGAGCGAAGAGGATCTGGTCCTGTTTGTCGACAGCCGGCTTGCTTCGGAGCAGATGGCGCACGTGGAGCGTCACCTTGGGGTATGCGGCGAATGCGCAGGCGCAGTGGAGGACCTGCGCCTGTTTCGCGAGCAGTTGATGGAGCAGCGAAACCTGGCGGAGATGCCGCCGCGCCGCCGGTTCGCGATGAGATGGGCTGTCGCAGCCGCGGCTGGAATCGTGCTGATTCTCTCCGTTCCACTGCTGATGAAGCAGAACGCGCGGGTGCCCCGCGGCCCGTCGTTCGTGCTGTCGGTGAAGGATGCGGGTGGAGTGATCGGCCTCGCTGAGTCGGGCGAGTGGACGGGTACCCGGGCGGGATCAACGGTGGCTGAGGCGTTGCGCTCGGAGTCACTTCCGATGGGACCTGGGCCGCTGGCGGCGCCCTCTCGCGGAACGCTGAGAGGCGGCGAATCACGAGGTCCAGGGTTTGAGCCGGAGTATCCGACGGGAGTGCGGGTGGTCTCTGATCGTCCCGAATTCGAGTGGACTCCGCTGACCGGCGCGACCGCGTACGAGGTGGCGGTGTTTGATGAGCACTTTGATCGGGCGGCCCGTAGCGGACGCATCACGGAGACTCGCTGGCAGACGTCGCAGCCACTCGAACGCGGCAAGACCTACGTGTGGCAGGTGACCGCGATCCGCGGCGGGACTCGTGTAACCGCGCCCGTTCCGCCGCAACCGGAAGCGCGATTCGTGGTGATCGACAGTGAGAATGCGCAGCGGATTGCGGCCGCGCAGGCCCGGACTCCGCCGTCGCACCTGGAGTTAGCCGCGATGTATGCGAAGGCCGGAGCTCGCCGGGAAGCCGCGTCCGAGTTGGACCGGTTGTCCGAACTGAATCCAGGCTCGCTGGTAGTCGAATCGCTTCGCCGGAGTCTGGCAACGCGGTAAGTTAGTTTTGTGCGTCGATTCCTTCCGTTATTTCTGCTTGCCATAGCGCAGGGGCAGAGCCCGCCGTTCACTCATCTGGAGCGCGTTTCCGACGAACCGGTGTTGGCGCCGCAGGGTGACGGGTGGCAGGCAGCCGGTGTATTCAATCCCGCGGTGATCCGCGACGGCAGCCGCTACGTGATGCTGTTTCGTGCGCAGGACAAGGCCGGCGTCTCGCGAATTGGGTATGCGGTGAGCCGCGACGGACGGCGGTTCGACGCGCGGCTGGATCCGGTGCTATCGCCCGAAGCGCCATACGAGGCGAATGGCGGGGTCGAGGACCCGCGAGTCGTCAAAATCGAGCACCTCTACTATCTCACTTACACGGGTTACAACAAGAAGGACGCGCAGTTATGCATTGCGCGATCCCGCGACTTACTCCACTGGGACCGCATGGGCGTGATCATGCCCGCCTACAAGGGGCTGTGGAACGTCGGGTGGACCAAGTCCGGCGCGATTCTCGATCGAAGAGTGAATGGCAAGTACTGGATGTATTTCATGGCGGATGCGAAGGACCGTCCGGGGCAGATGGGAGTCGCGTGGTCGACGGATCTGCAGCACTGGACCGAGGCGCTCGATCATCCGGTAGTCACGACCCGGGAAGGGAAGTTCGATTCGAGGGTCGCCGAGCCCGGACCTCCGCCGGTGATGACTCCGCAGGGAATTCTGCTCATCTACAACGGTGCCGACAATCAACTCGTGTACCGCACCGGCTGGGTGATGTTCGATCGCGACGATCCGGCCAAGGTGATCGCGCGCAGCGATGAGCCGCTGTTCGAACCGAAGCTCGATTGGGAGAAGAAGGGGCAGGTGCCGAACGTGGTGTTCGTGGAGGGCTTGGTCCGCACACGCGGCGAGTGGCGATTCTGGTACGGCGCCGCCGATCAGTATGTCGGCGCGGCTGTGGCCCGCTGAGCCTTGCGCTTTGCAAAGGCGAGTCCGGACCACGTCTCGTCGATCGCGCAGATCTTGTAGTCCACCCATCCGTTTGCGAGGCCGAAGGCGCGGACCTCGGTGTCACTGGCGTCGGTCGCCATCCCGGAGGCTCGCTTCGGCCATGCGATCCAGAGTGTGGCGCCCACTGCGAGGGCGTCGACCGTAGGAGTCCAGCGGAGCTTCAGATCCTTCATAGCGGTGATGAACAGTACGGCGCGATCGGCTCCATCCGGCTTCTTCCTGGTTTCAACTTCGCCAAGCCGGGCGGCGAAATCATCGGGAACCGCGCCCAGCAGCGCCACCACCGACACCGGCTTGATACCGAGCTTCTTCGGCAACGGCGTCCCCGAGTAGCCGGCCATCGTGCCAGGAACGAGAGGCTGCTTCGGCGCAATTTCAAGAGCCGCCGCAAGCTGATCACCGATGCGATCCCAGGCAGCATAACCAGCGTCGGGCAGTAGTTCGCGAACCTGCGCGATCTTCTCGACGGTCCCTCCAGCGAAAATAAGAGGGATGTGTCGGGTGCCGGCGCACCGCCGGAACTCGATGCCCACAGCACGGCCTTGCATCGGCTGCCGGTCGAGATCGATGACGATCACGTCGGCACCATCGGCGACGGCCTTCAAGGCGGCCGATCCTTGCGGTGCTACCGCCGTGGCCGCGAATCCGGCGCGTTTCAGCAGCTTCAGTTTCGGCTCTGCTTCTTCCGGTTTCCAGTGAACAAGTAACACTCGACGCATGTTTGTAACACCTGCCGTTGTCTGATTCTGCCATGCTGAGAGAGGAGGTCAAAATGCTATCTGCCGCGCGCCTCGAAGCAGAGATCCCGGTTCAAACGGATCTGCTTTCGCCCGACGAAGCCCGCAAGATTGATGCCTACTGGCGAGCCGCGAATTATCTCTCGGTTGGCCAAATTTACCTGTATAATAATCCGCTGCTACGCGAGCCTCTGCGGATTGAGGATATCAAGCCCCGTCTGCTAGGGCACTGGGGTACAACACCCGGACTGAATTTCATCTACGTCCATTGCAATCGCGTGATCCGGAAATACGATCTGGATATGATCTATATCGCAGGCCCAGGGCACGGTGGTCCGGGTCTGGTGGCGAATACCTATCTCGAAGGCACCTACAGCGAATTCTACCCGAACATTCCGCAGGACGAAGAGGGAATGAAGCGGCTATTTACGCAATTTTCCTTTCCAGGCGGGATTCCGAGCCATGTGGCTCCCGAGACGCCCGGATCGATTCATGAGGGGGGCGAACTCGGTTACTCGCTGCTACACGCCTATGGCGCCGCTTTCGATAACCCGGATTTAATCGTCTGCTGCGTGATCGGCGATGGTGAGGCCGAGACCGGTCCTCTGTCGACGAGTTGGAATTCGAATAAGTTCCTGAACCCGGAGCGCGACGGTGCCGTGATTCCGATTCTGCATCTTAACGGTTACAAGATCGCCGGGCCGACGGTCCTCGCCCGCATCGGCCACGACGAGTTGACGAGTTACTTAATCGGCGCCGGCTACGAGCCCTACTATGTCGAGGGCCACGATCCAGCAGCCATGCATCAACTCATGGCCGGTACGATGGAGGCGGTCCTGCAGCATATTCGTGAAATTCAGCAGGATGCGCGCAAGAACGGATTCACGACGCGTCCGCGCTGGCCGGTCATTGTGCTGCAATCGCCGAAAGGCTGGACCGGTCCGAAGGAAGTAGATGGAGTTCCCATCGAAGGCACCTTCCGCGCGCACCAGGTACCGGTGACCGGATTCGCGAAGAACCCCGAGCACGTGCAAATTCTGGAAAGCTGGATGCGCAGCTACCGGCCCGAGGAGTTATTCGACGAGCAGGGAAAACTGATTCCTGAACTGGCCGCGCTCGCGCCGGAAGGGAATCGCCGCATGGGCGCGAATCCGCATGCCAATGGTGGATTATTGCTCCGCGATTTGCGCATGCCAGATTTCTACAAATATGCGGTGGACGTTCCCAGTCCCGGTCAGACCACGGCGGAAGCCACCCGCGTAATGGGCGATCTGCTTCGCGACGTCATGAGGCTCAACGTCGACAACTTCCGGCTGTTCGGCCCGGACGAGACCGAGTCTAACCGGCTGGGCGCTGTATTTGAGGTGACCGATCGCGAGTCGGTTGCGACGATCCTGCCGGGTGACGATCACGTTTCCGCCGATGGCCGCGTAATGGAAGTGCTGAGCGAGCACATGTGTGAAGGATGGTTGGAGGGCTATCTACTCACGGGACGGCACGGGTTCTTCTCCTGCTACGAGGCTTTCATCCACATCATCGATTCCATGTTTAATCAGCACGCCAAGTGGCTAAAGGTAACTCGCAAAATCGGATGGCGGCGGCCCATCGCATCGCTGAATTATCTCCTCACTTCGCATGTGTGGCGGCAGGATCACAACGGCTTCAGCCATCAAGACCCCGGATTCATTGATCATGTCGTGAACAAGAAGGCGGACGTGGTCCGCGTCTACCTTCCGCCGGATGCGAACTGCCTGCTCTCGGTCACCGATCACTGCTTGCGCAGCCGCAACTATGTGAACGTGATCGTTGCCGGGAAGCAGCCCTCGCCGCAGTGGCTGAACATGGACAATGCGATTCGCCACTGCACGGCGGGCATCGGTATCTGGGAGTTTGCGAGCAACGATACCGGCAGCGAGCCGGACGTCGTCATGGCGTGCTGCGGCGACGTGCCGACCATCGAAACACTCGCGGCCGTCGACTTCCTGCGCCAGAATGTCCCCGAACTCAAGATCCGCGTGATCAATGTGGTGGATCTGATGACACTGCAGCCGCAGAGCGAGCATCCGCATGGATTATCGGATCGTGATTTCGATTCTCTCTTCACGACGGACAAGCCGATCGTGTTCGCCTTCCACGGCTATCCCTGGCTGATC
>JBBQGE010000093.1:0-23515 GCA_038322675.1 Bryobacterales bacterium
GATGATCCTTCTCTGAGAAAGGTCGCCGCAGAGCAGTTGGTCCGTAACGTCATCCACGACGACGGCGGCCCGCTGATCCATAACGGCTGGGAAGATGAGCAACGATCCTTCGACTCCACCTGCCGGAAGTTCTACCGCTTCCTCACTCAACCTGAGCGCTGAACCCCGCTACTCACCCACAGATTCCCCTGACGAGCCATCAAATTGAAGCCACCTCAAGTCTCGACGAAATCGGAGCTCGATTGCTGGAGTCCGCAGTCAAACACCATTTCGGGGTCCTCGCAGTCCACGACCTGAAGGCCACGATGGAGGCGAAGGGCATTGACCTGGACATGGACTGTCAGATCTACGACGTGTGCAACCCTCAACAGACCAAGAAAGTTCTGGAGGCTGATGGAGCTATCTCGACGGCCTTGCCTTGCCGGATCTCTGTCTATGGCACGAAAGGCAAAGACAAGCTTGCCACAATGTTGCCCACCGAGATGATGAAAGTTTTCAACAATCCATCTATTGAGCCTGCCGCCAACGAGGTGGAAGACGCGCCCTGCTCGACGTGCTGCCCATCCCGCCCATTCCTCCCATCATGCCCATCCCCATGCCCATACCCATACCCATCGTGCCGCGATTGTATGGCAGATTGAGGAGACGGTAGGTGCCCGGCGGACGTGAACCCTGGATCATCAGGTCCGCTCTTTGTCCCGGTACGAGCAGCAGTTCGTCAAGGCCAACCGGCGCGAGTAGCGAGCCTCCGTCCGAGGCTATCTGATACAAGGCATGCTCCTTGAGTTGCAGCCAGTAGAACCTCGAACAAGACGCGTTGATCAGCCGAAGACGAACCTATCCGTTCTTCTGGATCGGGATCGTCGGATTCACCTTCCCCGAGGCTGTGATCAAGCTCCCTTCCCGGCCGGCCATTCGCCCCATGAAGCTCGGTTCGATCGGCACGCCATCAGTACCCAGCGTGACATCCTGGAGGACGAGGAGCGCTTCCGCAGCGGCTTGGATCTCGGGAATGGCATCCAACTCTCCGCGGATAATGACTGGTGCAGCCAGGCCGCGCCATACCTGGCGCGCCACCGTACCATGCATGTGTGGGTGAATCCAGAAGGTGCCGCCGCGGTGATTCCGGGCGAGAGGCAGCTCATATTGAAACTGATCTCCCGGAGCGACCATCACAAAACTGTTGTCGGCGATGCCGGTCGGCGGGACATGCAATCCGTGGAAGTGCAGGCTACTCGCCTCGGGCAGGCTGTTCGTAAGGCGGATACGGATTGTGTCCCCGGACCGCGCTTCGATGAGCGGGCCCGGAACTTGATTGTTGTAGCCATACAAATAGGCTTGGCGGCCGGCGAAAGGCATCTAGCTAGCCGGGTTTTGCTTCTATGTCCGCTTGCACAATGCCGGGTGAGTCTGAAAGGCTAACGATGGCACTCGCAGGGCCATGCCGGCACCAGCGCCAGCGGCGAGAGAAAGGAGTGATCGCCGGGTCATCATAGAGCTCCTGCTGTTCCTTTGAGGTATCTGTTCTACTTGGTTACGTTGAACGGCGAGTTCGTGACCATGCCCATGACCGTACCGTAGCTGCTTTGCAAGCGAACCTGGCGAGCGCCGATAGCGGCGGCCGGCAGAATCTGAACGGAAGCAGTGATCTGGGTTCCGGCCGAGTTGGCTTGAATGTTCGAGACCTTGATGTTGGTATCCGCTTGACCGACACCGGCACCCGGCCCCCCACCCATCATTCCGCCACCCATGCCGGTTCCCGCGAGGAACTCAATGCCCTGCGTTCCCTGGAATCCCGAGCCAGTGACCGTGAAAGTAAACGTACTGCCGGCTGATGCGCTGCTCGGAGTGATCGAGGAGATCAGTGGCATCGTGAACTGTCCCTGACGCTCCGTGTCCCCGGCATTGATCCGTGTCAGTATCCCGTAGCTTGCGAGGTCGACGACATCCAGCGTTCCAGTGCCTTCCGCGAGCACGAGCAGTTGATTCTTCGCGGTGTTGACGGCGAGCGCCATTGGCCCCGGATCGACCGGGAAGTTCTTCACAACCGCACCGGACGCGAGATCGACCACCGTGACACTGGCGGTCATCTGGTTTGCGATGTAAGCCGTGTTGCCATTCAACGCGACGGCGCCCGGACCCATGCCCCAGGTGTTCGTCGCCACCTGCGTGAAAGCCTTGGTTCCCAGGTCGAGGACCAGGAATCCGTTGGACATCGGTGTCGTAACGACGGCCTTCGTCTCCTGCGCGTTGATCGCAACCTCGCGCGGACGCGATCCGGCTGGTAGGACGACGTTCGACACGGCGAAAGTGGTCAGGTTGATGATGGAAATCGAGCCTGCTTGCATGTTCGCAACAACCGCCGTGTTGCCGCCGGCCGCGATGCCACTCGCCCCGAGCCCGACACTAACAGTCTGGGCGACTGCCTTGCCGTTCGTGTCGATCATCGAGACCGTGCCGCCGCCGGCATTCGTCACTAGGAGATTCGATCCCGAAAACGCCAGGCGGCTCGGATAGTAGCCAGTCCCAACCACCGAGAGCACCTTGTTTTGAGAGAGATCAATCAGTGCGATCGAGGCCTTGGCGCTCAACCCCACCGCAGCCATGGTCCCCGCGGAATTTACTGCGATGGCGTGAGCCTGAGACCCGCTGGGAAGGGTGATTGTGGCGGTGGTTGAGTTGGAAACGAGCGAAATGACACGGACAACGTCGTTGTTCTCGTCAGTGACCAACGCGGTGTTGTTGGCCGCGTTGAAGGCCATGTCGCTCATCTCGTGGCCGCGCGCCATATTCTCGCCCATCGTCATGCCCTGTCCCCAGCCCGGCATGCCCTGCATCATGGACGCGGTCGGCAGTACGTGCATAAATGTCACGTTGCTCACCTGCCCGTTCGACGTCACCGTCACCGGTGCGCGGCCTACGCCGGCCATACCGGAGGGAAGCATGAGATTGATCTGCTGAAGGCCCGCGTAGCCGGGTGCATTTCCGAACCACGCCACGTCAACGGCGATGCCTCCAATCGTGACAGTCGGCCTGGTGGACAGATCGAGACCCGTGACGTACATCGACACGTAGGTCGGCTGGCCGTTGGTGGTCGTGCTGAACGGACCTATTTGCCACATCGTGCCATTCAACATCGCCCCTTCGCCCATGCCCATGCCGTTCAGCGCGAACATACCGGGACCCGCGATACCTGCCATGACGTTTCCAGTCATCGTCTGAGACCCGTTGTTCACCATCACCGCGGCTTGGCCGGAGTTCACGCCGGTGGGCATGATGAAGTTGATCTGCCCTTGAGAAACGTACTGCATCATGGCAGGCGCTCCATTCACGGTCACGGAACAACCGCCCAACGTTGTGGGAAGCTGACCGGGTGCGATCCAATCGCCCGCCATCGTCTGGGAGCACAGATTCTGCCCGAACACAGTGGCGAAGGATCCGGGCGCGATCGGTTGGGCCGAATCGAACGAGGCGCCATTGACAACGCTCATCTGAGCGAACAACTGGGAAATTCCAGCGACGCTCCAAACACTGATCAGTGCAAGTACCGAAAGAGTTTTCATTTCAAACCTCAAAGATCTAGATTGCAATTCACTGGCCGCGATGGTTTTCGCCGATCTCCAGCGTTTTCAACAGGCGGCGCGCCGCTGCGAAGTCCGCTCCATGCACGCGAGGCACGCCGAGTGTGCCCGACGTATCCGTTAGAAGTGCTTGTCGGGCAAGAGCAGACGCGCGACATCGATTCCGACTCCTACGCGAACGGTTGTAAGGTCAAATGGGAAGCTGCGGGTGACAAGAGTGTTGAGCGAGAACCCCGAGTGGATCGGAATGGACAGCCAGATTGACGCTCCGTAGTCGCGAAGCTCGTTCGCGTTGACTACGCTTTTATGGGCTTGATCGTAGAACCGCATTGAGCTCACTGGAGGCATAGTCATGCCTCCGCCGCCACCCATGCCGGAAGCCATGCCGCCACCCGGCATCATCCCGCCCCCGTTTGGCGGGTTCGTTTGGCCGCCGGCACTGCCTGAGGATCCGGCCTTCATGGTCTGGCTGTAGACAATCTGATTCCCGACTGGCACCAAGCCGAACCCGCCAGCGCCAAATGCGAGCTTGTGGGCCATCGTGAAATCCACGCCGCCGCTGAAGTGAGCCGCGTTCCCATCTGTTATGTACGGACGCTGGTAGCCAACGTTGTTGAAGACCGAATTCGCAAATCCGGCCGAGACCCACGGTTTGGCCAACCTGAGCCGCCGTGCAATCGTTGCGGCGCCATCAATGGTGACTTTTCCCGCGCCGAGACCTGTATCCCGGTCCCCGGTAGGCGCACCGACGGTCAGGCTTGATCCGAGGTCGAATCCGGCAGTCTTGCCGCGCAAGAAAGCGGACACGTAAACATCTCCAAGGCCGCCGGACGAGACGCTGGCGTTCGAGGTCCGGTAATACGGCACAGCCACCTCGGCAGCAACGTGGCGTGAGTCGAAGCCAATCTGGGGCACTAGGGAGTAGACGGTTCCGCCGAGTTGTGGTCAACACCTGAACTCACCAACAATACGGCACCGGTGCTGACGCACCGCCGTCCATCTTCCGGCGAAGGGTCCGCAGCGTGTGCAGGATGGCTTCATCGTCCATTCCGCGCGCACGAAGTTCGGAGACGAAGATTGCCGCAAAGGGGACGAAACTCTTTCTCCTGCAGGAAGCGCAGCAGTTTCGGCTGAAAGTCGAGCGGTATTTCGCCGACCTCGTCCAGGAATACGGTGCCCCCACGGGCGGTTTCTACGATACCGGGACGGTCGCGATCGGCCCTCGTGAAGGCGCCCCGAACGGAGCCGAATACTTCGGATTCCCACAATGTGCCAGGTACCGTGGCGTTAATCTGCTGAACAACGCTATTCCACATCGGCAATGGAAGGGCGACGGCGATTAAATAGACTGACCGAACCAGCAACCGTGGACTGGTCAAATCTGAACCGCGTGGTCTCATTCCGCGTGGTCTCATCCTTCGTGTTCTCTCAAACAGCCCTCGTCTAGCCTCATGCCGCCGGATCTAAGGCAGCAAAAGTCTGGTATTGGATCATATGCGCCAGCGAACGCTCTGGCAGCGCACATTCGCCCCAGACTTCCCAACATCATCTTTTGGCATGGCAGGTGCTCTTCCAAATGCACTCGTGAGATACCTTGCACTTCTATTGATAGCTGGTTTTGGCTCGATGGTGGCGCTCGCGGCCGAGGCCGACCCGTTCGCGGCTTACCAACAGGCGATCGAACAGCAACTGGCAACCATGTCCGAAAAGGACAGGACTCCATCGCGGCAGATGCTGGAGATGCCTGATCCGCCTCAGCGCCAAACCGTACCAGTCGCTTCGAGAAGCGCCTTTGCGCGCAAGTTTTGGGGCGGACGCGATGCCGAGGTCAGCGCCGCGCTGTCGAGGCTGGAGGGGTATCGTCCAACACCGGAGGGCATTCTCCAGCAAGAAGGCGTGCCCAAGAGCCTTGTTGCCGTTGCGCTAATAGAGAGTGGTGCGCAACCACTGGCTCTTTCTCCCAAACAGGCCCGTGGCCTGTGGCAGTTCATCCCCACGACCGCAAGGCAGTACGGATTGACGGTCACTGCCGTCAAGGATGAGCGAGTGCACGTCGAACTTGCCACGCGCGCCGCCGCCCGCTACCTTCGCGATCTGTATACGAGATTTGGGGATTGGGCGCTCGCCCTGTCAGCATACAACGCCGGTGCTGATACCGTTGAACGGGCAATGCAACGAGGACGCGTCTCCACGTATTCACAGCTCAGTTCAGCCCGACTCTTACCAGAGGAGACGAGAAACTACGTGCCTGCCGTTCTTTCCGCCATGGAACTCTTGGGAACGGAGCGATTGATTGATCTGCCACTCATAATCAAAAAACAGGAAGCCAGCGTCTTGTTCGCACCGGCGGCGGTTTCGAACTGACGAGTTGATGGTGATGACGAGAAACACTGAGGGACGTTTAGCGGGCTCGACACGGATCGTTAAGCTTGGGGAATGGAACTGGGAGTCCTAGGATGAGCACACATCGCAGAGGTTTTTTCGGACGGCTCGCGTCTATCGGAGCCGCGCTTTGGGCGGGAAACAAATCGCCAGCACAACAACACGAGCAGGAATCGCACGCCGCTCACGGACAGCAGCGCGAGGCGGGCGGCCAGCTAGCCGGCACCGAATCTGCTGGCGCGCGCGGCAGAACGAACCAGTTGGCCGCACAGGCGCAAAAACGGCGCGCAGAGTACATCCCTGTCGAGACGCCGGATCTGCCGAAGCTGCCATACAAAATGGTTGATGGCGTAAAGGAGTTCCACCTGATCGCCGAGGTCGTCCGTAGTCAGTTCGTTCCAGATCGCGTGGTAGATGCCTGGGGCTACAATGGCAGCGTTCCCGGTCCGACGATCGAGGTCAATGAGGGAGACCGCGTTCGCGTCGTTTTCGAAAACCACTTGCCCGAACCCACCGCAGTGCATTGGCACGGTTTTGAAGTGCCGATGGAGATGGATGGCAGTGTCGGACTAGGGCAGGATCCCGTGTCTCCGGGTGGACGATTTGTCTACGAGTTCGCCCTTCACCAAGCTGGAACGTTCTTCTACCATTCTCACATGCCGATGCAGGAAATGATGGGGATGATCGGCCTGTTCATCATGCATCCTAAGGAACCGTTCGAGCCCCGGGTTGACCGCGATTTCGGCATCATCCTTCAGGAGTGGGCGCTTCTGCCGAACAACACGGTACCCAACACACTTTCGATGGAATTCAACTGGCTGACATTAAATGGCAAATCCGGCCCCGGGTGTACGCCGATGTTGGTGAAACACGGCGAACGCGTCCGAATCCGACTCGTCAATCTGGGCATGGACCACCATCCAATGCATCTTCACGGCAATACCTTTGTCGTAACGGGCACCGAGGCGGGCCGGAGGCCGGCAAATGGCTGGTTCAACCAAAACACGGTTCTCGTGGGCGTCGCGCAGGCGCGCGATATCGAATTCGAGGCGAAGTACGTGGGCGACTGGATGCTCCATTGTCATCTTCCCCACCACATGATGAACCAAATGGCTTCGATGGTCGGGCCCGTTATGTCGATGGGCCGAGGCCTTCAAACTGGCGCGGGGATGGAAGAGGGCATGGGGATTGTGCGGCAGGGCAACCCGCTTTCCGCGGAACTGGGTCCGGCGTTTGGCCGCGGCTTAGGACTGTCGGCTGACGTCGAGCGGCTCACATCGCACCTGATCGGCCCGCAGACCGCGCAGACTGGCACCGGGGCGGGTGTCACGCCTTCAATACCCGGGCATGACATGAGCCACATGCAAGCCCAAGCCCAAGGCCAGATTGATCCGGTCACGGACATGTATCCGAAGGACGACCCAGAGAAGAAGAAGATTCCTGGCTACCCGCAGGATATGTGGATGACCATGGATCACATCTTCGCAAAGCCGGAAAACTACGGACTCCGCCGGGGCTGGAGTGGCGCTCTGGGCGGAATGATGACGATAGTCCGCGTCCTGCCTCCTGAGAACTACGATCAAATCATGCAAATGATCCAACAGAAGGCTGCGGCGCCGCCTAAGGAGCGAACGCCGGCAGCGCACCCTCTGCTCGGCAAGGTGGAATCCGTCAGCGAGAGCACCGGAAGACTGACTGTCAGCCACGGGAAGGTGGAAGGTTGGATGGGTGCGATGACCATGGCCTATGCCATAGACAAACCGGAAACGCTGAAGCGGGTCAAGGCCGGCGACCAGATCAAGGCCACAGTGTACGAAGGCGACTACACACTTCATGACGTAGAGGTCCTGCAGCCGGCGAAGTCCGGGAAATAGGGGAGATGCGAATGAAAAGACGGACATACTCATCCTTTCCGGCGCGCCCGGTGACATGCGCTTCTCATCCGGTCAGCGTTTGGGCCTCTCGATTTGCGATGCTCGGCATCCTGCTCTGCTTGCTCATCTCGCCGATGTACGGGCAACAAAGCGGCAAGAAGGCGTACACGTTCCGAGGAAAGGTCCAGCAGGTAGACGCGGGTGCAAAGCGCCTCACCATCAGTGGCGAGAAGATCGAAGGCTGGATGGACGCGATGACGATGGGGTACGCGGTCGACCAGGAAGACGTGCTCAAGCGCGTGAAGGCCGGCGATGAGATCACGGCGACCGTCTACCAGGGCGATTTCACGTTGCACAACGTCCAAGTAGTTCCGCCGAAAGTCGTGACCGGAATTCTCGACCAGGCGGAAAAAGGGAGCCTGCGATTGGAAGACCTGGAGCAGATGGCTCTGGCGCACAACCCCACGCTGAAGCAGGCCGCCGCCGGTATTGATGCTGCTGCGGGACGAGCCAAACAGGCGGGCCTCTATCCCAATCCGACCGTGTTTGCGGTGGGTGAAGAGATCTCCGGCGGGCCTGTGATTCGCGGTGGGGAGTTCGGCGGCGGATTCCAGCAGCGCGTTGTGATGGGCGGCAAGCTCGGGCTAAGCCGCCGTGTCAGCGAACAGGACCGCCTCGCGGCGGAACATGCTGCGCAAGGGCAGCGGCAGCGAGTGCTTAATGCCGTCCGTTCGCTGTACTACCAAGCCCTCGGAGAACAGCGGTTGGTCCAGGTACGGGGCCAATTGGCGCGGCTTGCGAAGGACGTGGTCCGGATCTCGGGCGAAATGGGGAACGTCGGCCAGGCGGACAAGCCTGACCAGCTTGCCGCCGAGATAGAGGCGCAGCGTCTCGACCTCGGCCTGGTGACGGCACGCAATGCGCTGGAGCGAACATGGCGAAAAATGACTGCTGTTGTGAATAGCCCTTCGCTGCGGCCGTCGATACTCGAAGGCGATCTCGATAATGTTCCCAGGCTGGACGCGGACCAGGCCCTGCAGAGGATCTATAGTGAGAGCCCGGAGATGCGGACGGCCGAGGTGGATACGGCTCGCGCCGAGTTGGCGCTGAAACGCGCCCGGCGCGAACCGGTCCCCGACATCATCGTGAGTGGCGGCGTCCGCTATAACCGTGAGCTTCTGGAACTGGTACCGGGAAGTAACGTGCGTATGCCGGTCGGGCCAGAGGGTTTCTTCGAGATCGGGATTCAGATTCCGATCTTCAACCGGAATCAGGGCGCGGTGGCAGCGGCGAAGGCCGACGCCGAGTATGCTCGCCTGGAAGTCGATCGCACAAGGCTGGGGTTGCAGACGCGGTTGGCCACGGTCTATCGGGAGTATCAAGATGCTATGTCGACGGTCGAGCGCTACCGGACCCAGATGATCCCGAAGGCGCAGCAAGCATACGATCTCTACTTGAATAGCTTCCAGAAGATGGCAGCCGCTTATCCGCAGGTGCTAATCGCTCAGCGCAACCTGTTTCAGCTACAGGAGGACTATGTCACAGCGCTAACGGCGGCATGGCAACGGTCCATCGAGATCCAGGGTCTTTTGCTGATGGGCGATGCAGAGGTTTCCGGTAATCGTGCGATGCGCAGAGGCAACTCCAGCGAGCAGGACTGAGGTGAAATCAGCTATGAGGAAGGCACTATGGTTCGTCGCAGGCGCGGTTTCGGTGCCGGTCGTCGCGTTCGTGGCCGGATTGATTTTCCTTAAGACGGGCACCAGCGGTTTTAGCGCCCGCGCGCGACCGACATGGCTGGAAACTCTGGTAGCCACGCAGCGCGGTGAAGAACTCGAAGAAGCGGCGGCCTGCCTGATTGCCGGCGCCGGCGAGAGCCTGCGCAGGCGGAAAAATGGATGGGAATTCGATGTATCCATTACCCGGCTCACCCATCACCAACTCCGCCGGTGAGGTGGTCGCGCTTTCTGCTTTTAGGACTTCGGCCACTGATTTTGTTTGGCCGCCCCATGGAACGGGGGAACGTGACAGGGCTTCGCGCCTAAACACAACTCTGGGCGGCGCTGGGTCGACAGTTACCCCAGAGGCCCCCCGCGATTGACTCCACACTACCAGCAAGCACAGGCCCATCATGAGCTGGCGAAAAACCCAGTCACAGCCCGCAATTCCAACAAAACATTACCCAAACCCCGAATCCATTTGGTATCCCCTGGGATAATGGAATTAGAGGAGCCCGAACGCGCCCTCACCCCGGAAGCCGCCGTGCCTCCATAACCCAATCAGGAGACACAAACATCATGGCTTCCCCCGCTCAGATCCTCGCGAATCGGCAGAACGCCCAGCGCTCTACCGGTCCCAAGACCCCCGACGGAAAAAGCCGCCTCCAGCCGCAACGCCACCCGCCACGGACTCGCCTCCGCCTTCATCGTCCTCGCTCACGAAGATCAGGATGAATTCAACCAACTCCTCACCGACCTTCGCGAAGAGCACGAACCCGCCAACCTCCACCAGGCCACCCTGGTCGAACAACTCGCGAAATCGCAGTGGATGCTCGCCCGCGGTCAGCGCCTGGAAACCGCGGCCTTCAACCACCTCGCCGGATTCCAGAACGAACCCGATTCCGATCCCGACGCTCGCATTATCGAGTCGATGTTCAAAACAAACCCAAATGCCCTGGCCCTGCTTCAGCGCTACGCCGCCCAAGACGAGCGGTCCTACTATAAGGCCTACCGCGAACTCAAAGCGTCCAAAAAGATACAGAACGAAGCCGATTACCTGCACGCTGCATCCGCACGCGTCTTCGTCCACAGCAGCATAAACGCCCCCACCCCCGATCACCCCGGCGCAACCAGCCAATACGGCTACATCCCGCAATCCAAACTGACCGATGCCGCCCGCCGCAACATCGCCCAACAATTCGAACCCAATCGCCAATCCACCGCGGCCCCCAACAGCCGATGACGCCAAACCCATCCGAGCTAAACTGGTATCAGAAGTACATGATCCCCGAAACTGATGCGGGGCCGGCGTGTCCCCCTGTCCCGGTTCCCACCGATCGCGTTGACGCCGTCTACCAGCAACTGGAAGCCGTCGTGCGCCGCAACCGGCCGAGGGAAGACCTGGCGCCGCTCGCCAAAGCCTTCCAATTCGCCGAGCAGCGGCATCGGGGACAACTGCGCAGTTCCGGCGAGCCCTACATGCTCCACCCGCTGGAGGTCACGCTACTTCTGGCGGAACAGCAGATGGATATGGTCTGCCTCCAGACTGGCCTGCTTCACGACGTCGTCGAAGACACCACTGCTACCATCGACGAGATCCGCACCAACTTCGGCGAAGAAGTCGCGCGCTGTGTCGACGGCATCACCAAGCTGAGCAAAGTCAATCTCTACTCGCGCGAAGAGCGGCAGGCCGAGAGCGTCCGCAAGATGCTGCTTGCCATGGTGACCGACATCCGCGTCATCCTGGTGAAACTTGCCGACCGCCTGCACAACATGCGCACCCTCGACGCGCTGCCCAGCGAACGCCAGGAGCGCATTGCCCTGGAGACACTCGAAATCTACGCTCCCATTGCGCACCGCCTTGGAATGGGAAAGGTGCGCGGCGAACTCGAGGATCTCGCGTTCCGCTACGCCGAACCTGAGGCCGCCCTCGATCTCATCAACGAAATCGAATCGAAGCGCCAGGCCAACGAAGCGTTCCTCGATGAGATCAAGCACTCCGTCGAACTCAACCTCTCCCGCGAAGGCATCCCAGCGCGAGTGCAGGGCCGTGTCAAGCGCGCCTACTCCGTCAATCAGAAACTGAAGCGGCAGAAGATCTCGCTCGACCAGGTTTACGATCTGCTTGGCCTCCGCATCATCACCGACTCGGTGAAGAACTGCTACGCGGCCCTCGGCGTCATCCACAACGAGTGGCATCCGATTCCCGGCCGCATCAAGGACTTCATCGCCATCCCGCGTTCGAACCTTTACCAGTCGTTGCACACATCTGTGATCGGACCCGGCGGACTTGCCTTCGAAGTGCAGATCCGCACGGACGAGATGCACCGCATCGCCGAAGAGGGCATTGCCGCGCACTGGAAGTATAAGGAAGGGAGGAAGGGCGCCGCCGAGGATGATCAGCGCGTCGCCTGGCTTCGTCAACTCGTCGAATGGCAGCGCGAAATGCGCGACCCCGGCGAGTTCATGTCCACCCTCAAAGTGGACTTGTACCCCGAGGAAGTCTACACCTTCACGCCGCGCGGCAAAGTCATCGTGCTGCCCCGCGAGGCCACGCCCATCGACTTCGCCTACGAGATCCACACCGGTGTCGGCAATGCTTGCGTCGGCGCGAAGGTGAATGGCCGCATCGTTCCGCTGCGCTACAACCTGCGCAACGGCGATGTCGTCGAGATTCTGACGCAGCCGAATCACATGCCCAGCCGCGACTGGCTCTCGCTGGTGAAGACCTCTCGCGCGCGCAACAAAATTAAGCACGTCATCAATGCCATCGAGCGTGCGAAGGCCATTGAAATCGGCGCCAAGTATCTGGAGCGCGAAGCTCGCCGTCTCGGAATTGCGCTCAGCCGGGTCACTCGGGCCGGGATGGAAGCAGTGGCCAGCGAATACGGCTGCAGCAAACTCGAAGATCTGCACGCAGCGCTCGGATACGGGAGATTCTCGCCCCGCCAGGTGCTGCAGAAATTCGCGCCGGATCATGTGCAGTCCGAACCCGAGCCGCCGAAGCCCATCAGTTCGCCAGTTCCCGCGACGGCTCACGGAACCGACGGCGCCGGCGACCTCGTCATCAAGGTGAAGGGCATTGACGATTTGCTGGTCTATCGCGCCAAGTGCTGCAATCCCATCCGCGGCGAAGCCATCGTCGGATACGTCACTCGCGGGAAAGGCGTCGCGGTGCACTCGACGAATTGCTCCAACGTACAGAACCTCATGTATGAGGTGGAGCGCAAAATGGATGTGGAATGGGCCAGCGCGAGGGCTGAATCGTTCCCGGTGCGGCTCACGATTCACACCGACGATCGCCCCGGTATGCTCAACCAACTCACCAACGTACTGGTGACCGAAGACAGCAACATCCGCAGCCTCGAAGCCCGCTCCGACCACAAACGGGGCGATGACAGCGCCCTCGTCGAGATGACCGCCGAGGTTCGCGACAAGAAACAACTGGAACGCGTCGTCTCCGCCATTCGCCGCATTTCCGGCGTGCGCGACGTCGAACGCGTCGACAATCGACATGCAAGCTAATCCCGAACATATCGCCATTTCGAAATCGAAAGGGGTGAAAATCGATTGGGCCGATGGCCATCGCAGCGAGTATTCTCTCGCTTACCTCCGCGATGAATGCCCCTGCGCTTCCTGCACCGGTGCCCACGGTACGACGCCGCAGAAGACCGATTACTCGCAGCCCCAATCGAACCCGTTTCAAATGTACAAGCCGCCGCCGAAAATGCTGGACGTACAGCCGGTAGGCAGTTATGCATTCCGCATCGAATGGAATGACGGCCATAACTCCGGCATTTATTCGTACGATCATCTCCGCGAGATCTGCCCGTGCGCCGAGTGCAAGACCGGCCGCGCGGAGACCGCACCCGCCGCGAAGTCGTGACATAATCGCCTGGAGGCGGTTATGAGCATCGTATACGTTCACGGCGTCGCTACACGAAACAACGGGCCGGATTATCAGCAGCATCTCGACGGAATCAAGACGCTGCTCGACCGGTATGTCTCACCGGTAATCTCGAACGGCTGCAAGGTATTTCCCGCGTATTGGGGAAACCTCGGCGCGACCTTCGCCTGGGATGGAGCGTCGCGGCCCCGCACTGTGCTCCGCGGACAGGGTGCGGGCGGTCCCGTAATTACCAACCTCGACCGCGCGCTCACCGTTGCCTCGGTTGACTCCGCGGCTGTGCCGGCCGCTCCGGCACCGCGCCCGGCCTCGGTCCTGGTCCCGGCCGGTCCGTCCACCAGTGGGCCACCCGCGCCTTCCTCTCTGCGCCTGAAGGATCTCCGGCCCGATCAACTCAGCGACCTTCTCGCGACTACCGTGGTTGAACAGAGCAGCGATCCGCTCCTCCGCGCGAAGCTCATCATTGCCGCCGACGAAGTAGCGCACGACCCTGCCACCGCTCCCCGGCTCGCCGCTTGCGCCAACGCCGCCGAGGAATTCGAAGCGCTCCGCAAGATGCTCGAAGATCGCAAAGTCCCGATGCTCGCTGCTCAAGGGACCGGCCTCTGGAGCAAGATCGTGGATCGTGTCTCCGAAACCGTATCACGAGTGGATAGCTCTCCCGCCTATGCGCTATCCACGGTCCTCGGCGAAATCCGGCCGGCGCTGAACGACGCTGTGACTCTCTTCATCGGCGATGTCTTCACCTATCTCGACGCCCGCGGCGATGCGTCCAACCCGGGCGAGATACCGCGGACGATTATCGATACGTTGCGTGAGGCCAAGCTCGCAGCACCCGGCGAACCTCTCGTAGTGCTGACTCACAGCATGGGTGGCCAACTCGTCTATGACCTGGTTACCTACTTCCTCCCACACGCTAACTCCGATCTTCGGATCGATTTCTGGTGTGCGACTGCTTCGCAAGTCGGGCTTTTCGAAGAGATGAAGCGGTTCCCCGCCAGCGATCCGGCGTATAGCAAGGCCACCGGCAAGAAGGTCCCCTATCCCGACTCGCGCTATCTCGGCGGCTGGTGGAACGTCTGGGACCACAACGATTTCATCAGCTACACCGCGGCGCCCATCATCGAAGGTGTCGATGACGAGCCGTACGACAGCGGGGTCGCCGTAACTCAAGCGCACGGCGAGTATCTCATGCGCCCGAGTTTCTATCGCAAGTTCGCCGATAAGTTGACCCAGGCTAAACAACGAAACTGGGGTCGACCGTGAGCCTCAGTCCCGAGAAACCGGGCGTCTGGAAAAACGATGCGTGGCAGCCTGGCTCACCCGGCACTTTTGCGGTTATCATCGGGGTCACCAACTACCGCCATCTCGATGGCAGCCCAAACTGCTTCGGACTCGGCCCGCTGTACGTGTCGGCTCTCACTGCCTATACGTTTTTCGAATGGCTCGCGAGCGATTATCGCCGCACGGGCAGCCCTCTGGCGAAATGCTGGCTCCTGCTGGCACCCGATGCGAACGAGCTACAGAAACAGCCGAGTATCGGCAGCAACCTGCTCGAACCGACGTACGATGCCTGCTACGACGCCATCCAGGAATGGAAGGACGCGATGGCCGCGCTACCCGCAGTTAGCGCAGCGGCGAGCCGGTCCGTGTTCTTCTTCAGCGGGCACGGACTCGAAGTCATCGAGGACCGGCAAATCCTCCTCCCCAGCGACTATCTCGCGCCTCGCACCAACATCGACCGCGCGCTGAGTACGCAAAACATCGCACGCGGCCTAAAGGCGATGGGCATCCCGCCGCTGCATTTTCTGATGGTCGACGCGTGCCGCAACGACCACAATAATCTGAACCGCTTCACGCCGCTCGAAGGAACGAAGATTCTGGACGAGCCCGCCAACAAGGACACGAACCCCGACGCGTTCGTCCCCATCTTCTATGCCTCCGCGCCCGGCCTCCAGGCCATGCAGCCCAACGACGTTCTGTACGGGCTCTCGTTGTTCGGCGAAGCTCTGCTCGACGGTCTGCATGGCGCACACGGCATTACGCCCGACTGCTCCAGCGGCACCTGCTTCGTCGATCTCCACATCCTCCGCCCGTTCGTGAACAATCGCGTCGCCGAGATCGCGAAGGATCGCTACAATCAGGCCACCAGCCAGCGCGTTCGCATCCGGGGCGATCAGACCGAAGAGCCAGTCACGGAAGTGCCGGCACCCGGCGTCCTGGAGTCGTTCGCGCTGCCGCCTCCTCCGCCCGCGCCGCTGCCGCCTGCTTCAAGACTGATCCTTCGTGCGACGACGGCGAGTTTCGGCGATGTCCACCAGATGTTCAACAGCGAGAAGTTGACGGACATCTGGCAGAACTCAGTTCGCGTCTTCGACCTTCAAAACCGGCAGTGGCTGGCGAAGGGTTCTGAGATTGAAATCTCCAATGCCCGGCGCGCGCCCGACACTCCGAGCTTCGCACTCGACCTGCAGATTCCGGACGCGCGCCGCGGCGGCACCTACTGGGTAGAGTTGCGAGACGCCACGCAGAAGTTCGGCTTCGCGATCCCGATCGACTCCGAAACAAATCCGAAGTTTCTTGTCGAGATCGATTTCGACTTCGATCCCGGCATTATTCGCCGCCTCGACGTCACGCTCTCGATCGAGAACCCCGACTTTCTCGGCAAGGCCGCGCTGATGTGGCGCACCTACGACCAGAAAAGCGCGCGCGATGCCGCCGACGCATTCCCCGTGCTCTTTCCGGATCACGAAGCTATTCTTCAAGACCTGATGTACGCGAAGATGACGTCGCCGCTTTCCGCCGCAGTTGCGGGCGCTATCCTCCTCCGCGCCCGCCGCTGGGACCTGCTGCACGACTGGCTCCGGAACCTCGCAAACTGGTTCCCTCAAATACCCGACGGCCCCGTCCTCTGGGCCGAGCAATGCCTTCGCAATCCGAACCAGCCGTGGGGCATGGCCGAGGCTCTCGAGTATACGCTCCGGCTCGACGAATCCTCGCTGCCCCTCATGGTTGACGCCGCTGGTTACGCGCTTCGCCAGGTGGAGGACTCGCTCGGCATCTACGTGTACAGCATTGAGGTCCGCGATAAACTCGAGCGCATCCACCAGCGATTGAAGCCAGCCATCAGTATGCTGCGCACCGGTGGTCTGTTCGCCGTCTACGCGGACCCGTCGGGCCAACTCGGGCCCGAAGTCGTGCTATCCTCAGCCCCATGAAACGCCTACTTCTGCTGCTCGCTACCGCGGCCACACTGTTTGCCGCCGATATCACCGGAAACTGGGAATTCGCTGTCGATACCGACATGGGATCCGGAACGCCCACCTTCAAATTCAAGCAAGAGGGAACCAAGCTCACCGGCGACTATTCCGGCCAGTTAGGCTCTGCCCCGATCACGGGCACGGTACAAGGAGACAAGGTCGAGTTCACGTTTGAAATCGCGCCATCAGGGGAGAAACTCGTCGTAAAGTACATGGGCACGCTGGAAGGCGAGAACAAGATCAAGGGCTCGGTGGATCTTGGCGGTCAGGCGAAGGGTACGTTTACCGGGACAAAAAAATAGCGGCGGGAGTTACCCCGCCGCCTTGGCACTTTGCTATTCGGTTCGCGTTACAACAACCGGAAATTCACTTCGATCTGGGCGGCTACCGGAACCGGCTTGCCGTCCTTCAGGCCAGGCTTGAAGCGCCACTTCTGCACAGCCTCAATCGCCTTCTGATCCAGACCCAATCCGAGAGCCCGAACCACTTTCAAATCCCGCGGATTGCCCTTTTCGTCAACCACCACATAGAGCACCACCGTACCTTGGAATTTCGCCTTGCGCGCTTCCTCGGAGTACTCCGGCTCGACTTTGAAAACCAGTTGGGGGGCCGACACGCCGCCGCCAATCCGGTACACGCCACCGCCGACGTTGCCGCCCGAGCCGGGCCCGTAGCCGCCGCCCGATCCCGGACCGACGCCACCGCCCCTACCCGTGCCGATTCCGCCGCCCGATCCCGGACCATTCGAGGCAATCCCGATCTTTGCGAGCGGATCGCCGTACTGGTTCATGTTCACCTGGGGCAGCATCGCATCCGGCTGCGCGATGATCGTCGGCTCCATCGGAAGCTTCGGATGTTCGTTCCGGATCACCGCCGATGGGGGCGTGAATTGCTTATCGGAAACTCGCGGCAGCTTGCCCTTGCTGGGAGGCGTGGGCGATCGATCGCCGCCACCGCCACCGCCACCCATGCTCTGCTTCTTCATCGGATTCTTGGGCTGGAACGGAGCAATATCGGGAGCGATCAGCGTCACCTGCTCCTTCACTATCCGCTGCACCGTCGGGTTCGATCCCACCACGAGAAGCAGCACAACAACGCCGGCGTGGATCAGGACCGACATGAGGCCGGCCTTCTTCTCCTGGCCTCCGTAGAATCCCCAGAGTTCCTCGACCGGTACCGGCTTGGAGGTGAGCTCGAGCGGTGGGAGCTTCTTCGGATGAATTAGCTCGTTGATGTTCGCGGCGAACGATTTGTACCAAGGCTCCTCCAACTCGGGAGCCAATAGACGTTGCAGGTGAACATCGGCACCCTCATCTGCTGAGGTGACGGTGTGGCCAGTCTCGTAATTATTCACCGTGTTGTTCCGATCAATCGCGCTCTGTTCCATCGCGCCTTGTCTTCGCCCCTAGAAAAGGACCATTCCTTCTCATCAGACGCTTGTCGCCGCGGGCAAGTTGCAGAATTTGGAATTTTCCGGCGCGCGTGTACTGCCCATAGTGTAACATCCAGATGCAACTAGGTTTCGCGGATTCTAAATATCATAACCCGATCAGCAAGGTACGTCCAGGAAGTCCGCGGTTTCCATCCATAATCGTTCTGTCACGTCGGTCAGCTCGTGCCCCGATGTCAGAGTGACGAGCCGCACATTCGGACGGTTCCGCGCAAATTCCTCTGATAGAGATACGGGAACCACCGCGTCCCCGGTTCCGTGCAGGATCAGCACCGGTTGGCGGACGTCCGGGAAGTCCTCGTAGGCCGACGCGTCCGTGATCAATCCGTAGTTCAGGTTGCGATCCCTGCCTTCCCCGTAATGGAACACGGCTCTTCGGCCTGAGTTCCGCCAATCGATCATTCCCTGCTCGCCGACCGTCACGGGCAAGTACCGTCCAAACCCGAAGGCCGGCGCCATCAGGACAGTTCGCTCCACTTCCGGATGCCGCGCCGCATACAATGCCGCCAGATACCCGCCCAGGCTCGAGCCGATCAGTACTACCGGTGCACCCGCCACCGCCCGGTCAATCACCTTCAACTGGCCGGTCACCGTGAGATGTTCGAAGTCCCCTTCCGACAAACCGGGGATGTCGATCTCGATGCCACGCTCGCGGAACCGGCGGGCGAAAAACTGCGCCTTCGACGATGCCGGACTCGAGGCGAACCCATGTAGGTAGACGATCTTCACGGCTGGTCCGGAACTTCGGTAAATCGAATCTCGGCCGATGCGCCAAACTTGCGGAACGGCGCGTAATGGAATCGGTTCTCCGCGGTCAACTGCCCGTTCCGGTATTCCCGGTGCACCACCGACACCGGCACCAGAACCCCATGCGGGCTCATCGTGTAGTCCACCTCTGCCTCGTCGCGGACGGCCTTGGCTCCCTCGCCCCGCACCGAACGGATGGTGATTCGCACCGGCCGGAACGATTCGTGATCCACCCAGATCTCGCCCGCGATTCTCGGCCGGTATTCGTCCTTCCCTTCGAAAACCGTCAGCGCACCCGCTCCATCATTCTGCGTATACCGGAACACCAGGCATTGTTCAGCGCCGGAAAGCCGCTCACCTTGCGGATCGAATGCATACATCTCCTGCTTATCGCGCGCAAACAGCAGCAGCAGTTGCCCGAAATCCGTGGCGGTGCCAATCAGGCCGTACTTCTCGAAGTCCTCCAGCAGTTTGCGTCGTGCTCCGTCGCCAGTCGCCTGTAGGGTTCGCATCAGGGCGTTCACCGCGCGCTCATCCGTTTCCACCGCGGTGCCGTCGACGCTGGTGACCTTTCGAATCTCCCGGATCGCCGGAGGGCTTCCCACCATCGCGAACGCGTACTCTGACCGGATCTCACGCGTCTGCCATTCCGGCGGCTCCGGCGTGGCCGGCACTGGGTGGAATGGACGAAACCGGCGCTTCTCCGGCTTGACAGCCCGCTGCTGTAGCGTCTCCTCGGTAAGCAGATTCGGGGCGGCCTGCTCAAACACTGACGCCTCCTCTGCCAGACGGGTCAGCAGTTTCTTCGTCAGGGGTTCTGCATGGGAAGTGCTGTGCAAAATACACACCACCACGCCAATGGCCGCCGGGATGACCTCCCGCCAACTCATTCTGTCAGCATGACACGTTTTCGACCCCAACTGCTGCTGCCGGAACTCGATGCAAACCACATGCCGCGTGTTAGAATCAATGCGTTTGCAACATAATCGGGAGGGTTCATGCCTGTTGAGCAGAAGGTGAAGCAGATCATTGTGGAACAACTCGGTGTCGACGAGAATCAAGTCGATAGCACCGCTTCTTTTGTCGATGACCTAGGGGCCGACTCACTGGACATCGTCGAACTCGTCATGGCGTTCGAGGAAGCGTTCGACCTCGATATTCCGGACGAAGATGCCGAGAAGATTCAGACGGTGAAAGACGCCGTAGATTACATCGAGGGCAAGAAGGGCAAGTAGCCCTTTCGTGAGGTCTGCTCACCAACGGAGTTTCATTTGTCACGAAGAGTCGTCGTAACGGGTGTCGGCCTTCTAAGTTCCGTGGGGATTGGAACGGAGGAGGTCTGGCAGGCGATTCGAAACGGTGCTAGCGGCGTTTGCCGGATCACAGCTTTTGATCCCTCCGCTTTCAACTGCCAGATAGCCGGCGAAGTGAAGAACTTCGACCCCGCCAACTACATCGAGAAAAAAGAGATCAAGAAGATGGGGCGCTTCATCCAGTTCGCCATTGCGGCGGCGGATTTCGCCCTCACGTCGTCGGGCTTGAAGATTACATCCGAATTTGCCGAGCGCGCCGGTGTCTATATCGGCAGCGGCATCGGCGGATTCGAGGTGATCGAGCGGGAACACAAGATTCTCCTCGAGAAGGGGCCGAGCCGTATTTCGCCCTTCTTCATTCCCGCCACCATCATTAATTTGGCCTCCGGATACGTTTCCATCCGAAGTGGCGCGAAAGGCCCGAATTCGGCCACCGCCACCGCCTGCACCAGCAGCGCACACTCGATTGGAGACTCATTCAAGATCATCCAGCGCGGCGATGCCGACGTGATGATCTGCGGCGGAACCGAGGCGGCCATCACGCCGATGGGAATCGGAGGGTTCGCCGCTATGCGAGCTCTCTCGCAGCGCAACAGTGAGCCGCAGCGCGCCTCCCGGCCGTGGGACAAGGGTCGCGACGGCTTTGTGGTTGGAGAAGGCGCCGGCATCATCATTCTCGAGGAGTACGAGTTTGCCAAGCGCCGCGGGGCACCCATCCTCGCCGAGATTGTCGGCTACGGGATGAGCGGCGATGCCTATCACATGACGGCGCCCTCCGAAGATGGCGATGGTGCGTTTCGAGTGATGAATCGCTGCCTTCAGGACGCGGGGCTGAATGCATCCGATGTAGATTACATCAATGCTCACGGCACGTCGACGCCGGTCGGCGATAGAATCGAGACGACCGCGATCAAGCGGGTGTTCGGCCCGGATACGAAGGTGGCGGTCAGTTCCACGAAGTCGATGACCGGACACTTGCTCGGCGGCGCGGGAGGTTTGGAAGCCGGCCTCACTGTACTTGCCATCCGCGACCAAATCGCTCCGCCGACGATTAACTACGAAGAGCCCGATCCGGATTGCGACCTCGACTATGTCCCGAATGCGGCGCGTCCCATGCGGATCGATTACGCCTTATCCAATTCATTTGGATTCGGCGGTACAAACGGCTGCTTGATCTTTAAGCGGTCCGATTAACCGGACGCGGGCGATACGGCCCGCTCATCACACGGAATCATCTATGAAAATCGTCGTGGCTATCAAGCAAGTTCCCGTGCGCGATTCCCAGTTGCGAATCGATGCCGGCCGGCATTGGATCCAGGAAGACGACCTGAGTTTCGAAATCAACGAACCCGATGCCTACGCTCTCGAAGAAGCTCTGCAACTGAAGGAGAAGCATGGCGGCGAAGTCGTGGCGTTGTGCGCCGGACCCGCCCGTGCCGCTCAGACCATTCGCGAGGCGCTCGCCAAGGGCGCCGATCGCGCAATCCACATTGAAGACGAGTCGCTGCGTGAACTCGACACGCTCGGCATCGCGCACTTGCTGGCCGGGGCGGTGAAGGCCGAGAATCCCGATCTCATCCTCACGGGTCTCCAATCGGACGACCTCGGTTATGGGCAGACGGGCGTCGTACTGGCCGAACTTCTCGGCGTGCCGCACTCCACCATCATCATGCAGGTGGTAGTGAACGACTCTACTATCCGCGTCAAGCGCGAACTCGAAAACGGCTGGTTCCAACACATCGACATGCCGCTGCCCGCGGTTCTGACAATTCAGTCGGGCATCAACAAACTGCGCTACGCCACTCTGATGGGAATCAAGAAAGCCAAGGGCAAGGAGATCCGCCGGGTGACGGTGGGCGAAATCGGTGCGGCCCCCGAAGCGACTGCGGTCCTCGAACGGGTGTACGTACCGCAGAAATCGAAACAAACTCAAATCTTCGAAGGCGATGCCAAGCAGGCCGCCGCGCAGTTGGTGGAGAAACTGAAGTTCGAGGTGCGTGTCATATGAGCGGCATTCTGGTAGTGATGGAGCAGCAAGGCGGCGCCTGGCACCGCATGTCGTGGGAGACGCTTGCGGCCGGGCAGCAACTCGCGAAGGATCTCGGGCAGCCCCTGTTCGCGGCCGTCGCCGGGCAGGGAATCGATTCACTGGTCCCGGAACTCGCGGACAAGAAACTCGACAAGGTGCACGTCGTCTCGCACGACTTGCTGAGGCAGTATACTTCCGATGCGTACACCTCGGCGCTCGAACAACTGATCAAGGCACACGGACCCTCGCATGTCCTGTTCCCGCACACGTACCAGGTCCGCGACTTCGCACCGAAGCTAGCCACGCGCTTCAACACCACGCTGATCAGCGATGTCATCTCGTATCACATCGACGGCGGATCGCCGGTGTTCGTGCGGCAGATGTTCCAGGGCAAACTGAATGCCGACTTCCGGCCCAAGGGGTCGGGACCCGCATTCGTGTCGTTGCAGGCCGGCGCGTATCGGGCCGAGAACGTCGAAGCGGGGTCGGCGCCGGTGGAGACTTTCACGCCGCAACTGGATGCGTCGCAGATCCGGACCAAGCCGGGCGAACCCTTCCGGGAAGCGGCGCGCGCGGTGGATCTAACTGCCGCCGAGATTATCGTGTCGGTCGGTCGCGGAATCAAGGAGAAAGACAATATCCCAGTGGTCGAAGCACTGGCGGCCGCGCTAGGGGCGGAACTTGCAGCCTCGCGGCCCATCTGCGATAACGGGTGGCTGCCCATGGAGCGCCAGGTCGGCAGTTCCGGCCAGACGGTATCGCCGAAAGTCTACATTGCCATCGGCATCTCCGGAGCCATCCAGCACCTGGTGGGGATGAAGGGCTCGAAGACGATCGTCGCCATCAACAAGGATGCCAACGCCCCGATTTTCGAGGTGGCCGATTATGGCATTGTCGGCGATCTGTTCGAGGTGGTGCCCGCGCTGGTGGATGCGGTCAAGAAGGCCAAGGGCGCTTAGGTAGGCCCTGGGGCCGGCTTCGCTTGCCGCCCACAATAATAAAGATTTGTCAGAAGAATCTGTGGGTGAGTTCCGGCTCGGGGAGCTTGCCAAGTGAATGATATAGGGCCAGTTCGGTGACTCGGAAGGTTCGAAACCCGTAAGATCTTCTCAGAGTGACTTTTGCTTTATTGTTTAGGCCCTCAATGACGCCGCTGGAAAACTCTTTCCGAGCGCGAAAATAGTTAAGGATGAGTTCGCGGTGGGCGCGCAATGTTCGGGCGACTTTCTTCATCGGTTCGATCCGGGAGCGCAT
>JBBQGE010000094.1:0-23214 GCA_038322675.1 Bryobacterales bacterium
CAGACTTCCGGCGTGGCGGGCAAGGTGTTTCAAGGCTGCGGCGTCGCCCTGCCACCGGCGCTACGCCCATGCTGAACGCATCCTCAGTTCGGCTCGGGCGGAGAAAAAGCGTGTCACTAGGCCGTTTTCAAACTTGCAACCCGCCGGGAATGAACAGCTTCCACCGGAGTGGTGTAGAAGATAAGCCTGACGACGCTGCACCTTGGCATGCGGCCCTTGGATCGCCGTCACGACGAGCGTTTCCTCCAGCCGCTTGATCGCCGCCTCGAAATCCACAAGCCCATTGTGCCGCCGTCAGCGGCCGTCAGCCATCCGTTGGCTGTTATTCGCACCCACCCGGATCGGCGCCGCCGTCGCAATATCCAGCCACCTGCTGGAGCCGTCCCCACTCCTGCAGCAACTCCTGCTTGGCCTGGAAAGCCCGCCGGCTCAGATGCTCGCCCTGCGCCAAGGCCGCCGCGAGCCACTCGAATACCGCCGCATCCCTGCCGCCGGTCGCATCGATCGCCAGCAGCACCCGTTGAATTGTGCCGGTTCTCGTGGCCAACAGTCTCGCCACCACCCCTCGATCCTCAAAATCCGTATTCAACAGTGCCGCTGTGCACGCGTCCAGTTCCGTGAGAGCCGCCTCGAGGTCCCTATTCATCTCGGCCTACTTCTGCTTCCCATACGTAGAGAGGTTGATTGCCTGAATACTCGCATCCAGTATCGCTTTCTGCGATTCCAACTGCGCGATCACCGAGTCCGCCGCCTGCAGTCGCGCCAACGTGTCCGTCTGGTAGGTGCCGATCCGGTCCTCTAACGTCGTAATCTTTGACTGCAGATTCCGATCGCTGGCATCGAACCCATTCTGCTCCAACCGAATGACGCCCGTGATCGGGTCCGTCAACGAATCGAATTTTTTGGCCAGGCCCCCGAACCCCGTCGCCGGCGCCCCGAAAAACTTCAACGCTCCGTCCAGTTGCGCGTCCGACAAACTGCTGAACTTGGAAGAATCGAACGAGAGCTTCCCCGACTGATCGAACGTCAGACCCATGTCGGAGAGACTCTTCACCACACCGTCGGAGCTGTATCCGCCGAGCGCCCGCAGATTGTCCTGAATGTTGCGGACCACCGGATCGCCCGTCAGCAGCCCCGCTGTCTTGCCCACTTGAGCCTGCACCTTGTCCGACATCGCATTGTACGCGGTCACGAAACTGGAGACCGCCGCGGACAGCGGATTCTTGTCCTTGCTGAGCGCCAGCGTCACCGGCTGGTCGACTGAGCCATCGCCGGTCTTGCCCAGTAATGTAAACGTCAGTCCCGGAATTATGTCGCCGACCACATTGCTCGAGCGCTGTACGGAAATCCCGTTCAGCTTGAACTGGGCATCCGAACCGAGTTGGACATTCTGAAGCGTATCCTGCCGAGCCCCGTCCGGATCGTCGACCAGCCCGAAAGCGCTCACCCCGCCCACCGTGTTGTTGACCACCGAAACGTGGCTACCGTTACCGTCCGTCACCACCGAGGCTGTAACGCCGGCGCCCAGGCCATTGATAGCATCCCGCACTCCGTTCAGCGAGTTGGCTGTGAGAGTGACGTCGAAGGTCTGCGAGGCGATCGTCAACCGCATGTGCCCCGTGAGCGAAACCGCCGTGGTCGCAGGATCAGCGAAGTCTGCCGAGACCGCCGAGGCCGCGGTTGTCGGCGACCCGAGATCCGGGTTCGCGAACATCTGGGTTCCCGTCCCTGACGGATCGTCGATCAGTCCCAATCCACTAATCGCCCCAGTCGTATCCCCCGACAGCGACAGGTACTTCAACGACCCGACCGTCAGAATCGACGCCGTCACTCCCGACTTCGACTGATTGATCGCGTCCCGTAGTCCGGTCAGCGAGTTCTTCGCAAGATCGAGCGAGTAGGTTTTGCCGCCGACCACCAGGTCCATCTTTCCGGTCAGCGAGACCTTCGTTGTGTCGGATGTGGCGAACGAGCCCGTCCGCGCCGATGGCGCCGCCGCGATGGATGTCACCTCGGAGATCTCGTAACTCGCAGCCGCCGCCGCCCCGGTATTTTGGACCGAAACCTTCGTGCTTGCCGACGAGGTTGCTGTCAGCGATCCGGTGCTCGCCACGGTACCCAACTTCCGCACCGCATCGCCCAAAGTGGAGGCCGCATCCCCGAGCCCGGAGAGCAGCGTCTTCTTGGAAAGCAGGTCCGTATCGGCGTTCTGCAACTGCGTCAGCGGAAGTTTGGCGATATTGACGGCACGCGTCAGGATCGACTGTAGATTGTCGGACATGCTGCTGACGCCAGTGAACTGGAGCGGTTTGATACTCATGCGCGGTTCATCTCCCTACCGTCCATATCGGCAGGGGAACGGCGCTACTTGAGCGGCTTATTCTCGTACCACCTCAGATTTGCGGTGGCAGATCCGATACACACCAGGTCCGGGCGGCGATCCCCGTTCAGATCCCCCACCGCGCACGACGCCGCAGCCACGCCTCCCTCATCCACCACGGTCCGCTTCCACGACTTCTTCCCGTTTCGATACACCAGCACGCGGTAGGGCTTCCCCCGTTGCGCCACCACCAACTCGTCGCGTCCGTCGCCGTCCAGGTCCGCCGTCGCAATCGAATGGGTATCACCTAACGTATCGTCCACCACCATCCGCGACCACCCACGCCGCTCCTTCCGATACACTACCACCTGATTGCCATGCCACGGCTCCACTGCCGCAATGAATCGCTTCCGCCCATCGCGGCCCAGCGCCACATCGCTCGATCCGCATTTCGGACATGGCGATGGATCGCCCTTCGCGATCTCCTCGCGCGACCACGAACCGTCCGCGCCGAATCGGTACAGATCGATCCCCGAGAACGACGCGGTCAGGATGCTTTCCCGGCCGTTCCCATCGAAATCCACCGGATAGATTCCGTGCATGACCCCACGGTTCTGATCGCCCGCCAACTGCCGGCTCCATTCGCCCGGACGGTAGTACACCAGCGGAACCGCGCCCTCATAGAGCGGCGGACTCGCCGAGGCCGCAGCCAGCGGCGCGTTCACCAGCAGCTTATGCCCGGATCCGTCGATATCCGCCCAGCGCAAACGGTGCGACGCCGGCAGCCGGTCGATCTCCCGCACTGTCCAGGGCTCCGCAGGATCCCCCGAGTGGCGCAGCAGACTCACCATTCCGGCACTCTCCGACGGTTTCATGGAGAATCCATGCGCGAGCGCGACCTCCGGAATTCCGTCACCGTCGATATCGTAGGCAACGGCGTTGATCATGCCGTGGAATCCGCCGGCGATCACATGCTTTTGCCATCCTGGATTCTCGAACCACAGCAGATCCGTCATACCGCTGGCAACGACCAGCAGATCTGGCTTGCCGTCGTGATTCATGTCGGCAATGGTGACCTGGTAGCCGCCACGGAGGCCGGTCGCGATGTCGTGCGGAATGAACTGAGGATCGGCTGCCACGGCAATGGCCGCCACCCAAAGTGCCAGCGCGGCGATTCTCACAATTTGCCGAGCCATCTGATTCGGAATTGCAGCGCCCGCGATTGGCCGCCATAGTACGACAGGAACTCGGGCGATTCCATAATGTTATTCACCGTGTTCGGATTCCGATGGTTCGTGATGTTCGTGAAACCGGCGCGCCCAGCCCAACGCTGGCCACGGAAATCGAACTGCCGTTCGACGTGGAAATTCAGTTCGAAGAACTCGGGATACCGCGCCGAGTTCACCGGCCCGATCACCTGACCGGCGTTGTTCTCGATCGAGAATGGGAATCCGTCGCGATACTCCAACAGATAGGCGATGGACCATTTGTCCCAAAATGTTGGCAGATATCCCCACGTCAGGAAGCGGTTCGGCGAATCCCACGGCAGCCTCCCCGAGTTCTCATCCACCAGAAGCGGCGTGTCCGATGCCAGATCCATCACCGCGGTGGAAGATGCTCGCGAGCGCGTGTAGCTCGCCAACCAGCCGTACTCGCGGTGGAAATTCTGGCGGACCGTCAGTTCCACCGAATCGTAGGAATCCGCGCGCGAGTTGGAGAGCCGGTAAATGGCCTCGTTCGACGGCGCGATTGCAGCCGGGCCGATGAACGTGAGGCCATCGCTGCCACGCCGCCGCAATGCCTGCACGCGCGCGAACAAATTCGACCCGAAGCGATGATCGATTGCAGCATTCCACGTGGTGAATCGCGGACTCGCGAACCCCCGCTGGCCGAGCGTGTAGACGGACCGCACCGGCAAAGCCGAAAATCCATACGGCGGGTAATAATAGGTGATCGGGTACTGATCGAAAGGCCGCGTGAACAACTGCAGATTCGTCGCGTCGTAGCTGATGGCGTATCCGGCTGAAACGCGCGTGGTGTCGAGAGCCTTCGGAGACCACGCCACCCCTACCCTCGGCGAAGCTGTCCAATTTCCCAGAATGCGGTCCCAATCCGAGCGCAGCCCCACCTCAAACAGCACGTTCGGCCGCACTCGCCAACTGTCCTGCACGTAGGCGCTGGCCTCGGTGTTGTTGCGGTTGACATCGCCGTTGCCCTCAAATACGACGCGGCGAATCGGCGACAAATTCGCGTTTAGCCATTCGTATCCGGTGCGCCGCACATCCTGTCCGTAGGTCAGCCAGTCGATATCCGAGCCCACTTTCAACTGATGCGATCCCATCCACTCGAACGACGGCAGGTAGGCGCTCGCCTGCGCCTGGTTCCGGTCGGACTCCTGGTGCCCGTCGACGAAGAAATTCCCGCGACGTCCGTAGGGCGTCACAATGTACAGAGCGTGCCCCTGTGGCGACTCCCGCGAATAATTCCGATTCGACGCAAAGCCGAACTCCGCCACGGCGCCGTGTCCGAAGTACATCTGATCCTTGCCATAGATGAACCATTGCCGGGCTTTCCGGTTCACTGTCGTTTCGGCGGGATCCAGAGCGCTGAGCCCGTTCTTGCCCGATGTCCATGCACTGGCCAGGAATCCGAAACTGGCGATATTCGACGGCGTTAGATTCGCCTGCACCCGGGCGAAGTTCGTATACCGGTAACTGGTGGACAGGTCCTGCCCACGCGGCAGTTCCTTCACCACCATCTGGTTATACTGGCCCGCGATGCTGTCGGAAAACCAGATTCGCCCCCGCCGCAGCGGACCTGACACGTTCACGCGCGGATTCCAACTCCCAATGCGCATCCCTTTGTTGAATTCCACGCCAGGAACAAAGTTGGTTGCCGAGTACCGCAAACGGTCGTCGCCGGTATTCGTCTGCACTGCGATCACTCCCGCCGACCCCTTGCCGTATTCCGCCGGCAGCGCGCCGGATTCCACCTTCATCGACTGGATCGCTTCCACCGACACCCGCGTGTCGAACTCGCCGGTGAGCGGGTTGCCCACGTTGAACCCATCCAATAAATACAAAGCCTGCCGCTCGGCTCCACCATTCAGATGGATTCCGTTCGACCCGTCCTGCACGACGCCGGGGACGGCCCGCATGGCGGCCTTCAGGTTGTGCGTCACCGGGAATGGCACGTTCATCATCTCGGTGCCGGTCAGCACGTGGCCGGTTGCAACCTGATCGAGCGAAGTGGTGGACGAAGAGGCCGTCACGTCCACCGAGTCGGCAAACTCGCGGACTGGAGAAAGGACCACTGTCAGGTCGGCCGCGTTGTCGGATACTGCTACAGGCCGGTCCTTCAGCCTGAAGAATCCAGAGGCCTCCACATCGAGCAGGTAGTTGCCAGGCGCGGGCAAACTGAAGGTGAATTCGCCGGCTGCATCGGCGAACGTGCGGAAGCGCGTCGCGCCGGGCGCAGCGCTCCTCACGGCCACTACGGCATTCGCGACAGGAGCGTTTGTGTCGGTGTTGACGCGGCCGGCGAGTCGTACCTGTCCACTCAGAACCACGCTGAATGTCAGACCCGCGGCCAACGTCAGCCAGCGAGCGTTCATTCGTACCTCAGTGGCTCCAATATACAATAGAGCGTTCAATAATGTTGACTCGACTTGTACTACTCATGGTTGCAGGGGCCTATTACTTGGCCTACGCACAGACCCCAACTCTCTCAAATCTGCGCCAGCTTACGTTCGGCGGACAGAACGCCGAGGCCTACTGGTCGCCCGATGGCCATCACCTGATTTTCCAGTCCACCCGCGACGGCCACGAATGCGATCAGGAGTACATTATGAACGACGATGGGTCGGACGTTCATATGGTCTCGACAGGTAAGGGTGTCACCACCTGCGGCTATTTTCTTCCCAATGGGAAGCAGATCGTGTATGCATCGACGCATACATCGGGCGATGCCTGTCCAAAACGCGCGGATCGGAGCAGGGGGTACGTGTGGGACGTGTATCCGTCGTTCGACATCTTCCTCGCCGGTACGGACGGCAAAATCGTAAAGCAACTGACGGATGCGACTGGATACGATGCCGAGGCGACCATCAACTGGAAGAGGAAGAAGATCGTCTATACTTCGCTGGCTTCCGGCGACCTCGATCTGTGGACCATGAACCTCGACGGCGGCGGCAAACGTCAGTTGACCCGCGACATCGGCTACGACGGCGGGGCGGTCTACTCGCGAGATGGCAAGCAGATTGTCTGGCGGGCCAATCATCCGGTCGACTCGGCAAGCCTTCAACACTATAAGGACCTGATTCGAGAAAATCTCACGGCGCCGATGAAGATGGAGATCTTCGTTTCCGATGCGAAAGGCAAAAACGTGCGGCGCCTGACGGATTTTGGCTGCGCGAGCTTTGCTCCAACCTTCACGCCCGATGGCCGCCACATCCTGTTCTCGTCGAACAAGCACGCCTGCGATACTCGCAAGTTCGACCTGTTCCTGATCGATGTCGACGGCGGCAACCTCCGGCAGGTGACCGATTTCGGGGGATTTACTTCGTTTCCCGAGTTCTCGCCGGACGGCCAGCGACTGGTCTTTGCATCCGATCGCGGGGCGAAGGGGAAATACGAGTTTAATATCTTCGTAGCCGATTGGAAGTAGTCCGTTGTAGGCCTTTGTGGCGATTCGTATTTGCGGTGCCTGAAACCGTAAATTATTCTTGCACCTAAACTAGGTCCATGCGACAATTATGCGAAGCTTTACAATGAGTGGCATAGCAGTAAACGGAGCGCTCGAGCCAGGAGTGTCGAGCTGCCTCAGCACCCTACCTGTGTGCGTGCACCGCCCTGCGATGCTACCTACCAGGAGAAATCAGCAGTGAGAGAAAAAGGTGTCGTGAAATGGTTCAACGCCGCTAAGGGCTACGGATTCATCCAAAGGTCCAACGGTGAGGACGTGTTCGTTCACTTTTCAGCCATCCAGATGACCGGATACCGGACGCTGGACGAAGGTTGCGAAGTGGAATTCGAGGTGAAGAAAGGTCCAAAGGGCTTACAGGCCGAGAATGTATCTCGACCGTAGCCTGGCGTAAAACACTTTCACACCAGTTATAACAGAGGCCGCCCTTCTGACCCCGTGGCGGCCTTTCGTCTTATTGGCATGTCGCCCGCCATCCCGCTTGCGCTACTATTCAGATTCATCCCCTCATGATGGAGCCTGTTTGAACGACTACTTGCTCTCTATTCTTCTCGGCATCGTCGAAGGATTGACGGAGTTTCTGCCCGTCAGTTCCACGGCGCACCTCCGAATTTTCGAATCCCTGATGGGCATCAATCTCGCCGACGGGTATTGGAAGATGTTCTCCATCGTCATCCAACTCGGTGCAATCCTGTGTCTGCCCATCTATTTCAGGCGGACTCTGCGTGAGTTTCTGTCCGACTTTCCTCATGGTCCCCGCAACGACCGCACCATCGTGAACCATCCGCTCACGCTGATCCTGATTGCCTTCGTCTGCACCGCGATCCCGTCGTTCCTGTTGACCAAGGTGATAGGGAAGCACCTGGAGAGCCTATACATCATGGGGACGGCATTGGTAGTGGGCGGCATCGTCATGTGGGTGGTGGATGCGATGTACTCGCAGCCGAGGGCCGGGCAATCGCAGACCAAGTCGGTGGACCGCACGAGTCTTGGCCAGGCGATCTGGATCGGTGCCTGTCAGACGATATCGGCGGTGTTTCCGGGAACGTCGCGGTCGATGGCGACCATCGCCGCCGGCCAGGTGAGCGGCATGACTCGTCCGGCAGCCCTCGAGTTCTCGTTCCTGCTATCGATCCCGACGATGGTCGCCGCCACCGGCTACGATCTGCTGAAGTCGCTCCGTCCAGGGAACGGAACGAATGCAGTGGGCACTACTCACATCGATGCGCACGGAGCGGTTCTGCTGGTGATCGGCGCCGTCGTGTCATTTGTAGTAGCCTACGCGGTGGTCGCCTGGTTCATGCACTGGGTCCGCAAGCGCGGGTTCACGATTTTCGCCATCTACCGCATCATCGCGGGAGCCCTGGTGCTCGCCTACGCAAGCCGGCTGGCGGGGTAATGGGGGCTTCCTTACTTCCGCGAATCAGGCCGCTCTGTCGAGCCATGGCCGATCTTTAGAAATGCATTTGCAGTACGTGCGGATTCCGAGCCATGAAAATTATCATTCCGAGGTGATCGCGATGGTGTATTCCGAGCTGATGACGATCAAAAACTCGCATTCAGTTCGGAACGGCCGATCGCGTTGACCTCGGAACGGGTGATCGCGATCACGTCGGAATCTGGGAGGCGCTGGACATCAAACAAGGCAGTCTGATTCTGTTTGAAACAGAGGAGAATCAGTTTGCCGGAAAAGGCTCTGTCCATGCGCAAGATTCGCGAGGTCCCGCGGCTGTCGGCTCTGGGGCTTGCCCAGCACCAGATCGCCCGCAGTTGCTCGATCAATCCAAAGCACCGTCCACAAGTACCTCAAACTGGTCGAAGCCGCCAATCTCCATTGGCCGCTGTAAGCGACCGCGAACTGGATCGACTCCTGTTCGGTCAACGGCCCACACCACCCAGCCGGTGCATCCACCCCGCCTGACTTCCAGGCTGTCCACAAGGAAACAGGAAACTCACAAAGACCTCACTCTGGAACTGGTCTGGCAGGAGTACAAAGAGGCCCAGCCCGACGGCTACCGCGCCACCATCCCCATTCACAACCGCGAGACCGGCGAGACCCATCGGGCGTCCATCTTCGTCGCTGCCATGGGCTTCCGCAGTTACACCTTTGCCGAAGCTACCTGGAGCCAGGAACTGCCTTGCTGGATCGCCTCCCACATCCGTGCCTTCGCGTACTTTCAGGGTTTGCCTCAACTGGTGACTCCCGATAACCTCAAGGCCGGCGTCACCAAAGCCTCCCGCTATGAGCCAGACCTGAATCCCACTTACAACGAATGGCCACCCACTATAGCGTGGCCGTGCTTCCAGCCCGTCCACCGCTCGATCTCAGCATCCGGGATTCGCGCCATCGTCGGGGCGGTCTCCCTTGGGAAATCGTCAACCTGACTGCGTCGTCATAATGTCTACTGACTACGTAGTCACATTTAGGCCCGACTTTTTCCAGGAGGCCGTAAGATCACGCAGATCCGCGTGGCCGAACTACTCGCCGTCAGCCCCCGCGTTTACACCCGCCGGGAGAACGGCGATGCCACCTCGCAATTTGCCACTGTAGTCAAAATCGACGATATGCTCAATGTCACTCTCAACGAGCTCGCCGGACGGCAGGAGTCGGGTGCCGGAGGCGCCCGCACCCCCAACCCGGAGTTGCACCGGCTCTACCAGAAGGAAGGACACCGTGAACACCGAGCTCCACTCAGCAACAGAAGCAACACGCCCACGGCATGATCAAACGCCTGGCCCCGGAGAAACTCTCCGCCGTTGTCGGACTCTTGGAAGTCCTACTCGATCCGCTCGACCGTGCCTTGGCTACCGCCGAGATCGACGACGAGCCTGTCACCGAGGAAGAGCGGCGCGACGTTGAAGCCTCCCGCGAGTGGTTCAAGCATGACGAGGGCATTCCTTTTGAGCAGGTCGTCGCCGAACGGCTTCACCATGGAGGTCACCAACGACAAGGACCCTTCGTGAACAAGCTCGTCCTGACCGACCAGGCCAAAATCGGCCTCGGCCACTTGGACCCCACATTTTGTGAACCGGTAGTAGTAGGGGGTCAACCCAGGAAATCGAAGAGACTCCGGGGCGGGGTCTTGGCACGGACCTGGAGGGCGGCCGATTGTTGGGCTTGGGCTTGGGTCAATTCGACGATGGCGGATGTCAGGTCGGCGTCCCGTAGGTAGCTGAGATGCGATTTCAGTTGCAGGTCGCGTTTGCTGGCGAAGTCGGTGGCTTCGGCGACCTTGTTCTGAACGGTTCCGTAAAACGAGAGCTGCGAGTTCAGGTGCGTGAGCGCGGTGCCGACAGTTGCCATCGAGGTGTTGATGCCGGCCGTGTCGCCGTTCATCAGAGCGGTGCGGAGCGAGTTGAGGCTCTGGAAGACGTTGTTCTCGGGGGTTGTGGAGTCGAAGATCTCCTGGGCTGTTCGGGAGACCTGAAACAGGCTTCCGTTCGGATGCTGGATCTGTCGCTCGCCGGGGCCTCCGGCGTAGGCACTGACCGGATTGGCGGCTGTCAGGTCAATGGTGTACGGCGCGGTGTGGTCGGAGTTGCCGCTGAATATGTACCGGCCATCGCTGGTGGTCTGCGCGAGACCCGCCATTTGTTCCATGATGGAACCGATCTCGCTTGCCAGCGACTGCTGTGCGTCGGGCGGTGCGGTTCCGATGGCGCCTTGCGCCCCAAGAACGCGGGCCCGCTCCAACAGCCCCACCGCCGATTGCAGGGTCTGTTCGCCGGCATCGGTTTCGCTTTTCACAAGGCCGAGATTGGCCTGGATCTGCGTGTTCGATTCGATGTCGGCGCGCGACTGCAGAATGGTGGAGACCTGGTCGGGCGAATCGGCAATGTTCGAGACCTTCAGACCCGTGGAAATCTCGCGTTGGGCGCGATCCAGACGGCGGCTGATTTGATCCATGCTCGAAAGGAAAGCTTGGGTTGACGAATCGAGAGAGCGAAGCATTATTTCATCCCCTGGGTCATCGCATTATCTGCATTAGCGTATCCAGCAAGTCGTTCAAAACGGTCATGAGTTTGCCGGAGGCCTGGTAGGCACGCTGCGCTGCCATCAGATTCGACGCTTCCTCATCCAGCGATACGCCGGAGAGTTGTTCGCGGAAGGCACGGGCTTGCTGGAGGGTGCCCTGAAACGAATCCTTACCGGCTTGAGCGGTCGCGATATCGCGCCCTACCTTGCCGCCGAGCGCGCCGAAATACTCCGTGAGGCTTTGTCCCTGGACCACGCTGGATCCCAACAGGTCGTTGAGTACCAAGGCATTCGTGTTGCCACCGGGGGAGCCCGCCTTGGCCGCGGCAATCTGATCCTGGGTGATGGCCGTTACGTTCAGCGTCGACGCCTCGCCGAGCGTGGAATCGTACGTGAACAGGTCGACGGCCGGCGTGTTGCCATTCGCATCCAGGCCGGAGGACAACTGCTGATTCACGTTGTCGGCCAGCGTCTTGGCCAACGTGTTCAGATCCGCGAGATAGGAAGGGATGAGCGTATTACGCTCCTCCAGAGCACCGGCGAGTTGTCCGGAATGAATCTGCCCGGAGATATCGGCGCCGGAGGAGTCGAGGACGGCGGTTGCACTCGACGAAGTGGAGGCCGTGATGAGGAACTGGTGGTCGCCGATCACCAGCGGAGTCTGCCCGGCAAGATAGACGTTGTAGGTGCCATCCGCCTGCTTCGTAATGGTGAAGTCGGCCCGTTGCGACATTTCCTCGAAGGTCGCGTGCAGGTTTGCGTCGAGACCGGCATCCGACGTACTCGGGTCATTCTGCCGCAACACGCCGTTCAGATTGGAGATTTGGGAGGCCAGGCGGTTGATGTCGCCGACGGTATCGTGTATCGCCTTGTCGGCCTGTTCGCCGACCGTCTGGATTCCGCCCGCCGTCTGCCGGAAAGCGCCGGCCAGCGAGGTGGCTGCATCCAGCACCGACTGTCGGGATCCCGGGTCGTTGGGGTTGACACTGAGCCGGGAAACGCTCCGGGAGAATCCGGTGAGCGAGGCCGCGATGCCGTAGTTGCCAGAGAGATCGAATAGCGCGGAGAGGCTGGAGAGATCGGTCGCTTGCTGTTCGGCGCGGCCGAGGCGGGAAGATTCCGTCCGTACGCTCTGTTCGGCGTACTCGTCCCGGGTGGACAGTACAGGGCCGGCTTGCACGCCTCCCACCAGACCGTAGTCCAAGTTAAAGACCATAGCCTGCTGACTTTGAACCTGGCGGGCAAACCCCGGAGTCCCAGCATTGGAGACGTTGTTCTGGATGGTTGCGAGTTGGCGGTCGACCACGTGGAGCGTGTTCGCCGAGTTCAGCAGAGACGACAGGAGATTGCCCATATTAACCCTGCACCGCGACCGAGATGGGCGCCGTGATCCGGGCCTCCAGGCCCGATTGCGTGTACCACATCCCCTGTAAGAGGCGGCGTTGGCCCGCATAAAGTTCATGCGCGTGCGACGTGAGCATGCGAGCGCGGTTCAGCTTGACGGCGAGCCATTCGCGGTCCGCGGCCGGCAGATTCTCGGCCCAAGTTCGCCCGGACAGCGCCTCCAGTTCGGCGACGCAGCAGGCAACTGCAGCGAGATCAAGATGTTCCAGCGCCTGGCAGAGGCGTCTCAGACACTCCGAGACCGGTTCCATTTCATCCTGCCTGGAGACCGTCGGCGACGATGCTCCGGGAGACGGCGGAGGCGTCGGGGCGGTAATTTCCGCTACGGTAGGTGGCGGCAAGTTGGTCAACCCGGGCGGTGCGCGCCGGAGTATCACCGCTGACGCTCCGCACCAGACTCCCCAGATCTGAAAGGGACAAACGATCATGGTCGCCGGCGCCGTTGACGGCGGCGCTATCCCGACGCTCAGAATTGGCAGCCTGAGTAGAACCGGTTTGACGGGTTCCGATGGTGACCGCGTTTTGATTGGAATCGTGGACTCGCATAGTTGAGAGGTCTTCAGCCTCCTCAATTCAGTTATCGGCGATCCTTCTGTTTTATTTAGGGGAAATGAGAGATTCGGAAGGGGGTAGGTACAGAAACAGTAGGGGTGTAGAGCAAAAGCTCCAGAGGGTGCTGGGATTACCGGCCTGCGGCTGCCGCGGCGCGGAACCATCGCAGAATGCCGCGGGGCTGTGTTTCCACAACCATTTCCGCTTTGCGCTGAGGTTCTACGGCACGGGTGTAGCAGTCCAACAAACGGTTCGAATCGAAGCCAACGGCTTCTGCATACTGCCGCAGATAGCTAGTGGTGAAAATTCCACCGGGTAACTGATCAAAATCCTCGTCTTCGATAGCGCGGAGGAATCGAAGGCTGATCTTTGTCCGTTCCGCAATCGCGTCCAGCGACAGACCGCGACCTGCCCGATAGCCTTCCAGTCCCAAACGAGTGCACTGTGCCTTATTGGCGGTTTTGACTTTCATCGCCATATTCTTAACCTTGGGGTCTTCCCCATCATAAAACACATGCTTCCGGAAATGGGAGACCCAAGTCGCGGAAATCTGAGTTCGCGGCCCAGGATCCCTCCGGATGGCCGGAATCCCGTGCTGTAATCGGGAACGTGCGATCGCGACTGGAAGCTTACTTTGAGTTCCGCCAGCTACAGACCGGGTGGCGAACGGAGATTCTGGCGGGCGTAACAACGTTTGTCACAATGGCGTACATCATCTTCGTCAATCCCTCGATTCTGCATGAGGCAGGGATTCCGTACCAGGCTGCCGTCGCGGCAACATGCCTGACGGCCGCCTTTGGCAGTTTACTGATGGGAGCGTACGCCCGGTATCCGCTGGCGCTGGCGCCCGGGATGGGATTGAACGCCTATTTCACCTACACGGTGGTGAAGGGGATGGGGATTTCCTGGCAGGTGGCGCTGGGAGCGGTGTTCCTCTCCGGGGTCACGTTTCTGCTGCTGACGGCGGTGGGAGTGCGGAAGATGATCGTGTCGGCGATTCCCACCGAACTGTACGCGGCCGTCGCCGCCGGGATCGGGCTGTTCATTGCGCTGATCGGATTTCGCAACTCGGGGATCATCGTGCCGAATCCGGCGACTCTGGCCGGGATGGGGAACCTGCGGAATCCGCAGACGCTGCTGGCGGTGGCCGGACTCCTGCTGATTTCTGGACTGATGGCCTGGAGGATTCGCGGCGCCATGCTGATCGGGATTCTGGGGACGACGGCGGCGGGAGCGGTGTTCGGGCTGATTCCCTGGAATCCGGCGTGGTACTCGTGGACCGATATTACGGCGACCGCGTTTCGCCTGGACATCCGGGGCGCACTCCGCACGGGAGCGCTGGAGATCATCTTCGTGTTTCTGTTCGTGGACCTGTTCGACAATGTTGGGACGCTGGTAGGGGTAGGCAAGAAGGCCGGATTGTTCACCGAGGCCAACGAGATTCCCCGCATCAACCGGATCCTGTTTGCCGATGCTTCGGCGACGGTGGTTTCGGCGCTGGCGGGGACGTCGACGGTGGTGAGTTATATCGAAAGCGCGGCGGGGGTGGTGGCGGGCGGACGGACGGGAGTAACGGCGATCGTGGCGGGACTGCTGTTTCTGGTGGCCATGGCCGCGGCGCCGGTGTTCGGGAGCATTCCGGCGGCGGCGACGGCTCCGGCGCTGATCGTGGTGGGGTCGCTGATGGTGTCGCAGGTGGCCGAGATCCGGTGGGAGGATCCGGTGATCGCGATTCCGGCGTTTCTGACGATGCTGGGGATCCCGCTCACGTTCAGCATCGCCAATGGACTGGCGATGGGATTCACGGCTTACACTGTGCTCAAGACGGTACGCGGCGAGTTTCGGGATGTTGGGTGGTTGATGTACCTGCTGACGGCGATCTTCATCTTTCCGTTTCCTCTATCTTTCGGCGGGGTGAGGGGAACTTTCCGGAGCAGCGCAGCGTATCTTTTGTTGAGAGAAAAACGATGCTCACGTTCCTGCTGTGGTGCCTGCTGTTTGTCTTCTGCTGGCCGCTGGCGATTATCGCGCTGGTGCTGTATCCGATCGTGTGGCTGATTCTGCTCCCGTTCCGGCTGGTGGGGATTGCGGTGGGCGGCGTGCTGAGCCTGGTGTGGGCGGTGGTGACGCTGCCGTTTCAGGTAGTCCGGCGGATTGCGTAGAGGCGGAAGCCGGCACATGGCTTGCTGACGCGCGCGGCGCTGAAAGGGCGGCGGTGCTCAACTACTTGTGCTGCTCTTTGGCTTCGAGCTTGCGTTCCAGTTCCTCGATGCGCCGCAGCAACTCTTCGGTATGCGGAGCCGATTCGCGGGGTGCGAAGAGATTCCGCATGAAGTCGATGGGCGCCTGCTGGGCTTTGCGGTAGGTTTCAAAGGCGGTCCGGAGATACCAGTCGAGCAGGTCGTTTTTCGCTTTGTCGGAGAGCGAGATCAGTTGCCGTAGGATTTCGAGCGGCAGACCGCGGTCGCCGCCGCGCGCATCCTCGACGATGATCTGGGTGAGGATGCCTCGCGTCAGATCCTCGCCGGTCTTGGCGTCCACCACCTGCAGGTCGTCGCCGTCGCGCACCATGCGCCCGATCTCATCGAGATTCACGTAGCGCTTCGACGTGGTGTCGTAGAGGCGCCGGTTCCCGTATTTGCGAATCACTCTCATCGAGTCACGGTTTGGGAAGAAGTGTCGTCCAATTCATCTTGACACAACCGACAAAACGCTCCTATACTCCTATAGATGCTGCAATGCAGCATGAGACCGCGAAAGGAGCAACATTATGCAGGCAACTTCGAAACCTGCCCCTGAGACCCCTCCTGGCGCTCCTCGCAATTCCATCCCCGGTTTGTTCGGTGAATGGATCCGGCAAGGCGCGGAGGGATTCATCGCGACCCAGAAGATCCTGTTGGATCTGGTTGCGCAACAAAATGCACTGGCTTTATCGATTGTCCGGGAACGGATGGGCACGTTCTCTATGATGCCCTCGGCCAATCTGATGGATCTGGCGGGTAAGGGACTCGAGAACTTCCTGGAGGCACAGCGCGTGCTTCTCGATCTGGCGGCGCGGCAAAACGCGATCCTCGCCGAAGGCATGCGGCCCGGGATGTTGAGCGCTCCGGCCGAACGGCTGGTGGAAATAATGCGCCAGGGAATCGACAATTTCGTCACCGCGCAGAAGGCGTTTCTGGATATGACCGAGGCGCAGACCCGCGCGGCTCTGGCAGACTATCGCGCGATGGGCCGGGTCCCGTCGACGCGTGTTACGGATCTGGCTCGCGATGGAGTCCGCAATTTCCTGGAAAGCCAGAAGAAGTTTCTGGACATCGTGGAAGAGCAGGTCACCCGGCCCGACACGCCCAAGAGAGCAGTGGGTCCGCAACCGGACCTGTATGAACTGGCCAAGAAGGGCATCGACTCTTTCATGGAGGCGCAGAAGCAGTTGCTGGATCTGGCATCGAGCCAGGTGGACGTGAATGTGAAATTCGTCCGCGAGGCGTTCAGGGGCAGCGGCGAGCCGAGCCAGGTGACTTCGCTATCCGACGTCCTGCGCAAGAGCACGGAGAGCTTCGTGGCGGCGCAGAAGGCGCTGGCGGGACTGGCGACGAAGGCGCGCGAGAATCGCACCGAACCGCACCTGGTGGAAGTAGCCGGCGACTGAGGGAACAACCATGGCAGCCGTCGCGCACAACTTTCCGTGGACGGTCCGTGTGGCCGGGACCGACGTCAAGTTTCGATTGATGACGCCCGGCGACAGCGGCGAAGTCCGTCAATTCGTGAGCGAGCTTCCCGAGGAGGACCTGTTCTTTCTCATGGACGATCCCCGCGACCCGGCCGGCATGGAGCGGTGGGTGAACCGGGTTCGCGAGGGACTGAGTCTCACGGTGCTGGCCGAATCGGGCGGCACTCTGATCGGCTACGGCACTTTGCGGCGCGGCGGCATGACCTGGACGCGCCATCTGGGCGAAATCCGGCTGATGATTTCGCCCGCTTACCGCGGAAAAGGATTGGGAAAACTGCTGGCGAAGGAAGTATTCGCCGTGGCCCACGATCTGGAACTGCGGCGCCTGATCGCACGGCTCACGTCTTCGCAGACACCGGCGCGATACCTGTTTCAGCATCTCGGATTTCACATCGAGGCTCTGCTGGCCGATTGCGTAATCGATCGCGAAGGCCGGACCGAGGACCTGGTGTTCATGTCGTATGACGTTGCCGGATTTCATGGCTGAGGAGGGATGATGCCGCTCGAACCTCTGAGACATCGCATGCGCGGCTCGGATGCGATTTTCCTGTACTTCGAGAAGAAGGAGATACCGCTGCACATCGGCAGCGTAGCCATTCTCGACGGGGATTTTGACGACGAATGCGTCGCTCAACTCGAGACGCGGCTGCCGGAGATCCCTCGATACCGCCAGAGGGTGATGTTTCCGCCGTTTTCGATCGCCCATCCGACGTGGGAGTACGATCCCGCGTTCGACTTCCGGAGTCATGTGCGGCGCATCCGGATCGACCCGCCGGGCACCGAGCAACAACTGGCCGAACTTTCGGGCCAGATCTTCACTCCGTTGATGGACCGCGAACGGCCGTTGTGGGATTTGACGGTCGTGGACGGCCTGGAAGGAGGCCGGTCGGCGCTGATCACCCGCGTTCATCACTGCATGGTGGACGGTGTGGCGGGGATCGAACTGATGAACGTGATGTACGACCCGAGCCGCAAACCGCGGCGTGTGGAGGCGCAGCCTTTCACGGCGCCACGCTTGCCGACGCCGGGCGAGTTGCTGGTGGAGGGTCTCGCGGGTACGACGATCGACATAGCGGAGCGGTTGCTGGATGCGCAGGTTTCGCTGCTGCGAATCGCGCAGGCGTTCACGAGCGAGAAGCCGATGGCGAGTTTGCAGCGTCTGCTGGCGATTGCACCGGAGATGCTGCGGCCGGCGGACCGGCTTCCGTTCAATCGGCCGTGCAATGGTGTGCGCGGGCATTGCTGGACCACGGTACCGTTCGCCGAAACGCGGGCGATCCGCGCGGCGCTCGGCGTGACAATCAACGATGTCGCGCTGGCGGCGGTGACGGGTGCGGTTATGCGGTACGTGGAGGCTCATCGCGAGCCGCTGAAGGGGCGCTTCGTCCGGTTCATGGTGCCGGTCAGCGTGCGGACGGAGGACACGCGGAATACCGGCGGCAACGAAGTATCGATGATGCCGCTGAGTGTGCCGCTGGATATCGCCGATCCGGTGGAGCGCGCGAAGGCGATCAGTTTGCGGGCGGTAGCCATGAAGTCGGCGCGAGTGGCGGACATGGTGCTGCTGATCGCGAACTGCCTTGGGTGGACTCCGCCGATGCTGCAGACGTCGCTGGCGGCGATGCCCTTCCTGCCACAGCCGGTGCTGATCATCAATACGGTTTGCACGAACGTTCCGGGGCCGATGATTCCGATGTATGCGAGCGGCCGGGAGTTGCTGACGTACTATCCGCATGTGCCATGCGGGGCCGACGTCGGGCTTGGGGTCGCGATTCAGAGTTACAACCAGAAGCTACATTTCGGCGTGACGTATGACGGGCAGGCCGCGCCGGATGGCGAACTGTTCCGCGATTTCATTGTTGAAGCGTATGAGGAGATGCGAGCGGCGGCCGGTATTGAGGCTGTCCTCCCCGAGTTCCTGAAGACTCGTTCAGCGAGTCCGGCCGCGCGGCCGTCGGGCGATGTGCGTGCGCATCGCGAAGCCGCGCAGGAGGAGACCGCTGTGGCCGCCGCCTCTTCTGAATCCGTGAAGGTGGAGGAGACTTCGGCTGGGCCCCGGGATGCGGTAGGACCGGCGGGGCGAGCGCATTCGGAGCCTGCGGGGGAGAAGAGCGCTGCGGACGCTGCCTCCGTAGGGGCGGAGGATGCTTCGGGTGTCGGCGGGAAACCTCGGGATCCGGTAGAACCGGCGGCGAGTGAGCACAAGGCGCCGTCGCGTGATGGGCGAGGGCATCGGGAACCCGCGGGGAAGAAGAGCGCCGCGGCTGCTGACTCCGTGAGGGCGGAGCGTGTCGGCGCGAAGCCTCGAGATACAGTAGAACCGGCGGCGAGCGAGCACAAGGCGCTGTCGGGTGATCGGCGAGCGCATCGGGGAGACGCGGGGAAGAACAGCGCCGCGGCTGCTGACTCCGTGAGGGCGGAGCGTGTCGGCGCGAAGTCTCGAGATACGGTAGAACCGGCGGCGAGCGAGTATAAGGCGCTGTCGGGTGATCGGCGAGCGCATCGGGGAGACGCGGGGAAGAAGAGCGTCGCGGCGGCTGACTCTGATGAGGCCGGGGGCTCGAAGCGGCAGGGCGGAAATACGGTATTACCGTCGGTGGCTGAGCACCCGGGGCGCCGGGATGCGACGGTCGACGCTCCCAAGCCGTCGCGAAAACACACGGTAGAACCGGCGGTGGAGCACCCGCGGCGGCGTAACACTGCGGGGTCGCGCAAACACAAAGCTGCTATGGAGCGAGAGAAAGTCGCATCCAAATAAAGTCCGGCGGACCGCCATGCCACATACCCACTGCGGTCGCGTGCGCATTTATTGGGAGGACCAGGGCCACGGCGAACCGCTGCTGATGATCATGGGCCTCGGGTTCTCCATGAAGATGTGGCAGAACTTGCGGCCGCTACTCGCTGAACATTTTCGAACCATCGTTTTTGATAATCGCGGGGTCGGGCAGACGGATTCGCCTCTGGCTCCGTTCTCGATGCGAACCATGGCGGACGATGCCGCGGCGGTACTGGATGCCGCCGGAGTGGATTCCGCACACGTCTTTGGAGTTTCAATGGGCGGGATGATTGCGCAGGAACTGGCGCTGGAGCATCCCGGCCGTGTTCGAAAACTCGTACTGGGGTGCACGCAGTGCGGTGGTCCGCTGGCGGAGCCGCCGAGCCCGGAGATCCGCCGAATCCTGTCGCCGCTGACGATGGCGTCGCGCGCGCACAGGACCGAGGCTCTCGTGCCCTTCATCTACGACCCGCATACGCCACGCGAGCGGATCGACCGGGATCTGGAAGTGGTACGCCGAAATCCACCGCATATCCTCGGCTACCTGTTCCAACTCGGCGCGATCGTCGCGTGGCGTTCATATGAGCGGCTGCCGCAGATCCGGCAGCGCACTCTGGTGATCCATGGCGAGAGCGACCGGCTGGTGCCTCCGTCGAACGGACATCTCATCGCGGCACGAATTCCCGCTAGCCGCCTTGTGATTCTGCCGCAGGCAAGCCACATTTTCCCCACCGATCAGCCCGGGCTCACGATGCGGTACCTGCTGGAGTTTCTGAAATCGTAAGGAGGCCGGAAATGCTCGACTTATCTCTGTTTGAATCCTTCGCTGCCACCGTTCCGCAGGCGCAGATGGAGCGGCTGTTCGGCGCGTTTGGAGCCGCGAACACGACCGCCGAACGGGTGACGGCCGTGCGAGACATCCTGGGCCCGGCTGGATCGGAGTGGCGGGCGCAGATCGGCAACTGGATCGCCGATCTGCTGTCGGTGGAGCAACTGGTGCCCGATGCCTATTCGACCTGGCGGCCACTGGTGCACGAGTGCATGGCGTTCGTCGCGTCGCGGATTTCGGATGAGCGGCTGGCACCGAAACTGGTGGAGCAGTTGGAACTGCCGCCGGAGACGTCGATCGAATCGCGGCTGGTGCTGCTGATTGCGAAGACTCCGGGTTTGCAGAAACTGGGGCAGGTGCTGGCGCGGACGCGGCGGCTGAGTCCCGAGTTGCGGCGTGCATTGCAGACGCTCGAAAACGGGATCTCCGATATGACGGCGGCGGGCGTGCGCGAGATTCTCGAACGTCAACTCGGGCCGGCGCTTCGGGCGTACGGCGTGGAGATCGCGGATCGTCTGCTCTCGGAGGCGAGTGTCAGTGCGATTGTCGAGTTTACGTGGCGGAATCCGGTATTGGGAGTGGAGGCGCGCGGCGTTTTCAAAGTGCTGAAGCCGCATGTACCGCTGTTTTACGCCGAGGACCTGCAACTGCTGCTCGATTTGTCGGGGCACTTGGGGGGTGATGACGGGCGCTACGAGTCCGCGCACCGGCAGATTGCGGAGACGCTGGAGGAGGTTTGCCTGCTGCTGGCGCACGAGGTGGATTTTCGGCGGGAGCAGGTGACTCTGGCGGAAGTGGGACGGATCTATCGGAGTTCGGCATTCCGGGCCCCGGTGCCGATTCCGCAGTTGTGCACGGATCAGGTCACCGCGATGAGTGCCGAGTATGGCGTGAAGGTGACGGAGGCGTACGCGCGGCAGCCCGCATTGCGGCGGCGGGTGGCGGCGCAGGTGGTGGAGGCGCTGATTGCGGCGCCGATGTTCTCGGCGAATTCGGACGCCATGTTCCATGCCGATCCGCATGCGGGGAATCTGCTGTACGACGAGCGCGCGGGGCAGTTGATTGTGCTGGATTGGGCGTTGACCGGGCGGTTAACGCGCGATCAACGCCGTCATGCCGCGCGGCTGATCGGGGCGATGACATTCCGGGATGCGCGGGGGGTGTGCGAAGCGGTTGTGGCGCTGAGCGGTCCAGGGGATCGCGAGGTGGTAGAGAAGTTGGTGAATGAGTACTTTGCGGCGCTGCCGGTGGTGTGCTCGTTGGGGGCAATGGACGCGATGCGGCTGCTGGACCGGATCGGCATGGAGGGGGTGCGGTTCCCGGCGGCGCTGGTGCTGCTGCGGAAGGTGATGTTTACGCTGGACGGCGTATTGAACGACATCGCGGGCGAGAGCATTCGGATCGATACGGTGGTGGCTCGCGAGTTCGGGGAGCGGCTGCTGGCGAGTTGGGGGCGGGTGCCGGCGCCGCTGACGTTCAAGGACTATGTGGGCGTGCAGTTGAGTGCGCTACGGTATGCGGCGGGTTGGTGGGGTGTCTAGCCGATGCGCTCTGCCAGTTCGACGATGATCCCCTCGGGGCCGCGGACGTAGCAGAGCCGGTAGCTGTCCTGGTAGCGCTCCAGCTCGCCAACGAGCTCAGCGCCGCGGGCGCGCAGGCCAGCGACGACGCTATCGATGTCTTCGACGGCGAATGCGATATGGCGGATGCCCGGTGTGTTCGCGGGCTCGTGCTGGTTGCCGCTCCGGGCCGCCGGCGTGTGGAATTTCGTGAGCTCGAGTCGCCCGTGGCCGTCCGGGGTCTGCAGCATCGCGATGTCTGCCCGGACGCCGTCGAGCCCCACGATGCGGTCCACCCAGAGGCCCTCAACCGGCCCCGTTCCCTGCAACTCGAGTCCAAGTTCGACGAAGAACCCGGTTGCGGCCGCGAGGTCGTCAACCACGATGCCGACGTGCTCCATCCGTTGGATGGTCATGGACTCTATGATAACGAGCCCATGTTCGAACTGCGACGCCAGTGGGCCGGTTAGTGAGCCGCGGCCGGGCTGAGTTCTCCCATCGCGTGCTCGACGCTTTCGCGAATTTGCGCGGCACTGGCGCTGTTGTGTATCAGGGAGAGGGCCCGGCTCACGTCGATTAGAGCCGCATCTACGGCCGGTACGCGGACGCGTATGGCTCTACCGTCGCGGGCAAACGCCTTCGCGAAACGATTGGTTACAAGTTGTTGTTCGCAGGATTGGAGAAGGGAGAGGGCTTTCGAAGGGTCGTCATCGAGGCAGGAGGCAATCCGGGAGAGGAGTGTCTCCACTATTTCCGTTTCCATATACTTCAATGGTAATCGAGGAGCTCGGGTTTAAGCGTAGTTAATCCGACGTTGCCGGCAGTTTGTGTAGGATAAAATAGCAGTGCGCAACACGCCAGCCTTCATTTGACATACACACTCTCGGTGTGTACACTGCGAACTCGAACACTTCATACGCCCATGAGTAAGCGCATCAACATCGTTCTCCCGGACAAGACGGTCGCCGTACTCGATCGCGTGGCGCCGAAGGGCAATCGGAGCGGATTCATTGACCGCGCCGTCTTGAGCTACATCGAAGCGGAAGGGAAAGCCAACTTGCGGGAACGGCTGAAGGTCGAAGCGCTCGCGAATGCCGAGCGGGATCGTGCGCTCGCGGCCGAGTGGTTCCCCCTCGAGGAAGAAACGGCGACAGCGCCCGTGACCAGGTCCGGTCGAACTCGGAAGACCACACGCAAGCGCACATGACTCCTCCCCGCCGGGGTGAACTGTATCTCGTCGCTTTTGATCCGACGGTCGGTCACGAGATCCAAAAGACGCGGCCGGCGCTCGTGATCCAGAACGACATTTCCAATCGGTACAGCCCGGTGACGATCGTCGCGGCTCTCAGTTCGCAGTTCGGAGAGCC
>JBBQGE010000095.1:0-22982 GCA_038322675.1 Bryobacterales bacterium
TGTCGATGCTCTTGCCGTCGCGAACCGCTGCCAGGCTCGCCCCGTTGCCAAGTTGGCAAGTATCACGCGACCTTGAGCAGCCGCCGGGCCGGCCACTCGGCTGAGTTCTTCCACAAGGTAGGCGTAAGACAAGCCGTGAAACCCATAACGTTGTATCCCCCTCGCATCGAACCGGCGCGGGATGGGTAATAGCCGAGCCACTCGCTGCATGGTGCGGTGAAACGCCGTGCCGAAGCAGGCTACCTGACGCAGTTTCGGATGCCGCGGACGAAACACCTCGATCAGTTCAATCTCGGCAGGTTCCAGGTACCGCTCCGCCCGGTTTATCAGTTCCAGTTTGGCGGTCAAGAATCACCACGGTGTGCGGATAGGGCATGTCGATTTTGGCTTCGTCCAGAGACAGCTTGATCCCCGTAGCCACTCGGTCACGAACCGCCAGCACGTTTGCCTGATCGGCTTTGGTCCAGAAGTAGACGCTGAAGTTAACGCTCGAAGGGCCCAAGTCCGTGACGTATACAACCTCCCTTGGCTCGGACAGCACGCCTTCGGTTCGGGCCAACACGCCCTGAATAACAGTGCGCGCTTGTTCGATCGAATCCGGATAGCCGATACCGACGGAGAAACGGATGCGACGATGGGGATACGCTGTGCGGACGAGTATAGGACTGACGTATACGTCGCCGTTGGGCAAAATCACACGTTCACCGTCGTAGGTTAGGATTCGCGTCGAACGTGTGTTGATTTCCTCAACCGTTCCTTCGAAGTCATGCACTCGAATCTGGTCACCCACGACGAATGGCTGCCGCCACAAGATCAGAATGCCCGCAAAGAAATTCTGCAGAACATCCTTAAACGCGAACCCGATCGCCACCGACGTTATCCCGAGGCCAGTTACCAGATCGCCCGGCTTGAACGCGGGGAAGATAACAACCGCCGAAACAAAAAGGCCCAGAATCATGATGGCGCTGGAGACCAAGCGACCCAAAATCGCGGCAACATTCTCAGGGAGTCTCGTCCGTGATCCGGCCTCCATGAAGACCCGGCTGGTGGCCTTCGCGCCAAGGACGAAGAACAAAAACAGGACGACCCCGATAACGATGTACGGAACTTGATGGACGAACGACGCGAAGACGCTCTGAATTGCGGCCAATAGGCCGTCAGTACCTAACGCTGTTGGCGGTTGTGCCTGGAACAGAATAAGAAGGATCATAGGTTGTGACGACCACTTTTCAGCAGCCGTTGACCCTGCCTGTTTTGGTAACAAAATGAGCGATGTGGCGTGCCGTCAGCGATGTTCACGCATTTCCTTCGCTCCGCAACCCGAGGGATTCCAGTTTTCTCGCAAGTGGACGTGTAGTCCGTGTGAAGGGTGCTTCGAATCCCCAAGCCTTCCGCGACCTCGACGAACGTCAACGTGTTTTCGATGTAGACGACCTGCCGGGCCGGTACCTGGGCGATATCCAGCGCAAGCCGAAAGATGTCGGCGTCAGGCTTACGGATGGGGACAAAGCACGAAGAGATAAAGGAATCCACGAACCCGCCCAACTTGAACGTGCGAATCCTATACGCATTTACCTCCCGCGCTTCGTTGCTGACCACGGCGATCTTCAACCTGTACCGCGCTTTGAGTTGTACGATTAAATCGATCATCTCGGGGTACGGTTTCGATTGCGCGCACATGAAGCGCCGAAACTGAGCGCGGGTAAACGGTCGCTTTTGGTGGAAGATCACCCGACCTAAGTATTCGTCGAATGTGAGCTTGTCCTCTTTATGGGTTTCGAAGGTCAGCGCATGCCGCTTCTCCATCTCGGCCCACGACAGACTGAAGTGCTTTGCCGCCCTTCTCCGCGCGTGATGATCCCACCCGTTGGTGAGCAGGACGCCGCCGATGTCCAGAAACAACGCTGTGATTGGCACTCTCGGATCCGCGCGCTTCGTGAGTTCTCTCATTTGGGCCGTCCGGCGAATTCCACGGGTGCTGGCCAACTGTGCCCCTGTTGAACAAGCAGACCTTGCGTGGCGTCCGGTCCCCACGTGCCGCCGGCATAATTCGGGAAATCGCTGGGAGGGCTGGCTTTCCATGCATCGAGCACCGGCATCAGTAGCCGCCACGCCGCTTCCACCTGGTCGGCACGCATGAACAGCGTGGCATCATTACCGATCACGTCGGCAAGCAACGTCACATAGGCCGCCGGCGACGGCGTGGCGAAACTATCGCGATAACTGAATTTCATGTCCACTGGTTGCAAAACCATCTTTGGCCCGGGGTGCTTCGCCTGAAAGCGCAGCACGATGCCTTCCTCGGGCTGTATCAAGATAATCAGGCGTGACGGTTGCCAGTCGAGGGTTGCATCAGCGGGAAACGCCTGATGGGGAACCGCGCGAAACTGGATGGCGACTTCTGACACCGTACGGGGCAGGCGTTTGCCGGTGCGGAGATAGAACGGTACGTCTTGCCAACGCCAGTTGTCTACAAACAGCCGCAACGCCGCAAAGGTCTCCGTCCGGGAATCGGGCGGTACGCCGTCTTCTTCGCGATAAGCGCGCACCTTCTTGCCGCCGATCCAACCCTTGTCGTACTGCCCGCGCACCGTGGAGTGATGCACTGCGTCGTAGGGAATGGGCCGAACCGCGTGCAGTACATCCACTTTCTTGTTGCGGATCTCGTCGGCCTCGAAGGATACCATCGGTTCCATGGCGACCAGACAGAGCAGTTGCAACAGGTGATTCTGCACCATGTCGCGAAGGGCGCCTGCCCCATCGTAATAGCCGCCGCGATGTTCCACGCCTACTTCTTCAGCGACAGTGATGGTCACGTAGTCCACGTAACGCCGGTTCCAGATGGGCTCGAACAATGGATTGGCAAACCGGAAGGCCAGGATGTTCTGCACCGTCTCCTTACCCAGGTAATGATCAATACGGAAGATCTGAGATTCCAGAAAACCGCTGGCGAGTGTCCGGTTGAGCGCCAATGACGACTCCAGGTCGTACCCGATCGGCTTCTCGACGACAATTCGCGCCCTTTCCCGGTCAGCGCGAGGCCGGCACGTTCGAGGAAGCTGGGGATTTCGCCGAACAAGGAAGGCGGCGTGGCCATGTAGTAAACGCGTTGGGCCTTTGAGCCCCACTCCCTTTCCAGGCTGGCGCACTGATCGCCGAGTTCCTTGTAGGTCGCGTCGCTTTTGAAATCGCCCTGCAAGTAGCGGATATGCCGCGAGAACTCGGTCCACTCCTTGGCCGGGCTTTTGCCGGCGCGGGCAAACTGCTTAACGCCCGCATGCAGGCGCTTGCGCAAAGCGTCATCGCTGAGTTCGACGCGGTCCACGGCGATAATGGCAAAGTGCGCCGGAATGCTATGACTCTGGGAAAGATCAAACAGAGCCGGCATCAACTTCCGCCAAGTCAGGTCGCCCGCTCCGCCGAAGATGACGAATATGTTCGGTGCGAGTTGATCGCTCGTTTTCATTGTGCTCAAGTGTTTATCCAGTCCGTGTGAAATGTGCCTTTGACGTCGATTCGCTCGTAGCTGTGTGCGCCGAAGTAGTCGCGTTGGGCCTGAATCAGATTGGCCGGCAGCCACGCGCTACGGTAGCCGTCAAAGTAACTCAGAGCCGCCATAAAGCAGGGGGCTGGCAGGCCCGTTTCGATTGCGGCGCTGACGACGCGACGCAGATTCTTCTCGTTAGTGAGTACCTTTTCCGCCAGCTTCGGGGCCAGCAGTAGATTCGGCAGGCTCGGCTGGGCGCCATAGGCCTGTCGGATGTCCTCCAGCAACGCTGCGCGGATGATGCAACCGCCCGCCAGATGCGTGCCACGGTCGCGAGATCAAAGCAATAGTCATACTTGTCCGATGCCGCCGCCAGGACCGCCATGCCCTGGGCGTAGGTGATGATCATCCCGGCATAGAGCGCCTGGCCCAGTTGCTCGACGAAGATCCCGCGGTCGCCACGAAACGGCGGAATGGATCGCTCAAAGATTTCGCCTGCCGTCTCGCGCTGTTTCTCGAGCACCGACATGTTCCGCATCGCCACGGCAAGATCGATAGTCGGGATGGGCACCCCCAATTCCATCGCGCATTGCGAGGTCCACATGCCGGTGCCATTCTGTTTGGCCACCTCCAGTATTTCATCGATTAACCGCTTGCCGGTCCGTTCGTCGACCTTGCCGAAGATGCGACTGGTGATCTCGATCAGGTAGCCGTTGAGTTCCCCTTGATTCCATATGTCGTACACGTCGCCCAGTTGATCGTCGGACATACCGAGGCCGCGTTTCATCAGATCGTAGGTCTCGGCCAGAAGCTGCATCAACGCATACTCAATGCCGTTGTGGACCGTCTTGACGAAATGCCCTGCGGAGCCGGGGCCGAGGTAAGCAACGCATGGATCTCCGTTTACCTTGGCGGCGACGGCCTCGAGCAGCGGGCGGACCCGCTCGTACGCCTCTTTCGGTCCCCCGGGCATGATGCTTGGGCCGTGACGTGCGCCTGCCTCGCCACCAGACACTCCTACTCCGAGAAACTGAATGCCGTGTTCGGCCAGGTTGCCGGCACGCAGGTTCGTATCTTTGAAGTAGGAGTTCCCGGCGTCGATGATCAGGTCGCCCTTCTCGAGATGCGGCAACAGGTCGGCGATCACCGAATCCACGGGTGGGCCCGCGGGAACGAGCATCATTACGGCGCGCGGTCGGCGGAGCAGTCCGATGAGGTCCTGGATGTTGGCGACGGCTTGAATATCGCTTGCTGTCGATTCTTTGTGGAGTGCTTCCACCTTGCTGGGGTCCTTATCGTAGCCCGCCACCGGGAAGCCGTGGTCAGCCATGTTCAGTAACATGTTGCGCCCCATCACGCCGAGGCCGATCATGCCAATTTCGTAGCGCTCAGTTTCCATTCCGGCTCTCCCTTCAGAGTCAAGCAACGTTGCCACAGGATCCGATTGGCTTCCAGAGGAATAGCCACGCCATCGCAGTGCGGTATCACCCGCAAGGCATAGTCCACGGCCGCCTTGTAAACGTAACCCTCTGACAGGCCGTGCAATTGTTCGAGCAACTCATTTAGCGCTTCCGCATCATCCAGGCCGGATCGTCATGATGTTCCTGGCCGTCCCCCCTTCGCCCAGCCCACTTCAGGCGTGTATGCATACGCCCACCCGCCATTTAACTCCGACCGCTCGATTCTGTCGTTCGAGACTGCCTGCAAGTACAACCCACGGGTTATGCATGAGCTCCCACGACCCGGGATCAAACTGCCGCCGGACTTCGCCGGTGGCGTGATTCCGCGACCAATGCATATCCAAGGGGATTTCCGCCAAAGAATCGAAGCGCACGAGTTCGGTGGAAGCAGGTGGTAAATGGACTGGCTGATGCGAGTGTGGCTTCTCATGATATCTTCCTGGCGCAAAAGCACGTCGCTGGCACCCTCTCGTGAGCCTCCCTATCGAACGCACCCGTGCCGACCATTTATTCAGGGCACGGTTTGCACCATCTCGGCTGCCGGCGAGCGGCAAGGCTTGAAGGTTATTTGCGGGAGATTTTTCCACAATAGTGCAAACTGTGCCGGATTGTTGGCGCTGGCAGAAACAGCGAAGGTGGCGCCGCAACTGCACTTCTTACGCCCAGAGGCGCAGCCTTTGCCTCGCGGCATGCCCCCAGGCCTACTTATGTCCAGCGACCGGCGTTCTTCACCGGGCGGAAACACTGCATGAGGCTCTGAAACCCTCAGACCTACGGCGAGGTGTACGTTCGCCCCCAAAGAGCCATCCGCGCCGATACCGTGATGTGTTCTGTGCCGTCCACGCCTCCTTTGGGACGAACCGATTTCCCGTGAATTCCCATGAACTGCTAGCCGTTTGGGCTTCCCGGTAACGGGGTGCCATCGCCGGGTGTGCCACGGGAGCGGCCGGCCGCGTACCGAAACCGGTGTCCACTCGCAAGTTTAAGCATTCCAATGGCCTTTGCCGGCACTCCACATGTCAACTGGCAGCAACAAACATTGGTGCTGCGCGTGCACTCGCATTTAGACGGTCGTTAGGATCGACAGAGCGAACGCGAATTCTAAAGGAGATGGGAAATGTCTGAACCAAACGCAGTGGTAGCTGTCTATGGCACGCACGTCGAAGCAGAAGGAGCGGTCAAGGAGCTCCAGCGCGCCGGCGTTGACATGCGCACCTTGTCCATCGTGGGCAAGGATTCTCACACCGATGAACACGTCGTGGGTTACTACAACACCGGCGACCGGATGAAGTACTGGGGCAAGACGGGCGCATTCTGGGGAGGATTCTGGGGAATGCTGTTCGGGTCGGCTTTCTTCGCCATTCCAGGCATCGGTCCGGTGCTCGTGGCCGGCCCCTTGGTTGCGTGGATCATAGGTGCGTTGGAAGGCGCCGCGGTATTCGGAGGTTTGAGCGCCATCGGGGCCGGGCTCTATGGCATGGGTATTCCGAAGGACAGCGTCCTTCAGTACGAAGCGGCACTCAAAACTGACAAGTTCCTGCTGATGGTGCATGGCACGGCCGCGGAAGTCGAAAAAGCCAGAAACATCATCGAAACCACCCGGCCAGTCACGGTGGACCTACACGCGCCTGAGGTAGTGGCAGCGGCCACAAAATAGCGCTCTGACCTCTGGATCGTTGGGACACCGAAGCCGGAGCGACCAACTGCCTTGGGGAGCAAGACGATGTTGGTGAATACTGCGCAATTGAAAGGTCTTGTGATCCGCGCTACGGACGGCGAGCTGGGAACCGCAGATCAGCTCTATTTCGACGGGGAGACCTGGGCCATCCGCTACCTCACGGTGGACACGGATGGTTGGCTTGGCAGCCAGTATGTGCTGGTCTCGCCAATTTCCACAGACTGGCCGTCCGCTGGGAAGCAGGTTGAGAAGATCCCCAATATCAACCCGCAACTACCCGTCTCCCACCGGCATGAGTCCGCTTTGCCCGGGTATTACGGCTATCCTTATTACCCGGGTGGCCCCTATCTGTGGGGCGCAGCGTTCTACCCGGCGGGCCTGGCGATGCCAACAACTACCGTGAGCAAAGCCATGGAGAATAGCATCTGGAGAGAGTCGACGGATTCTCATCTGCTCAGCAGCGAAGCAGTTACCGGCTATCACATTGAAGCGGCTGATGGTGAAATCGGCCATGTGGACGGGTTTCTCGTGGACGAGAAGCCTGGGCTATCCGCTACATCGAGGTGGTAATGCGGAATTGGGGGCCGGGCAAGAAGGTGCTGGTTTCACCCGCCTGGGTGGAACGGGTGAGTTGGACGGACTCTAAAGTCCATGTCGGCCTCACCCGGGAAGCCATCTAGAACGGCCCGGAGTCACGCTGAGTCCGTGTCCGTTAGCCGCGAGTATGAGAACCGGCTCTACCTTCACCGCGGCCGCTCGCCATATTGGTTACAGGAAGCGGAACACAAGTCTTCCTTTGCCGCGAGCGGCGGAACGTGATGGTGCCGCAAAGGTGGAAGGCCACACTGATCGAGACTGATCGAGACACGTACGAGAAGGTGCTTGAACCATGACTGAATCGAAGTCCGTGACCAAAGATCCCATCTGCGGCATGACCGTAGACGCGGCGACTGCCATTCACGCAGAACGCGATGGGAAGACGTGGTACTTCTGCAGCGACCACTGCCGCCAGAAGTTCTTCTCCACGCCCACCAGCAGTACGCCGGCGGCCAAGGGTGGAGGCTGCTGTGGATAGGATCCGTCCATGTTCAGGTCTTGCATTCGTCTTAAGTCCTGGCCATCTGGTCTCCCATCCACGCGCAAACCCTCGATCCTGCGCAGGGGAAAACCATGACGAAGACCGCCATGATGGACCACTGCCAGGAAATGAAGGAACAGAAACAGAAACTGGCGGAAGACATCAAGGCCCAAGACGCTCAACTCACCGAGCAACTCGCCGGGATGAACCGCGCGCCGGATGAAAGGAAGACAGGCCTGATGGCCGTCGTCGTCACCAATATGGCGAAACAGCGCATGAACATGGACGCGCGGAAGACAAAGATGGAAGACGAAATGATGCACCACATGATGGAGCACATGCAGATGGGCAAGGCATCCATGGCAGAGTGCCCGATGATGAAGGGCAATTCGGACATGGGCTCGCCGAACGCTGACAAGGAAAACCGCCCGGAACAGCAATAGACTCCGGGCGGCACGCGCTATAGACAGACGGAAGGGAGAACCTCGAATGATGTACCACGGATACGGATGGATGGGCGGTGGGATGTGGCTTTGGACCGTGCTGATGGTGGTGGTTGTGGCCCTGCTGGTTGTCATGGTTACCAGAGCGAAACGAAGGTGATCGCGGGCGGACGCGATGAGCGACGAAACAGGAAAGGAATCTTCATGTTGATCAAAATGTCGACTGGCAAATCCGTGAGTGGAGCTGCGGCTGCCTTGCAGGCCGCCGTCGAGGCCAACCACTTCGGCGTCATGCAGGTTCACAACCTCAAAGAGACCATGGCGAAGAAGGGCGTGGAGTTCACACCTGAATGCCTGATCTTTGAGGTGTGTCAGCCTAAACAAGCGAAGCGGGTTCTTGAGGAGAACATGAGCGTCTCTACGGCGCTGCCGTGCCGGATCTCCATTTACGAGGAAAACGGTAAAACGATGGTGGCCGCTTTGAAGCCGACCACTCTTCTGGCGATGTTCCAAACACCCCAACTGGAAGCGGTAGCGCAGGAAGTGGAGGACACGATCGTCAAAATCATGAAGGAGGCGGCAGCGGGGTGATCGGCCGGAACCGAACGAACATGCCCACAGCCCAAACTCCCGGCACCGTGGCGACCCAGGAGCCCACGCCCCACTTGCCCGCTACGGCCGAACCTATCCACAGCTGTCCCATGCACCCGGAAGTGCAACAGGACCATCCCGGCGATTGTCCCAAGTGCGGCATGGCGATGGCTCATCGCATTGAAGACATGCCTCGTTATCGGGATGACCTGCAAATGATGCATACACCGTCAAGCGCCGGTGAGTTCAGCGGTGCGGTATGAACTCGATCATGGAATGCCCACCCGCGGCGGTCCCAGCACAGGGAGCGGAGCCAACCGTTAGTTCCGTGCCGCTGCCTGGTGCGTCCCGGACTGAGCCGTTCAATCTTCGGCGCCGCAAAACGACGATCATCGCGGCCCTCTGCATCGCCGCCATCGTTTTGCATCTGGTGCTCCGCTTCGGCCTTCATGCCGCAGCCGGCACGTACCGGGTTCCATTGCTGGTCGCGCTCATTCTCGGCGGCCTGCCGCTGCTCTATGACTTGTTCCGTAGTCTACTGAAGCTGGAATTCGGTTCTGACCTGCTGGGCGGCATTTCCATTATTACCTCCGTTTTGTTAGGCGAATACCTGGCTGGCTCAATTATCGTATTGATGCTCTCCGGAGGTAAGGCCTTGGAGAGCTATGCGGTACGAAGCGCCTCCTCAGCATTGGCCGCGCTAGCCAAGCGGATGCCTTCGATCGCCCACCGAAAGTACGCGGCTGAGATGCGCGATGTCACGCTGGCGGAGATCGCGGTGGGTGACACCCTCGTGGTTTATCCGCACGAGATTTGTCCGGCTGACGGGGTAGTGGTCGAAGGCCACGGGATGATGGACGAGGCGTATTTAACAGGCGAGCCCTTCGAGATCACTAAGACGCGCGGCTCGCTGGTAATCTCGGGAGCGATCAATGGCGGATCCGCACTCACCATTCGCACCACCCAGCGGGCGGCAGATTCACGCTACGCAAAGATCATGGAAGTCATGCGCGACTCCGAAGCCAGGCGGCCGCGGCTGCAACGGCTCGGCGATCGGCTAGGGGCCTTTTACACCCCGGTGGCCCTGGCGGTGGCCCTCCTTGCCTGGCTAATCAGCGGCGAATCGATCCGTTTCCTCGCAGTGCTGGTGATCGCCACGCCTTGCCCGTTGTTAATCGCCATACCGATCGCCGTAATCGGTTCGATTTCTCTCTGCGCCCGCCGGGGGATCATCGTCAAGAGCCCCGTAGTACTCGAAGAAATCGCCAGGTGCCGGACCGCCATTTTTGACAAGACCGGCACGCTCACCTACGGAGAGCCAAAGCTGACAGAGCAGCTTGTGGCGCCCGGTTTTGCTCAGCGGGAAGTGCTGGCCCTGGTGGCAAGCCTGGAACGCTACTCCAAACATCCGCTGGCCCGGGCGATCCTCGCAGCGGCAACGGAGGCATCGATCGAGATCCCGGACGCTACGGAAGTGAGCGAACTCCCCGGCCAGGGTTTGCGGGGAATCGTTTCCGGTCATTTCCTGCAGGTTACGAGTCGTAGTAAGCTCGTGGCGCAAAGCCTCGCCGGGTCCGATCAACTTCCTGCCGCCGGCGGCGGACTCGAGTGTGTGGTGGCGATTGATGAGCGCTATGCGGCGGCCTTGCGGTTCCGGGATGCACCGCGTGCAGAGAGCCGCTCCTTCGTGAGGCATTTGGGACCGCACCACCAGTTCGACCGCTTGATGATCGTGTCCGGAGATCGCGAATCCGAGGTGCGTTATCTGGCCGATGAGGTGGGCATCACCGAAATCTACGCTGAGCAGAGTCCTGAAGAAAAACTGGCGATCGTCCGCAAGGAAACCGCCGCGGCCAAAACACTTTACGCCGGAGATGGCATCAATGACGCGCCGGCGATGATCGCTGCCACGGTCGGCATGGCGATCGGGCAGAACAGCGACGTGACGGCGGAAGCCGCTGGCGTTGTGGTCATGGACAACTCCCTCAAGAAGGTGGACGAGTTCATGCACATCAGCCTGCGGATGAGATCCATCGCCCTACAGAGCGCCCTCGGCGGAATTGCGCTGAGCGTCATCGGGATGGTCTTCGCAGCCACAGGTCATCTGAGCCCGGTGAGCGGTGCGATCGCACAGGAATTCATCGACGTCCTCGCGGTACTAAATGCCTTGCGGGCCGCGCTTCCGCCGGAAGTCATTCACGATCTCTGAACACACTTGAAAGATGGGATGGATATGCAAGCACTCACAAACGAAACGAATACATTAAGCTCGCCATCGAGGGCGGACGAAAAGGAGCTAGGCGCGAATACCAACACACTCACGCCAGACCTCCTCCGCAAAATGAACGCTTACTGGCGCGCCGCCAATTACCTGTCGGTCGGCCAGATTTATCTGTACGACAACCCGCTGCTGAAGGAACCGCTGAAGCAGTCTCACGTGAAGCCCTTGGTAGTGGGTCACTGGGGCACGACGCCGGGTCAGAACTTCATCTATGTGCATTTGAACCGCGTCATCAAGAAGTACGACCTGGATATGTTCTACGTCGCCGGTCCCGGTCACGGTGGCCCGGCGATTGTGGGCAACGTTTACCTCGAAGGCACCTGGAGTGATGTTTATCCGAACGTCACGCAGGACGAGGCCGGGCTCAAGAAGCTCTTCACTCAGTTCTCGTTTCCCGGCGGGATATCCAGCCACGTTGCGCCGACGACGCCCGGGTCGATTCACGAAGGCGGCGAGCTGGGATACTCGCTGAGCCATGCCTTCGGCGCCGCTTTCGATAACCCTGGTCTGATCGTCGCCTGCGTGGTCGGCGACGGTGAAGCTGAAACCGGGCCCTTGGCGACCGCCTGGCAGTCCAACAAGTTTCTTGACCCGATTACCGACGGAGCCGTGCTGCCGATCCTGCACCTCAATGGCTACAAGATCAGCAACCCGACTGTCCTGGCACGGATCGAGCATGAGGAATTGGAGCAGTTCTTCAGAGGCTGCGGCTGGGAGCCGTACTTTGTGGAGGGGGATGAGCCGGAGACGATGCACCAACTCATGGCTGCCACCATGGACAAGGCCATCGAGGATATCCGGCAAATACAAAGCAATGCACGGAGCAAGAACGACACCTCCCGGCCGCGATGGCCAATGATCGTTCTCCATTCACCCAAGGGCTGGACGAGACCGAAAGTCGTCGACGGCCTGCAGATTGAGGGTACCTTCCGGGCCCACCAGGTGCCGATCATCGTGGACTCCGAACATCCCGATCATGTCCAGTTGCTGGAAGACTGGATGAAGAGCTACAAGGCCGAGGAACTGTTCGATGAAAATGGCCGGCTCATGCCGGAGTTGGCCGACTTGGCTCCAAAGGGTAACCGGCGGATGGGCGCCAATTCGCACGCCAACGGGGGCATACTGCTCCATGACCTGCACATGCCGGACTTCCATGCGCATGCGCTGAATGTGCCATCGCCCGGCGCGGTCGACGGGCAGGACACGCTCATACTGGGTAAGTTTCTGCGAGATGTGGCCAAGCTGAATCAGGATCAGCGCAATTTCCGGGTCTTCGGTCCCGATGAGACATTGTCGAATCTTCTCGGCGCGGTTTTTGAAGTCACTAACCGCCAATGGGACGCCCGCGAAGTAAGCAATGATGAGTTCCTTGCGCCTGCCGGACGCGTGCTGGATTCCATGCTCAGTGAGCATCAATGCGAGGGTTGGTTGGAAGGGTATCTTCTCACTGGGCGCCACGGTTTGTTCAACAGCTATGAAGCATTCATTCGGATTGTCGATTCGATGTTCAGCCAGCACGCCAAGTGGCTGAAGGTAACGTTGGAGCTGCCTTGGCGGCGGAAGATCGCGTCGTTGAACTATCTGCTCGCCTCTCACGTCTGGCAGCAGGATCACAACGGATTCACCCATCAGGACCCCGGTTTCCTGGACCACGTCGTCAACAAGAAGGCCGATATCGTTCGCGTGTACCTGCCACCTGACGCCAATTGTCTGCTGTCGGTCTTTGATCACTGTCTGCGCAGCCGGCATTACGTCAACGTGGTAGTCGCGGGCAAACACGCCCTCCCGCAATGGCTGAGCATGGACGCCGCGGTGACCCACTGCACTGAGGGAATCGGCATCTGGCAATGGGCCAGTAACGACCAGGACGCGGCCGAGCCGGACGTGGTCATGGCCTGCTGCGGAGACACACCCACGCTGGAAATTCTGGCCGCTGTTTCCATCCTCCGCGAGCATTTGCCCGATCTGAAGATCCGCGTGATCAATGTCGTCGATCTGATGAAGCTACAGTCCAAGAGCGAGCACCCGCACGGACTCAGCGACCCCGATTACGATTCGCTTTTCACCAAAGACAAGCACATTGTCTTTGGCTTTCACGGATACCCGTGGCTGGTTCACCGGTTGACCTACCGCCGGACCAACCGCAACCTGCATGTCCGGGGCTACAAGGAAGAAGGCACCATCACGACGGCTTTCGATATGAGGGTACAGAACGACCTGGACCGCTTCCACCTGGTACAAGACGTGATTGACCGGCTGCCGCATTTAGGCTCCAAGGGAGCGTACCTGAAGCAGACGATGCAGGATAAGCTCATCGAGCACAAGCACTACATAGACAAACACGGCCAGGACTTGCCCGAGATTCGAAACTGGAAATGGAGTGGAAGCCGGCAAACCAAAGGAGACGCCAGTGCCAATTCAATTCAATGAGGAAGACGACGGGAAACTCGTCGTCGTTCACGTCAGCGGGAAGTTGACGAAAGCAGATTATGAGCACTTTGTGCCTGAGTTCGAGCGACTCTTCGAGCAGCGCGGAAAACTGCGAATGTTGTTCGATATGACTGGTCTTCACGGCTGGGATGCAGGCGCGATGTGGGAGGACATCAAGTTCGATATAAAACACTTCTCCGACATCGAACGGCTCGCAATTGTAGGGGAAGCGAAATGGCAGCAAGGCATGGCGACGTTCTGCAAGCCGTTCACGACGGCGAAGGTCCGATATTTCGATCACGCCGACGCCGCTGAGGCGCGCCGCTGGTTGAGTGAAGCGTAGCCACGTAAGGGAGTAACACATATGAATCCGCAACAACTGATCGACACCGCGAAGATGCTGGTCGCCAACGACAAGGGCGTGCTGGCGATGGATGAGAGCACTCCAACCTGTGACAAGCGCTTTGCCAGGTTGGGAATTCCCCAGACCGAGGAGGCCCGGCGCGCCTATCGGGAGTTAATTGTGACTACGCCCGGGCTCGGCGAAAGCATTAGTGGGGCGATCCTCTACGACGAGACGATCCGCCAAAAGAAGAAGGACGGTACACCCTTCGTCAAGATCATCATTGACGCGGGAATCATCCCCGGCATTAAGGTGGACACCGGCGCAAAGGACTTGGCCGGCCATCCAGGAGAAAAGATCACCGAAGGTCTCGATGGATTGCGCGGCCGCCTGGCTGAATACTTCCAAATGGGTGCCCGTTTTGCCAAGTGGCGCTCGGTGATCGCGATAGGCGATGGTATTCCCAGCCTGAGTTGCATCGAGGCCAACGCCCACGCATTGGCGCGCTATGCCGCGTTGTGCCAGGAAGCCGGACTGGTCCCGATCGTCGAACCGGAAGTGCTCATGGACGGCGAGCATACTCTCGAGCGCTGCGGCGAGGTGACCGAGAGAGTCCTGAAAACGGTTTTCACGCAGCTCTATTCGCAGCGGGTGATGCTGGAGGGGATGCTGCTGAAGCCCAACATGGTGCTTCCGGGACTGACCTGCTCCAGTCAGCCCGCAGTGGACGAAGTAGCCGACGCCACTCTGACGCGTCTCTTGCGGACCGTCCCCGCCGCCGTTCCCGGAATCGCGTTTTTGTCGGGCGGCCAATCGGCGGAATTGGCCTCTGCCCGTTTGAGTGCCATGAATGTCAGATTCAAATCGCGATTGCCCTGGGCGCTCGCATTTTCGTTTGCACGCGCGATCCAGCAGCCCGCTTTGGAGATCTGGCTAGGCGAAGACGCGAACGTGGCGGCGGCGCAGCAAGCTCTGGTTCACCGAGCCCGATGCAACCGGGCTGCGCGCCGCGGCGAATACAACAAGGACATGGAGAAGGAGAACAACAAGAGCGCGGAGCTAACTGGGAGTCCATCCAAATGAGCGAGACGAACCAGAGCTCTCACCAGCACGGAACACCCGCTCGCGACAGCGTTCATCATCAACCGGATCCTTACTGGAAGCGTGCACACAAGAGCTGGACTTTCTGGGTCGGACTTATTTTCATGCTTACGGCGATCACGATCTATGTGTTGAGCGTTGACTTGTCGCTCCTTCCTCGGCACCCACGGCAGACACACACGTCAGAGGGCAGCCGGAGATAGCGAGCATATGAGCCAGGTATATCCACTGCGATTCGAGCCGATCTATCAGTACCGGCTATGGGGCGGCCGGCGTCTAGCCGCCCTGCTCACGGCACCGCTGCCGGGCGACGGCCCTATCGGCGAAGCATGGATGCTCAGCGATCGCGACGACCATGCGAGCCGAGTTGCCGATGGACCGCTCCAAGGGCGCACCCTCTCGCAACTGCTGGCGGAGTTTCCGGAACAGGTGATGGGGAAGCGCGCCGGCGACTTCCACCGGTTCCCACTGCTGCTGAAGTTCCTGGACGTACGTGAAATGCTCTCCGTCCAGGTGCATCCGTCAGATACGCACGCGGACCTGCTGCCGGCGGGCGAGACCGGGAAGACCGAAGCGTGGGTCGTGCTGGAGGCGAGTCCCGAAAGCCAGATCTACGCCGGCCTGAAGCCAGGCACGACCGAAGCGAGCCTGCGACAGGCGCTCACAAACGGAGGGGTGGCGGATTGCCTCGCTTGCTTCACTCCGAAGTCTGGAGACGCCGTCTTCCTGCCGGCGGGGACGGTTCATTCACTGGGCAACGGCATCGTGGTGTTCGAGGTTCAGCAAAACAGCGACGTCACGTTTCGCCTGTACGACTGGGATCATGTCGACGCCAAAACAGGCCGGCAGCGGCCATTGCAAGTGGATCAGGCACTCGCGTGCATCAATTTCGCGGACGGGGATTCAGCCGGCTTGGTGGCGCCCGTGGTGGAGGGGAAGACACCGGTAGAGCGCGAGAAGCTTTTTCATTGCAAACAGTTCGGGTTGTGGCGCCTGCGCGGCGATGCCCCGTTTTCCGTCGGCGCCGAGGGCGTGCCGCGGGTGCTGGTGGTGATCGACGGCGCCGGGCAGGTTGACCACGGCGGATCCACTTATGCCGCCAGGAAAGGTGACGTGTATCTGCTGCCTGCGGTTCTGGGCGAGTGTACGTTTCGACCGCAAGGCGCTGTGAACGTTTTGGAGATCGAGATACCAGAATGAAAAAGTTGATTGTGTTCGATCTCGACGGTACCTTGGCCAAGAGCAAATCGGCTCTTGATTCCGAAATGGCCGCGCTACTGCATGAGCTGCTCAGCATCGTCAAGGTGGCTGTGATTTCCGGAGGCGACTGGCCACAGTTTGAAAAACAGGTGCTCTCCCATCTTCCTCACGACGGGAGTCTGGCGAACCTGTCGCTCCTTCCCACTTGTGGAACGAAGTTCTTCCGCTACACGGGGACATGGAAGAAGCTCTACGAGGAAGATTTCACCCCGGACGAAAAGGCGAAGATCGTCGCCTCGCTGAAGCAGGCCGTTGCCGAGCCGGGTTACAACGCTGAAAAGGTCTGGGGCGAGGTGATTGAGGACCGGGGGAGCCAGATCACGTTCTCCGCGTTGGGCCAAGCGGCTCCTTTAGAAGAAAAGAAGAAGTGGGACCCTGACTTCAGTAAGCGGAAAAAGATCAAATCCATTCTCGATCCTTTGATCCCCGGATTCTCTGTCCGGCTTGGCGGCGCGACTTCCATCGATGTCACCAAACCCGGCATCGACAAAGCATACGGCATCGGAAAACTGAGAGACGTTCTTGGCATTTCGCTGAAGGAGATGCTTTTCGTCGGCGATGCTTTATTCCCAGGAGGGAACGACTATCCGGCCGAAGAAGCCGGTGTTGTTTCCATCTGCGTTGGTGGGCCCCATGAGACGAAGCGAGTGATCCAAGCGTGCATCGCCTGTTTGTCTGAGAACAGTCTGGCAGCGGTTTGCTCGTGAGGCAACTTCTATGAGTGGATTCGAGCTACGGCGCCTCGGGATGGTGATGGAGCCGGAGCCCGGCAATCCCCATGAGATTGAAGGCGTCCTGAATCCTGCTGCCGTTCGTGGCCCGGACGGTGAGTTGTACCTTTTCCCGCGGCTGGTCGCGCGAGGCAACTACTCTCGCATCGGCATTGCGCGAGTGTTGTTCAATGAAGCTGGTGATCCGACAGGCGTCGAACGCCTCGGCATCGCACTGGAGCCGGAAGCCGATTACGAGCGGAGGCCCGACGGCGGCGGCGGTTGTGAGGATCCGCGTATCACGTTCGTCGAGCCGATCCGGCGCTTTGTGATGACGTACACGGCGTTTTCGCCCCAGGGCCCGCGGATCGCAGTGGCTCTATCGGAGGATCTCTTCCACTGGCGGCGCATGGGACTCGTGAGTTTCGGCCCTTACCAGGGCATCGAATTCAGTGGCGTCGATGACAAGGACGCCAGTCTGTTTCCTGTCGCCATTCCGAACCCGTCCGGGCATGCGGAATTGGCGATCCTCCACCGGCCACTCTTTCCAGGCACTCGTCCGGAGGAGACCGCCTGCCACCCTACCGTTCGTGAATTGGATCTTGATCGGGAAAGTATCTGGATTTCATACCGCCCGATGCCCATGGAGGACGGTGAGCCATATCGGCTCGGTCAGTATACTGCCCATCACCGGCTGGCGACACCCGTGGCGCCTTGGGAGCGCCTGAAAATCGGCGGCGGCACCCCGCCTGTTCTCACACGGCACGGCTGGCTGATCATTTATCACGGCGTGAGTGAATTGGCGGAGACGTCCGACGCCAGACACCCATTGTGCTATTCGGCCGGGGCGATGGTGCTTTCGGCGAAACGTCCGCGCGTGATCCGCTATCGTTCGCCGGAGCCGGTGCTGAAACCGGAATTGACAGCAGAACGCACCGGTACGGTCGCCAACGTAGTGTTCCCCACCGGCATTGACAGGCGCGACGATCTTGGCTCACCAGACCGCTTTGACGTCTACTACGGGATGGCCGACAACCGGATTGGCGTGGCACGGCTTGACGTGCCGGAACACCTGCCCACTGGCGGAATCGCCGACCCGCCGGAAGCGAAAGTGTGACACGCGAAAATGCCCAACAAAACCAGTCCGCATAACCTTGGCGCGGTGGTCTCGGTGCGCGGCAGTGTCGTGGATATCGAGTTCGATAAACACTTGCCGCCCATCTACTCGTTGCTCCACGCGAACGATGGAGCAATTTCCATCGAAGTATTAGCTCAACTCGATGAACATCGCGTGCGTGGAATCGCGCTGACCCCCACGCAAGGCCTCGTGCGCGGCAATGCCGTGGAAGACACTGGCGGGCCGCTGAAAGCTCCAGTGGGCAAGGCAATTCTCTCGCGAATGTTTGACGTTTTTGGGAATGCCATCGACCGCCAGGCGGCGCCGGTGGATGTCGAATGGCGAACGGTCCACCGCGCTCCTCCTGCGTTAGCGCGGCGGTCCACCAAATCCGAGATTTTCGAGACGGGAATCAAGGCCATTGATGTTCTCTTGCCGCTCGAGCGCGGCGGCAAATCGGGTCTGTTCGGTGGAGCCGGCGTAGGCAAGACGGTATTGCTCACCGAAATGATTCACAACATGATCGAGCACCAAAAGGGCGTGAGCATCTTTTGCGGTATCGGCGAACGATGCCGCGAAGGCGAGGAACTTTATAGCGATATGAAGGCGGCGGGCGTACTGCCAAACATGGTGATGGTGTACGGGCAGATGAACGAACCGCCGGGCGCCCGGTTCCGCGTGGGCCACGTCGCACTGACGATGGCCGAGTATTTCCGGGACGACGAGCATCGCGATGTGCTGCTGCTGATCGACAATATCTTCCGGTTCATCCAGGCGGGCATGGAGGTTTCCGGCCTCATGGGACAGATGCCGTCGCGCTTGGGCTATCAGCCCACCATGGGCACTGAACTCTCGGGGTTGGAGGAGCGCATCGCGAACACCGATACCGGCGCCATCACGTCCATTCAGGCGGTATACGTACCGGCGGACGATTTGACCGATCCCGCGGCGGTGCACACGTTTTCGCATCTCTCTACGTCCATCGTGCTTTCGCGTAAGCGAGCGAGTCAGGGACTTTATCCGGCTATCGATCTGTTGCAGTCCAACTCCAAAATGGCCACGCCCGGCATCGTCGGCAAACAGCATTATCTCCTGGCGCAGGAAATCAGGCACACGCTTGCGCAGTACGAGGATCTGAAGGACATCATCGCCATGCTCGGACTGGAACAATTGGCGGCCGAAGACCGCAAAGTAGTCGCCCGCGCCCGGCGGCTGGAGCGATTTCTCACGCAGCCGTTTTTCGCGACCGAGCAGTTTAGCGGTATCAAGGGAAAACTTGTCAGCCTAAAAGACTCGCTCGATGGTTGCGAACGGATCCTCGGTGATGAATTCAAAGACTACCCCGAGAGCGCGCTCTACATGATCGGGGCGATTGACGAAGCCAAGAGGGACACAAAAACCGAACCGAAACCTAAACCGGAGGTCAAACATGCAGCAGCCAACGCTCATGACTCTTAAGATCCTTCTGCCATTCCGGATCTTCGCCGAGAAAACCGGCGTTTCACGCATCGTCGCGGAGACTCGTGAGGGCTCCTTCGGACTCTTGCCACACCGGCTCGACTGCGTCGCGGCGCTTGCGCCCGGAATTTTGATCTACGAAAACCAAACCGAGGGCGAGGTTTACCTGGCTGTCGATGAAGGAGTACTGGTCAAGACCGGCCTGGACGTATTCGTTTCGGTGCGCAACGCAATTGCCGGGACGGACCTCAGTCAGCTACATGAAGCTGTGTCACAAGAATTTCTGCAATTAGACGAACAGGAGCAGAGCGTCCGCTCTGTGATGGAGAGCATGGAGAGCGACTTCATTCGTCGCGTAGCGGAGTTTCACCATGAGTGACAAATCGGAGATCAAGGCCGGGAACGATTCGACATTCAGCCGGGAAGTCGGCGCGAAGGCAGCACGCAAACTCAGGGCGCGAAACTCCAATCAGGGTGTCTGGTTTGGCTTGGGCATGATGGGTCTAATCGGGTGGTCAGTGGTGCTTCCGACGCTGGCCGGCGCCGCATTGGGGATCTGGCTGGACAATCGCCATCCGGGAAGTCATTCCTGGACGCTGATGCTGCTGATCATCGGCCTGGCGATTGGCTGCTTGAATGCCTGGCATTGGGTAGACAAGGAAGACAAGGAAATGCGACAGGACCATGAGGATACCGATGAATGACGCTTTGCGTCTGGTACTGGCCCTGGTTACGGGCGGCTTGCTGGGCGGGATGTTCTTCGGCGGCCTTTGGTGGACAGTCCACAAATTGGCCTCGTCCAAAAAGCCGGCGCTTTGGATCCTGGCAAGCATGCTGCTGCGAACAAGCTTGACCCTGGCTGGTTTCTATCTTGTCGCGCGCGGTCATTGGGAGAGGCTGCTGGTCTGCCTGATTGGATTTGTTGCGGCGCGCCTGATCGTAACGTGGTTCACCGGATTGAAGGATAAGCCAACCTGGTTGGAAGAGGCGGCCCGTCATGCACCTTAGCCCAGATCAGATCGTCTTCTGGCAACACGGGTTTCTTAAGCTCAATGCCACCATCGTGTTCACGTGGTGCCTGATGCTTGTGCTGGCCGGTGGTTCAGGACTGATCACGCGCCGGCTGTCCACCGGTCTGGACCGTTCCCACTGGCAGAACCTGCTGGAAATCATCGTCACCGCGATCGTGAAACAGATCGAAGAGGTGGGCCTGAAGCAGCCGCGGAAATATCTGGGCTTTCTGGGCACACTCTTCCTGTTCGTTGGCGCGGCCAGCCTCTGCACGATCATTCCCGGCTACGAGCCGCCGACTGCCTCGCTTTCGACCACGGCCGCTCTCGCGCTATGCGTATTCGTGGCCGTGCCTTTCTTCGGCATCGAGGAGCAGGGAGTGCGCAACTACCTCAAATCCTATGCGAAGCCAACATTCATCATGCTGCCGTTTAACATCATCAGCGAACTCTCGCGCACGCTGGCACTGGCTGTCCGTTTGTTCGGCAACATGATGAGCGGGGCGATGATTATCGGTATCCTGCTCACGATTACGCCCTTCGTCTTTCCGATCATCATGACCGTTCTCGGTCTGCTGACTGGAACGGTGCAGGCCTACATCTTCAGCATCCTGGCAGCAGTTTATATCGCGGCTGCAACGAGAGTACATAAACCCAAACCTGCACCTATGAAAACGGCTTCAGCATGAATTCTGACAATAGGAGAAGACACTTATGGACAACATGACTATCATCGCGGTGGCATCAATTGTCATTGCCGGAATCACCATCAGTTTGGGCTCCATCGGACCTGCGCTCGCGGAAGGGCGGGCGGTCGCGACGGCGCTGACATCGCTTGCGCAGCAGCCTGATGCCTCCGCTACCATCACCCGGACGTTGTTCGTGGGCCTGGCGATGATTGAGTCCATCGCGATCTACTGTTTTGTGGTCTCGATGATTCTCATTTTCGCCAATCCGTTCTGGAACCACGTCATCGCCCAAACCGCAGGAAAGTAGCCATGCTAATCGATTGGTTCACTGTCGGTGCGCAGGCGCTCAACTTCCTCATCCTGGTATGGTTGATGAAACGCTTCCTTTACAAACCCATCCTTCACGCCATCGACGAACGGGAGAAGCGGGTAGCCGAGGAACTCGCGAATGCCGACAAGAAAAAGGCCGAAGCCCAGAAGGAGCACGACGAGTTCCAGCAGAAGAACACGGAGTTCGACCAGCAGCGCGCCGCCCTCCTGAGTAAAGCGACGTCCGAGGCGGAGACCGAGCGTCAGCGACTCCTCGACGAAGCGCGGAAAGCCGCGGAGGCTCTGAGTTCGAAACATCAGGAAGCGTTGAAGGACGAAGAGCATAGCTTACATCTGGCAATCGCTCGCCGCACACAGCAGGAAGTATTCGCCATCACGCGAAAAGCGCTGGCGGATCTGGCCACGGCGAGCCTGGAAGAGCGCATGGGCGAAGTCTTCACGCGCCGCTTGCGAGAGATGAATGGCAAGGCGAAATCGGGTCTGGGCGAGGTACTGAAAACGGCCTCTGAACCGGCGATCGTGCGGAGTACGTTCGAAATGCCGGGTGACCAACGTGCGGCAATACAGAATGCGCTCAACGAAACTTTCTCGGCTGAAATCCGCATCCGCTTCGAGACCGCACCTGACCAGATCGGCGGAATTGAACTTGCCACGAACGGGCAAAAGGTGGCTTGGAGTATCGGGGATTATCTGGATTCGCTCAAAAAGGGCGTCGACGGACTTCTAAAAGCGAAGGAGAAACCGGAAGCCCAAGCCGAGCCCAAACCTGATGAACCCAAACCCGGAACGAAGATCCAGTGAACATGGAACCTGAGAGCCTTCAGAAAGACTTCGATAGCGCGTTTGCTGCAATCAGCCAGGTGCGAGAAGCATTCCAGCCGGAACTGACGCCACGGGAGGTGGGCACGATCACCAGTGTCGCAACCGGCATTGCGAAGGTGTCCGGTCTGCCAGGAGCGGGTTTTGATGAGCTGGTGAGGTTTCCCGGCGATGTGCTCGGCATTGCATTCAACCTGGACGCAGACGAAATTGGCGTCGTCCTGCTTGGCGAATACTGGCATCTTCACGCGGGAGACGAAGTCCAGCGCACGGGTCGGGTCATGGACGTGGCCGTGGGCGATGAATTGCTGGGGCGCGTCATCGACCCGCTCGGCCGCCCACTCGATGGCAAAGGGCCGGTGGTCTCCAGCCAGCGCCTGCCGGTCGAACGCCCCGCCGCGCCTATTATGGCCCGAGCACCCGTGACGGTGCCTCTACAGACGGGCCTCAAAGTCATCGATGCGCTGATTCCCGTTGGGCGCGGTCAACGCGAGTTGATTTTAGGCGACCGTCAGACGGGCAAGACGGCCATCGCGATCGATACGATCCTCAACCAGCGAGACCTGAATGTTCTGTGCGTCTACTGCGTGATTGGTCAGCGCGCCTCAGCCGTGGCGAAGGCCATTGCCAATCTACGGGAGAAGGGCGCAATGGACTACACGGTAGTTGTCGTGACCGAGGGCAACGACCCGCCAGG
>JBBQGE010000096.1:0-22977 GCA_038322675.1 Bryobacterales bacterium
GCATCCGTGAGCGGGCAGCCGGTGGATTCGCCCGCCACGAGCAGCCGCGACAGTCTACGCGCCACGAAGTACTCCATGATCGACTTGTGCGCAAACCGGTAGTTGCCGTCATCGTCCCGTACCAGATACGACTGTGTGCGGATGTCGCGCTCGAAGAAAGCGGCTTTCGCCGGATCGTCCTTCAGCCCGAAATGCGCTACTACCTTCGGCGGAAACTCCGACCAGGGCAGAGTAAACTCGTTGGTGTTCTGCATCTCCCATGCCAGTTCTTCCACGAAGAACTGCCGCTCGTTGGGCGGAATGGACTCGGCCGATCGGAGTTGCAGCAGGTTGTCCGTGTAGTGCGCATACAGCCTGGCGAGGTTGATGTCTTCGTCCCGCAATAGGCTGGGCAGCGTCTTCGCGATCATGTCGAGCAGAACGGGCCGGTGCGCCAAGTCCTCCATCTTCGGCAAACTGCGGATTCTGGTGAAGATCGCTTCCCCGTTTGCCGGCGACAGCCTTCGCAGCGCCTCGCGGATCTGTTCGTCATCGAACTCGGTCAGGTGGACCACTTCGAACTCGCGGCGGTCACTCAGGTCGATGATGTCATCTCCCTTCAAGAGCTTCACCGCCTTCCGATCGCCTTTCTTCAGCACGTCCTCTTCTTCCTTGTGGTGGCGGAAGAAGGCGGTTCGGCAAGTAAGCAATATCTTGGCTCGCGGCGAGACCAGCTTCGCGATCTCCCAGAAATTATCGAGCGCCGTCCGGTAATCGCCCGCCCGCCGCTCCATCTCGTCGAAGCCGTCGAACAGCAGCAACAGCTTCCCCTCGTCATTCAGACGGCGGATGGTCCGGAATCCTCCGCCCAGCTTCACGTCGAACCGGTTGGTGAATGCGTCGGTCAGCACCTGCTCAATGTCGTACGCACGGGAGTAATCGCGGAGGGCGATTCGGATGGGAATGCGTCCCTTGCCGGCCGCCGCGACGCGCCACGCCAGCCTTTGCGAGAACCAGGTTTTCCCGGTTCCGAAGTCGCCCAGCAGCGAGAGGTGGTTCCGCTCGGGCGAATCGAGCCATTGGTCGACGAAGCCATCAAGTTCCACCGGCCGGCCAAGCGGCTCGCCCTTCACCTCGAGCCGGACTTTGAGCGGCACATAGTACGGCTCGATCTCGGCGGCCTCGTAGTCCTTCTTCAATTTGTCGAGATAAAGCGTGAAGTCGGCCAGTTTGTCGATGAATGCGTTACGGCTGTAGGCCTGCAAGTTCAGCGCTCGCGCGGCCTGTTGCAACTCCGGGGGCACAGCCGCGGAAGTCAGCAGGATGCCTTCGTCTACGTTGTAGGTTCGGATCGCCTGGTGCAGGCGCTCGAGTTCGACAGGGGGAACGCTCGAGGGCGAGTAGCACGTGACGACACGGCGGACCTGTGCACCGGCTTTGTACTCGCTGAGGAAATGATGGCAGCCGCCGGCGGGCCTTTGATCCAGAGGGTCCGCTGCCCCATCGCTTCCAGCAGGCCGACGATGTCCTGGGCATCGGAATCGGATACCGGCGCGGGCGGCGGCGCTTCCGCGGGGCGCGAGGTGGGAGACTCGGTCCGCAGTTGATGCAGGAAGGCGGGGATATCGGGGAATCCGTCTTGTGCGTCGTCGCCGAGGATCCGGATGCCGTAACGCTCTTCGAAGTTCCGGCGCTTCAGCGCGTTCATGCCCTTGGTTCGCATCAGGGCAAAATGCGCGCCGCCCAGATGCCCGTTGCACTGGAACATCAGTTCGTCGAGAAAGGCGAGCAGGTCGGGATCGGTGAGACTGCAGCCGAGGAAAAGCACGGTCCTGGTGGTGAATGTATTGATCAGAAAAACGCGGAAGGCCTCACTGTCGAACATGGCTTTCCGGTAGTCGGGTTGGCCCAGCACGATGGAGTCGAGACGGTCGATGTCGCCATGGACTTTGACGATGGCGAAACCGCGGTCGCGAGTGACTCCGGATAACTCGGGCAGATTGAGTTGGGTGTAGGCGGGTGTGGCTGGGGGGAAGGCGAGTTCGATCAGCTTGTCGTAGTTGGTGGTCAGGATGGCCGCGAAGTCCATTTGGGGCAACAGGCGGTGGGCGGGTCCGGGCTGGAGAGTTGGGTCGCGAAAGAGGTGGTGCAGGAATAGGCGGAAGTCGCTCTCGCCCAGCCGGGCTCGAAGTTCCTGGGCCGCGAGGAGGAGTAGGTTGTCGCGGATCAGTTCGCGGATCTCGGCGGCATTGAGGGGGATGGATTGTTTGTCCGCCCAGTCGAGCATTCGTTCGAGGAGTTCCACCCAACCGGGCAACTGCGGCCGGGACATCCCGGCTCCGGCAAACAGGACCGTTTGGCGCTCCGAAATACTCTGCCGCAGACGGTCGGGGATCACGATGGCCATCGTGGAATTACGCTATCACAGGCGGGGATTCGAATAGGCGCAGTCAGCGGGTGGCTGCGTGCGCTGGAGGGAGCGGCGGGAATTTGCGTGGGAAACCAGGCGCGGCGGCGATCCACGCATCCGCCTGGATCTTTTTGCAGAACTGGACTTACACGACTCGGAGCTTCTCAAGCCCTGATACCCGTCTCGGGCCAGCAGTCTGGCCCGGAGTTAGAAACCTCCTGCGGTCCCAATTCGAGGTTGTCCCGCAAGCCGGCATGGGAGATGTTTCGCAGTCAGATTGCCGCAGGTTCAGTCAATGACCCTATAAGCCCGAGGTGCACGAGGCCCTCCGGCGCGGCGAGTGAGGCGTTGAGGCCGACACCGGTGCCAGCGCATATGACTACGACGAGGCCGGCGACATCGCGCGGTCGTTACTTGGCTGGAGCATATCGCCACGCCTGCAATCCGATAGAAGAGAAGAGAATGAAGGAGAATGGAGAGGTCGTAAAGTGATCAAGACCTCAACGACAGATATATTGCCGAAATGAACGCGGATCCTCTCCACGGCACTATTCGATTTCGGCTGTTAATCGGCAGCAAAGCGAACGACGAGGTGTTTTTCACTTTAAGGAAAGTCGCTTACGTTTCGACAGCGTGCAATCCTCGGTTGCCGACGGAGGTGCGGGAATCCTCTCAAAGCTGAACTATCCAATTCTGGATCTCGACGGAAAGATACGAGGTTATCCGGACACGCTTCGCTTTTACGTCCACGCGACTCCGAAACGGGCCTCGCTTACTTCGGCACTCGGTGCTTCTCCGGCGCGCAGGGCAGCTTCACAAATCCCGATGAGCCGTTCAATGACCAAGCCCCCATGAATCCACAGTCTTGGAACCTCTACAGCTACGTTCTGAACAACCCGCTCCGTTATACGGACCCGGACGGACAGGCCCATGCCGCTAACTAACAACGGATACTACGTCGGCGACACCAATGGCGAATGTCAGAAGAGCGGCGGAGGCACGCTCTGCTGGAGCGCTAAGGAACCGCCAATGGGATGCGCCACTGGCGCCGATTATCACGAAGGCCGATCTGAATCCGCTCGACGGTGGGCCACCGCTCGTCATCCAGGGATTCCGGAGCGGACGGGTCAAGCGGGGCGGGGCACAACTCGCGCTTGGGATTTCGCCGTCCGTGTTAGCCAGCTTCGGCCCTGCTGAAGGGTGACCTTCCGAGACGGGCACTAGCGTTGGTACTCGAATGGGCGGTTCTTCACCGCCAAGAATTGAGGTCCGTTTGGGTACGCACGCGGGCCCGATTATTATTGAGATCCATCGCGCCACTGGAATGAGGGGGATGAAGTTGGTTCGCATTCGTGCCGCAAAGCCACCGGACGATCGGCGCGTCGAACTCACGCTGACCGATGGTCGCGTTGTTAAACGGGATCCCGGACCATTGCTCGCCGGGCCGATCTTCGACGAGATACGTGAGGACGCGGCGGCGTTCCGGGAGTTGCGGGTCGAGGGTGGCACTCTCGTTTGGCCGAACAGCGAAGATCTGTGTTCCGATGTATTGATTTGGGGAGGTATGCCGCCTATGGATCGGGCGTCGGACGCGGCGTAGGGGAGGGTGTTCGCAAAGGCCGGTGGCTTTCGGATTTTCTGGAACGTTGGTTCTTCCTGGAAGAGCAAAAACGCCGTGGCAATCGCGACTTATAGCGCTTCCCATTCTTCACGATCGATCCCGGCCTGACGAAGAATGCGCACCAGCAGGCCACGGCTGATATCGTCGGCATGAGGATTCGGAATGCGCAATTTCCGGCCCCGGCCCCGCATGTACTGGTGTTCGCCGCCCGAAACGGGAGGCTCGAAACCCAAGGCGCGTATGTGTGCGATCAACTGTCTCCGTTTGATCGGGCCGATGTCCGGCATTCAGGCGACTTCCCGGATTTCGACGCGGTTCCCCTCGATTTCCGGAATCGGAGAATGATCAGCAATACTGAGAAGCAACCAACCTTCGAGTACACTCTCCAATTCATCACGGCATGCCTCGAGAGTTTTGGCATTGGCCCAGACGCCGGGGAGAGCCGGGATTTCGCCATAGAACGAACCATCGTCCTCGACGATTTCGTACCGTGCTTGACGCATGGCGGCCCGGAGATAGGACGTCAACATGGTCCGATTATCCCACCACGGACTTGAGAAGGCGCCGCTCGACGGCACTGTTGGCATTGGGAGTACGGCGCCGCAGTAAACTGGCGGTGAGAGGCACGATCGGTAACTACTTTCCGGCGCAAAACTCGAGGGCCTTGGATCGGAGAGCGGGGTAAATAGAGTTGCGCCTCTTGATGAATGCTGGACGGGGGGTCTTGTCAGCAGCGGAGGGTAACAATCCGGGTTGTCGGTATGACCGAGCGACTGGTGGCCATACCTTATCCGACCGCTGATAGTCGTGATTGACGATGATGGATTTCTCCCTCATCTGCTGGCAATACTCAGCGATCGTGAAAGTTGATGAAGTAACTTGCATAGGTCAGCCCTTTGTCCGGCTAATCCACTCAGTAAGAGGGGTCAGGTCATGCGCCCAGAAGAGGGTGAGGCCACGTTCTTGCGCATCGAGAAGGTTGTGCAGTTTATACACCCCGCTCAGTACGGCTGTCGGAACAACCTGACGCAGGCCGAAATCCCGTTTCCAGCTATTCGCCTTCACCGCTGCGTCGTTGTTCAGACGCTTCACGGAGTTCGTTGAGGAGTTCGACACCTTGCATTCGATGGGCATGACCCGGTGATCCCAAAGTCTCACGATGATGTCGCCCTTCCGCGTGCCGAGAACACTCTCACCGCAAAACTCCCCCGGCTGCGGCGCGTGGGAAACATTTGGGATTTTTCGTGATGCAACTTCTGTGAACCCAAACGCCCTCAGCGCTTCTTTCACCATCGCTTCCTGTTGGTGTTTTCCGATTGTGCGCCGTCTCGTTTGCGTGCGGCTTGCCGCCATAAGCGCCGCCGATGCCATCACCGCCGCACCGCGTTCCGCTTCTGTCGGTTCACGCCCTTCGACAATCCAGGAAAAACGACGGCGATCAAGGACCTGACGGACAACAACTATCAATTTCTGGACATCTTCCGGCGTGCTTTTAAGGTGGCCTTTAGACAGAGACTTGGCGTCGGCCAGCACCTTCAGGTCATCTTCCGAAATCGGTGGCGCGGCCAAGTACCGGAAAGCTTCCAGCAAATGGGGATCAGTCAGAACATCGAGCGCTGAACCCTCAAGCCGCGAGAGATCGACCGTCGTCTCAAGCATCTCCTCGATATGCCCTTGGTACTCGTCAAAAGCTTCAAGGTAGTCTTCGAGCGGCTCTTCCAGCCGCTCTTTTGAAAACGCCGCACTCGCCTTTATCCGGTCAGCGTCAAGCTGCTCTTTCGTCCAAACCGGCGGCTCGATCATCACTGCAAGACACCTGCCGCGAGCATGGCTGGGCCGGGCACAATCAGGCGCTCCATTTCACGAGGCTCGAATTTTGTAAGGCCACCCGCATAGGTGCGACCGGAGCGTTGGGAGATGTTGACCTGCAAGTAGTCGACGAGCGTCTTCTTGGCAACCGCAGCTAACACGTCACGGGGGTACAGGCCATGCGCAATATTGATGTGGCGAGCATCGGCCTGATTGATAACGAACGCCGGAGGCCTTCTGGCCATGTAGGTAGAGATGATTGGAGCTGCCGTGCGCAATCCAACCGACCACCACGCTTTACGATGGCTCGCCACATAGCCGGTGTTCGCGCCCATTCCGCGGGCGATTTTAAGAAATTTATTCACTGCTCCCCGTTCCGTTGCGTCGAGCGCATCGAGATCGGGAGGGAGGTCGATCACAAAACGGAGTTTGCTTGAATCGTCAAGAATGCCGCCAGCATCGAGAACCTCGCGAGCGCGTGTCACAGTCCGATAAAGAACTGATTGCGGCAGTCCTGCACTATGGCTGCCAGCGATCCATACGTCATTCGCCCCCGTGACCTGGCCGCGATGCACGCGGCACAACTCACCGAGCTCGACATAGCCTTCGGGCGGTTTCTCGGTAGCGCGTGTCAGATACGACCACCTCGATTCAACGGCCAGCCGGTCACGATGAACTTTTCTTCCCTTCCCCCAACCATCGAGGTCTCGCAGGCTGTCGACACGACGGAACACGACGGACTTTGGCGCCGCGCCGATTTCAAACGTCGTTATGGCCGCCGTTGTCGCCGCATCCGGGAAAGGCTGGGCCGTTGGCTCGATCACGGTGACGCTCTGTCCTCCGAGTTCATTCAACACCAGCGAACGGACAAGCGACCCGTAGTTCACATCAAGCCATTCGGCGGCTGTGATGAAAGCCCCGAAATCTCCGGGCTTCGCGCTTCGGACCGTAGCTAAAAAGAAGTAAACGTGAAGCCCCGCAAGCTTGCTGGCCGTAACGCCAAGCTTCGCAGCTTCGCTGAACAGCCAGTCCTTCCACTTCGATGAGATTTGATGATGCCGGACATAGGGAGGGTTGCCGATGTAGAGAGTCTTCCCTTCCGTCCGCTCCGCAAAACGCCGGTAATCGCCGAGAAGAATGCGCGCCCGCCCAGAAAATCCGCCGACCGCAAGATTGGCGCGGGCCAGCAGCGCCGCCAACGGGTCAACGTCGACGCCAATAAGCTCTGCCTTTGGGAAGGCTGTTCCCGCGCTGACAAGGAAGCGCGCAGAACCAACGCCTGGATCTACAATGCGGCTTGGCTCACGTACGCTCGCGGCCCAGTCCACCATCGTTTGAACAATCGGGCCAGGTGTGTACGTCGCTCCGTTTTCTCGGCGTTCCTCAGAAGATCGCAGCGTGCAGAAAACGTCCCCGAGCGGATCATAGCCGGATCTGATGAGCTCCTTGATTTTTGAGAGCTTCTGTTTTGAGAGCGAGATGCTCTTCGCCGTCTTCGCAAGAGTTATTTCCTGTTCCGATAACGGACCTATATCTTCAGCCCCAAGCGCGAGCGCCGCCGCAACCAGATCCTTTTCACTCGAAAAGACGCTCTCAAAATCATTCCGGAGATGCTGCTGACGACCGGAGAGCTGCAAGAGCGCGTTTTGAACTGTCGACATCGGCTCTATCCCTGCTCCCGCAATAATGGCCACTTCCCAGCAACGTACTGCTCCGCTGCGTCCCGCACAACCCAGGCCAGCGACACCCTCTTCTGCTTGGCGATCTCTTCCAAGGTCCGGTAGAGTTCGGGCGGAAAGCTCACCGATGCACGTACCGATGCGGCGGTCTCGGCCTGCCCTTCCGCATCCTTCCCTTGCTTCGCTTGTTTCATGACTGCCAAGATGATCGAATAGTCCTATCTGCACCACGTTACACCATATCGGTGAACGAAAACAGAGTCTTAGCCTATCTTATACTCAAATGAGTATATACTCATTTCTTCACGACGGCTTCAGGAACCGGCTCGCTACCACCACCCTGCCCCGCCCCAGCGTGGATGGGCGGCGGCGTTACTCCGCGCCCGCCTTCGGCACCGGTATTGCACGCCACCAGGTTTCCGCATTCGTGGTCTCGCCTTCTTGACGATGAGGACGACCCAGCCATCGGGCGTGATCTTGAGAACTTGCGCCGTGATCGTTCGGTCCCCGATCTTTACAGCGCGACTGTTTTTGCGTGGCTTCGGTTTCTAGACGGCTTCTGTCCAGCGGATGACATCCGCTTCGATACAGCCTTCCCCGCAGGCGATCCACTCCGACATCGTGCATCCCCGATTCATGTGAGTAGTTGAGTAGATGAGTAAATGAAGCTATACTCTCAGTTAATGGCCCGCAAACCAGGAGGCTCCATGCCAGTAATGGCTCCGGCCGCCGATATCGACCGGTTGGTGACGGGGCAAAAGCCCGTCATGACCAGACGCCTGAACCTGAATATCCCGGTGACCCTTCACACCCGTATCAAGGCGCAATGCGCCATAGAGGGCAGGGACATGACCGAAGCCCTGATCGAGATGCTGGAAGCGCGTTATCCCGAGAAAGGTTGATCTACTCATTTATTCAAATGAGTAAATGAGCCTATTTTTATGTAGTGATTTCAGGGGGCCGGATTAGTGTCGCCCGGCTCACGAAGCCTGCCTCCGCTTCGCCAACCGGACTTCAGCGTACAGTAGGCTGGTCTTGCCGGTCGACTGTTTTCAGCGAACGGCGAACTGTGGCTTAACCGCTTGTCTGAGCCCAGGGGGCAGGTCCAGGCCGGCTTTGGATAATGGGCTCATCGAGCTATTCGATAACGGCAACGAGCACGTAATCACGTATGTGTCGCATGTGATGGAAAAGCCTCCCGCGAAGCTCGCGCCAGCGTGGAGCGCGATGATGGAGCGGCAATTGAAGCATTGGGATGCCCTCCAGCACGACGAACACGCGGGTTCATGGGAGCCGAATCTGAGCAGTTATTTCGACGGTGCGCGGAAGATTAAGGAATCCGGCGGCGATCTGACTCCGCAGCTTACAGCGTGGTACGACTTTCTTCGCAGGTGCAAGGGGTTAGATAATCTGGCGGCGTATGTCAGGACTCTGATCCGGAAGTAGCGCTTGCTATAGAATGTAGGCGCTATCGAGAACATCATGCTCAACCGAATACTCCTCGCCGTCGTGAGTTCAGGGCTGGCTGCCCTGGCCCAACCATCGCTCACCGCCGATCTGACGATTCATGCCGATCAGCCCGGCCCCAAAGTCAATCGGCAGCTATTTGGACAGTTCGCCGAACATCTCGGAGCAGGCATTTATGGCGGCATCTGGGTGGGTGAGGACTCGAAGATTCCGAACACCCGGGGATATCGCAACGACGTGTTGCAGGCGTTGCGGGAACTGAAAGTCCCGGTGATTCGCTGGCCGGGCGGTTGCTTTGCCGACGAATACAACTGGCGGGAAGGGATTGGGCCGCGTGCGAAACGCCCGGTGAAGATCAATACTCATTGGGGCGGGGTCACGGAGCCGAATTCGTTCGGCACTCACGAATTTCTCGACTTTGCGGAACTCATCGGCGCGGAAGCGTATATCAGCGGCAACGTGGGTTCCGCACCGCCGCGCGAACTCGCCGAATGGGTGGAATACGTCACGTCGCCGGCCGGATCGCTCGCCGCGGAACGCGCCGCCAATGGGCGGAAGGAGCCGTGGAAACTCCCGTATATCGGGCTCGGCAATGAACTGTGGGGCTGCGGCGGAAACATGCGCGCCGAGTATGCCGCCGATGTCACGCGCCGGTACTCGACCTTCATCAAGGTGCCCGCCGGCGTGAGGATCATGAAATCGGCGTCCGGCCCTTCCGACGAGGATTACCACTGGATGGAAGTGATGATGCGCGACGCCGGCGGCCACTTCAACAGCATCGGCCTGCACTATTACACGATCACGGGCACGTGGGCCCGGAAGGGTTCCGCCACGATGTTCGACGAAGCGGAGTATGCCAAAACGCTGCAGGCCACGCTCCGCATGGACGGCATTATTGCCAAGCACTCAGCCATCATGGATAAGTACGATCCCAACAAGCGGGTCTGGCTAGCGGTGGACGAGTGGGGCACGTGGTTCAATACAGAGCCGGGAACGAACCCAGGCTTTCTGTATCAGCAGAACACGCTGCGCGATGCGATGGTGGCCGCGCTCAACATCAACATCTTCGTCAAGCATGCCGATCGCGTCAAGATGGCCAACATCGCGCAGATGATCAATGTGCTGCAGGCGATGATCCTGACACACGACGACAAGATGGTGCTCACGCCCACTTATCACGTTTTCGATATGTTCAAGTCGTATCAGGATGCCACCGCTCTTGGAATCGATGTGAAGTCGCCGTGGTACAGCAAGGACGGTTCGACGATGCCCGCAGTGAGCGCCTCCGCGGTCCGCGACAAGGACGGGCGCATCCATATCGGGCTTGTAAATGTGGATCCGAACGACTCCGTGACGGTGACGGCCAAACTTTCCGGAGTAACTCCGGGATCCATTAGCGGCCAGGTGCTCACGGCCCCCGCCGTTAATTCGCACAATACGTTTGAGCAGCCCGCGGTGGTGAAGCCCGCCGCTTTCAATGGGGCGTCCATTGAATCGGGAGGTCTCAAAGTAGTGCTGCCGCCTAAGTCGATTGTCGTTCTTGACGCCCAGTAAGTCGCGGCACTTCCGCGGATCCGGAGGCGCTAAGATGCAGGTGTTGGCCTGTCCAAATGAAACTGGGAATCGACTTCGGAACTACGCGAATTGTAGCTGCGGCGGCGGATCGAGGCAATTACCCGCTCGCCGGTTTTGAATCGCCTGACGGGCAGACGCGTGACTGGGTGCCGCCTCTGGTGGCGGTTCGAGGCAATGAGCGCCGGTTCGGCTGGAGCGCGTGGGCTGTTCAGGGCGAACGGGATTGGACCGTCCTACGGTCTCTCAAGCGGCTGCTGAAACAAGCTGGTGCCACCACGGAAATCGAGCTTGCCGGCAAGCGGGTGCCGCTGATCGAAATCGCAACTGAAATGCTTCTCGCATTCCGCCAGCAGTTGCGCCAGGGTTCTAACTTGTCGCTACAGCGCGGCGATCCTCTCGATGTCGTGATCGGCGTACCGGCGAATGCGAACAGCAATCAACGATTCCTGACAGCGGAGGCGTTTCGCGCGGCCGGGTTCAACGTGCTCGGCATGCTGAACGAGCCCTCGGCAGCGAGTATCGAATTCGGCCATCGGGAGCGCGCGAATCGGAGTAAGTCCCCGCGTTCGCTCTTGGTGTACGATCTCGGCGGCGGCACGTTCGATGCTTCGCTGGTGGAATTGGAAGACGATGAGCACATCGTGGTTGGCACTGCCGGACTGCCGGATCTGGGCGGTGACGATTTCGACGAGATTCTGGCTGGCCTGGTGCTTGAGGCCGCAGGCCGCGAGGAGGAGCGTGAATCGCTCTCGGATGCCGAGTGGTTCCGGCTGCTGGATGAGTGCCGGGAGCGGAAAGAATCGCTGAACCCGAACACTCGCCGGATTGTGGTGGATCTGGATCTGGTGCGTGAAGGGTGGGGCGAGGTATCGATTGCGGTGACGCCCTATTATGAGCGCTGCCGGCCGCTCATCGAAAGGTCGGTGGAGGTGGTTCAGGAACTGATTGCGGCGCATCCGGGTCGTAGCATTGAAACGCTGTATGTGACAGGCGGCGGATCGGAACTGCCCGCGGTGGCGCGCGTGTTGAAGGAGACCTTTGGGCGATCGGTGCGGCGGTCCGCTTACATGCGCTCGGCGACCGCCATCGGGCTTGCCATCAGCGCCGACGCGCGATCCGGATACGTGCTCCGGGATCGCTTCGCGCGCCATTTCGGCGTGTGGCGCGAAGCCGATGACGGCCGCGAGGTTGTGTTCGATGTATTGTTCGCCGACGGCCTCGAGTTGCCGCGGCGTGGGTCGCCTCCCCTGCGAGTGGTCCGCTGCTACCGGCCGGCTCACAACATCGGCCATTTCCGTTATGTGGAAGCGGCGCGAATCGGCAATGATGGGCACCCGTCCGGCGACCTGACGCTGTGGGACGACATCCAGTTTCCATTCGATCCCGCATTGAACGGCGAGGGCGACGTCACGCTGGTGGATGTCAGCCGCAGCGGTACGGCTCACCATTGCGATATCGAAGAGGAATACCTTTGCGACGACAGCGGCAATGTGAAGGTGACCATCCGCAACCGCTCCGCGTCGTACCAGCGTGAATACAGGCTCGGCCGCTGGTCGAAGCCAACCAGTTCCACCGTTGGAAGAATTGGCGTCAAACGCGGTGCGGGCCGGCGCGCGCCATAAGCCGGCGGCTGTATACTGACTCAGAATGAAAACACTGGCCTTCTGGTGCATCGCCGCCGTTACTCTGTTTGCGCAAAACTCTCCCCTCCAAGAAGCGATCGAATCGGCACGGGGAGGACCCTCCGCCGCCAATCTGCAGTCACAAATCGCAGCCGTCACATCCGCTCGGCAAGGAGTGATTGTATGGGGGCAGGATTATCTGTTCTTTGCTAAGTCGGACACGCCCGTCACGGTATCGATCGATCAGCAACCGCCGGTCGCGTTGGCCGCCATGCCCGGGTCGGGGAGTTGGATGCTGCTCACGAAAATGCGGACCGGCGTCACACACAGCTATCAGTACCACGCCAGCGGAAAGACGTTGGGCGCGCGCGGCGACGCGGTGGGATACAACCCCGATTCGTACTCGAGCCCGGGCACACCGAAAGGGAAGGTCGGCAGCAAACAGACCATCGTCAGCAAGATCTACGACGGCATGAAGGCCGACTACTGGGTCTACGCGTCGCCGGGAGTGGATCCCGCCGTCCCCGCGCCTTTGATGGTCTGGCAGGACGGCCAGGGACTCATCGGCGAATTCTCGGGCCTGCGGCTGTTCACGGTCACCGAAAACCTCGTGCGGCAGAAGTTGATCCCGCCCATGGTGCATGTCATGATCCAGCCTGGCACCGCGCCGGACGGAAAGAATCTGCGCTCCATTGAATACGACACGGTCAGCGACCGCTACGCCCGGTTTCTGATGGAGGAAGTGCTACCTGAAGTGGAGAAGAGTTATAAACTGCGCGCCGACGGCTACAGCCGCGCGATTTCCGGATCGTCGTCGGGCGGTATCTGCGCTTTCAATGTCGCCTGGCTGTTTCCCGATAAGTTCGCGCGAGTGCACTCCACGGTGGGCAGTTTTACGTCCATCCAATGGCATCCGGAAGAGAAACTCGAGGGCGGGAACGTGTATCCCTTCAAGGTCCGCAAAGAACCTAAGCGCAACATCCGCATCTGGATGAGCGATGGCTCGGATGACCTGGAGAATACCCATGGCTCGTGGCCCATGCAGAACATCCAGATGGCTAACTCGCTGAAGCTTCGCGATTACGATTTCCACTTCCGATTCGGCACGGCGGCGCATGGCGGAGCGCAAGGGGCGCTGGATCTTCCGGAGTCACTCGCATGGCTCTGGCGCGATTACGACCCCGGCAAGACGAGCCAGGAGTTCACCATCGATCCCGGCGAAAAAGAGAAACCTTTCTTCCGGGTTACTATCTCGAATCGTGACGCGTGGTAAGTGGGTCTAAACGAACTTGTAAGTCCCTGGAACCGGCACCGGCGGCGGGTTCATCGATAACTTGTAATCGAACGCTTTCGGCATCAGGTCCTGCTTGGAGTTCATGATCATGTCCCAGGTGACCTCCACGCCCGAGTAAGCCGACTCGCGAGCCATGATGCAGGTAAGAGTATTCTCGGCCACCCGAGGCCCTTCGTTGACGTAGGGACCCTTGCCAGTGATGCTATCGATTAGTTTCTGGTGCTCGCGGACATAGGGGTCGATGTCGTGGGTCCCCAGATCGGTTCCATCGCTGCGGCCCTTTGTGCCGGTAATCAGGTCGCTCACGTTGCGATAGAGTCCGCTCGGGTATTGGCGGCAATAGCTCGATAAGTGAACGCCGTTGGGATACACGAAATCCGACGACATATGGTCGTAGATATTCCCGTACAATTCTTCCTTGCCGCGCCACGCGACGCCGCCGCTCGCCACGACTTTGACAGGGTGCGCGTCCATCACCCAGTTCATGAAATCGATGTTGTGAAAATGCTGCTCGACGATCTGATCGCCGCACAGCCACAGGAACGAATACCAGTTGCGGTGTTCCCATTCCATGTCGCCCCACTTCGAGTCGCGTGCCCGAACATGGAACACCGGCCCGCTGAGGTAGTTGGAATTCAAGGCCAGCACGTCGCCGATGGCACCGTTGTGGATCTTGTCGACGGTTTCGATGTAATCCCGGTGCGCGTGGCGTTGCGCTCCCGAGACAACGGATAACTTGAGTTCCTGCGCCTTGCGGGCCGAGGCCATGAATCGGCGAAAGCCGGTGGCGTCGGTCGCGATCGGCTTTTCGGTGAACACGTGCTTGTTGGCATTAATCGCCGCTTCGAAGTGGATGGGGCGGTATCCCGGAGGCGTGGCGAGCATCACGATATCGACACCGGAGCCGATCAGCTTCTGATACGCGTCGAACCCGGTGTAATGGCGATCCGGCTGAATCGCGACTCGCGACTGGATGGACGACACGAGTTCGGGAGTCGCCTCGGTCTTGTTCCACATCTGGCCGCCGCGTTCGATGTTGCTGGCCAGGAACTTCGGGTCGCGAAGCCGGCCGAGGGAGCCCTCCAAGTGATCCTCGAACAGGTCCGCCATCGCTACCAGTTCGACGTCCGGATTCCCGGTCAGCATGTCGACTGCCGCCTGCGTGCCGCGTCCGCCGCACCCGACGAGTCCCGCTTTCAACCGGCCCTTGGCACTTCCCTGGCCCATGGCAGCCGCCGCGGTCGCCGAAGTCGACATGAAAACTCTTCGTGAGATTTTGTGTTCCATAAAGTGAGGATCATATCATCATGCCCATTCCAATGGAACCCGGGTGCATGGAACCCGGGTGCACGGAACACGTCGTATTATTGGATCGGGGGTGTCCGATGTCGAAATGGAGCCGGCTCGGGATCCCGCTCGCACTCCTGCTGACCGCGACGGCGTTCGCGGGCGATAGTAGCGACAAAGACGATTCAGCCAAGACTCACAAGTGGCCGCGAGTCCGCCTTGGCGGCATCATGATCGGGGCGGGTTACTCGCATTTCTCGGGCTCCGCGTATCCTTACTCTCCCTATTACTACTCGCCTTACCGTTCACTCTGGAGCACTTACGCCTGGGATCCGTTCTTCTATGGCCCGTATGTCCATCCCGGGTTTCTGTACGGATACCACTACGGCCCGTCGATGGGTGAGATCAAGCTAAAGAGCGAGGACAAAGACGCATGGGTCTATCTCGACGGCGCACTGGCAGGCAAAGCGGAAAAGCTGAAGTCGATGTGGTTGGAACCCGGCGTCTACAAACTCGAAGTTCGATCCGGCAACAAGCAATTCGACCAGAAGGTATACGTGCTCAGTGGCAAGACTCTGCGGCTTACCGCCGATCTCGAGAAACAGGAGGTGCGGCCGTGAAAGCCGGAATCCTGCTGCTGGTATGCGCGGCGCTGAGCTTTGGCTCCGATGGCATCAAACCGCGTCCCGCCGCCTCCGACTACCCGGTGAAAGATCAGTCCAAAAACGCTACTATTGCCGCCGCGGTGTTGGATGCCGATCAGGTGAAGAGCCTTTTCTCGACGGACCTCAAGGACTACGTTGTCGTCGAAGTCGGCGTTTATCCTTCCCCGGGTGCAAGCGTGGATGTAACGCCGGATGACTTCGCGGTCAGAGTGGGAACCAGCGAGGTGGTTCGCGCCGCTAACCCGCGCGCAATGGCGGCATCGAATGCACGCAAGAATGCACCGGCACGGCAGTCGAGGCGCAGCGACATCGACGTTTACCCGACCGCGGAGATCGGCTATGAAAGCGGCGGATACGATCCGGTGACGGGACGCCGTAGAAGCGGTGTTTACTCCGGGGCCGGTGTGGGAGTCGGCGTCGGGGGCAGTCCCTACCCCGATGTTCCCCCGCCGGCGTCGACGGGCCGCGATCGCGAAGTGATGCATCAGGAACTCGCCGATAAGACGCTGCCCTCGGGGACCACGGATCAGCCGGTGGCCGGGTATCTGTATTTCCGCCTTCCGGCGAAAGCGCATAACTCAGCTCTCGAGTTACAGTATTTCGCTAAGTCGGGCAAGGTGCGGCTACCGCTGCCCGCCACCAAACGATAACCGCCTGACCGACTGCGTCCCAGTGCGGCGGTCGCCCGTCGAAGGAACGTTCCTCAGACAACCGGCGCTGGCCGACTGTCCGAACCGGAGGGCCGCCTAGAAAGGCGGCTGCGGCCTGGATAGACCATCCCACATTTTGTGACCCAGCAGTGCTAGGAACTGCTCAACCGGCGGATCATTTCGAGCAGTACATCGCCAACCACTTCAAAACTGTTGGCGCTCAACTTATCCGGGGTGTCCTGATCCGTGTGCCAGTACTGATTGCTCGGTCCATAGTCGAAGTCGATCAGATCCAGCGCATTTACGCCCGCGTGGATAAACGGCATATGATCGTCCTCTACGGCTCCGCCGAAATCGAGGAAATACCTCCCGTACCCGAGTTCTTTTGCGATGCGCCACACTAACTGCCGCAATGCCGCCGAGGAGTTAGTTTCCTCGAGAATGCCGAGGTCCTTATCGCCGATCATATCGACGTTCACCAAAGCCTTGACGTGTGAGAGCGTGCCATCCGATCGCCACTTATCCGCGAGATGACGGCTGCCGTGCAATCCATCCGTCTCCGACCATTCGCCGATGGCTTCTTCCCCGTCGAACCACACCAGGTACACGTCGTTCTGGTAACTCCGCGACGAAATTACCTTGGCTAATTCGAGTAATAGACCGGCCGAGGCGCCCCCGTCGTTGGCGCCCACAAAATGGCGGCCCGGGAATAGCTTCGTGTCATAGTGTCCGGTAATCACGATAGCTTGGCGGGTGGCACCTGGAAACCTCGCGATGATGTTCCGCATTGGCATGCCGCCCTTTGGAGTCTGACCCACGAATGCGTCTTCGGACACCTGGCATCGCAGCGGCTTCAGTTGCGACTCCAGCCATGCGCGCATGTTCTGGATGTTCTGCGATGCCGGAGGCCGTGGTCCGAACGAGACCGCCTTTCGCGTGTACTCCAGTGCCGCAGTCCCGCTAAAGTCGAGACCAAACGCGGGCAGTACCAATAACAGGATTAGGAGGGCTTTCGCGCGGTGCATATATATCCCAGTGTGAAGTTTCGTTTTCGATCGAATCGGTCGAGCAGCGGCATGACGAGAGCCGGCGGCGCAAACACCACCACGCCCACGAAAAACAGCGGACCCGGAAAGAACTGCAGAGCATTCAGCAACCGCCGTGAGAGAAGCCGGAAAAAGCCGCCGACGGGTTCAATCACCAACCCGGAGAATCCGGCGCGCTCCAACAGATACCGCATGCCGTATCTCGTATAGCGGAAGTAGTCGTGCGGCGTCTGATGCTCTTCCCATTCATGCGGCACCACCAGCAGAATACGGCCGCCGGGTTTCAACACACGGCATAACTCCATGAGGACGAGTCCCGGTTCCCGAACATGCTCCAGCGTCACCAGGTTCACCACCGCATCGAAGACGCCCGTTCGGAACGGCGTCGCAGTCAGATCGGCCAAGGCGTCCAGGTGCGAGTAATTCCACGCTGTGTCACCAATCCCGAGATCCACTCCTACGTAACGCTGACGGGCAAAGCGGTCGCGATAGGTACACTCACCCGCTCCGGCATCCAGCACCAGAGCGCCATCGGACAACTCGCGCGCGAATCGCTCCACGGCATCGCTGATGGCAGTTTCAAAGTGGAGAATGTAGCGCCGCAAGCCGGCTGGAAACCACTGCTCCACCGCAGTGTAGGTCAACTCTTTTTCCGCGCTTCCACCATGATGGTGGACCCCGCCCGGCATGCTGCTTCCACCATGGCGAACGGCAGCGCCGCCAGAACGATCCCGAAATATCCGAGGTTCTTCAACAGCCGCATCCGTGGCGACTCCGGCACTTTCCGGACGATGCGCGACATCGGATCCAACTGCGGCGCGATGGTAGTCGCCAGCCCCGCGGGATTGTCGCGTAGCGAGAAATGCTTGTAGCGGACGGGCGTGAATCCACACTCGTTCAGCAGCACATCGATATCGGATTGCCGGAAATTGAACAGGTGGCGCGGCACATCGAGTCCGTTCCAGCGCTCGCCGAACATGACGAATTGCCAGCACGCCGCATTCGGGACCTGGATCACCAACCGCCCATCCGGTTTGAGAATGCGGCGTGCACTATCCAGGAAGCTCGCCGGATCGTGCAAGTGTTCCAGCACATGAAACATGGTGACAACCGAGCAACTTTCGTCCGGAAGCGGCGCGTTGGGCAGCCATGAACATATGGCCGGAATCGCATTCTGGTGCCAGGCGACTCGAGTGGCACCCAGTGACAGATCCAGCCCTAGTACCGGCGCGCCCCGATCGGCCAGAAGGCGCAGGAATAACCCGCCGCCACAGCCGACATCCAATACCGGGCCGCTCTCACCCGATTCCGCCCGAGCCCGCTCGACGAATCGCACGTGGTCCATCAGTACGAAGCGGCGGTAGCGTTCTTCGAGTTTCTCGGCCGTACTCTCGCCGGGCGCAAACCAGTAAGCATCGGGATAGTACTGCCATAACTCGGCGTGCGAAGGTTGAGGATCCAGTCGCATTAGGTGGCAGTTGGCACACTCCACTACCGTGAACTCCTTCGTAGTGGTGCCATACAAGCGGTCCGTGGTACGGAACAGGAGGATCGATCTTGAGTGGCCGCACGCCGGACACTCCGAGCCTTCCACCGCCGTCTCGTTCAAACCGCTTGTTCGGAAAGCTCCTTCAGGCCGATGCGGTACCGCAGCAGCAACTGCCGCACTTCGCGCGGGCTCAGCTTTCGAATCCGTTCCACGCTGCGGCGCTTGCGCAACATCCGGGGAATCATCGGGATCGCGGAGCAGTTCCCTTTGAACAGGGCGAACGCCACCCGCAGCTTGCCCTTCCACCCGGGGAACCGTGCCGTTTCGCCTTTTCCGGTTACTCCCGCCCATGCCCCTGCCGCCATTCGGGTTAGCCAGTACGCGCCGTTTAGCCAGAGTAGACTCCAGGGAAATAGTTTGACTGACAGCAAAATCCGATTGCGCTCAATTAGTTCCAGCCTGCGGGACGAAAGGAGTCCCAAACTCGATCCGCGGTGATGACGCACCACCGCCGACGGCACATACCAGCATCGCCAACCCGCGATGCGCGCCCGCAGACCAAGTTCCGCGTCGTCCGCATACGCGAAGAAATCCTCATCGAAACCGCCGATCTCATCTAGCATCGCGCGGCGGTACATGGCGGCGCAACCATCCGGCCAGAGTACTTCCTCCTCGGTGTCGAACTGGCCGCGATCACGTTCCCCCGATCCGCGTCCGCGATTCTGGCCGTCCGGGTAGATCAGGTGTCCTACCTTGTCGATTCGGGAGGGATCTTCGTACACCAGAATTTTGGATGCGGCCATGCCGACGTCGTCGCCATGATGGAAAGCGCGCACCAACGCCGCAACCCATTCGGGACCGGCTACCGCATCGTTATTCAGAAGCGCGATCAACTCACCCGAGCAGTTCCGGATTCCCAGGTTATTCCCCGCACAGAACCCAAGGTTAACAGCGCTCCTGACTACCTTGAGGCCGAGCCGTCCGGCGAACTCCCGATCAGCCATTCCGGCGGAATCGTCCGTCGATCCGTTATCTACCAGTACCACTTCCAAACAGGAATGTGATTGCCTGGTAAGGGATTCGAGACACTCGCGCAGCAGATCCCGCCGATTCCAGCTCACAACCACAACCGATACCGGCACTTCGTGCGTTTGTACTCTGCCTTGCAATTTATTTGTAGTATTCTGAGCTTACAATTAATCTAACAGCTTGATAGGAGTCTATGAAGTCGGTTGGTGAAAAGCTGCGGCGGGAGCGTTTGCAGCGTGGCCTTGATCTGGCGACCGTTTCGAATCTTACGCGCATCAGCCCTAAGTTTCTGGAAGCAATCGAGAATGGGTCCATCAACGAACTTCCCGGCGGTTTCTTCTATCGCAGCTTTGTCCGGCAGTACGCAACGCTTCTGAATCTCAATACCGACGAGATTGAAGCAGAATTCGATCAGCCAAAAGACGTCGAAGCTCCCGCCCTGATCGCGGCGCTCAATCACACTCAGCAACCCATCCGGTCGCTGGATCCGATTGTTGCCGACGGGAATCGGCGGGCGTCGGGCCGAATGTGGACTTACGTCGCAATGCTCGGCGCGGTCCTGCTTGGCTGCTCTGCATTCTACACGTGGTGGCACCGGGTGGAGAACGCGTCTACATCCCGTGCTGCGTCTGCCGTCACCGCTCCGGCCGTTGAACCGGTCCGGAATCCGCCGGTCGCGGTTCCGCACACGGAACAAGTGACGTCTCCCCCACAACCGGGAGCGAATCTTACGCCGCCGCCCGCTCCCGTAGCCGCCACCGTCTCGCCGGACGATCATGTAGTGGTCACAATCACCGCTTCAGCCGTTACCTGGATCGGTGTGAGCACCGATGGCAAGCCGGCGTGGAGCGGACTCCTGCGGCCGGACGAAACGCGAACTCTGGGCGCCCGGGAGCGCACGTCGATCCGGCTCGGCAATGCGGGTGGAGTCCTGATGAAGTGGAATGGAAAAACAGTTGGGCCCGTCGGACCCGCCGGTCAGATTCGAACTGTGATCTTCACGCCTGAAAGCTACAAAGTCATTGCGCCGGACGAGTCATTGTAGCGCCCCGGTTTTTCGCGCTCCAATGCCTGCGCCCGAACTCCAGCACACGCCGGCGGCGATGACTGCATCCGGCCGGCGCGAGGCGGTGCCGGCCATCGTGAGTAATCCGCGACTGGTCTCCACGATGCCGCCAAGCCGGACGCGATCAAAGGCTGGCAAGCGGCAGATTGTGGCGTCGCAGTTGAATCCGGGACTGGTGACGGCGTGAGGCGTTTGGGGAGATTTGCGGTTTAGGTTAGCGACTACGCAGCCAACTGGCCCCATACTCCTTGGCGAAGCTGCCGTGACCGGCGTTTCACCTGGAGTAATATGCGCAGCCACCCCCATACTTCCCACAACCGATCTTGAACGAAGCTTTACGGCCGACGCTAACGTGTGCCCGGTAGGCGGATGCGTCGAAGCACGGCTGGCGGTGTGTATGGGTAACAAGGAGGTCCTCTTGACCCATCTTCGAAAAATCAAGCTCGAGCGGTACAGACCGTTGGAGCCACTTCCCCGACGCTTTCGATCCGGGCGTTGCCGCTGGCCGCTAGCCGTGGGAAGCGGGTATCGGGACCGCGCGAGCGTTACAGGCGCGCCGAACACTGGCGCTAGTGCGGCGCCGAAACCGCCACGGGTCCCAAATACCGATCCAGCCATTCGAGGCTCTCTCGGGTGCTGGCGGGGAAACCCACCATGGCGTGACCTGCCTCGAGCAACACCAGCTTCTTGTCGGCCCTGGCGGCGCCGAATGCATTCAGGAGCGGCCGCTGGCTGGTCTCGAGCGGGAAGCCCAGGTCGTATCGGCCGTTCATCATCAGAACCGGCACGCGGGCCCGGGGCGCAAAATTGAGAGGATCGGCCTCGGGAAGGACCTTCGCGTCACTCAAACCTCCCACCACGAGTTCCGCCACGTTGAAACGCGGTTCCGTCGCGAGCACGATCGGAGCCATGACGGCGCCGGCGCTGAAGCCGAAGTAGGCCAGTTTCGCGCGGTCGATGTCCGGACGGGTCTCCAGGTAGTCGATCGAGCGGCGAACATCCTGCACCTCCCTGACGGTGCGGACGAGATTCCTTTCCGGCGCGGTTCCCTTCAGTTTTTGCTTGCGTTCGTACATGCCCCACAGGACCGGGTACAGCACCGCTCTCCCATCGCGAATGAGCGGCTCAAGGTACCACATCTCGAGATGGCGGCTCGACTTTTCCGTGTAAGCGATACCGGTCGGAAAATAGATCACGGTCTGGTAGGGTGGAACTCCGCTGCGGGGAAGAAACAGGAAGGCGGTGATGCGCGGGCCGGAATAGGTGGCGTCGAAGCTGATCTTCTGCTTGTGCCAATAGGGGTTGCTTTCGTCGGTTTCCTCGACCGTTGACCGTAATGGCGTGACGGGATAATCGTACAGCCGGCGAAGAGTGGCGAACTTCTCGTCATTCACCGGCTTCTCTGTGTTGTAATCGCGGGGCGGCCTGGTCGCGACCGTGCCGAGGAGTTCGGGCGGCAGGGGCTCGACGGACCGGGCGCAACGGAAGCCGATATTCGCTCGTCGCTCCATCGGCGGAGCGGCGTCCGGCTCGCCGGCGGCATAATAAGCCTCGTCCCAGGCCCCTCCCATCGTCAGGCGCTGTCCGGGCCTCCATTCGTTCCAAAGCCACTCCTTGCAGTTGCCCGCCAGGTCGTAAGTGCCGAATCGGTCGAGACCGCGGAAGCTCCCGACCGGGGCCAGACCCTTGCCCGCGAAGTTGCTTACCAGGATGGCGTCGGCGTAGAGCCATTCGGTGCGCGCGGCCCGCAACCATTGAAAGTAACTCGGCAGACTCTTGCCTGAGTAGCGCGCGTAGGCGGCTGCCTCATACCAACTGATGCCTGTCACCGGATAGCCGGCCTTCCCATCGGAGTATTTTCCAAGCTCCCAGGCGGCCGGACCAGGCCGGCCCGTCTGATCGTGGAACATCTCCATGGCTTGTTCCCACGTCAATGCCGCGCCATCGCGCAGCAAGGGTTCTTGCCAGTACTCCCGCCGCCGGTATCCTCCCCGGTTGACGAATTCCTGGAACTGCCGATTGGAGACTTCGAAGCGATCGAGCCAGAAAGCGGGAACGTGCACTGGCTTCGCCCCGTGGGTGGGACCGGCGGGCACCAGTTCCATGTCGGCGGGGTTTCCGGCGTCTCGATAAAGCTCGAAATGAATGACGGGCTGAAGAACACCGGTCTCGGCGAACTCGCGCGTGCGATACCCGGGGGCGCCGATCATTCAGCAGAGCAGCAGGTGGCGGGCCTGACGTCCGGAGGCCAGTACACGTTCTACGTCTGGGCCAAGGTCGCATCGGGCA
>JBBQGE010000097.1:0-22896 GCA_038322675.1 Bryobacterales bacterium
CACCAACAGCCGTCTCGTTCGCTCATCTATGACCGCCCCAAGAGCAGCAAAGCGTTGTCGAACTCCGGCAATGGCATCCATGTCTCCAGGATAGCCCAAAACATTCTTGCATGGTAATGTTATTTCTTAACGCTGCCTAAGGGCTCCGGTCTACCGGATGCGACTGCGGTCAAGAACGTATTGTCCGTACAGGATGACGTTGTCCCACTCGATGGGACTAACATGCTCCAGCATGGAGACCATCGAGGTCGGGTCCACAGCCGCGCACCGCTTGCGAGATTTCCTTCGCCTGCCAGTAGATGATGCACGCCAGAATGAGTGTCAGACTACTGCATGTGTTCATCTGCTCATGCAGTTCGCGCGCGTTGATGCGGCCTCGGCGACCATAGTAGACATCCCGTGCAAGCGCATGCAACTGCTCCACCTTCAACAAGCCACGGCGGATTCGCGTCCGCAACTGCGGCTCCGATAGGTAGCTTAATAAGAACTCCGTCTTGAACACCCGGCCGAGATCGCGGTTGGCGCGATAGAAGTGGTTCTTTGCGCTGCAAGACGCGAGGCGCTTCAGGGCTACAGGGCGCAGCGCGGCCAGCACCCCTCCAGGGCCTGCTTGCGCGCCGGAGGCGGCGAGGGAGGAAGGTCCGCGCTTATTTCGATCGAGTAGCGGCGCGGCCATCCATTCAGGGTGCGCATGGACCGCGTTGCCTGCTTACAACATCTGCGCGATCTCCGGCCCGAGTAAATGGCGGCCGGCAAGGCTGACAGGGCAAGCTACTGGACGAAGCTCAGCGGCGGACGCATTCGGATCGCAAGGTGTTCATCCGCAAGCTCAACCATCCGTACGAGCTGGTGGGCAAGCCACGCCACAGTCGGGCTTGGTCGGATTGGCAGAACTTCTTTCAACCCATTATGTGCTCGAATACCGGCGGTTGTTGCTGGTTCGAAATCGCCTTAGCGTATAAAACTCCTGGAATGGTCTCACCTGGCCTGAGGTGGTGTTCGATACTTGGGTATGCAAAACCAGGGAGCCGAATTGGCCCTCCAGCCCGCCGCCAACGACCTCCTCGCGCGCTTGCTGGCGCAGGCCGAAGCCAGCTTTCGGGCGGCACGAGCCGGCTCGACCCTCCGCGCCTACGAACACGATTGGCGCCAATTCCGCGAGTGGTGCGTGAGAAACCAGGTCGTCCCCCTGCCCGCGACTCCGCAAACGGTCATCCTTTACAGCACCGATCTCACCAAGAACGAGGCCCGGAAGTGGAACACGCTCTCACGGCGGCTGGCGGCCATCAGCCAGCTTCACCAACAGGCTGGATTCGATTCTCCCACTCGCACCTGGGCCGTCAAGCAATTCCTGAACGGCCTCCGCCGCGAACTCGGCATAGCCGCGGTCCGCAAGAAACCCGTGCTGATCGACGATCTGCAAGCGATCATGAAACAGCTTCCCAATTCTCTGCTCGGCAACCGCGACCGTGCGTTACTGCTCATCGGATTCACCGGTGGATTCCGGCGATCGGAACTCGTGGGTCTCGACGTGTCTGATGTGGAACCGCAGCGCGATGGACTCGTCCTGACCATTCGCCGGAGCAAAACCGATCAGGAGGGGGAGGGCCGCAAGGTCGGCATTCCACGGGGCTCAGACGATACGACTTGCCCGGTTCGCGCTCTTCAAACCTGGTGCGCTTTGGCGGGCATTGACGCCGGTCCGCTGTTCCGTCCGGTCGACCGCCACGGCCGGGTGCTCAACCGGCGCCTGTCGGGAGAAGGCGTCGCCATCGTTGTGAAGAGGTATGTCGCGAAACTGGGCCACGATCCAGCCGCCTTTGCCGGTCACAGCCTTCGAGCCGGTCTCGCCACCTCCGCCGCCAGTGCCGGCAAGTCCGAACGCGCCATTATGAATCAGACCGGCCATCGAAGCGTCACGACCGTCCGCCGCTACATCCGGGACGGCGATCTGTTTCGCGACAATGCCGCGGCCGGACTCGGTCTCTAAGTTAGTCTGCCTTGCGAATCACGACGGCGGCTCCACCGGCGATCGCCATCGCCGAACCGAACTCGGCCACATGCCAGCTCACCTGCATGGATTGCGGCGTGAGCAACCGCAACTGGATGGCACCGTGGCTGCCGTCCGAAGAATTCCAGTCGCATAAGGCGGAATCCCCACGTGCCGGGCCATTGAATTGGAATATGACTTTCGGTGAAACCGGCCGGCCCGGCGCTTCATATTGAGCCGTATATTCACCGTACAACCGCTCATCCTGGCCGTAAATCTTCACCTGGATGTACTGCGGCGTATTGCGCGAAGCGGCGGTATTTCCCCCGGCGGGCAGTAGCCATAGTCCGGCGAATCCGGGGTTCGACGGCGGCACTGGGGCGGCAGCGGCCGGGAGTATGGGCGCCGGCAGAGGGTCCTCCACCGGAACTCGGGCCCCGGCCGTTGCCGGAAGCGGGACGTCCGCGGGCGGGCGCCTCACGGCGGCAGCGGCCGGTGCCTGGATCTCGCGTACGGCTGTATCCGGTCGTGAAGCGCTCAAGCGCACGTTCGGTTTCACTCGCGGACGGAACGGAGCGGAGTCGTCGACCGCAGGCGCAGGCGCCTCGAGCGGCACGACACTCGCCGATACTGGCTCAGGCGCTCCACGCCAGTGAACAAAATCGCCTGCGACCACCCACATCGCGACGAGAGTAAACATCACGGCCGCCGCGATGATGCCGATGAGATCCAGTAGGGAAAAGGAACCGCTCCAGTGGGAACGGACTTCAGGAGTGCGGAGAGGTCCGAGACTCTCGCTCGCCGACCGGAGGGTTGCATCGTAGGCGCGCCTCTTGTCGGGATCGAGCAGGACGTCGACCATCGCGTTGATCCGGCGCATCTGAATTTCAGCCGCGTCCCGCAGGATGCCATCGGTCTGTTGATCGGGATGCAAGAGCCGGGAGAGGATACGATGCGCTTTGTGAATTTGATCAGCGGAGGCGGACGGATTCAGACCCAATTCCTCGTAATGGTTCATGGTCGAGTCTGACATTGTATGACAGCCGTCATTGCTTGAAAAAAGGCGGCAACGTGTTCCCAATTCAGATTTTAACTCGCATAGTAGGGCGGATTCCAGACCAAATATTATAAATTTATTGCTTCCAATAACATCGGTTACTGAGTATTCTATAAATGATGGAGCAGACTCGAATTACACGCACAGAGTAAACAGCCGTCGAACAATGAGTGTAAACAATGTCAGACAGTGCAACGGTAATTTTCTCCTGATGCATCCAGCTACCCGAGACTACTTCTACAGTAGGAGAGTTATGTTCGCTCGAACTTCAGTCGTTTTTGCATTTTTTCTGATAGTATTCCAGTGCTTTGGCGCCGCGCCGGTGGCCACCATCTCCAGCACGCAACCGCTTGTAATCAGCGGTGTCACGGTACCCGCGAATCGAGTGATCTCGTGGCCGGTTTCGATACACGACGAAATAGCCACGCAGGCGGCACCCGCGATGCTGCGATTTACCGATGGAACCATCGTAACCTTACAGAGAAATTCGCGGTTAAAGCTTGAGCAGGGCAAGGCCGGGGTGGAGTTAAAGATGATGGCCGGCTCTGCGATCTACGATCTGAAGCCGCACTCGACTGTTACGATCGATTCCGGCGCAACCCTGGCGGCAGCCGCTACCACGACGTCCGTGGCGCCTCCTCCGGTAAAGAGCGCTTCCGGGTCTGCTAATGAAGCGGCGGCGACCGCGCTGGCATACCGGATGCCGTCTACGGCGCCGAGTACGGGCGTTGTTTTCGCGCCGAGCCTGATCAGCACCAATTCGTTCCTTCCGCAACCCGGAAGGCAGGCGACTACCAGCGTTGGTAGCGGATTGAAGGTGGTTCTGCCGAATGGAACTATCTTCGAAGTTCACCTGGTGAGCGAGGGGAATCAATCGACATATGTCATTGACAAGATCGCTACACCGATCGGAAACGGGCAATACCTGGCCATCGACGCGCCCAACCTGATTGGCGCGAGGCTGGTGGTCGTTAGCGGCGGAACCGGCCAGAGCCAAGCGTCGATTTTTCTTCCAGGTTCCAGCACACCGCTCGATCCAGCAGCGGTGGCGGACCTGATTTCCCAGGGCGCGACAGCGTCTTACAACGATTCCGTCAGCAAGGGCCAGATTCCGCCGGGAACACCCGCCCCGGCACCGCCGGGACCCGTCACCACCATGAAGGTTAGCGGCCAATCCTGACGCCCGATGGGTCCACGGAGCTTATTTCGATGAAAACATACAAGCGATCTTTGTGCATCGCTGCACTGCCCTTCATTCTGACTCTGAGCGCGTTTGCCCAGGCACCCAGCATTGCCAGCGGCGGAACGGGGAACGCGGCCGATTACTCGCGCGATTTCGCATCGGGTGCGATTATTGCGATTTTCGGGTCGAATCTGGCGTCCATAACAGGCGGCGCTGTATCGCTGCCGCTGCCCACCAGTCTGGGCGGAGCCAGCGTGTCGATCACATCTGGCGGAAACACACAAAATCTGCCACTCTTCTACGTATCACCCAAGCAGATCAACGCCCAGCTTCCGTACGGCATCACGGGCGCGGCAACGCTGACAGTGACCACGTCGGCCGGGACTAGCGCGCCCGACGCTATCAATATCGTGCCGAGGGCGCCGAAACTCTTCACCGTCAACTTCTCGGGCAAAGGCGCCGCCGTTGCAACCGATACAGGCTTCAACATCCTGACCAGCGGCATTCCGGCTAAACCGGGAGACGACATTGTTCTGTTTATGAATGGCCTGGGCGCGACGAATCCTCCGGTGATCGCCGGCAACGCGGCACCGGGTGGTCCGTTCACCGCGCCGGCAACCATCCCCGATACTCTCAGCGTAACTATCGGGGGCAAACCGGCGACGGTGACGTTCGCAGGTCTCGCTCCAGGATACTCGGGACTGTATCAAGTCAACGTCAAAGCCCCGTTCCTGGTGGTTACGGGTCCGATGGACGTACAAATAACGGTCAACGGCGTCTCGACCCAGAGTGCGGCCACCGTCGCGTACCGTCAACTCGGGTACTACTACGCGATGGTTGGGGGCAAACCCGTTACCGGGCAAACCGTCAACGGCGCGAACGCTCTGGCCTACCGCCAAAACGACGAGCTGACGTGGGGGGCTGCCGGATACAACCAGTGGATCCATCCGGTGTCCAGCCAGCTTGATTCGGCGGTCGCGGGCGAGGCCGTCACTTTTAAGAATGGCAGCACGACCGTTTACGACAATAATGGCATCGATGCCGGAGCGGCCGGCAACTTCTACAATAATGCCGGCGGCGGCTCGGACAGCACGAAGCCGGGTCTGACGAATCTCTATTCGATGTCGAATTACTTCCCGCTGGTCATGTCCAGCTACGTGCGTTTGACCGCACCTGTGACAGTGACCGAAATGATCGGTTACTTCGACGGCAACGGTTCCCCGGAACTGCCTTTCGATCCAATGAATCAGTACATCAAATACCGGATGAATCTCCGGTCCAATGCGAGCGGTCTCCCAACCGATACGGGCACCTATACCGGCAACGTGTTCTCGACGGATTCGACCGCCGGCACGTTCACGGTAGCCAGTACCGGCGTGACCCGGGTATCCAGCATCGCGAATGCGGCGCCGGACCCCATCTGGCGCGTCAGCTTCAAACCGAACTCGCCAGTGACGATCCCCGCCGGTGAATACTGGTTCAGCCACGATGCGTCCATCCGGGCAACTCCGGCGTCGAGCAGCACGGCCGCTTCGTTCATCACGACCAGCGAGCTGATGGAAATCATCCGGATGCAGCCTGAAGCATCGAAGGGCGGCAGGTTCTCATTCTTCGGCCGCCAAATGCAGTATCAGGGCTCGTACGAGCTTCCGTTTGCAGTGCAAGTCCGGCCGGATTCTCCCGTCAGCGTGATGCGGTAGGCTCCATGCTCATAGGGGAGCGGGTCTCCGCTCCCTTTCTCGCCATTGCCCTCCTGACAGCAACGCCGAAAATTAAGAACATTACTACCGGGATGTAGCGCCCGCCCTGAACCGGAAAGTCGACCGTACAATGGATGAACACGGCCGGAATTCCGAGCGCCCAGGGCACTCTCCAGGCGACTACGAGCGAGATCACAAACAGCACAAAGAACAGACCGGCGAACGGGATGCCTCCGTCCGCGGCCCACTGCAACCAGTCGTTGTGGGCAGCGTTGACATAGGCGCCCGGATCGAAGGTGGCGTAGCGCGGATACACGGTGGTCCAGGTGCCGAGTCCGAAGCCATGGAGCGGCTGATCGCGGATCATCTGGATGCTGGATTGGGCGAATTCGCGGCGTCCTTTGTACGGGTCATCGTCCTGAAAACGTTTCAGCAGGGGTTCCCACCCTACGACGGCGACCAGAGCGGCGATGAGCAGCGGCACGGCAATCGAAGCTCGATTGCGCTTAACCAGGACCAGGCAGATGAGGACTTCGGCGGTGACCAGCAGCGAACCGGCGCGGGAGGCTCCGGCGACGACGGAAGCATACATGCCGGCGGCGGCGAGGATGTAGGTCATGCGGCGGTGCGGCTCGTCAAAGGCACGAAGAATCGCCATCGGGAGGATGAGGGCCATGAGGGACGCGTAGTGGTCGCGGTTGAAGAACGGACCCATCTCGGAGCCGGCCGGCTGGGTGGCTTCGAAGAGCCAGAAGACTTTGCCGTTGCCGGCGAAGTGCTGCAGAGTGGCCTCGGCGGCGAGGACGAGGGAGAAGACGATGAAGATCCGCATCAATTGCGAAATCTCGTGGCGGTCCTGGTACAGGCAGAAGCCGAGGACGAAGACAGCGGCGTACAGGGTCCAGCGCAGCAGTTCGAGAAGCGTCGCGTTGGGGTAGACGGTCGTGCCGGTTACGAGCTGTGCGGCCGGCCACGCGCAGATCGCGATCCAGGGCAGGTAGAAGCGACTCCAGCGCAGCTTGTTCCGAATAAGCGCGACAGCGAATAGGCTCATCATCACGGCTTGGAATAGGGGCCATTCCCAAGTAAAGATGCGGAAAGACAGCAGAAGACCGAAAAGAATGAGTGAAGCAACTGCGAGATTCACGAGGCGCTCCGGATCGAGACGTGATTGAGGGTGACCGTGCCCGTGAAGCGAGTCTGGCCAAGCGGGCGGTGATATTGAAGCGACAGCACTGCGGACTTGCCGGCGATGCTGTTGGGAACCGGCTCGTTGCCCAGATACCAGCTGAATCCGTCGGGCAACGGATCGACTTGGAATCGGTAGCGGCGGTTAGGGTCGAGCGGCACCGGAAGGGTCAGGAGCGTGCAGTTTTCGGGTTGGCGGCCGTCGAGTTCGAGCTGAAGGCCGTGGCCGTTTCCCAGTCGCCAGAACACTACGCCGTCAAGCCGATTCTGCCGCCAGTCGTAGCCATTTTCGAGGAATTCCCGCTCGAAACTCGGGTTCGTGGTGACCTCTCCAGCGAGATTCACCGGGGCTTCCGGCACGGTCCGGTTCCATAGCTCCACGGATTGGGGAATGTGATCTCTCGAGAACAGAAAACTCACAGCATAGAGGAGCGTGCGCCGATCCGTGACATGCGCAGCCGCCTGGAAGACTTCGCCGGGTTCGTCTTGCCGAATGCATTCGAGGAGGAAGGCCCGATAGACCGGCGGGTTGTCAGGGAGCATGGTGCGGCGGATCTCATCGAGGGACATGCCGAGCTGCGAAGCCATCTGCAGCATGGGGAGCGCGTCGCCGAACGCCATCTCAAGCGCCTGGCGGGCGGAACTCCTGAAGTTGCCAACGTCATGTTGCCGGAAATAGAAGGCCGCCAAAGTCCAGCGGGGCACGTACTGGTGGTCCAGATCAGCGGCGTGGAGCAGCGCCTTTTCGGCTGCGGCGGGGTGGCCGGAGACCTCGGATTCGACGCCGCGCTCGATCCACAACAAGGCATTTTGGGGGTCGCGAGCCAGGGCGGTGGCGAGGTGTTTCTCGTGATTCGCTCGATCGAGCGTGGCCAGCCGCGACCAATAACTCGAGTTACCGGGGTCGAACCAGGTGGCCGCCTCAAGCGCTGGCACCGTGTCCGTCGTGGACAGGTAAGATGCCGCGCACACCCGAAGCGACCAGGCGATGTGGAGCACGACCGGGATCAGGATCAGGAATCTCATGTTGGGTTCGAATCGCGCTTGACGGGCGGGATCCGCTTTCGGCGGCATTGCCAATAGGACTGGTTTTGGCAGGGCAGGACTTTACCTACAGGACTACCTCATCTCGATCGGTTTGTTACGGCCATGTTATCTCTGGGTATCCCAAATCGACACGGATTTATTTAGAGAAGATGACCATTATGTCCCTGAAAAGCAGCTGCCCTTATTGCCAGTCGGACGAGTTATTGCGCTCGCATCGGCGGAACTTGATCGAATCCGCGATGTCTTTCCTGCTGTTGCCGTGGCGCTGCTACGACTGCAACCGGCGGTTCTTCCGGCCGAGTTGGATTCACCGTCATACCCACGCCGCGTAGACAAGCTTACTCGCGCGCGGCTCTGGTGTAATAGTTGGGCTGATAGTAAGAGTAGTACGAGTAACCATCGCTTGAGTCGTGTTTCATCTCGTTCAACACCACTCCGATTACGTTGGCCCGCAGGCGGCCGAGCATCGCAAGCGCACCCGCCAGCGCTCGCCGCTTCGTCTCCCCAGCCCGGCTCATTACGAGCACACCATCGGCGGCGGTAGCCATTTGAAGCGTCTCCGCGAACCCGAGGAAGGGAGGCGCATCCACAATGACAAAGTCGTAGTGCTTTCCAACCTCATCCAGCAAATCCGCCATCTTGGGACCGATCAGATCCGATGCCCGGTGGGACGGTGGCCCCGCCGGAATAATGAAGAGATTGGGCATCTCGGCCAACTGCATAACGGTTTCCCGCCAGGGTATCCCGTCGGTTAAGATGTTCGAAAGGCCCACTTGCGGAGTGAGGCCGAGTTTCCGGTGGACGCTCGGACGCCGGAGGTCCGCATCCACAATCAGAGTCCTTTTCCCTTGTTCGGCATTTGCGACGGCCAAATGAACCGCGGTGGTCGATTTGCCTTCTCCCGGCCCGGCGCTGGTGACGAGGATAGACCGCAGCCGGCCGTCAAAGTCACCGAGCAGGATGGTGTTTCGCAAGGTTCGAATCGCCTCGTTGTAGCCCGACAACGTACGGTACTTCCCTTTAGGATTGTATTCAGAGGGCGTTCCGGACGCGCCGTTGGTGCTAACCAGTGCAGCCTCTGTACTGGCGGTCTGCAACAATAGCTTCTGGGCAAAGTTCTTCACCGCAGGCAGCGTTCCGATCACGTCCGTCCCCAGGTACCGGCTGGTCTGTTCCGGATCGCGAACTTTGTTATCGAGCGTGTCGCCTAGAACCGCGGCGCCGACTGCCAGCAGACTCGAGAAGAAGAACGCCAGCAGCACGTTCATCTGCACCTTCGGGAACACAGGACGCGATCCCGGACGCGCCGTATCGGCTATTCGGATATTGTTGTTCTGAAAACCCGCATTGATGCCGGCCTCTTTGATTTTGCGGACCAGTTCCTCATACAGCTTTTTGTCGGCCTCAGCTTCCTGCTTCAGCCGCTGGTATTCGAACGAGCCTGCATTCAGGTGGTCGAATTCGGATTTCGTGTCGGCAACGGTCTTGTGCAACATCCGCTCCCGGCCGAGCGACTGGTTGTAATCGGCCTCAACCCGCTGGCCGATGTTCTGGCGCATCATTTCGAATTGCCGGGTGAGTTCGGTGACTTGAGAGGCCGCCTTGCGGTATTCAGGATGCGTGCTGCCGTACGTCGTCTTCACTTCGGCGAACCGTTGATTGGCCTGATTCAAAGCCTGGGTCAACAACGCCAACTGCTCAGCCTGGCCGGAGACCTGGACGGATTCGAGCGATCCTCCCTTGACCGAGTTCCAGATGGATTCCTTTCGTACGCGATCCGCCTGGGCATTCGTATATTCGGTGTTCAGTTGCAGCAACCGGGCGGAGAGAATACTGGTCTTCTCCTCTGGATTGATCACATTCAGTTGGCGCTCAAACTGGTTGAGGGCCTGGCTGGACCGTTCCATTTTCGACTTGAGCTCCTCCATCTGTTGTTCCATGAACGTGGAGAGGCTCAGGGACGAACGGATACGGATGTTGTAGGTATGTTGCAGGTACGACTGCGCAATTGCATTGGCAACGTCGGCGGCCAACTGAGGATTCGGGTCCGTGAAGCTGATCAGCAGCAGGTACGTGTTGGGGGGCCGGGTGATCTTCAGACGCTTCAACTGCACCGGTGCATTTGCCGCCCGCCGCGCCGCCTCAGCGTCCTGCGGTTTTTCCGGCTGCGCCGGTTTCAGCAGATCGTATTTCTGAACGACGGGCCGGAGCACGGCGTCCGACTGGACGAGTTTGATCTGAGTCGCCAGGAACTGGTCCGTATCGTTACGGGGCGCCTGGCCGGAGTCCTGGCCGACAATATCGGCGGGGGACTGCCGGTCAATGTCGATAGTCGCGGTGGATTCGTAGATCGGTGTTAGCCTCGATGACACGATGGCTGTCGCGACCACACAGGTGGCGACAAACACAACGATCTTCCACAGATTACGCCGGACAATCCACAGATAATGCGTAAGTGGTACACTCTGGCCTTCTGGCTCGAGTTCCGGCTGCGGCGCCGCAATGTAGTACGGCGGCGGCGCCAGATTTCTGCCAGAGGCGCCCTGCATGAGTACTGGTATAGGCTCAGACATTTTGAGTAGATTTCACCTTAGCGAGCCAGGTAGATGGACGCCGCGGCGGCCGCACCACCAATACCGACTACCTTCTCCAGCGCATACACGACGTTGCGACGGCCTTTGTTGTCGGGAATATATAAGATATCGTTGGCTAACAGTGGAACATCAGGAGCTTTGCGATGCATGATCTTGTCCAGTTCGATGGGGATCTCATTCTTCCCGCCGGATGTTTCCTGACGGTAGATGTACGCCGTTTTGGTGGCGAAAGGCATCAGCCCCTCCGATAGCGCGAGCGCTTTCAGAACGGTGCTTTCTGAACCGTCCTTGATGGGAAACGCACCGGGGTGCTTGATGTTGCCTACTACGTAAACCTTGCCTGCGTCCGGAACTCGAATCTCTTCGCCTCCGTCCAGGCGCACATTCAGTTCGGGATCGGCCAGGTCGATGAGGCCGCTCACCGAGATACGCCGCGTCAGCACAACCGGCTTCCCATCGGCGCCAGGCTGTGCCTTCGAAATTAAGATCTCCGACCCGGCATCGTCGCTGAGGCCGCCGGCTCGCGACAGGGCGTCCAACAGAGTCGTCAGACCGGTCGCCTGGAAGGTTAACGGCATTTTCACGGCGCCCACCACGTTAATCGGCCGGCTCCGCGACTCGACGAGCGAAACCGTCACGATCGGATCGATAAAAATGTCTTCGCTCTTGAGAGCGTCGCCGATGGCATTCTCGAGTTCCGAAGGCATCAGACCTTCGGCCTTAATGCGCTGCTTGAGCATCGGAAGCCGGATGGTACCGTCACTGCCGACGCGAACAGAGCGCGTCAGTTCAGGGGAATCGTACACGGAGATGCCGACTAGATCATCCACCCCGATTCTCTGCTGCGGCAGGTTGGTGCTATCGCCCATCGACGGCATCGAGAATCGAACCGGCTGCTGGGCGAAAGATGACGCGGCAAACGCGATCAGGAGAATGGATCTCATGGTTGGCCTTCCTGCTTCACGGGTGTAAACATTAGTCGTTCGCGGAAGCCGGCGAATCGACCTGACGGGATATGCGCTCGACTTCGCTAGAGAGCACAGACACCCGCTCGCGGAGTTGATGAACCTGCTCGGGCAGCGGGACTGCGATGTCTTTCCCCTCGATCAGGTTTTGCATTGCTGCGCGGGCCAGTTCCGAGACGTTGCGGGCTCCATGTAAGGAGCAGGCGTCGCGGAGCCGGCGATACTCGTCCGGGGAGAGCCGGAAGCTTATCATCTTACTCTTGCGATCCAACATGTTCGTGGAATTCGGGCCGGCGGAATAGGCCACCGCCATTTTTGTCATATCCCGGCGAGATGGTTAGGGTCACTGTTAACCCAAATCGAATAGTGCCGTCGCTACAACGGAAATCTCAGACGTTGTTGGACAAATTGATTACGGCATTTGTTGTACCAATCGGTTTCACCGACGAGCGGTCGATCTCGAAGGCGACGGAACGCTGCAGGATCGCGACGGAGATGACCAGACGATCAGTGCCCCGCTCAGAGAGCAACAGACCTTCAACTCCTGTGAAGGAGCCCTGTTGCACGCGGACGCGGCGGCTGGTCCGGAGAAACGGCCAGGGCCCGGCGCCCGCACCGGATTTTACCTAGTGCGTTGATTTCGGAGTCAAGGAACCGAGTCGGGCAGAACGTAGTCAACGCCCTGGGTTTGTAACACAGAGAGGCGGCGGTTGATGTCCAGGAGAAAGGTCTCGTATGACTTTTGTTCCAGGAGGCTCTGGACTTGTGCTTCGCTACGCGATCGGACCTTTAGAGCGTACCAAGGGAGCAACTGTCCTCCGGTTGTGTGTATTGCAGTCGTCTTACGTGGTAAGTATATCGGGAACGTTTCTGGAATACCAGTATTTTCTGTAAACCTGAGCCGAAATAGGATTATATCTTTCGGATTTTCAAGGAATACCACTCGATTGTCTGCTGGAGCCCGGTTTCAAAGGTCATTTGCGGCGTCCAACCGGTTTCCCTCGTTAGTTTGGCGCTGGTGAGGGCGTAGCGGCGGTCGTGGCCGGGCCGGTCGGTGACGTAATCGATCAGAGTTTCGGGCTGGTTTGTCGCTTTCAGGATTTTGCGTACGACGTCGAGGTTGGGCAGGGAAGCATTACCGGCGATGTTATAGATCTGGCCGGGGCGGCCGCTGGTGAGGACGGCGTGCAGGGCGCGGCAGTGGTCGTCGACATAGAGCCAGTCGCGGATCTGCTGGCCGTCGCCGTAGACGGGTAGGGGGCGGCCGGCGAGGGCGTTCGTGATCATCAAGGGGATGAGTTTTTCGGGGTACTGATAGGGACCGTAGTTATTCGACGCGCGCGTGACCAGGACAGGGAGTTTGTAGGTGGTGTGATACGAGAGGGCCAGTAGGTCGGATCCGGCTTTCGTAGCGGAGTAGGGACTGGACGCGTGGAGGGGGAAGTTTTCGTCGGCTTCGAGCGGCGGTTCGAGGGAGCCGTAGACTTCGTCGGTGGAGACGTGGAGGAAACGGGGCACGCCGTGGGCGCGGGCGGCTTCGAGCAGCGTGTAGGTGCCGCGCAGGTTGGTCTCAAAGACGGGATCCGGGGCCACGATGCTGCGATCCACGTGGGATTCGGCGGCAAAGTGCACGATGGCGTCGGGGTGGTGGTCTTCGATGGCTTGCCGGACGGCCTGGGCGTCCGCGATATCGGCTACCACGGTAGGGACGGACTTGGGAATGTTGTCGAGGTTGCCGGCGTAGGTCAGTTTGTCGAAGTTCAGGATCTGGTGGTCTTTGTGATACAGGCGGATGAAGGCGGAGCCGATGAAGCCGGCGCCTCCGGTGATGAGTAGTTTCATGGGGCTAGGGGAAACCAAGAAACAGTATAAGGTACAACAAGCTGGGTAAACGTGTGGGCGAAGAGAGGTCAGAACCCGAGTAGCGGCCCGATCCGGTTGAGGACGGCCGTTAGGACATCGGCGCGAACAAAACCGATGAAAGCGGCCTGGCGCTCCTCAGGTCCGCCGGCAAGGGAACCTCGAACGGGTAACCTTTTTGCCGGCTGGTAATGGGGCACATGAGAGACAGCCCGTCTTGGCGTTGTAGGCGCCTGGAGAAAGCAACGAGCGCGGAACGGCGGCCAGCCTTTCGCGCCCGGCTTGCGGATCGAAGGTGAGCCAAACCAGGTCGCCGCAGTCGGGACTCCAGGGGCGATTTCGGGTTTGAGGTCGGCCGCTTCGACCATTGCTTAGGGGATGCGAACCGCTAAACTAGTCCCCGACATGGCGAGTTTTGTGCACACAGCAGCTTGCCCCTAGTTGTTATGCGCGGCTACCAAAAGACGCGGACCGGATACTGGCGGATGAGCGGGTCTGGAGTGACGATCGCTAAGCCTTCGGTGACGGCCTGGCAGATCAGCATACGGTCGAACGGGTCTCGGTGCAGGGGTGGGAGCTTGGTCACCTGAAGGACGGCATCTTCGGTCAACGGGAGAGGCTCGATCCCGTTCTGCTCCCGCCGCGCGGGGATCCAGAGCGAGGGTTCGGCGGGTAGGCAAAGCCGCCCGGCGGCCCACTTCACGGCAATTTCCCACGCAGATACGGGACTGATATAAAGCTCGTTGTTCGCGGACTCACAGGCCTCGCGAACCGTCGGCGGGATTTGCGAGAGATCGCCGTTCAACCAAAGAAAAGTGCAAGTGTCCAACAAGAGCTTCAGGGGCGTTGTCCGCTGAAGTAGTCCAGCGTCTCCTCGTCCAGCGGAAGGAAGAATTCGGGGGTGAGAGTGATTTTACCCTCATCGAGACCGAACGTGCGGGGTTTGGGTGACGACTGGGGCAGAGGACGGATTTCGGCGATCGGTCGATTGTGACGGCACAGCAGGATCGTCTCCCCCTGCTCCAGCTTGCGGAGATAGCGGGAGAGGTGGGTCTTGGCTTCGTGGATGTTCAAGTGAACCACAAACTTAGTTTACTATAAGCCCCGGTTTACTTGTGTTGGAGTTCCCAATCGTAGCCGAGGCTCGCGTCGTTGTGTGGGATGCGGCCTTCGTCGGCGGGATCGTAGAAGCGGTCGGTCAGATACACGAGCACGGCGGGGTCCTGGCCGATCACCTTGTAGCCGTGGGCGATTTGCGGGGGGATGCGGATTTGCCACGGCCGGAGAGTCCCGATGTAGAAGGTGTTGATCTGGCTGTGGGTAGGGGAGTCGGGGCGGAGATCGATCAGTGCCACCTGGAGCATGCCGGCCACGGGCACCCAGAGGTCGGTCTGGTGCTGGTGGATGTGGAACGCCTTGATCGTCCCGGGATACGAGAGGGCGGCGGAGACCTGGGTGGTGGTGGCGCTGGTGAGGCGCGCGACCTCGAGGAAGTAGCCGCGATCGTCCGGCCAGACGGGAAACGGCATGATTTCCACGCCGGGGATGAGGCGGGTGTCGGCGGGGTTGGTGATGACGGCGCCGATGCCGGCGACGGGGCGCTCCGCGGCGGTATGGGGGGCAAGGGGGGTCATTGGGCGGAGACCTGGGCGGCGGATCCGGCGGCGACGAGGTTGGCGGCTCTGAGCAGGGATTCGAAGGTGCCGGCGTCGGTCCACCAGCCATCGAGGAAATCGTGCGTCATGGTCCCTTCCTGGATGTAGAGGTTGTTGACGTCGGTGATCTCCAACTCGCCACGGCGGGACGGGACGATATCTCGGATTTTGTCAAAAACCGTTTCGTCGTACATGTAAACACCTGTAACTGCGTATGGCGATTTTGGATTTTCGGGCTTTTCGACGATTCCAGTGATGCGCCCGTTCTCCAGAGTGGCGACCCCGAAGCGATGCGCGTCAGAAACTTCCTTCAGCAGAATTTTCGCGCCGCGGGGTTGTTGGCGGAAAGCGGCGGCGGCCGCGCGGATGTCCTTCTCGATGATGTTGTCGCCGAGGATGACGCAGACCTTGTGCTTGTCGGCGAAGTGTTCGGCAAGTCCGAGCGCATCGGCGATACCGCCTTCGCCTTCCTGGTAGGTGTAGTTCAGGTGTTTGAGTCCGAATTGCTTTCCGTTGGCGAGCAAGCGGAGGAAATCGCCGGAGTTGCGGCCGCCGGTGACGATCATGATCTCAGTGATGCCCGCGTCGACCAGGGTCTGCAGCGGGTAGTAGATCATCGGCTTGTCGTAAACCGGGAGCAGGTGCTTATTGGTGATTTTGGTAAGGGGGAGGAGTCGGGAGCCCGTTCCTCCGGCCAGGATGATGCCCTTCATTCGTGATTATGCTATCAGAGGGTTGGCATCAAAGGCAGAGAACCAATGAATATTGCGCGGTGGCCCCTGGCGGGCGAACGGGAACGGGAGTTAGTCGGCGAGGTTCTGCAGGGCGGGCAGTGGGGTGGATTCAGTGAGATGGTGGGTCGCTTTGAGCGCGAGTTTTCGGCCTATCAAGGGGCGCGGCATGCGATCTCCGTGTTTAACGGCACGGTGTCGCTGGAGATGATGCTGGAGGTGGCGGGCATCGGGCGGGGGGATGAGGTGATTGTCCCGGCGATCTCGTTTGTCTCGACAGCCACCGCGGTGACTCGCGTCGGGGCAGTGCCTGTCTTTGTTGATATCGAGGGGGATACGTTCAATCTGGATCCGGAGCGGGTGAAGGCGGCCGTGGGCAAGCGGACTCGGGGTGTGATGGTTGTGCATTTTGGCGGCGTGATGGTGGATGTGGACCGGTTCCGGGGCTCGGATTGGGTGGTGTTCGAGGATGCGGCGCATGCACATGGGTCGGAATGGAATGGCCGGCGCGCGGGGGCGCTCGGGTTGGCGGGGTCGTTCAGTTTTCAGAACGGGAAAGTGATGACGTCGGGCGAGGGCGGGATGGTGGTGACCGACGACGATGAGTTTGCCGGGAAGTGCCGGAGTTTTGCGAACCAGGGCCGGCGGGCGGGCGCGAGTTTTTTCCATCACTTCACATCTGCATCAAATTTGCGGATGACGGGCTTGCAGGCGGCAGTGTTGGTGGCCCAGTTGGAGAAGTTGGACGGCGAGATCGTGCGGCGTGCGCAGAGTGAACGCATGATTCGGGAGGGGACGGAGGGATTGGTGCGCTGGCAGCGAGTGCCGGCGGAGGCAAACCGGCGATCGCACTATCTTCTGCTGGGGCGCGTAGAGAAGCGGGATGAGTTGTGTAAGGGATTGACGGAGTCGGGGGTGCCGTGTACGTCGTTCTATCCACATCCGCTGTATGCGAATCCGCTATACCGGGACGGTGGGTGCCGCGTGGAGCCGTGTCCGGTAGCCGAGGCTTGTGTACGCGATGCGTTCTGGCTGCCGCACCGCGTGTTGATGAGCGATGGCGAGACGGTACAGGAAGTCGTCGAGGTGATACGGCGGATTTTACGATGAAGCACATGCCTGTTGCCGCGAGGGCATGGGTTTGATCGTAAGCAGTGTGGGTTTGAGCGTAAATATGGGGCTGGAAACGGCTTAGGCCGTGAGGTTGGGCGTAAATAGAGGGGTGCCGGCGTGGGATTCAGCGTAAGAGATTCGCTTCCGCCGTCGGGTGTTGGCTCGTAAGTTATTGATTTCTAGCTGGTTTGTTCCTTACGGTGAAGCACATGGGCAAAATAGGCGGTTTTGGGCCGTCCAGCGGATTTTTACGCTGAAGCACACGGCTGTTTACGATGGCGCACCATGGGTTTTGCACAGCAGTAGAGTACATAAGTGTTTGCAAATGTTTTACTTGCGATTCGGTTGTGGAAATCCAAGGAGCGCTCTATATGGTAAGTGTTTTTAATGACTGTATGGTTATGATCCGGGCATATGGCGATGGTTTTGGATGTCGCTATGTGTTTGATCATAAAGGTGTGGTCTGCCAGTGATGTCCGTTGTACAAATGGTTACGGGTACTATTTTGTGGCCAAGACCAGCGCCAAGCGCTCCCTAGTTAATCTGTCCGTCGAGGAGCAGAACCTCGCGGCGATTCCGTTCGCGGTGCTCGAACGGCGGGTCGGACGGAGAGTCGGGAAGATTGAACTGGCGGGGACGAAGATACTGCCGGACGGAACGGAAGTTCGAGTGGTATGGCAGGTCCAGGGGAATCCGGAATTAGGACTGCCGACCGAGCAGGATCTGGATATCTTCGTTGCGCTGGGCGTGTTGACGTTCCAGAACAACTTCCAGAAGACGGTGACGTTCACGGGCCGCGAGATCGCGCGGATTCTGAGCGTCGGCAGCGTGCACGGCAAATTCTATCAGCGGTTGAAACTGGCGATGGACCGGTTCATTCCGCTCCGATTTCGAGCCATCACTTCCACGGACCGTCAGGAAGAGGTGAAGTGGCTCAACGTCTTCCAGGAGGCGAGTTTTTCGCTGGACCGCACGACGGGGCGGTGTGTGGGAATGGTGACCTGGACGGATAAGCTGATCCAGTCGATGGACTCGGGCTTCTTCCGGCTGTTGGATGCCGGGCGGTACATGGAGTTGGACGGACTGACGGCGAAGCACATGTACCGGTTCCTGGCGGTTGCGTTTGAGAAGACGGATCTGATTGTAATCGACGCGAGGAAACTGGCTCGGGAGTATTTGGGGATCATAAATGTTCCGAAGTATCTGTCGCGGCTGATGCAGACGTTGGAGCCGGCGTTCGAGCAGTTGATTCGCGTGCAGGTGATCAGCACGTTCCACGTGATTTCGGCCGAGGAATGGAAGATTGCGCTGCACCGGCATCCGGGGTATCTGCCGGAGAGCCGGTCGTTGCTGCAGTCGGGGGAAGAGGGCGCGCCGGAATTGAAGCGGGCGTACTGCGCGAAGTTGCTGGAGCGGTCGGGGATGACCACTCAAGCGGCGCTGCACTATGTGGAGAAGTCGGCGACGAATGCGGAGTTTTACGCGCTGGAGCGCGCGGCGCGGGTTCTGGAGTTATTGAAGGACCAGGATGTGTTGCCGCACGTGGCGAGCAGCCTGGTGCGTAAGGCCCTGGATGCGAATGCGGTATCGGGAGAAGGCCGCGAGTTATTGGATTGGTGTGAAATTGCCGCGGATATTTGCCAGGAGCGAAAAAGGGGCTCGCAGAGTTTACGAAATCCTGGCGGATTTTTGATGAAAATAGTAAAGGAAGACGCACAGGGACGGCGACGGTTTGTAAGTGAGGAGCAGGAGTTACAGTACAAGCAGCGATTCCGGCAGCGTGAAGAAGCGGCATTGCGGCAGGAGCGGGAAGCCGAGGAGCGCACGCTGATTCTGGAATACGAGCGATTCCGGAATGAGGTGGCTGCGCAGGCGTTCGCCGAGTTATCGGATGAAGAGCGGTCGGTATTGCGGCGGGGCAAGGTCGAGACACTGAAGCAGCAGGAGCGGTGGGATCGGATGGGGGCAGCGGCTCGCGAGCGGGAAGCTGACGAGTTGGTGTTGAATGACCTGGCGAAGTCGGAAGTGCCGCCGTTTGATAAATGGTATTTGCGGAGGCGGGCGCAACAAGCGGTGCTGCCATTCGATGCGGAGTTAGTGGGGCGGTAGGGAACCAGGCACGTGGTCTCGCATCTGGGCCCGCCATCCTTCCGCATACAAGCCGTTGCGGCTCAGAAGCTCTTCATGGCTTCCGGATTCGACAATCTGCTTCTCGGAAATTACGTGAATGGTCTCGGCGAACATGGCGGTTGTGAAGCGATGAGTGATAACCAGAGCGGTGCGTCCAGAGGCGAGTTTGCGGAAGCTTTTCAGCCACTCCGCCTCGGCCCAGGGGTCCATGGCGCTGGTAGGCTCGTCCAGGATGATCAGTCTGGCCTCCCGTAGGAATGCTCGTGCCAGAGCAATCCGCTGCCATTCGCCCACACTGAGTTCGGTTCCACTTTCAAACCAGTTCCCGAGCAACGTGTCGTAGCCTTGTGGAAGACGGGCCACAATGGAATCGGCACCGGCCGCCTCGGAAGCCTGGCGAATCCGGTGAGGGTCTGGAGATCCCCTCAGATCACCGAGCGCGATGTTCCCGGCGACAGTTGCGTTGTAGTGAACCGGCTCCTGAAACAACACGGTAATAAGCCGGCGGAGATCATCGGGCGAGGCCGTGCGTAGGTCGACGCCATCCAATTCAATACGGCCGGAATCCGGGTCATACAACCGGCACAGCAGCTTGATCAGCGTACTCTTGCCTGCGCCATTCTTGCCCACGACCGCCGTCACGGTGCCCGCGGGGATGGTCAGGTTGAAATTCTCGAGCGCCGTACGCCGGCTGCCCGGGTAGTGAAAGGTCACATCGTGGAATCGGATGTCGTGGTCGATTGACCCACCATAACACCTGTCCATAGCGATCATAGATCGTGGTGAAGTTCTCAGGCCCCCACCCAAGAATGGGACGGTGGAGGAAGCCGAGCCAAGCAACGTGCCAGTACTGCAGCCGGTAGGTGAGGGAGGTGATATCCAGAACATTCTTCCCCTGCAGTGACCCGAGGATCGCGGTGGGTTGTAGATAGTAGAGCCCTATACCGAGGAGGGCACCCGATCCGAGGATGACAACGATCCACCATTTCCAGCGCTTATACGCAACATAGCTGGTTGCCGCAACCAGCGCGACGATAAGTCCAAGTGCTGGGCCACGGCTCATGGTCAGCAGAAACGCAAAGAAAAACAGACTGCTCCCCGTGAACCCACTGATCATTAGTGCAGCGGGCTTCCGTGTGACCTGGAGAGTCCGCCGGAGGAGCAATAGAGGCAGGATGGAAATTACCAGGCAGATAGCGCCGAGCCGGTCATGCCCTTGTAAGAGCAATGCGATTGCCGCGTATACCGACACTGCCAGAAATCCACCCGCGCCAGAGATAGTCAGGGCCACGGGAGCGCTGCAACGGCCGGCGAGAAGCCAAGCAATATAACTGAGTTGGAAAAGGAAATACGAGCCTGTCGAGATCGAATTCCCGATCGAGGCGACAAACTGGTGTCCCAGGAGTTGCTGCCAGAAACCGGCTTGAGCATCGATCGGTGAGTCTATCGGGATTACCGCGGCCGGCCACCCGGCTGCCCAAGCGAACCCATACAGGATGGCGAAGCCGCCCGCCGCCAGGGACACCAGGAAAATACGTTCCCAATCCCCAGGCTCGCGGTAAAGGACGATGAGCAGGAGCAGAAAAACACAGTAGTGAAGCATCTGGAACCCGCCCTCGCCGCGCGCGTAGGTGGACCAGAAAGCGGCTGCCCGGTCGAAGGCGAAAAGCGTTGCGAGAAGAAACACCCCGACAAACGCCGTCACAGCCACCACGACGGGGTGACGCAACCTGCTTGCCCGGCCCTTGGAACTGAATGGTGGTTCCTGAAGCCCCCAACTCATCAGCGCCAGGATCGCCGCAATTTCCACTACAATCCGGAAAAATCTGCATTTTCCAAAGCTGACCTCGAGGGGTGAGATCACGATCACGGGCGAGATTACCGCTGCCAGGAGAGTGAACTTAGCCAGTTGCGCAAACATCTTAGCGTGGTCCGGACAATCGGCGGCCCAGTGTCCCATTTGAGGGCACTCCCGGTTCCACCGCCGAGGCAACGGTCGACGCTTGCGTAAAGGAGTGCAAGCTGATGTGCTTCACTAGCATGAACTCCGATTTTAACGCTGTTCATCGCTCCCGGAGTTCCACAATGAATCCCGCCTCACTAACCTGTGCATCCAGGGCATGAGTAGCGTACAATCACGAATTATGAGAGCAAATGATAACGCCGTCGACCGTCGCGGATTCTTGAAGGCGAGCACCGCCGCCGGGATGCTGCTGGCGCCGGCTGGTCAAGCGGCGGCCGCGCCGACGACCGAACAGCAGAAACTCGACCGCATCGCGTCGAACACCTGGCCGATGCGGTTCATGTTCAAGACCAGGAGCACTCGTCCGAATCCGACGGCCGAGGCGATGAAGAAGAAGTATGGCGAAATCACCATGCTCGACTTCCCGCGGTTCACGAAGGAGACGTTTCCAGGTGTGCGCCGGATGGACCTGTTTTCAGGATTATTCGGTGACTTCACCGATGACAGCATGTACACGGCCACGACTGTCACTTATAACGGAAATGCCCAGACCGTGCATGAGTTTGATCCGTCCAGCGCCTCGGGGAAGAAGTGGCTCGAGACAATGGCGGCAACGATGGAAAAGACCGGGACGAAGTGCCACCACATTTCGAATAATGCACCGCGCGATATTTCGGAGTTAGACGACGAGAAGCGGAGGGCGGGTGTCGCGGTGGCCAAGAAGTGGATCGACGGGGCCGCGATGCTGGGTGCGAAATCGATGCGCGTCAACAGCGGCGGACCGCGGATCGCGCCGTCGGCGGTGGTTACATCCGACTATCCGAAGAATGACGAACTAGCGGCGTATTTGACCAAATGCATCGAGTCGTTCAAGGAGATGGCGGATCACGGGGGCAAGAAGGGCGTGAAGGTGACGCTCGAAAATCACTGGGGGCTCACTGCGAATCCGATCAATATCCGAATCGTGATCGACGAGGTCAAGAATCCATATTGCGAGGCGTCGCCGGATTTCTGTAACTGGGAGCATGAGTATTTGCTGTTTCATGGGCTGAAGGATCTTGCTCCGTATGCGCACACCAACGTGCATGCCAAGTATTGGAATCGCTGGAAGAATCCGGACGTGCGGCGGAATGTCCGGATCATGAAAGATGCCGGGTACCAGGGCGTGTACGCGCTGGAGTACGAGGACGGACCCTGGGATGGCGTGGAAGGCGCCAAGTACCTGTACAAAGAGGTGCTGGCTGCGCTGTGACGAGGCCCCGCCGGTGGTTGTACAATTTGTACAATGGCGGAGCACGACTACAAGATCAAAGACAGGATGAATGTATCCGAGTGCCGTCAGCATCTACCTGCTGTGATCGACCGTTTGCCGAAAGGCGGTGTCATCATTACCAAACGGGGGCGCCCTGTTGCGAAGATCGCTCCGTTTACCGAGGGGTCCGTTGACAACCGCCGTCTGTTCGGCGCGCTGAAGGCGAATGGAGACATCCTATCTACCGGGGACCGGTGGAATGCTGAATCTTGACACACACATAGTGGTCCACATGGGGACACCTCAAGAAAAAGAAATTTACGTACGCTAAGGCAGCGTTAAGAAATAACATTACCATGTAAGAATGTTTTGGGCTATCCTGGAGACATGGATGCCATTGCCGGAGTTCGACAACGCTTTGCTGCTCTTGGGGCGGTCATAGATGAGCGAACGAGACGGCTGTTGGTG
>JBBQGE010000098.1:0-22534 GCA_038322675.1 Bryobacterales bacterium
GTCGAATCTCGGCCCTAAGCTCACGGTAGGCGATGACCGCGCCGGGTTCTCCATTCATCTACACGCAAAAGATCTGCGCCTCGCGAGTGAGCTTCTGGATCACCTGCGGATGGATGCACCGGGAACCCGTTTGATTTCCGGGCTGTTCAGCGCCGCCGAAGAGAGGGGCCTAGGATCCCTCGGTAACCAGGGGCTGATACGGCTTTGGCGTGAATCTGCGCCGTGAGCCCGGCGCCACTTTATTCACAGTCTCGAGTGGTGCGGGTGGTAAAGGCCTGAGCGTGTGCACAAGCTATTGGGGTTGGTGAGTCAAGGGGATATCCACTTACGAGCATATGCGTGTTTGCGTATTCACCGGCGCAGAAGAGGTTTGCTTTGGTAGTAGCGGCACCGAGGCACACGGCCGCGGCGTCAAATTAGGCTAAACTGATCCTTCCGGACTGCTAGCCTAAGTCCGGTTGTAGGACCTTCTTCCAGCGGCCCCCCCAATCACTCTGCAGATCTTTGTCATGGTTGAGGTCGATGGTCGCGTCTTGTGTCCGTGAGACAAAAATACACCGAGCTTCTTCGGAGCCCGCAGCGACCCCCGAATTCCTAACGGAAACGCCAAGTCCCACCAACTTCGGGGAAAGCCGCCCAATGTGATCGAAAATAGTTCGCGCCGCCGCTCTCGACGCCAGTACGGACCCCGTCTTTGCCTTCAGCGTGAACTTCTTGGGCTCCGGGTAACACCGGACCGGCTGCGGATCTATCGTGACCTGTACCTTCAGTCTTGGGACGATTCGATCACAAAGGTCGCGGAGTTTAACGTCAAGAACATCCTCCGCTTTGATCTCACTGCGGATGCCGGCTCCGCTGCCCTTGCGTTTGAGCGTCACGTCCAGTCCTGGCTGCAGGCATTGTCTACCGAATCGGGTCCTCGCGGAATTACCACGGGATATCAGACGCGCTGCAGAAATGTACATCGTTCCTGCTCTCGCACAGGGCTCGGTCCGCTCAGGACATCCCCGCGCAGCCATGACCCTTTGACATGCGTCACGTGTTCGTCGAGACGAATTGGGTGGTGGCGTATTCGGCACCCGCCCACCTGCAAGTGCCGGCCGCGGCGAAGCTGAGTGACGATGCCGGTGCCGGCCGGATCAGATCGTATTTGCCCGCCCCCTCAGCGCTCACGAGAAGTTGACCACTTCTGCTCACATAGAGTTGACCACACTTGAAACGGGCCATGCCACGTGGCAAGAACAGGTCCGGCATCATCATCCACGCGGCCACGCGTGCAAGTGTCCTGTGTGCCGTCGTGGCCTTGACGTTGCTCGAGATTTTGCCGGCCGCGCCGTGCGGCACCGACCCTACCCGCCCGCAGCTTTAATGGGTCATTCTTCGCGGGCAGACCCGGTATGCGGAGTCCAGGAATATGCGGAGTGTGCGGAGGCTGGGATTCGGTTTGCGTTAACAGGCTCAGTACCTTGGTGAAGGAGCCGGCTGATCCCAGGTCAGCATAATCATATACTCCTCGGGGAGCCGTGCTGAAAGGCGGTTCGCTGAGGAGGCATCATGTTTCACCAGTATTTCGAGAAGCCTCGCGTCCTGCGAGGTATTGAATCCGCAGATTTCCAATCGCATCTCGACTCGTTTGCTCAAGAACTCGACGTCGTGGGCTTTGCCCGGGAGCACGTCCGGAATCAGCTTCGAGCCGCTGCGCACCTGTGTGTATGGGCAGGGAGGCAACGGGTCACCGTGGAGGGTTTCAGCGATGATCTCATTTCGCGCTTTCGCCGTCACCTACCGCTGTGTCAATGCCCGGGACCAAAACGCGGCAGGTGTTCGCTTGTCGTGGGATGGGCGCAGCGGTTTGTCGAGCATCTGCGACGGGTCGGCATTCTGCCAGCCGTGATCGTAGATCCTAAGAAGGCTCGGCCGGCCTTACTTCAGGAGTTCCTGACGTGGATGCGGCAACACCGTGGGGTAGGAGAAGCGTCGCTGCGACGATATGAATACCATCTGGTGGATCTCCTGGATTGCCTGGGGGATGATCCGAGCCGCTTTACGGCTCAGAAGCTTCGAGGTTTCGTCCAAGAAAAGGGCAGGAATTACTCCAGCACTGGAGGGACCAAGAAGCTTTTCACGGCGGTGCGGATGTTCTTGCGGTACCTGACGATCGAAGGCAAGTGCCCGGCGGGATTGAATTATGCTCTTCCTTCACTGGCAGGTTGGTCTCAGCAAGGGGTGCCGCGCTGCTTGCCGGCAGCCGATGTCGAGACGCTGATTGCTGCCTGCGATGCTACTGACAGAGTAGGCATGCGAGACCGGGCGATCCTGCTGCTTCTTGCACGGCTCGGATTGCGAGCTGGAGATGTTGCGAGCCTCCGCCTACCGGACATTTCTTGGCCGTTGGCCACGATCCGGGTAAGCGGAAAAGGACAACGAGAAGCTCTACTCCCACTGCCTCAGGATGTCGGCGACGCGATTCTCACCTATCTTGAATTCGGCCGTCCTCACGTCGAATCCGACCACGTTTTTCTGCGATGTTGCGCGCCGTTCCGGCCGTTTGCTCACGGTGGTCCTGTGTCTTTGATCGTTCGCCGCGCGTTTCTCAGAAGCGGCATTAAATCGCCGTCTTTGGGATCCCACATTTTGCGGCATTCGGTGGCGAGTGAGATGCTCCGCCAGGGCACTCCCCTCTACGGCATAGCAACAGTCTTGCGCCATCGTTCCATCGAAACGACAACCATTTACGCAAAGGTAGATCTGAAACTGCTGGGCGAAGTGGCGCAACCCTGGCCGGAGGTGCTTCGATGATGACTCAAGCACTGGATTCGTACCTCGCAGTCCGGCGCTCGGCTGGATTCAAGCTCAAGAAAGTGGAATATTACCTACGCAGATTTGTACGATCCCCTTCGAACGAAGGGCAGGCTTACATTTCCACCCAAGCCGCTATCGAATGGGCCAGACAGGGGACCTCGCCGGCCGAGCGGAGCTTCCGCCTCAAAACGGTTGCCTGCTTCGCCCGTTATCTGTCAGCCGAAGATCCACGGCACGAAGTTCCGCCAGACGATATTTTCGGTGGTTATCAGATCCGGCGCCGGATTCCATTTATCTTCACGGTGGCCGACGTCAACCGACTTGTCGAGGCCGCTTCGTCGCTAGGGCCGCCAGGCGCACTACGGCGCCACACCTACAGCACTATTTTTGCTCTGCTGTCGGTCACAGGCATGCGGATTTCCGAAGCGCTGAATCTGCAGTTTGAAGACGTCACTGCCGACGGCCTCTGGATCCGGAATTCGAAATTCGGTAAGACTCGGTTCATCCCGCTGCACCCGACTGCTGCCGCTGGTCTAGAGAAATACATCGTCCTGCGGCGGCGCGTGGCTGGAACCGACAGTCACGTGTTCATTTCCGTCCACGGCCGAAAATTAGCTCATTCGGTGGTTCACTACGAATTCCAAAAGGTAGTCCGGCTGCTTGAATTCCACAAGCGGCCGGGCCAACCGCATCCCCGTATCCATGACATGCGGCATTCATTTGCCACCAGAGCACTGGAGTCTTCTCCGGAAGGACGTGATGCGATCGCGCGCCACATGGTGGCTCTGTCCACTTACCTCGGCCACTGCAACATTTGGAATACGTACTGGTACCTCGAAGCAACTCCCGCCCTTTTGGCCGACATTTCCGGGGCGTGTGAGCGGTTTGTCCATGGAGGTGCGTGATGATTCGGATTGCACCCCACATCACGGCGTTCCTGAGAGAGCGCCTTCCTGTGGAAAGGATGGCAAGCCCCAATACCTGCGATACATACGCATACGCGTTCCAACTTCTCTTTGAATTTGCGAGCACGAAGCTGAAGGTGGCTCCTTCAGACCTGTGCCTGGAACAATTGGACGCCCCGCTTATTCTTGCTTTCCTGGCGCACCTGGAAAACGGCCGGGGCTGCTGTCCGAGTACCCGGAACGCTCGTCTGACCGCGATCAAGTCCTTCTTTAGGTACGTCCAATACCGCGTTCCGTCTTCTCTCGACCAGGTGCGCTCAGTCTTGGCGGTCCCGATCAAAAATACTCAGTCCCGCCTTGTCAGCTATCTGACCGTTGAGGAAATGAAGTTTCTGCTCAACACGCCGGCCCCCAATACTCGAGACGGTATTCGCGACCGTGGGATGCTCCAGCTGGCCTTTGATTCTGGCCTCCGGGTATCTGAGCTTGTGCATCTTCGCCTTGATGACGTGTCCTTTCAACCTACAGTGCACATTCTGGTTCGAGGTAAGGGCCGCCGAGAAAGGCAAATGCCGTTGTGCAAGGAGACCACCGCCACCTTGCGGGCGTGGCTTGCCATCCGCGGCAAGGCAACCGCGCCGGAACTCTTCCTCAATGCGGCTGGCAGCTCCTTAACCCGCTCCGGCTTCGAGTACATCCTTGCGAAACACGTGGCCAAAGCGGCGGACCGATGCCCTTCTCTTACTAAGAAACGGGTATCACCCCATGTGCTTCGACACAGCTGCGCCATGATGGTATTGCAGGCAACGAAGGATTTACGCAAGGTCTCGCTATGGCTCGGCCACGCACAGATGCAAACCACGGAACTGTATCTGAAGGCCGACCCAACCGAGAAACTGGAAACCATCGAATCGATGACGCACCCGCATCTTCGCCGCGGCCACTTCCGCCCGGTCGATAAACTCCTGGCCTCCCTCCGAGTCCCAAAGAATATGCGGAGCTAAAAACTCGTGCGCGGCTTCTCCAAAGATGGCGGAGCCGTGCACTCCGCATATTGCTGGACTCCGCATACCACCGAATATGCAGAGCACCGCATATGACCCGGGTAACTTCTCGCGAGTGCCGAAGCCCGCCCTGTGCCTCACTGAAGCAAGCCATCCTCTTCGGACTAAATTTCAGCCCCGGCCGACAGCCGACTCCCTTCGCCGGTACTTGGGTTGGGCGGCGCGTGAGGGCAGGCTTAAAGCCGACTCCGCCGAGATCGTTCGTTAGGTGCTGGAACCAGGTGCCGGCAAAGATCGATGTCCTCGTTGGTTTTCAGGTCGATGGAGATACCGTACTTTCCTCGGTTCAAGCCCAGGAAGAATGACGACTGGCCGCCTGCGAAGGGCGGTCCCCAGCCGCGGCCCATATCGCCGCCCGCCGGACTTTCCAGCTTGTACACGCTAGCGCCGAAATCCGCCATCACCGACGTGCAGAAGCGCCCGGCGAGCGCGTGCGAGAAGTCCAGCACGCGAATTTCCTGCAGGGAGGCGGGATGTTCGTTCATTGATGTAGCCGCATCTGTTGGACAAGAGAGGTATAGTATTGCGGACGGGAAGGCGATGGAGATTCGATAGGCGGGGCCGGAGCCGCGAATTCTGTTGCGCGGCCCCGGAACGGTCCGGCATGTTAGATCAGAAGATATACTTCAGCGCGAGTTGAAGAGTTCGATTGCCGTCCTTGCTCGTCACCAAGCCGAACGAGCCGGAAGTCGGATCGGCAGTGGCTGAGTTCCAGTTTGGATGGTTCAGCAAATTGAAGACCTCGAACCGGAACTGGAGACGCTGACGCTCGGTGGTGGCGAAATTTTTACGAAGCCCCATGTCCCAGTTCCAGAAACCGGGGTTCCGCAGAGAGTTGCGCGGCTGGACCCCGAAGGTGCCCGAGGCCGGCTGAGAGAATGCCCTCTTGTCGAACCACGTCGCGGAACTGGTGAAGTCTGTCGGCTCAATGCTCGGGTCACCGGTCATGTTCCAGAACTGGTTGCCGCTGCCAGGACCGACGCCTGCATAGTCGACGTTCTTGCGGACGGAGAATGGTGTTCCTGACTGCATCTGGAACACTCCAGAGACCTCCCAACCTCCAGCAGATTCACGCAACCATCGATTGCCACTGCGGAAGAACGGAATTTCGTAGATGTAGTTGAAGATCAGCACGTGGGTGACATCGAAGTCCGATAGACCGTAGTACGAGCTGTCGTCATAGGCGTTCGGTATCACATCCGTGAGGGACGAGCCATTATCCTTCGAACGCGAGAAGGTGTATGCCAGGCCGAACTGCAGACCCGTGGCGAACCGGCGTTCGATGCTGACCTGCAAACCGTTGTACCTGGATAGGCCGGAGTTCTCGGCCATACCGATGATCCCCATGCCCAGATACGGGCGAAGAGCATTGGCATTCACGCCTGGGTTCGCCTGCAGCGTTCCCGCGTACAGTTGGTTGATATTCCGTTTCCGCTGATTGTGAATCCCGCGGCGGCCGACATATCCGACTTCCACCGTGGTTCCCCAACCGACTTCGCGCTGGAATGTCGTGTTCCAATTCCATGCCGTCGGTATCTTGAACACAGGGTCCTGGACTGTCATGGTGAACGGAAAAAGCCGGGGCGTCGCACCGCCCGGAGCATCCGCCGATCCGTTGATGACGGTGGTCTGCGGTTGGAAGGGTGCATTTCCGCCGAGCGCCGTGTCGCGGTTGATCATGGTGCGGTTGGCGAACATACCGATGCCGGCACGCAGTGCCGTCTTCTTGGTGAGCGCGTACGCGATGCCCACGCGAGGTTGGAACAGGAGTTTGTGAGTTTCGGCCAGCCCCTCGGGAAGGCCGTGGAACAGCCGGTCGAATTCGCCGGTATGCAGCGCGGGGAACCGATTACCTTCAGCCTCCGGCAGCCCCGTGCCGGGCAGAACGATTCCGTTGTATGGATCACCACTGACGATAAATCCGCCGGAGCGGTCGAGGACTGCTGCCTTTGACGAATCGTAGTATCTGGGGTCAAATTCGGCGAGGCTGTTCCAGCGGCTGTGCCAGGGCGGCCACAGCGAGTAACGGACGCCGTACTCGAGTGTCAGCTTAGGAGTGGCTTTCCAGCTATCTTGCACAAACAGGTCAACGGCAGTAGCTACCCAGGGAGTGATGGGCTTGCCGCCGAGTTCAGAGTAATCGCTGAATTTACCGAGCAGGGCGTTACCGATACCGTAGCCGGTTGCGCCTCCATCGAGAAAGCGGAATGCCCCGTTCTCGTTCACGGTTGCCGGAGCGGACGCGGATGTGAACTGAATGTGATCGTTTTGCCCGGAGTGCTCCAGGAACACACCCCATTTCATGGTGTGATTACCGACAATCTTCGTCGTATTATTCGCTAAGGCGTAAACAAATCCCGACCACGTGCCCGGATACGGTCCGTTATCGATGGCGGTGAGACCGGTCACCGAGATCGACGGTATTTTTTCTCCAAACCACTTAGTTCCCGGATAGATGAACGGGTAGTTGATCCCGTAAGTCGATCGCATACACGTTGCGCCGCAGGAGGGGTCGAAGTAGATGGAGCCCAATCCGTCGGAATTTGCGGAGATTGTCAGTTCATTGATCAAAGTGGGAGTGAATGAACTGGTCAGGCTCAAGGCACCGGTGCGGTTAGGACGAGACCAGAGTGATTGGAACAACCCGAACGTTCCCTCGGTCGGACCGTTGAAGTGCCATGGTAGGTGAGTACCGCGGAACGAAAGACGGTGTTTCTCGGTTACCATGTAGTCGATCTTGAACGTATCTTTCCTCGTGTCGGACCAATTGGCAAAGGAGCCGATCCAATTTGCCGATCCTTGCTGGAAATTCGGCGTGGGCAGCGGGTAGGCATTCAGCAGCGCCTGGCCATTTGGGCTAATTCGATCTTTTGGAATTATGTTTCCAGGGAACGGGCTCCCGGTATTCGGATCCTTGATAACAATAGCCTTCTTGAAGAAAGGATTGGAGGGGTTCAGCAATTCGCTCAAATCTCCCCGGCGCATGGCAGCCGTGGGCACGGTTCCCGTCGGACTGCTGCCCTGTCTCCGTTTGATCCACTCTTCGGCAACGAAGAAGAACAGCTTGCTTCTATCCTTGTTGAAGACGCGAGGGATGAACACCGGGCCGCCGACATCGAAGCCATACTGATTGAATCGGAATGGGTCGGGTTGCATTGATTGGCTGGCGTTCGGGCTGTGATTGCGCGTCCAGCTATTGGCATCCAGAGCCGAGTTACGGAAATTCTCGACTAAGTCGCCATGAAATTCGCGCGAGCCGCTTTTCGTGACGAACCGGATCTGACCGCCTGAGGAGCGGCCGTATTCGGCCGAGTAGTTAGCCGTGAGAACCTGAACCTCCTGCACGCTATCGACATCCTGCGCGCCGAGCATGGATCCCGAGGAGCGGGTTCTTGTCGCCACCGCACCGTCTACCATCACGACGTACTCATCCGAGCGAGCGCCGTTGATGCTGAACCCGCCATTCGTAACCGAATCAGGTTGGAATGAGCCAATCGACCCGCCGGCTACACCCGGCTTCAACAGCGCCAGCAGGATGGGATTACGGCCGTTCAGCGTCAGATCCTGGATCTGGCGCGTTTCGATGACGCGCCCGACTTGTGCGGTCTCGGTCTGCACCTGGCTGGTGGAGGCCTTGACCTCAACGCTCTCGGAAACAGCGCCGACCGCAAGCACGAGATCGATATTGACCTTCGCCGCCGCGTTCAGCGAAACACCGGTCTGCGAGGACCGCTTGAAGCCCTGCTGCACCGCACTGACCGTGTAGTTGCCCACCGGCAGATTGGCGAGAACGTAGTATCCGGTCGTGTTCGAGACAGCCTGACGCTCTTCGCGGGTTGCCTCATTCGTGACCGTGACGGTGACACCCACCAGAACCGCCTGGGACGGATCGCGAACAAATCCCGATATCTGGCCGGTATCGAATTGCGCGAACACCGGCCCACATATGGCACAAAACAAACCGAGCAATGAACGACGCGGCATAGAAACAAACCCTCTTAGAGACCCCTTTGGATTGCGGAAGTTAAAGCGGAGGCTCCCCTTGTGAGCCGATCTGCTCATTCAATGACAAAGACTTCGTGGTCCAGCACGGAACCCGAATCGAACAGAATCCAGTTGTTCCGTACTTCTGCCTTGGTTAGGCCCCCGGCCACGAGTTTGAGCACCTGTGTGCCGCGGACATCTTTCGGTAACTGGAGCCGGACCGACAGTGGTCCGACGGGAATATATTCATCGATCGGCCCACGGCCGGTTCCCGCGCTGGAGAGATTGACCAGATGGATCACGACCCGGCCTGGCTGCGTGTACAGACTGCAGTCTACGAATCCGTGTCCTTCGACAGCGAGAGGAAGGGATCCGTTGGCGGCCCAGCGTACGAGGTTCCCGAGCAGATCGCCGTGGTCGGGAAGACCGTCGCGACCGAAGCGGCGATCGATATCGGCGGGCATATAGGCCACGCGACCCTTAACAATCAGCCCCGGAATGTCCGTCTTCGGCGTTCGCATCCATGCTGTCTCGGGCGGATAGATCGGAAATTCCGGAACGAGGGTTAGCGGTACGGTGACGCCCGAATCGATCTTCAAGCTTCCGACCGTGCCGCCGAACGGCAGAATGTCGGTTTCATCGAAGCCCTGCAACACGGCGTGCCGCTGTCCCTTGGGGGCGGGCTCGTCTCCGGCTTTCGGTCCCCAGACGCGCGCGCGCAATTCGGGACTGAGCCGCAAATAGGTATGGATGGACTGGGACGCCCATTTTCGCTCCTGACCCGCGGCACCATTCAAGTGAGCGCCGAACAGGCCGGCCAGACCGAAGTCGCCGCGCGGGTCTCCCCATTCGTTGTATAGGCTGGTGACGCCTGAGGCCACTACCGAGCCGCCCTGCTCGACAAAACGCCGAACCGCGCTGCACTGCGCGTCCGACATCGCGGCGATATCGGGTAACACCAACGCCTTGAGATCGGGATTGCGATCGATGTGATCGATGTGGACCGGAATGTAGGGAATGCGAGCGCGGATGAGCGCCTGCATGAATCCGCGATACGGAAGTTCGACAAGTTCGGACGCCTCGTCGTGACCATAGAAATCGGTATTGCGCTGCGACCAGACGAGTCCTACGGTGGCGAGCGGTTTGCGATTGACGAGATAGCGCTCATTGTCCTTGTAGAAGCGCATCATCGGCTCCGCCGTTTTGTACATTCGGCGGTCCTCGTGATACGCAGCCACGAAATGCCACCACGGCTGAATGCCCCCGGCGAAGCCCTCGATCATCCACATGCGAGCTTCGGCGGCAGGCTTGCTTGCCACACGGAACGACGTGCGCCCGCCGGCCTGATACATGGCCATGCTCTCCGGGATCACTTTGTTCCAGCCCATGATGCCGTGAATCAACTTGCCGGTGTCCGAGTTCTCCTGGAAACCCGCCGGTCCTCGCGCCTGATGATCGAGCATGAGAATTTCGGCGCGCTCCCATATGGCCTTGCAGTCGCGGAACGAGCGGCTCTGGGATGGAATGGATCCGCTATTCATGCCGATCCAGAGGCAATCGGGTCCGCCCGCGGCCTTGGTCGTCTGGTTGTTCAGGTCCCAGATCTCGAGGCGCCGGGCGTAGTTCCACTCCACCCAGTCGCGGTAGACTTTGTCGGTCCAGTCGTGCGTCTTCGGCAGTGCATGGCCGGTCTTCTCGCGAAACTTCCGTGTGCAGTTGTCGCAATAGCAAATGCTGTTTCGACCGAGGCCGCTCCAACTGTTGTCGGTGAGCCCCTGTGGTTTCGAACGCTCGATGATTTCGCGGAGTACGCCCGGGATGTACTCGTCGTAATACGCACTGTTGACGCACGTAACGTACTTGTCAACTGCGCGGTACGGCTTGCCGTTCAAGTCTCTGGCGAACCAATCGGGATGAGCCTGGAAGAAATCCTCGCTGGTTCGGTTCGAGTCCATCCGCGCGAGCACGACGAGACCGTCGGCTTTTGCGGCTGTACAGAGTTCACCGTACAGGTCGCGATCACCGAGAAACTCGGCTCGATGCTGGAGTGGAAACTTGCTGGGATAGTAGGCAACGATTCCGCCGCCGTTGATGATGACGCCCTGAACCTCCGTGCGCTTCCAGTACTCCCGCCACCATGGGATGTCGTAACGGACGGGATCCTTTTCAGTGATGTTCGTCTGCCCCCACCGATAGGTGCGGCGATACCAGGGGGCTCCTTTGCCGTCCTGCGCGGCAGCGCTCGCCATGGCTGCGGCGCCCGTGCTCATGAAATCACGACGGGTCATACTGTTCCGCCTCCGTGAATCCTCATCCTCGATTCCATTCGCTGATGTCCCCTTGGTTGCTGTTCGGTGAAGGTACTCTACCACTGCATCCCCAACTCGACAAGACGTCCGCCAAATGGCCCGAGTCGTGTTTACAACAAGATACTGTTGACAGGGAACTGTTCGGGAACAGTTCTGGATGTCTCGAGAGCCGCCCGGCGGTACCCGTCAGGCGAGCTTTGCTTCCCGAACTGCCTCCCCCGCACCCGCGAGGTTGGCTAGTTTCATCTCCGAGTATTTGCGCGACAGGATGACTCCGTGCGAACCTGCTTTGAACGCCGCGGAAACCGCATCTTTGGTTCCCTGAGGTGTGCTCTTGCTATTTGCGTCCCCAGTGGGGATGTCAATATCGATGCCGGGCCAGATCAGCATTTTGGTCCCCGCTGCGCCTTCGATGGAGCGTTTTGCTTCGCGGTAAACGTAATCGGCTGACAACCCGGTAAAGGGGATCTGCTCAATGCCCCGCTCGCGGAAGTTCATGATTTCGTATTCGAAATCGAGTGCATCCTGGGGCGGCATGTCACCGTAAACCGTACCCCTCATGCTGTCAATAAAGCTGGCCATGCGCTCTCCCCCGCAGTTGTGATACATGACCATCTTCAGAAAATCAGAGCACGAACCCAGTTGCGATAGGTCCTGCTGGGCGCGATAGAACGGGCTGAACGAATTGTTGTGCCAGATGTGCCACCCGACCTGGATGTCCGGCTTGATCGAGTGTGCCGTCTTGTGCATCTCCGCGTAGATCTCACGGAGTCCGTCATGCCAGAACTGCTCCCAGGCGAGAATCTCGGGATGTCTCATCAGGATCCGCCAGAACGTAACATAGTATCCATCGACGGGGCGTTGGCCGGACCGCGTTGCGCGGACGTAGTTCTCGAGTGTCCGGTAGCCCTCTTTCACACGATCAAACCGGACGATCCCTTGCTCCCGAGCTTTCTGCTCGCAGAACTCGCAGAAACAGCCGGCCCTACCCGGGTCGCTGTGTTTTCCGCCGTGGCTCGCACCGAGGGCGATGCCGAGTGCGCCGTGCCTTTCCGATCCCCACATGATGCCGTCGATATCGTAGGAGCGGGTGTAGTCTTCGACGAGCGCGTTTAGATAATTGCGGTGATAAGGATTGTTCACGCACATGCGCCGCGCCTTCCGGCCGTGCAGATCCACCTCCTGCAGTTTCTCAATGCCTGGCAGATCATCGCGCCACACATCCTCGGTCCAGAGGATTACCTTCATGCCGCGTTTCTTGGCCTTGGGCAACACCTCCGCGATGATGTCGAGATTGCCGTGGTCGGGCGATCGGGTTGCGGCGGGGTCGACGCCGGTGTCCTTGTAGTACTGCGTGTGAACGGTCCCGTAGTTTCCGCCGTGGAAGCCGAGATCGTATTCCTGTTTGCCGTGATCCGGCAGAGGCTGGCCGGGAACCTGGCGTCCGGCGATGCCACGTCCGTACGTGAAAGTGGCGAGGAACAGGGTATTGATGGCCGCCTTCTCCTGGAAGATGTCGAGTACGCGGTCGGTGCCCTCGTCGACGAACGAAACCGCGCCGACCTGAATGCCGATCATCTTCTTGGTCTGATTCGCCTGCGCGGCGGCGTTCGATGTAAGTGCGGCGGCGGATAGCCCGGCAAGTCCGCTCTTCAGGAAGTCCCTGCGATTGGCCATTTTAGCTTTACTCCTGATGAATGCTCGAAAGGCAACGTACCACTAGATTGCTTCTTGTACAAGGGGGGTAATTGAGCGGTCTGCAACTGAACCAACGACTTAGGCGCAGTTTGGAACAGTCCGGGAACTGTTCCGGCCTTGTCCGATAGTGATCCGATCGATTCTGGACAGGCTGCAGAACATCCGCCATCCGGACCGGATTCTCAGACCGCGGGGATTGTTTACTTCGCCGTCTGCCGTGAGATTCTCGACCGCCGAGGCGATGTTGTAGTCAGCGAACTTCGGTGGGTCATCGAGGCAGTACACGCAACGCTACCACACTGGCGCTGGTAGGAACCTTATCCCGGACTTCGGTATGCAACACACACTGAAATCGCCACGGGCCGCTATGGGACGGCGACGCTTCGTGGAGCGCTGAGAGAAGTTGTTGTGCGGTGGAGGGATTCGTCAAGAAGTCCACAGCCGACTCAGTGCCTTCGGTGTTGAGCCCATTCAGCAACAGCAGTTCGTGTTGATGATCGACGCCCTCAATCATCGAGATGAGGGCGTAGTCTTCCGATGGCTGCTCCTTCGCCGAGAACTGGATCCGGTACTCAGGCCGTTCGCCGGCGCGCGGCGCCTGGTTCACGATCCGGCGCGGCCGGTCTGCCTCTGTTACGCCGAGCCGGAACGGCAGTTCTTTGAGAATCGGGTCAAGCCAGCGGTTGCTCTCGTCATGACCGAGAAGAACCAGATTCTGGGTTCGGAAATCCTCCCAATTCACGAAGCGGCTTTGGGTAGCCTGTACGGGGATTCCGGAACGACCGAACAAATTGACGAGTGAAACAGCCCCGATCGCTTCGCCCATCTTCGCCTGGGTGATGGCCGGCGAAAGATAAATGAACCCACCGGCAGGCAGCCCGAGCATCTCACGAAGAGCAGCGTCCTGGTCCGGAGTCACCGTCAACCGTCGCGGTAGGGAGTTGGAAGGAAGCGCCATTGGAAAGTGCTTCACCACTGTCGTAAGTGGGTTGCTGAAACAGATGACGGCTCCAGCCGGATTCGACAGCCAGGGTCCCCACAGCTCGGCGATGGCCGCGGACATGCCGCCTTTGTTTCTTTGGTCGTGAGATGTCCCGAGTAACCACCCCGCGATAAAGGCCGCGACCAGAAGCACGAGGGCGGCTAGAGCGAGGCGAGTGTTGCGTGTGTGTACGCGGGGCGCCGGCACCTCGACGGGGGGCGGAGCGTCCGGTAGCGGAACCGGGGGCGCAAGTGCGGAGACCTTCACAAACAAGGGGACATACCGGCCGACTGGCAGATCTATGCGAATCGCGTCCTTCACACCTTCACCGGCGTGGTAGTCTTGCAACTTCTGCCGGAGCGAATGAGCCTGTCTGCGGACTACAGCATCCTCGCCCGGCGAGTAGTCCAACCCGCGGCCGAACACTTCGTGCGCGATCAGGATTTCGTTCAGTTTGTACCCGTTGCCTTCGAGAGTCGCCTCACAAACGAATCGGAGAAAGCGAGACTGACGGTCTGAGCGGCGGAAAGCGGGCGTGCTGAGGATTTTGTCGAGTTCTGTCCGGACCTCTTCAGGCAGGGGCGCCGCTTCAAAATTCGTCTCGAGACCGTGCACTGACATACGCTGTCCGTCCCCCAGTTTGCTCTACATTATCCAATTTTTGAGCCGTTCGCACTCCCGTGACCTTTTTTCAACTAGATACCGGTCGTGCGAACTGTCGGTGAACAGTTCGGAACCTGCCGCATTCGCCTCGAGACGTGATCTAATCTGAGAGCGATTTGACTGAAATTAAGTTCAATTGGTCGACTATGACAACCCCAATCATGGCGGGCGACGGCAGCCTTCACATCACAGGCGAGATGCGGCCGGACTACGGAAGTGCAATTAATCCGGAGGCGCTGCGCTTCATCGCCGCGCTGCACCTCGAGTTCGATGATCGCCGGCGTGAGTTGCTGAACGCGAGACTCGAACGGGATCAGCAGATCCGGGAAGGACAGATGCCCGGATTCCTCACCGGGACGGCCGGCATCCGCGAGGCAGACTGGACAGTGGCCGCAATCCCAGCGGATCTCCAGGACCGTCGCGTGGAGATCACTGGGCCAGTAGACCGGAAAATGATCATCAATGCGCTCAATTCGGGCGCAAACGTGTTCATGGCGGACTTCGAGGACGCGAACTCGCCGTCCTGGGACAACTGCGTCCAGGGCCAACTGAACTTAATGGATGCGATCCGCCGGAATATCACATACTCGAGTCCGGAAGGGAAAGAGTACCGGCTGGCGGAGAACGTGGCGGTCCTTTTCGTTCGGCCGCGCGGGTGGCACCTTCCCGAGAAGCACGTACAGGAGGGCGGCGAACCGATATCAGCCTCCCTGTTCGACTTCGGCCTGTACTTCTTCCATAACGCGAAAGAGCTGCTTCGTCGTGGAACCGGCCCTTACTTCTATCTACCAAAGCTGGAGAGCCATCTTGAAGCACGGCTCTGGAACGATGTCTTCAATTTCGCCCAAGACTATCTCGGGATCCCGCGGGGATCGATCCGAGCGACCGTTCTCATCGAAACGATACTCGCGTCGTTCGAAATGGATGAGATCCTCTATGAACTGCGCGAGCATTCCGCCGGCCTGAACTGCGGGCGTTGGGACTACATTTTCAGCTTCATCAAGAAGTTCCGCCATCGTGCCGACTTCGTGTTGCCGAATCGCGCCCAAGTCACGATGGACCGGCATTTCCTCAGCTCGTACGTCGACCTTCTAATTCAGACCTGTCACCGTCGTGGCATTCACGCCATGGGAGGGATGGCCGCGCAGATTCCGATCAAGGGAGATCCCGATGCAAACGCCCAGGCCTTGGAAAAGGTTCGCCAGGACAAGTTGCGCGAGGTGAGGGCGGGTCATGACGGAACCTGGGTAGCTCATCCGGCGCTGGTGCGCGTGGCCAAGGATGTGTTCGACAAGTACATGCGGACACCGAATCAGATCGACGTAAAGCGGACCGAGGTGGCGGTTAGTGCGGCGGATCTGCTGACGGTTCCCGAGGGCACGGTCACCGAGTCCGGGCTGCGCGTGAATCTGGATGTCGGCATGCGATACCTGGAAGCCTGGCTCAGAGGATCGGGAGCAGTGCCGATTTATAACCTAATGGAGGATGCCGCCACGGCCGAAATCTCGCGCACACAGGTGTGGCAATGGGTACGGCACGGGGCAAGGCTGGACGATGGACGGCAGATCACGGCGGAAATGGTGCGAACCGCGATTGCCGAAGAACTCGCAAGGGTGCAGCGTGAGCTGGGTGCGGAGCGGTTTGCCGTTTCGCGCTTTCCGGACGCAGCGAAGATCTTCGAGGAACTGATTACCGGCAACGAGTTTCGCGACTTTCTGACATTGCCCGCCTATGCATATCTGAGTTGATGACGATGACGTTCGACAGCAGCGAGATCTGGCATCAGACCTATCTCGTATTCGGGTTGGGGCCTGGCCCTTCCGCGCTGATCGCCGCCATTCCCGTGTTCACTCTCGTCTACGTGCTCGCGGTGAGACGAAAGCCTGCCTGGATCGTGGGGATCACCGCGTTGGGAGTGACGCTCGCTGTCGCGACAGCGGCATACCGCATGCCGTTCCTAACTGCGGTAAGTGCGGTTGCGGATGGTGCCGCGTTCGGCCTTTTTCCGATTTCATGGATCGTGTTCTGGGCCATCGCGTTGTACGGTGTGAGCGTCGAGACGGGCAAATTCGAGATCATCAAGCACTCGATTGGGGCACTGACGCGAGATCGCAGGCTGCAGGCGCTGCTGATTGGGTTCGCTTTTGGCACCTTCCTCGAAGGCGCCGCCGGATTCGGGACGCCGGTGGCAGTGGCTGCCGCGATGTGGTCCGGCCTCGGCTTCACGCTGTTTGAAGCGGCAGCGGCTTGCCTGCTTGCCAACACCGCGCCCGTTGCTTTCGGACCCATCGGAATTCCAGTAATAACGCTTGCGGGCATCACCGGACTTCCACTTCAGAGTCTGAGCGCCGCCGTCGGACGTATCTGCGCGCCGGTGCCGCTGCTGATTCCGGCCTACCTTACCGTTGCGACCGGAGGCTTTGCCGCGCTACGGGAGGTGTGGCCAGCCGCCACACTGACCGGCATTTCGTTTGCGGACGTGCAGTTTCTAGCATCCAACTATCTCGACCCACAACTCACGGATATTCTCGCGTCCATGTCCGCTATGGTGTGTCTGCGCACGCTGATTCGGTGGTGGAAGCCATCGAAAGCGCTTCATACAGACCGCTCGATATTGGTTGAAGCGGTCGCGTACGGTGGCTCGTCGCGATCACCGGTAGTATATGTGTCAAGGAGCACACGGATCGATTTATGGGCGCCGGACCTTACAGCCGTCGCGACATTTTCACAGCGTGGCTGCCGTATCTCTTCTTAGTCGTATTTGCGCTGTTGTGGGGCCTAATATAGTCTTCCAGCCGGCAAGAGCCGACCAGGGCGGCTTGAGCGTTGAGTCTCGCCAGCTTCTTCGAGAGTTGCCTGATCTCGCTCGCCTTTGCGCCGCGCTTGGCAGTCGGGACCTCGTTCAGGCCATCCAGTAGGAGCACCAGCCGTCCCTGTTTCGCCAGAGCCTCGACGGCCCATCCTGCCTCGGGACACTCTTCCGTCAAAAACTGAGACAGGGATTCGTCTCCCACCCACTTGCCCAGATCCGCCAGTAGCGGAACGGGCGTCTCTGGATCTGCCAGGTTCTCGTGCGCCAGTTCGAGAGCGAGTTTGCGCAAAGTCGTGCTCTTGCCGGAGCCCGGGGCGCCGAGCAATACCGCCCGTCTTACCTCGGAAAAGCTGCGAGGATATCCGTATATTCGCGAAATAGAGCTGGTTCGCACGCTTCGTTCTTGCGGGACCGATGGCGAATCAGTAGTTCGAGCGCGGGGTCATCCGCCCACGGATCAAGCGCCCCCGGTTTCGGCCGCGAGTCCGCCTTGCCCGCAAGAGGCGAATAGATTCGCGCTTTGGCTTCAATCTGGGCGATCAGTCGACCAAGGTATTCCACTTCTTCCACCCGGGTCGGCAGCCCGAATTCGAGGTTTAGGATCGCGGGTAGCTCGCAATAATCGGGATGGGGCTGGCGCCCGCGCGCCGCCGCCATCGTTTCCAACAACAGCGCCAGCGCATGTTTCCCACGCGTAACGCAGCCGAACGCGAGCAGGCGGCCAACCGCATCCTTGGCGAAGACCTCGACGCCGCCTTCATATTCAATCTGATTCGCCGGGTTTGGGTCGCAACCGTCAAAGGCGTCGTCAAAGACGAGTCGCCTAGTGCGTCTGTCATCGCGAGCGAAAAATGACTCGAGAAGAGAAACGGCCCGGTGGCGTAACTCAGTAGCGGTCTTCGAACTTCTTCGCGATTCTCGCATAACTACCCGAGATGAGTGGGCTCCCCGATCGAATCGAGGATGGGTTTCAAAACTGCAACGCGCCCGCGATGAGTCTCAACCCATTCTGTGCATAATTGCGACGCTGGCGGGTGCAGACACGCGCCAGCGTCTCCCGCGAGCGGGTTAGTTCAAACGCCCTTGCCGCCGCGCACCACATCAGCGACGAGGCCGCAACCGCTCGCACACAGCGACTTCGCCGCAGTAATCTCCCAGAACTTCGTTTGGGGGCAACTCCCGATCTACGATGGCACGAGCACAGCTTCGCACTGCGATCCCTGGTTGGGGGCATCTATGTCTTGAACCGGGACGCGGTGACGAACAGCCTTAGAGCTTGTGGCTGGGGCAGTAACCAACGGACACTGGGCCCAAGTCGCGATGCACCCCTGTTCAGGAAGGAGTGATGAGTCCACACCCACAGTCAGATTCCCACAGTCAGAGTCCTCAGGTCGGTCATATCTGTTCGTGGTACAATTTCGCTGCAAGTACGGGGGTACTCCATGAATAAAGAGTCCGCGAAACGCCGTCAAGGCGCGACTCGAGTCGCCGTGGCAGGCGACTCGCAACGTGGCCAGCCTGCATTGCCGGAATCCCACCAGCCGCACTCCTCTCCTCAACCGGAGAGACAAACTCCGCTGAAGAAGCTGTGGGTCCTTGGTGACGCCGTTCAAGACGTGACCATCGAGATAGATCTGGAATTACTACTCCATGAGGACGCGAGCCTTCGGGACAGTATTCTCCTTGATGAGGCACTCTCGATCAGGGATGGCGTCTGGCTAACGACTCAGTCAGGACTACATAACTATTCAGCTCAGATCCGGGTGCGAGAAGCCGGCAAGCCCTCAGAGCGGGGAGACGGCCGTGCAAGCCTAATCCCAGGAGAGAAGTACGTCCTCGCGGGTGGCGTGTTGGAATCCCTTCCGCCCCAAGTGTCAGACGATCGAATAGTGTCAGTTCGATGCGAAGACGTTTCCTGGGGTGGGGGTGGACTCAATGTCGTCCGTTATATACGTGCTTTGGCTCCCCTGAAGGAATCTGTGCCGATCGTCTACAGCGATATCGCAATGAGTCCGCCTTTGGATGGACTCGTTGAACAAGAGATGTCAAGAGGCAGCAGCGCGGCTCACGTCCTGGCCAATTATTCGGCGGATCGCTATCTCGAAGTCTATCTGGATTCGTTGTCTGTTGAGGCGGTCCTACATCAGCCCGTGCAACCGGAGTTTCGGCGCAACTTGGTGATCAGCAGAGTCAGGACGTCGAACCGAGAGACAGACAACAAAATTGTCTGTCGAGGGAGTACTGCTTCCGACACGGTTGGTGCAGAATCCGATCTCCTGGCGCTCCTCAATGGACGCGCAAAAGAGATCGGGGCAATTTTAATCGATTCGCTGAAGAGTCGGGAATTGTTCAACGCTGCTTACTCCCTCTGCAAGCAGAATCCCGACACTTTGGTCATATTTGCGCTGACCAATAGTATGCAAAGAATTTCAGATGCTCTAGTTGAAGACCTAAGAAATGGTACTCCCCCCGCGAATTGCGTCCTGATGTTCAATGAAGTGGAAGTACAGAGTTTTGCCCGTCTTTGCAGCCCCAGTGAGAAGCTGGAACACTTCATGAACAAACCCGAAGATATACCCAACCTGAAGTTCTTTGCGCAGACGACACATGCGATCTTGAAGAATTGCCCGCAGCCGCCCCGCGTCTATGTTACGTTGGGCCCGCGTGGCAGCCTCGGGGTCGACGAGTACCGCCAAGTTGTATATGTTGGTTCCTATACAAAGCAGAAAGCTACCATATTCGACACCAATACGTGCGGAGATGCGTTCTGTGGTGCGGTTTCGCTTTTGGAATGGGCCAAGCGTTTCGGCTTGGGTCTGCACCATCTCGCACCCGACAGTGCGGCGACATCCCCGTGGGAAGAAATGCGGTACTTCATGGCTGTGGCCACGGCGGCCGCTTATAGCCGTGCGACCAGTCGGCTGGGTCGCGTTGACAGAAGAGAGGTCGAGGACCTGCTCCGCAATAGCTATCTGGGCAGCGAGGTGCTTGGGCCTTTGGGCGGAGTTCGGGAAGGAAAATCGAGACTATGTGATGATCATGGGTTTCTGATTAAGCCACCCAACGCTTACTTCGTAAAGATTGAGCCTGGATTGGCCCAGCTCATGACGGCCAACCGGGTCCGCGCGAAGTCCGCTTCGGTCTGACACGAGAAGCTCGCCGGAAAAAGGTAGTGTCGGCGCCAAGAAAGGTGGAGGCCAGCAGAGGCTCGGCGCGACCCCGAAGTCGCGTTATGGGACTGCGGCCGTCACCAGTCCTCCAGACCGAGGTTATCGTTTACCGCATGACGGAGCTTCTGCTTGCAGCCCAGGTAACGCTCGGTCGTCTGAACCGATGGGTGGCCGAGGAGGGATTGCATTTGCTCTAGTTCTCCGCTCGCCAAGTGGCACAACCGGGCGCACGTGCGGCGCAAGTCAGGGGAGCAAGGTTCTGGATACCGGCCACGATGTTTCTGATTCGTGCCACGCGCGGCCACCCGACCGCTCATGATCAGCCGTGTGCACTCTCGTTGGCCAGTGTTCCGACTGTCCAGCAGGTGGTGCCCGAGGTGTGCAGCCAGGGGCAGATTACAGCCTGGCATTGAGGTGTCGAGCTCATGCCGGCTTCGCCGTCCTTCGCGCGGCGTCCTCGACGTTCCGGCCTCGATCAGCCTTGGCCCGTCGCGCCGCCGCCCGCCAACCACCAGAGCCAGCCTCGCCGGCCTTCCAATTTCCATACTCGGGCAGTGAGAGCGGTTTAGCTCACTGACCGGTCCCTTCACCTCGCCCTCGGCCGTCTCCAACTCCTCGTCCGTCGGCGTTTGCGAGCCGAAGCGACCTTTTGCAGTCCCAATCAGCCCAAGACTATTTCCTTTACTCCCACAACACCTTCCCGCCCTCGACCTCCTCCCATAGTTCGCCCCATCCGCCACCCTGAAGGCGAAAGGAAACATACATCCATGCCCAAAGATCGCAAGAAGACCATCACCGCCCGGCAGCAGCAGGCGAACCAGCGCAACGCACTAAAAATCCACTGGCCCCAAAACCCAAACCGGCAAGGATGCCAGCCGCTACAACGCCCTCAAACACGGCATCACTGCCGAACTCGTCTGCATCCCCGGCGAGTGCCGCGCCCACTACGACGCGCGCCGCCTCGAACTCATCGACTACTACAAGCCCCAGAGCCTCCTCGAATTCGACCTCGTCGACCACATTGCCAATGCCCTCTGGCGCAAACGCCGCGTCGTCAAACACGAAATGCTCATGGTCACGCTCGAGGTCCATGCCCAGCGCCAGAGCCCCAGCCCTCGCGTCACCGAAGCCAGCCCCGACGTCGAATCCTCCGTCGCCACCCAGATCCTTTCCGACGACACCAACGGACTCGGCCTGCTGGATCGCTACGAGTCCAAGATCGACCGCAGCCTCCACCGCCTCATTCGCTTCCTCCACGAAACCCAGGCCAACCGGCCCCCCGCTACCGGCCCCATCCCCGTCTATCCCTTTGATTCTGAGACGACAACGGCACCTGAACCCGCTGCCGCGGAACCGGCCCCTGCCCCGCCCGAACCTGCCCCCAACACTGAATCTCCAATCGAAGCCATTCCCGAAAACGGACACCTGTACGACCACCCCACGGCCACACAGTTCGTCGTCCATCGCAGGGCTGCCGTCCGCCCCGAAGCCCCAACACCGCAGCCCGAAACATCGCCGGTCCTCGCCGAACCTGAGAAATACATGCAGCAGCTTGAAATCGATGGAAAATCGGTCACTTACAATTACGAAAAGCGGCAAGACCGTCACCGGTTCGCTAGCCTCGGGCACGCAAACCATGGACTATTTCTCGTTAAATCCGCCGGAGTTCGCGCAAGTCCTTCGCACGAACGACGGTAACCGCAGTCGCCGCGCTGCAGCCACGCCGAAAGCGACCCACACTACATCTCTCCCCGAAATCCACCCCGACCCCCTCCAGTTCGACATCACCCAACTCGGCTTCCAGCCCGACGCCCCCCAAACCGCCATGCTCGTCAATCCCTACCCGTATCTCATCGTCAATTGCTCCCGCCAGTGGGGCAAGTCCACCGTAACCGCCATCCGAGCCCTGCACCTCGCCCTCACTACCCCCGAATCCCTCATCATCGTCGCCGGCCCCACCAGCCGCCAATCCGGCGAATTCGTCATGAAGGTCGAAGCCATGCTCCGCCGCCTCGGCATCCGCGCCCACGGCGACGGCAACAACGACGAATCCATCCAATTCCCCAACGGCTCCCGCCTCGTCGGCATCCCCGGCACCCTCGACGGCAACGTCCGCGGCTTCTCCGGCGCCAACTTCCTCATCAT
>JBBQGE010000099.1:0-22414 GCA_038322675.1 Bryobacterales bacterium
CGACGGCGGCCCGCTGATCCATAACGGCTGGGAAGATGAGCAACGATCCTTCGACTCCACCTGCCGGAACTTCTACCGCTTCCTCACTCAACCTGAGCGCTGAACCCCGCTACTCACCCACAGATTCCCCTGACGAGCCAATTATTTAGACGCGGATCGGTTCGATCTCCACCAGGACAGCTCTCATTCCAGCCGAAGCGACCGCAGCCAAAGGCCTGAATCCGGGATCGGCCGCAATCGACGGCGTAGCGCTCGATTTTGTCCAGGGCGTTTGGACCGAGTTTGGTTACGAGCATGAGGCGCGGCGATCCGGGCGGCGAACTGGGAATCGGCAGTGCGACTGAGAATCTCCCGGTCCGAGTTTCACTTCAAAATATACCTCCTAAGCCGAGCGTTCCGCTGTGGCTGGAGCGTCCTCTCGAAGGTACCTAAACGTGATGACAAAAGAGGTTTTCGATCGTTTCCCTCTTCCGGCAGTCGCCTTGACGCTTGCGTCGGTAATAGGGGGTGCGCTGGCTCATGCGCAGACCCAGCCCTGGCCCCCGGCCCAGCCCCAGCAAGTGCCCAATATGGGTCAACAGATTACGCCGCTGGCGCCACAGGGGCCGGCGGGTGCCCAATTAGTCCTGATGAACCCCGGCCTGACCGACAGGCCAGACTGGTTTGCCGGGCAAGCGGCCACCACGGTAGTGAGTCCGGATCACAACACCCTGCTGGTGTTGACGAGCGGGTTCAACCGCGTCTATTCCATAGGCAACACGCCGGCGCCGGGGTACTCCAGCACGGATTCCAACGAGTACGTCTCTATTTACGACGTCTCAACTCCAACGCCGAGCCTGACACAAGTGGTGCAAATCCAAGGTTCTTATTTCGGGATTGTCTTCGATCCAACATCCTCGGCTAGATTATCGAATGGCTCGACAAGATATACGCGCTTTTACGTGGCGGGCTCCGCAGCCGACTTAATCCACGCGATCAGCATGAACACCAGCACGTTAGCCTGGGCGGAGGAATCCCCTGCCGCTACCAGGCTGGCGATGAACCACAAGCTGGGCAATGGCCTGAATATACAGCCGAACGGCGCACTCGCGATCAACGCCTCGGTAGGCGTGTATCCTTGCGCGGGCGGTTTGGCGATTTCAACCGACGGCAACACACTGGTGGTGGTGAATTACTATAACGACTCGATCACCGTCTTCGCCCGCGTCAACGGGCAACCGGACACCTGGTCTCTGGTGGAGGATCTCGACCTGCGCCCCGGCAAGAGCGCGCCCGCGCCTAATCCGTTGACAGGCGTTCCGGGCGGCGAGTATCCGTTCTGGGTATCGATAAAAGGTTCTGGATCGACCGCGACGGCGTTTGTGTCCAGCATTCGCGACCGCGAGATCGACGTGGTGAGTTTGGGTGCGACGCCGGCAGTAACGGCGCGTATCAAGGTGGCAGGGCAGCCGAACAAAATGACGCTGAACGCGAGCCAGTCGCTGCTCTATGTTGCCGAAGACCAGTCGGACACAATTGACGTGATCGACACGGCGGCGAATAAGATCGTCGAAACCATCCCGGTCATCGCGCCGTTCCTCCCTTCCTCGCTGGCGCAACCGAACAACTATACCTACAGTGGAGCGAACCCGAACAGCGTAACGCTGTCGCCGGACGAGACTCAGCTCTATGTGACGGATGGCAACCTGAACTGCATTTCGGTGATCGCGCTGGGGGCAGCAATGATAGCGACCATGTGATTGGCCTGATTCCGACCGGTTGGTACCCGAACTCAGTGAGCATCGTCCCGGGCAGCAATGGCAGTCCGGCGTTCGCGTACGTGGTCACCGCGAAGTCGGCAGTCACTGAAGCAAAAAGCGGCGCCTGCGCCGGGGCTGACCAAGTAGGTTTGGAGGAATTCTTTGTGCGGATAAAATCACTTCAGCTTCTTGCATGGATGGCCCTGGCCGGCCCTGCTCTCCTGGGCCAATCGGCCGCGCTTGCCGGGACTCAGCCACCGACGAATGCAGCCACCTACTGGTCCGCTACGCCGCCGGATTGCACCAGCCTGGCGGGAGAGTCGCCCGTCGCGATTATGTCGGGGGCGACGGTAGTCGGCTACTCCTGTTATGTGAGCGGGACCTTCGTCTGGCTGGCCGCGGGCGGGGGATGGGTGACGTCGCTCAGCGTCGCTGCGCCCGCATCGGGTGCCATCGGTGTGGACTACTCGTTCTATAACGAAAATGGAAACAGCCTGAAAGTCGACATCACGCCTTACAACAGTCCGGCGACCACATCCACCAGTGATATGAGCTTCGCTCTGACTGCCAACCAGCCCGCGGATATCAAAGTACAGGGTTTTACCAGCAGCGCCCCGAAGTACAGTTCCACGGCGACTGGCACGGTGTACGCCGTCTTTTGTTGTCCGGACGCGAGAACTTGCGCCAACGTGGTTCCGCAGTTGTTCTACGTGTCGCTGCCCCCGGTGCCGTGGGTACTGAGTGCGCCGATCGCGTGGGACACCGCGCTATGGACTCAGTGGTCGGCTCAGGGAATCGATGACGGCGGTGCGAACCGGGTATCGCTGGTGATTTACAACGAAGACCGAACAGTGGCGACCTACACGGTTTCCGTTTACGACAGCCGGGGAGCGCTGGCTGGGACGGGTACGACACCACCGATTCCACCCCTGCAATTCTCCGGGACCGACAAGAACGGCCACGAAATCCTGGGTGAAGGAGGGCCGCATGCCGCACTTCTGTCCGACCTGATTCAGTCGCCGCTGCCATCGGGTATGTTCAAAATCCTGATCGACGGTGGGTCGAACTATTCCGCGGTTGAGGTGCTCCAGTTTAGCGGACCATCCGCCACCGCCCTGCAGGTCGCTTACGACAGCGCGCCGAATACGAGGGCAAGTGTCGCGTCTGCCCGGCGAGCAGAGTTGCGAGCTACGCGCGTGGCGTCCAGGCCAAGGCCGGTGTTTAGCCCGCTGGTAAAGTAAGACCGGGACGGCTTGCCGAAGCTTGACGAACAGCACTAACTCAGCGCCGGAGAAATCAGATATGTATCGATGCATGGTCTTGTTGACAATTGCCGTGGCAGCTTTGGCGCAGGATGGCGCCGTGGTTTTAGGCGCTCAGCCGGGGACGACGGTTCCGCCTGGTGTACCTCTTCGCGTGGCACTCGAACGTCATGTCGCAATCAAGCGAGTAGGCGACCCGATCCAGGGACGGTCGGTGGACCCGATCTACGTTTTCGACCACTTGGTTCTTCCGGCCGGATGCATTGTGCGGTACGAAGGACCCTGTCTTACTCGTGCCGCAGAGCCGTCAGCGGATCAATTCGTGACGCTCGCCTTGCCGGCACATAGCCAGCGAGAATCGCGGCGCTTAGGAGGACGACAGCAGCCAGCGCCAGAGTTCCCGGATCATTGGGCTCGGTCTCAAACAGAAGCGATTTGACAAGCCGGAATGCGATCAACGCGGCAGGCACGCCGACCGCGAGTCCCACCGCCGCCAGTAGTAGAACGCGGCGCAGGACCATCCATACCACGGCGCCGCGTTGCGCGCCCAGAGCCATACGGATTCCAATCTCGCCGACCTGCCGCGTGACGCTGTAGGACATCGTCCCGTAGAGTCCCACGCACGCGGTCAGGAGAGCGAGAACCGCGAAAACCGTGCATAGTTTGGCGAACGTGAGTTCCCGGCCGATTGTCCGATCGATTTCCGCAGCCTGCGTGACCACGTTGGTGACAGGTATGCGTGAATCTGCCTCCCGCACGATCTCATTCACACTCCGGACATACCTCAGCGGATCGCCCGCAGTGCGCAGCGCGTAGGTCACTCGGTCCGGAGAAAACTGGCTGAGGGCTACGAACACGGTCATCGCACTCGCCTCTTCACTTTTCAGACCACCGTTGCGCAGATTAGCCGACACGCCGACGATTTCGACATCGCGCTTGTCGTCCACTAACGTGATACGCCGGCCCACCGGATTCTCGTTCCCGAAGTAAGTCCGCGCCAGACGCTCGCTGATCACTGCAACCGGTGTGGAGCCCGGTTGGTCGCGGTCGTCAGTTTCACGCCCGGCCAGGATTGGAATCTGCATCGTCGTGAGGAAACGCGGTCCAGCGGTCATTACGCGTGCGCCTTCGATGGTAACAGCGCCGATCTTCATGGCTCCCCTGTATGTCTTCCCGGCATGGCCGGCGCTGATGATCGAGGATTGCGAAAGCGTCGCGCTGCTCACTCCGGGGATCGATTCGAAGCGCTGGCGCAGGTCCGCGTAAAAAGTGGTGATCTCCGGGTCGCGATGCCCGGTCTGGCGCGCATTCAACGAGAACAGGAGGATGTTCTCGCGGGCGTATCCCAGTTGCACGGAGTGCAGCTTGTTGAGTGTTCGGACAAACAGACCCGCGGCGACCAGGATGAGAAATGACATCGCGATTTGGCCGACTACCAGAACGTGTTGCGCACGGCGGCGCGACCCGCCCCCGCGGCCATTCTTTAGCTCGGGCATGACGTCCGAACGCGTCGACTGAATGGCTGGAGCGAGACCAAATAACAGGCCGCAAACCACTGAGAGCGCCGCCGTCACGCCCAGCACGCTCCAGTTCACTTCCGCGTGCAGCGTAAAGTTCTCCTGCCCGTTGGAAAATAGAAACGTGAGCGATCGCACGGCCCAGATCGCAAACAAGACCCCTAATGCGCCGCCGAGCGACGCCAGCATCACACTCTCGGTAAGCAATTGCCGCACGACGCGGAACCGTCCCGCTCCCAGGCTGAGCCGGACCGCCATTTCGCGGCGTCGCGCGGCGGCCCTGGCAAGCAGCAGATTGGCGATGTTGGCGCACGTGATCGCCAGGATCAATCCCACCATCGTCAGGAGCACGTACAGAGGCTTGGAATACTGGCGGCGCAGGCTACCGAGACCCTCGGAGCCGGGATTCAAAATCAGCGCGGGCAGTTTAGCGCGCTCGCCGCCGGTCGTCGCCGTAGTGGCAACCCATTGATGGAAACGGGGAGCCAGCACTGCCTGCGCCTGGACCATACTTACGCCCGGACGCAGACGGCCCATCATTTCGATCCAGTAGAAGTTTTCGTCGCCATACATACGAGCCGCTCCGGCGCCGTCTATTAGCAGACTCGTGTGCAACGGAAGGTAGAGTTCCGGCGCCACCGCCGGGTCGACTCCGAAGAATTCCGGCGGCGCGACGCCGATCACAGTGAAGGAAATGTTATCGATGAGAATCGGCTGTCCAATCGCTTTCGGCGGTCCTCCGAAGCGATTTTGGCTTGCCGCAAAACTGATTACTGCCACCGGCGCTGCACCTGGACGGTCGTCTTCGGAATCGATCAGACGTCCCGCGGCCGGCGAGACTGCCAGGCCTCGAAAATACTCGCCGGTGACGTACTCCGTGCTGGCGCTCGTGGCCTGCCCGCGGACGGTCAGGTTACGGCTTCGTCCGTTGAAGTATCCGAAGAGCGTGGAAAAGACGGTTTTCTCTTCGCGAAGCGTCTCGAACGCGGCGTAGGGGAACATCCCGCTGACCAGTGCGCCTTTGTCGCCCGGCCAGAGAATGCCTTGTACCCCGTGCACGACGTGGACCCATTGCTTGCTGGCGTTCTCGGGCGGCCGGCTACGCCAATTCAAGACCACCAGCGACTCGGGATCGGCCACCGGCAGCGAACGCAACAGAATCGACTCCATGAGGCTGAAGATCGCAGTATTGGCCCCGATGCCGAGCGCCAGCGACAAGACCGCCAGGGCGCTGAATGCCTTGTTGCCGGTCATGGTGCGCCAGCCATAGCGGATATCCTGGCCCAGTTCCGACAAGAACCGTGTCATCCAAATCTCCCGTGACTCTTCGTGCTTCAGTCCGACGTTGCCAAATCGCCGGCGCGCTTCAGCTCGGGCGCGATCCGCCGTCACCCCATCTGCTTCGAGTTCCGCGGCTTTTTCCGCAAGGTGGAGTTCCATTTCCTCACGCAGCGCCTCGCTACGCCTGGCGCTTTCAATCCAATACTTCAGCCGTCGTAACACGTCTGTCACTCCGCTCCCATCACGCTCGCGATCGCCAACGTGAGTTTGGCGTACTTCCGGGTTTCAACGGCCAGTTGTTTGCGGCCAGCCGCCGTGATCTTGTAGATCCTCGCCCGCCGATTTTTCGACGTCACGCCCCAGACACCGTCGATCCAGCCGTTTAGCTCCAACCGCTGGAGAGCGGGGTACAGCGAGCCCTCCTCGATGAGGAGCTCATTGTCGGAGGATTGTTGAATGAACTGGACTATGCCGTATCCATGTAGGTCGCGCAGCGACAGCGTCCGCAGAATTAACATGTCCAGTGAACCGGGCAACGAATCGTTCTTTCGCGCCTTGCGTCCCATACCAAGAATTCTTAGCTTACGGCGATGAGATCACGCGAGTCAAGTTCAGATTGGCGAGCCGTCTCTTGTGGGCAGCACCCTAGCTCGCCTTCTCAAGGTGGACGGCAAGTGCCTGTTAGACCACACGCCCCGCGACCGGCCACCTTGTTAGCTTGAGTTGGGTGCCGTTCTCTGCGGCTTCGATGATGGATACTATCGAAATGGAGGCTACGGCATGAACAAGATCACACCGTTTCTGTGGTTCAACGACAACGCCGAAGACGCTGCGGAGTTTTATCTCTCGGTCTTTCCGGAAGCGAAGAAGGTGGGCGAGCTGCGTTCGAGCGGCGTGGGGCCTTGGCCCGCCGGAAAGATCGCGACCATCACCATCGAACTTATGGACCAGCAAATGACGTTCCTCAACGGTGGCCCCGCGCAGGCGCTCACGCCGGCGTTCTCGTACTCGGTCGCGTGCAAGGCCCAGCCCGAGATCGACAGCTACTGGGACAAGCTGCTTGAGGGTGGCAAGCCCATGGCCTGCGGCTGGCTGACGGACAAGTTCGGCCTGTGCTGGCAGATCGTGCCGGAGAAGATTGGTGAGTTCCTGAAGCATCCCAAAGCGATGGCTGCGATGATGACGATGGTGAAGTTCGACATCGCCACGCTGGAGGCCGCCGCGAAGGAGTAACGGCGAGTGGCGAAGTCCGGTTATTTCCGGCTATCCAGACACATCGTCGCTGGGGTGAACGCATGATGTTATCGTTTTGATAGTCGAAAGGGGTGCCTTTGCAGAGACAGAGTTTCCAGCATGACGGGCTGACCCTGTCCTATCTTGATGCCGCGAACAACGGAGAGGTGCTGATCGCACTGCATTCTCATTGGATGGAAGGTCGGACATTTGCACCGTTGGCGAAGGCGTTAGCGCCACAGTGGCGTGTGATTGCGCCCGATCTCCGCAGCCACGGCCATTCCGACCATGCGTCAACATAGCGGCGGGAGGATTATCTCAACGATCTGCTGGCGCTCTTCGCATACCTCGACATTGAGAAGGCGGTGTTATTGGGCAACTCACTGGCTGGGGTCAACGCGTATCAATTCGCTGCGCGTCATCGTGACCGGGTCTCCGCCTTAATTGTCGAGGACATAGGTGCGGTCATTGCAGACAACACGAACTTCGCGCTTGCCTGGTCCGGCACTTTCGCAACCCGAGAGGAACTCGTTGCTGCAATCGGTATTCGCTGTATTCGCTTGCTTCCTTATCTGCAGGAATCGTTTCGCCAAACGTCAACGGGATGGCGCCTCGCCTTCGACCCGCAGGATACGGTCGCATCTCAGAGTTTTCTCAATGGCGATCACTGGGAGGACTGGCTCGGAACTGACTGTCCGGCGCTGCTGGTTCGTGGGCGCGACAGCCGAGTCACCACACAAGGCCACCTGGAAGAGATGGCGAACCGCCGAGCCAATACTCAGTTAGTGGTTCTGGAGGGCGGTCACGTGCCTCACCTGGATAACCCTGTGGGTTTCGCGAACGCCGTGCGGGATTTCCTGAGCGCTCTCAAAGGGTCATGACGGGATGCCGCGCGATACGGCGAGGACTGCTGGGCAACCGATCAGCCGCCTCCGCCCACCGGCCCAATGGGCTTTGACCAAATCCGGGACAGGAACGGTCCCAGTGTTGGCCGGCCTTGCCGTGAAGATCCACGAAGGCCGCTACGTCTCTAGGGACCGAAAAGGTCGTATGGGCACGCCGGTGGACGAAAGGGGTAACGGTGATCCGCTGGTGGTCGGAGGCGTCGCATTCACTTCGAATGAATCTGACTTGATATGATCGCAGTCGCCTGAGGGGACCATGACAGACAACAACCACGATCCATTCCGCCGTTCGTTTTTGAAAACAGGAGCCGGAATCATGGGCAGCATGGCTTTCGGTTCCAATCCGCAAGCTGTCCAGGGAGCAGACCGGACGGTGCGGCCCAACCTCATTTTCATGACGACGGATGGACATCGTCCGGACGCCCTCAGTCTTAACGGAAACCAGATTCTCCAGACTCCGAACTTCGACCGTATTGGGCGAGAGGGAGTCCAGTTCCGGAATTCGTTCGTCACGAATGCCCTTTGTCTTCCCTCCCGGGCTACAGCCCTGACGGGGCTTCATACCCATACCACCGGCTGCGTCGACAACCAGGACCGGTCGATCCCCACGGACATTCCGATGTTCACCGATCTGCTGCGCGAAGCCGGGTATGAAGTGGGGTTGTTCGGCAAAGCGCACGTTCGCGACCTTGGCAAACGAAACTGGGACTACTACTTCGGCTATCCGGGAGCCGCGACCGACTACTTCTGGCCGGTGATTACGGAAGGCTCCAACGGCAGGGTCGGCCCACCCACCGTTCACGACGGCTATGTGGAAGACGTCGTGATGGACAAGGCGATTCAATGGATGAAACAAAAGCGCGAGAAACCGTTTTGCCTCATCTTCTGGTTCCAATCCCCTCACGCGCCGTTCTTTCGCCCCCGGCGGCTTCTCGATCTGTATAACGGCATCCCGATTCCCAAGCCCGCTACCTTTGACGACGATCTGAAGGGCTATCCCGGCAAGCCCCGCGCTTTCGCCGAGGCGGATGACAGCATCGGAACCTATGTCCGCCGCTCGCAGACCAAGAACAACTGCGCGCGAAGCCTGGAAGAGGTGGTCAAGGACTACTACGCCGGCATCGTCGCGGCCGACGAGAACGTGGGCAAACTGTTCCAGGCGCTGACCGACACCGGCCAGTTGGACGACACCGCCATCCTATTTTCCGCCGATCACGGTTTCTTCCTCGGGGAGTGGCGCAAGTACGACAAGCGGTTCATGCACGAACCCTCCATTCGGACCCCCATGTTGATTCGCTATCCGAAAATGGTGCGCCCTGGCTCCACTGTCGATGAGATGGTAACGAACCTGGACATCGCGCCGACATTCCTCGAACTGGCCGGGATCCAGGTCCCCAAGCGCATGCAGGGCCTCAGCATGGTCCCCTTCCTCAAAGGCGAGAAGCCAGAGACCTGGCGCAAGGATTGGCTGTACGAATACTACGAATATCCCGGCCCGCACAACGTGCGGAAGAACCGCGGCGTCCGCACGGACCGGTACAAGTTCATCCACTATTACGAAACGCCGGAGGAGTTCGAAATGTACGATCTCCAGGAGGACCCCGGCGAACTTCACAACCTGTACGGCGATCCGCGCCACTCCGGCCTGGCGCGGCAGCTCCGCCGCCGGATTGACGAACTCCGCGAAGAGACCGGCGACCACTATGTCTTCCAGCCGCCGGACCGGCAGGGGTAGGTGTCTAGCCGCGGACACCTGCTATGCATCGCCGCAACTTTCTAAAGTCCGCCGCTGGCCGATCCGCCGCCCTGGGGCAGGTCGTGCGCGGCCCAGCCGACGCCCGGTCTCCGCGCCCGAACTTTCTGGTGCTGATCGCCGATGATTTGACGTTCCGCGGCATTCACACCTTGAACAATCCGGAAGTCGAGACGCCCAATTTGGACCGTCTGTGCCGCTCCGGCTGCGTATTTACACACGCGTTCCACCAGGGTTCGTGGACCCCGGCGGTGTGCATTGCAAGCCGCACCATGCTGAACTCCGGGCTGACCACGTTCCGTGCGCAAAAGCAACTGGACGACACGCCACTGTGGGGACAGACCCTGGGCAATGCCGGCTACGACACCTTCATTGCGGGGAAGTGGCACCTCGACCCGACCACGCTGCAGCGTAGCTTCAAGGAGATGGGGCCGATCGGACCGGGCATGTTCGAATCCGGTCCTTCCGCCTACGGCCGGCCGAGCCCCGGGAACACGTGGAGTCCGTCGGACACCTCGCTGCGCGGCCAGTGGCTGCATACCGGGTTGTGGCAGAATGCACGCCACGACGAGGTCCGGCACTCCGCTGCCGTGTGGGCGGATGGTGCCATCGATTACCTGCGCAAGGTCCCCGAACGCCCGGCGCCCTTCTTCTTGTACGTGGGATTTAATTCGCCGCACGATCCACGGCAAGCCCCGCGCGAATTCGTGGATCGCTACCCGCAGCGGAGAATCAAAATCCCTCCCAACTATCTGCCCGAGCATCCTTTCGACCAAGGTGACAGCCGCATCCGTGACGAATTGCTGGCTCCCTTTCCTCGCACTCGCCAGGCCGTGCAACTGCACCGCTCCGAGTATTACGCCCACACCACGTACATGGATTTTCAGATTGGTCGGATCCTGGAGGCTCTCGATCAATCCGGCCTTGCCGGCAACACCTACGTCATCTTCACCGGCGATCACGGCCTGGCGGTGGGGCAGCACGGGCTGATGGGCAAACAGAACATGTACGACCACAGCATCCGGATGCCGCTGCTGATCGCGGGGCCTGGTGTGCCGGCGGGCAGGCGCGTGGAGGCGCTGGTGTATCAGCACAGCCTGTTCGCCACCACCTGTGAACTGGCCGGCGTAGAGGTGCCGAAGACGGTGGAATTCCCGAGCGTCGCCGATCTGCTCACCAGCGGGGAGGGCGAGAAGCACGACGCGGTCTTCTGCTGGTACCGCGGTTTCCAGCGCGCCGTACGCACCACAGAGCACAAGCTGATCCATTACCCGCAAGCCGGGGTCACGCAACTCTTTGACATGATCCGGGACCCGTGGGAGATCACCAACCTGGCCGACCGGCCGGAGCACGCCGCGCTGACCCGGCAGTTGGAGCAGCGGCTACGGCAGTTCCAGCGGGAACTGGGGGACGATCTCAGCCCCTGACGTTTCGAAGGGCCGGCCTTTTTACGTTGCGTTGAGCTGCCGGCGTGGGGCGGACGCTAGCGGCTTCAAGCAGAGCTCGGTGCGCCACACCCGCCATCGGTTGCTTCGTGATGCTCACCAGCGGCGACGTGCCCGGAAACCCGACGGGGTATCACGCCTCGGTCTGATTTGCCTGGCGGGCACGCCTACGAGCCGGGGAGATCGCGGAGCGGTGCTACTTACTCCGCGTTGAGCCGTACGGCGCGGCCGCGCCGGTGGGCCTGGTGTGAGGCGCGTTTCAGGGGCGGATCTGGTTGTGGGACTGTTGGACATGAGGTCCTCTCTTTGACATTGTCGTCGGACATGCCAGCCACAGGCCCCGACTCGCGCAAACGGAACGAAGAGAGGCAACCTTGGCGATTCGTGATGTGGCGGTGCGGGGCACCACAGGAGCGCGCGGAACTGACGAGCAACGGCATCCTATTCTGGTAGACTGATCCGTACCGATGATCCTCAACGAAGCGTATTCGTTCAGTGAGGTCCGCTATCTGATCAGCTCCAAGGTAGGTGAGCGAATGCCAGACCGCGACGATGATGGTAAGGGACCTGTTCTCGACAAGCCTTCGATCTTGCGGCCCATCAGCTATGATGTTGGTCTTTCATTCGTTACCTATCCGGAGAAGAAGCTACTTGGTCCTGGAACAGTGTTGGTCCGCCTCGACTTTCCGGTTAGGCAGGCGTTGTTCATGTCGGTCTGGTGGATGCGAAAGGAAGTATTGGAGAGTATTCTTCACAGCGCCGGTTCTGATTCCGCCGCATTGCGCCGGGAGTGGCAGAATGTCACGGCAATGCCGAAGGCCCCTCGGGGAGCTAGGGGAGTGCGCTCAGACATCATCGAAATCATCCTTACTCAACAGGTTTATGCGTGGATCGGGAAAGCAAGCCCACTGTTTCACAAGAAAGGTGGAGTTGAACAGATCTACCTTCCGAATCTTGCGAAAGGTGCTGGACCCAATCGCAGCGATTTCGCGCGGTTGCTGAGGACCTCCACACTACACGTAGTCTGAGCCGAGGGACCACAACACTGTGGTCCGCACCGCGCGGCGTGCTGGGGAAATGGCTGTCGACGATAAATCCTACCTGACGGCGTGGGTCGACTCACAGGTCCTCAGGGCGTAAGCCGGTGTCTCTTCCGATTTTCGCCAATGCGGCTGGAGCCGATCTCTTCGCTGTCGTGGAAGCAAGAAGTGAAGTTCCGCCATCCGGGACGCGGGGGTTTTCCCATCCAAGGCGCAGCTAAGCGGCGTAGACCCTTCTGGCCTTCGTCGCGGGTTAGCCAGGATCCGGCCATCGTCTTCACGGTCGATTTCGACGCGGATCGGTTGGATCCGGCCGTTTCGGCCATCTGGGAGTGTCAAGGCAAAGTAGAAATGTCCTAACGCCAGCAAAGTAGAGATGTCCCGTTTTGGTGGGGCGGTTGGGAGTTGGATGGTAATGTGGATCGTCCGCAAGGGGTCGCGCCCAGGCGGATACCCAAGGTGCTCGGCATCACGCGCCAGGCTCTCAACAACGTTGTCAATGAAAGGTCCGCGATTTCGCCGGAAATGGCAATTTGTCTTTCCAAGGCTTTCGGCAGCACTCCGGAGACCTGGGTGAAGATGCAGGCCGCTTTTGACCTTGCGGTTGCGCTCAAGAGCGAAAAGAAATTCGCGTCGAACGTTACGAGCCGCGGCCGGCCGCATTATAGCGATTAGTGAATGCGGTCGAGACGTTCTAGAATGAACCCATGTCGTGGGTGCCTGGGTACGAATGCGACGTCTTCCTCAGCTATTCCCACGTCGATAATCTGACTCCGGACAACGAGCCCGACGCGGGGTGGGTGGCGCAATTTCATAAGCGGCTGGAGTTGGCGCTGACGCAGAAGGCTGGACGGTCGGGGGCTATCACGATCTGGCGGGACGAGCGGCGATTGCGAGGCAATCTGCTGTTCGACAAGTCGATTCAGGATGCGGTCCAGCGCTCGGCGGTGTTTGTGCCGTTGTATTCGCATGGGTATGCAAACTCGGCGTATTGCGCGGACGAACTGAAGTGGTTTTATGAGAAGGCGCAGAAAGAATCGATCGGACTGGCGGCGGGGGATAGCTATCGCATCTTTCCTGTATTTCTGAACCGGTTCGCTCCGGCGGTGTGGCCCAAGGAGTTTGGGCGGACCAGCGGATTTCCATTCAACGATTCTGCGCGGGCGGAGGATGAGGGCGAGCCCTCGGACCCGGGGTCGGAGTTGTTCCGGACGCAACTGCGGGCGCTGAAGGACTCGCTGTTCGTGACCTTGGAGCGGCTGCGGAACCTAACGGCCAAGCCGGCACCGGTCGCTTCCGATGTGGACGCGACGGACGTGTTTCGGATCTTTCTCGCCGATGTGCCGGACGTGCTGACCCCGGTGCGGCGGCGCGTGATCAACGAACTGCGCCAGCAGCCGTCGCTGCAGGTGTTGAGCAGCGTGCCGCCGCCATCGGAGGATGAGCCTCATCGGACGGCAGTGCTTGCCGCCCTGACGCGCGCCGATCTGTCGGTTCATCTGTTCAGCGACTCGCCGGGCCGCGAGATTGACGATCGCGAGGGCGTGTATTATCCGCAGACGCAAGCGGAGTTGGCTCTGGAGCATGGGAAGTCGCAGATTGTGTGGGTTCCGGAGACGCTGAAAACGGAAAACATTCTGGACCCAGGGCTGGCGGCGTTTCTCGAACGAGTGGAATCAGGGAAGCGGAAGCGGGACACCTTCGAATTTCTACGGACCACGCCCGCCGCGGTGACGGCGGAAATTCTGGCCAAGATCGAGCATATTCAGAATCAGGCCAACACGCCGGAGGAAGCGCCGGGGGCCGCGTTGATCGATACCCACTTCAAAGACCAACTGCAGACGTTCGAGTTGATGCGGTATCTCGTCGATCGCAAGGTTCAGCCATATTTGAATCCGCAGGAGGACAACCCGAGCAGCAATCTGGAAATTTTCACGCAGCGACTGAAGCAGGTTTCGTTATTAATTGTGTTTTACGGGGCGGTGGCCGAGGAGTGGGTGCGGGCGCGGCTGGGCGTGGCGATTCAGATTGCGATCGCTGAGAATTTTCCGCTGCGGGCGTGTGGGGTGTATGTCGCGCCGCCACAGAAGCCCGGTCTGAATACCCGAGCGTCGCAGCGGTTCATTCGCGTGGATTGGATGGACCACACGGGCGGCTTTGACGGGGCGGCGATCGACCGGTTGTTGGAGCATGCTCGGTCGCTGGAAGCATGACGATGAACAGCCCCTACGTTGGACTTCGGCCGTTTCAACAATCGGAGTCGCTTTTGTTTTTTGGGCGGCGGCAGCAGATTGGCGAGTTGATGGACCGTCTGCACGAGACTCGATTTCTGGCGATTGTGGGGAGTTCGGGGTGCGGGAAGTCGTCATTGATCCGGGCGGGGCTGATGCCACGGCTCGAGGCTGGTTTTCTGGTGGAGAATCGCGACCGCTGGGTGTTCTCGACGCTGACGCCCGGCAGCGACCCGCTGGACCGTTTGGCGGCGTCGTTCGATCTGCCGGTGAAAGCGATCCACGAGGAAGGCGCGTTTGCGATTACGAATCGCTTACTGGAGTCGGATGCCGGCGGCGATCGCAATTGCTTCGTGTTGGTGGATCAGTTCGAGGAGTTGTTCCGGTTCGCGGCGGCGAATCGCGACCAGGCGGCGGATTTCGTGCAGATCCTGCTGTCGCTGGTATCGCAGCGCGATTTCCCGGTGTTTGTCGCGATCACCATGCGATCGGATTTTCTGGGTGAGTGCGATGCGTTTACCGGGCTGCCGGAGGCGCTGAATCGCAGCCAGTATTTCGTTCCGCGATTGAATCGCCAGCAGCGGCGCGAAGCGATCGAAGGGCCGGTGAAGCTGTTTCGCGAGCGGATGACGCCGCAACTTCTGGACCGGCTGGTGAATGACGTGGGCGATGAGCCGGGGCAGTTGCCGGTGCTGCAACATGCGCTGCTGCGGACGTGGGAGCAATGGACGGCAGCGGGTGCATCGGGTCCGCTGGACCTGGCGCATTACGAAAGCGTGGGCGGGATACAGGGCGCGTTGTCGCGGGATGCGGAGGCGGCGCTGCCGGTTGAGGGTCGCGATGTGGCGGAGAAGATTTTCCGGCGGCTGACGACGACGGATGCGGCCAACCGGCGAATCCGGCGGCCGGCGCTGCTGAGCGATCTGGAGTCGGTGACTCGGGTGGGCCGGGCGGAGATCCTGAGGATCCTGCAGCCGTTCCAGGCGCGGTCGTTCGTGGTGGTGTATGAGCGGGCGGATGGCGATTCGCTGGTGGATATCTCGCATGAGAGCCTGATCGCGCAGTGGGATCAGTTGAAGCAGTGGACGGATGCGGAGGCGGAGTCGAAGCGGATTTATCTGGACTTGGTGACGGCGGTGGAGCGGAAGAAGGCGCTGCTGCATGATGCGGATCTGCAGGTGGCGTTGGAGTGGCGGAAGAAGCTGGATCCGCGAACGGAGCGGGAGTGGGCGCTGGATCTTCATCCGGCGTACGCGGCCGTGATCGGGTATCTGGAGGCGAGCGTCGCGGAGGCGGAGAGTGGGGAGCGGCGGCGGGTCCGGCAGCGGCGTCTGGTGTGGGGATTTGGGTTGGGGTTGCTGGCGGTGTCGTTTGTCGTGTTTCCGCTTGCGGTTTACGTGTTGGGGAATGCGCGGGAGGCGAGCGCTCGGGCGGCCGAGTCGACCACACGGGCCTTGAATGCAAACGAGGAGGCAGGCCGGGCGGTTGTAGATGCCGCGAAATCACGGACGGCGGCGGAGGAGGCGCGAAAGCAAACCGAGGCGACACTGGTGCAGGCCGAGGGGGACGCACGCGAGGCGCTCGCGATTCGACTGGGTGCGGAGGCGCAGCGTCTGGAGATTACTCCTGAGCGGCCATTTGACGCGGAGTTGCGGGCGATGGTGGCGGCTCAGTCGCTGCGAATCCATCCGGGGTTTGAGGGTCTGAACGGATTGCTGGAGGTCTTGGTGAAGTTGCCGCGCCGTCCCAGGCATTTCGCACTGCCGGGGTCGGCGCCGGTGAGCGTAATCGCGTTCAGTCCGAATCGGAAGCAACTGGCGAGTGGACATCAGGATGGCCGGGTGTTGTTGTGGGATATCGAAAGCGGAAAGGTGGAGCGCGAACTGGGTTCGGTAGAGGGAGCGGTGTATTCGCTTGCCTTCGATGCGGACGGAAAGCAGGTTGCGGCAGGGGGGACCCAGGGCGTCGCGATCTTTTCACTCGCATCGGGTTCGCAGAAAACACTTCGAACGGACAACGTGGCCAAGTCGGTTTGCTTCCATCCGAATGGCGAACTGCTCGCGGTGGTAGTGCAGGTGGAGGGCACGGAGATTTATCAACGGTCGGCGGACGTGTGGAAGAAACTAGAGGCAGTAAATGATCCGTACAACGGCACGGTCGAGTTCGACAGCAACGGTGTTCTCTACTGCAGGTCACCAGCCAATTCGATCGAGACTCTACCCGATTCCGGTATGGATCGATGGAAGTGGGTGAATCCGGATCCGAATCGTCCATGGGTGTCAGGAATGACGTTCACGAGCCGTCTGGACCGGCGGCACCTGCGGCAATGGCTCGGGCCGGGGGATGAATTGTCAGGCGGCGCCTACGATCCGTTCGACCGAATGGCGGCAACAGGCAATCGGTACAGTGGCATCGACCTGTGGGACAGCCGGAACGATGTGTATGCTGACCCGGTGAAAGTGGCCCACGAAATTCGTGTACTCGATCCGATTCCCGAGAAGGACTCCTTCCTCGCAATCGGGCCTGATGACGAAATTTCCGTGATAGACGGTCCGACGGCTAGCTACAAAGCTCTGCCTAAGCTCGGGTTCTCGCCGGGATTCGTCGTGTTTCATCCGAAGCTGCCGTGGGTAGTTCTGTCCGATCCGACTACGGGCGGAGTGGTGATCGATTTTTCGAGGCGGCAGATTGTCTGGCAATGGCGTCGGGATTGGTACGGGGGTGCGGCATTCAGCAGCGCGGGAGACAGGCTCTTCCTCGAGGACAACGCGAAAGTGGGCCGCACTGGGGGACTGCACATTCTGAAGACGGGATCGTGGCGCGAGGCCAAAGTGATTCCGCTGGAGTCGCGGGACGAGTTGCGCATTGATCCCGCGGGGCGACGGATTGCGGTGGAGCATCGCGTAAGCTTCTCGCGGGCGGAGACGCCGCCTGATGTGGTTTCGATATTCGATTCCGCAACGGGAGCATGGCTGGAGACAGTGCGCGGTACCTGGGTTGACCAGAAGTGGCCGAGGCTGTTTCGGACAGCAGCCGATGATCCGAAATCATGGAAAATCCAGCATTTCGTCAACGGCACGATGGCGGTGGTTGATCCCAGCAAAGCGAACGGCCGCGTGGTGACGATTCCCGGGAATGGGGGTGCGATTACGAGCGACCACAAATGGGTTGCGACAGCGGCGCCGGGCGGAGTGAATCTGTGGCCGCTGGATCCGGCGCGCGTACTCGACAAGGCCTGCAAGCAGTTCCTGAGACGGAATCTGAATGCCGCCGAACTGAAAGTGTTTCGGATTCCCGAGAAATACCAAATACCGGCCTGTCCGAATTTGCCGCGCGCAAATTAGCATATACTCGGGCGAAATTTCGGTGTACACTGGCCGGGTCGATGCGAGTTGTCCGGAGGTAATCCGCAATGGAAGACGTTGTAAAGATCACAGTTTGGATCCCGGGTCAGGCGGCGCTGAAAGAGGTTCTCGCGGCGGCTGACAAAATCGAATTGGATTGCGGCGCTCCCAAACAGGACAGTGACGGGAACTTCAAAGTCACTCTGTACGCGCCCGCGGCAGAAGCCAAGAAAATCACCAAGCTGCATTACCGCCACGAAGTGGATGAGAACTACGGGGCAGTGCTGAAGGAACGGCAACAGGAAGTTTCGAAGACGGATCGATTTGACGGCGGCAAGATCAAACCTCAGGGTCTTGGCATAAAACGTTAGCCTGCCACTCTTTTTAACTCACCAACCCGATTTCGATCGGCTCAAGCACTGGAGAGCTTATGCCCTATATGAACGTGACCGAGGTGGAGTCGGCACTCATCGCGCTGTCGGCGGCCCATCCTTCGACCTGCGAACTCATTACGCTGCCGAACCGGACTATCGAAGGCCGAACCACGCATGCCGTCCGGCTGGGGACGCACGCGGCGAATACCGTGGATGCGTACTATATCACCGGGGGCGTGCATGCAAGAGAGTGGGGGAGTTGCGAGATCCTGGTGAATCTGGCTACGGATTTGTGCGACGCCTATGCGGGCGGAACGGGTCTGGGTTATGGCGGCAAGTATTACTCGGCGGCCGAGGTAAAGGCGCTGATGGAGCAGATGAATGTCATCATCTTTCCATGCGTGAATCCGGACGGGCGTTTCTATTCGCAGAATACGGCGGGATTGTGGCGCAAGAATCGGGACACGGCCGACAGCGGTGGGAATCCGGCCAGAGTCGGGGTGGATATTAACCGGAATCAGGATTTTCTGTGGAATTTCGGGACGGCGTTTGCTCCGGGCGCAGTGAATTTGTATCTGGCGTCGAGCGATCCCTCGCAGGATACTTATCATGGGCATGCTCCGGCCAGCGAGCCCGAGACGCGGAACATCAACTACATTCACGATACCTATACGCGAATTCGATGGTACATCGACGTTCATAGCTACTCGGAAGACATTTTGTATGTCTGGGGCGACGATGAGAACCAGTTGACCGACTCCAGCCAGAATTTCCAGAATCCGGCGTTTAACGGGCAGCGTGGTTTGATCGGCGGGAGTTATGGGGAGTATATCCAGGACGGCGATTTATCGGCTCTGATCGGCCTGGCCAATGCGTTCACGCAAACGCTGCAGGAGGTTCGGGGGAAGATTTATGTCGCGAAACCGGGCTTTTCGCTCTATCCTACTTCGGGGACCAATGACGATTATGCGTACAGCCGGCATCTGGCTGACCCATCGAAGTCGGACGCACTGTCGTTCACCGTTGAATGGGGGACGGAGTTTCAGCCCGTATTTGCGGAGATGCAGGAGATCATCAAGGATGTTACTTCCGGTTTGATTGGTCTGGGCCTGAAGGCTTTGGGGTTGGATAGCTACATCGTCAGCAACCGGGATACCTTTTCCTCGTACGAAGTAGAGACGCTGCTGGCGTATCCGGAATCGTTCTATGTGATCTATGACGGGTTCAGTCCGGCGTCGCTTGGTCTTCCGGGTGCGACTCCGTCGATACGCTTCCTGACGGCGATCAATGGCGGCGTGCTTTCTTCGATGTCGGCAGTGCCGACGGCGGTTACGGTGGAAGATCCGGGAGAACCGAACACGCCGCAGCGGATCTCGTTCACATTTCAGGTGAACTTTACCGGCACGAGCGACTTTACGACGGAGACTCGCGACATCTATGTGGAGGCGCGATTGGCGGGCCTGCAGGATGTGGCGCTGATGCATCTGATCCGGCAGCCGAATCCTTACATCCTGGATGGTCCTATCAGTTGGCTCAGCACGGATGTTCGGGTGTTTCAACTGCGACCGGGCGGGAAGGTGAATAGCTCCAGCAGTGTGACACTCGCGGATCCGAATTCGAATGGCAATGCGCCGTTCGATTATATTCAGGGAGTACTGACGGAGTTGAGAGGTTTCGGGAATAATCCCGCACCTCCGTTCGAAAATATTTCGCAGAACGAGCAGCAGAGCGAACTCGAGTTATCGCGGACGGTGGACGGTGTGCGGGTGTTGAATTTCGCGGTGGCCAAGGTGCGGTACCGGGCGAATACGGAGAACGCCGTGGACGTGCGCGCCTTTTTCCGCAGCTTCAACACGATGGTGTCCGATCTGCGGTATACGAACAGCACCGGCGCCGATGTGCAGAACTACCGGCGAACGGGCGATGGGACGATTCCGCTGTTGGGAATTAATCGATTTTTCAGCGGCGGCGGGAATCAGATTACGTCGATTCCGTATTTCGCGGAGCGGAGGATTAACTCGGGCACTCAGAGCATGACGGCCCAGACGGATAACTTCAATAAGCGGACACTGGTTCATGCGGGATCGCAGGAGAGTGTGCAGTATTTTGGCTGCTGGCTCGATTTCAACCAGACGGATCCGCAGTTTCCGGTGAATGTGCCATCGGGGAGCGATGGTCCATTTGGAAGCCGGCTGCCGATTATGCAGTTGGTGCGTGGGATTCATCAGTGCCTGGTGGTGGAGGTGCGGTATCAACCAGGGGCGGTGGATCCGATTTCGAACGGCGCGACTCCGGCGTCGAGCGACCGGCTGTCGCAGCGGAATTTGGCAATTGTGGAGTCGGATAATCCTGGGACGGCGGATACGCACGTTGTGCAGCACACGCTGCTGATCAAGCCGTCGCAGATAGCCGTGAAACCGAAGCCTGGTTCACAGGCGGCGCAAGCTTCCGCTCAGTCGCTCTATGACGAGTTAGTGATCCGGTGGAATAACATCCCGCCGGATACCATCGCGAGCATCTATGCTCCCGATTGGAATGCCGACGATATTCTGGAGTTAGCGGCCGCACTTAGGCCGGGTCCGCAGACGTTATCGAAGCAGGACGCGAATACCATTACTTGTCCGGCGCGGAATATCACGTATATTCCGATTCCCGGCCGCGTGACGCAGCCGATGCCCGGTCTGATCACGCTGCAGTTACCGCCGACTGTTCGTGTGGGCGAAGAGTTCAAGGTAGATGTCCAGCAGCATTCCGGGCTGACATTCGATACGCGGTTCGGACGAATTGAGAGCTCTGCGTCTCAGCCGAACGATCTGAACTTCTCGACTCGCAAGGTGTTGGGTGCGTTCCGGATGACTGCGGTGGTGAAGGCGGGCGCGCCGCTGCTGCATAAGGCAGTCCGGAATCTTGCGGTGTTGAAGTATATTCTGCAGGCGATTCCTACCAACGATGGTTGGTACCCGGTATTCGTTCGTTATATCGGCCAACTGGGTGACAAGGTGGGAGGCTTGGGCGTGGATCCCGGGCAGATTGGACCATCGCCGGACGATCCGGGTATACCGGGCGGCGCGGGCGAGGGCAAAGTCCATTGCTATACCGGCAAGGTGTGCGAAGTGATTTTCGATTGCTTCGGCGATTTCGAGGGATTTATCCTCGAGAGCTGCGACGGGCGGCACCGGTTCCGGTCGAGCGAAGTTGGGATCGGCAGACTCGTGCTGAAGGCTTGCCAGGACCGGCTCTGGCTTTCGGTTTGCGTTCGCGAAGATGATCGGGACCGGATTCACGAGATCATCGTCCGGTCCGATCGCTACGGTTGTTGAGGGTCAATTCGTACGACGCGCGGGACGGGGAGGAGCCTCGTAGTTGAGGAGTTCGTCAACGGGCTGCTTCCCGGCCCACGCGATGCCGCGGAGCAGGGTCCGCTGAATCTGGTAATTCGAAAAATTGGCGTAGACGTGGCCCTGCATCCAGACGAAAGCGCGGGCGGGCTGGCCGCCAGGCAGCGTGTGCTCGTAGGTCCACATTTGTGGGACGACTTCGCCTTTGTGGTCGCCGGCGCTGCGGGTGGGCGGAATCTTGGCGGTGGCGAGTACGTGAATGGCGGGGTCATGCGCCCAGGTCATGTTATAGAAGGCCTCGTCGAAAATTGTCATGGCGGACATGTCCTTCATGATGGGATTGTCCGGGTCGACGATGGTGTACGCGATGGGCGCATCGAGTGTGTAGTTCACTTCGCCGTGCTTCTTGGCGCCGCCGGTGAGGGTCGCGAGATAGGCGGGGTCGGGGCCGCAGGAGGAGTCGTGAAGGATGACGAGTCCGCCGCCGCGCTTGACGTATGACTCGAGCGCCGACTTGGTGGCTTCGGTGAGATAGCCGGCGTCGCCCTTGTAGATGATGAGGACGGCGGTGTTTTCGAGGTCGGCGGGGGTGGGGGGATGAAGCGAACCGTCGACGACGGCACCGTGCTCGGTGAGGAGTTTGCTCCAGTCGGCGAGGAATTGGGGGTAGTCGTGCTGGCCGGCCATGTGCGATTTCAGGCCCGTCCAGATGTAGACGTGCATGCCGTTGGGATTCTGTCCCTGGGGCCGGGGCGCGTTAGTGGATTGCGCGTGGATCGTGATGGCGAAGGTTGCGAGCAGGAGTGCGGGGGCGAGGTTTTTCATTGGTTCTCATATGCTAACTCGGCGGGAGGTGTGGTTGGGGAGTCCCACGTCGTGGCCGAGTCCTGCTATTATCGTGAGGTAGACGCGCCCGTAGCTCAGTCTGGATAGAGCGTCTGCCTCCGGAGCA
>JBBQGE010000100.1:0-22055 GCA_038322675.1 Bryobacterales bacterium
TGGCTCAGGGTATGCATACGATCCCGACAACCGGCGGGTGTACAGTTTGGATTGGGATGGGACGACGACTTCGAACGAGACGGTGCACTTTTACGGGGTGGACGGGCAGCGGATGGGGTCGTACCGGGTGCATGCGGATGCGGGCGGGGCGCCGTATTATCAGGCTTCGCTGACGCTGGTTTTGGATGAGACCCGGGTCTATTTTGCGGGTAAGTTGGTGCAGACGACGAAGGCGGATGGATGGGGTGGTTACAACGTGACGAATGTGCAGCAGGACCGGTTGGGGAGTGTGGGGAGTTACTATCCGTATGGGGAGAGTCGGGGGAGTGGCGGGAGTATGTTTGCTACGTACAGTCGAGATGCGGGTGGGTTGGATTATGCGTTGAACCGGTATTACTCGAGTTCGCTGGGGCGGTTTGTGACTCCGGATCCGTATAGAGCTACGACAGGATCGGTGAATAATCCGGCGGACCCAGGGGCTTGGAATCGGTATTCCTACACTGTAGGAGATCCCGTCAATCGCATCGATCCGAGGGGCACCAACTGGTGCGATCCGGATTTTGACGATTGCACGCCGTCATGTGGCTTTGGTTTTATGCCCACGCCGGATGGAACTTGCTCGCCCGATCCGGACCCAGCCCCACCACCGACTCCAACCCCGCTGTCTTTCTCGATCACTTGCACTATTACTCTGCAATATCGGTCTGTTGGCGACGGATCGCTCGGTTTGTTCAACCACGCATACTTATTTATAACCAAGAGTATCGAGTGGTCTGACGGTACAGTTGAACATTCTGCGGACCTCATTGAGGCACTCCCAGAACGTGACACCTTACTTGACTGGGGCAACCTTCGAGGTTACACGTGGTACAACTTCTCGGCCACTGGAGATTCTCGCGATCCCAGGGATCATCCGGCGACCGACCCGAAGTTGAGGACGGTTTCAGGTGGCATCGCCAACAGTAGCGACGTCTGCTTCAGAGCTGGCCGAATTGAGAACGATGCTTATACCTTTCCGCGGGGTATTCCTTACGACCCCACAAGTGGCGCTGTCTACAGTAACGGCAGAAACAGCAACTGGTTCATTTCTAGGCTCCTTGCGCATATCGGCTTGAATCTCGGCACGCCACCGTCTGCTCCCGGATGGGCTGAGGATTTGGGAACAGGCACATGGTGAGAGCGGTTGCTACGGCCTGCGCGCTGCTCGCATCTTCGTTTCTTGGATGTACCAGGGCGGGCGACTCGACCCTTCGCCAGGGGTTGAGCACGGCATCCTCCAAGGACGGCCTTGCGCTCGGGTCCGTCTTAGGCGATCAGATCCACATTATTCCTTTCGATGGACCGGAATTGTACTTGATTGCGAACCCCGCACCCTCCGTAGCAGTATTCGGAACATCCGGGACGCGCGTGCTCTGGTGGGTTTCGGGTGGATTCCTGGATTTCTATGGCGAAGTGACCCTCACCTCGCTCGATGGCAGAATCATAGAGCGTGCCCGTCCCCAGTTGCCCGGTTTTCGCCCATTAGCGCTACACGACGAGAGTAGAAGGCTGGCGTTCATTGCCAACGCACGTACGCGAGGAGGACCCAGTGGGCTGTATTGGGCAGAATTGCAAGGGCAGAGCAGCCGATTCATCAGCGAGATTGACGGGGGGAGTGAGCCCGACTGGTCGCCCAGTGGACGCTCCCTGGTGTACCAGAATCGGGAACAGATCTATGTTTTCGACACGACGACAGGAACATCTATGAAGCTGGTGGATGGCCATGATCCGACTTGGGCGCAGAATGGAGTCTGGATATCCTACACTGCGCCGGATGGACGAGCTTCACTCATCAGTACCCGCGGCGTCCCGCAGTCGTGGGCGCTCGGAAGCCATCGGCCAATCAGCCCGATAAGATGGTCACCAAACGGTCGATTTGTCGCGTTTTCTGAGCGACTACCTCCGTTGTTGCGGCTTTCTTATACGAGCTCGCAGCTGTTAGTCTCCCGAGTGAGCGACGGGGAAACTATAGCGGTACATAGGTTTAGTTGGGAGGCGGTCAATTGGAAGAATTTTAGCTGGATCTTTGGGTACAAACAAATGTCCGCTCACTATGCCGTGATCGATCGGAATAAGTAGACTGACTCGTGGGCCGGATTGACGAAGGTGACGTTCCCGTATGGTGGATATTTGCGGTGGAATTACGTGCATTGAAGTTATACGGGAGGGCGGCAGCAGCCGGAGGTAGCGAAGCGGTATGTGTTCAAGGCGGCGGGTCAGGCGGATTATCAGTATCCGTTGGGGCATGAGGCGAACGACGGGACGCAGAGTTTGTGATTGGCGACAATTAGAACTCCCTGCCGCATTGACTCATCATTTTTGTTACCGAGCGCGGCCCGTTGCCTCATGAAAAATGTTACCCGTCCGAATGAAAGGGACGGGTGGCAGATTGAGGAGGCAATTGAGCGTGGCAACGAGACGGGAGCTGATTGAGGCGGTGGCGGCGCGCTATCGGGCCGCCGGACGGAAGCAGAAGAAGGAAATCCTTGACGAGTTCGTCAAGGTGACGGGCTTTCATCGAAAGCACGCGATCCGCGCGCTGAAGAAATCACTAAAACAGGGGCCGCCTGAGCCGCGCCAACGGGCACGGATCTACGACGAAGCCGTTCGCGAGGCACTGACGATCGTTTGGGAGGCCGCCGATCGAATCTGTGGCAAACGGCTCCGCCAAGTGACCGCTGGGCTGATCGAGGCAATGGAGCGCCACGGGCATTTGAAATTAGATCCCTCTGTGCGGGAAAGCCTGCTGTCGATGAGCGCGGCGACCATGGACCGGCTGTTAACGACGGTTCGTGACAGCGCTAAACAGGGCCGACGCAGAACGATGATCAACACTCCGTTGCGAAAAGCGATCCCCGTGCGGACCTTTGGGGATTGGAATGATCCTCCTCCCGGCTTCTTCGAGATGGACATGGTGTTGCATTGCGGAAAGTCGACCGCGGGAAGTTACGTTCACAGCCTGGTGCTTACCGACATTGCTTCGGGGTGGACTGAAGCCATCGCGATGGTCGTTCGAGAACAAACGGTGGTGACTGAATCGGTGAGCGATATTCGGACAAAACTGCCGTTCCCGGTGCTGGGACTCGATGTCGATAACGACGGCGCGTTTATCAATAACACCATGGTGGGCTATTGCCGGGACAACAAAATTGAACTCACCAGGTGTCGGGCGTACAAGAAGAACGATCAAGCGTGGATCGAACAGAAGAACGGTGCGGTGATCCGGCGAATGGTCGGCTACGGAAGGCTGGAGGGCGTGCAGACGGCAGCGGTGCTGAACAAGCTGTACACCGCAGCCCGGCTCTTCGTGAACTTCTTCCAGCCCTCCTTCAAATTGCTCTCGAAAATACGGGAAGGCGCGAAGGTAATCAAGAAGTACCACCCGCCAGCGACGCCATGCGAGCGTCTCTTGGAGCGGAAAGACGTTTCGGACGAGTGCAAGGAACAACTCCGGCAAACGCTGGCGGCGCTGGACCCGGTTCGATTGCTGAGTGAAATTCGGGAAGCGCAGCGAGTGCTGGCGCAAGTTGAAGTTGGTGTCGCCAATGCTGAAACGGCTCAACCAATCCCGGGACTGACCGGTTTCGTCGCCAGCCTTTCGACGGTGTGGCGCGATGGTGAAGTGCGTCCGACACATCGCAAGAGGAATAGCGGTCCACGGAACTATCGCACTCGTGTGGACCCATTTGAAGCAGTCTGGCCGCGGGTTCAGCTGTGGCTCAACGAACAACCCGACGCCAATGCCAAGGAGCTGTTCATCCGTTTGCAGGAAAGCACGCCCGGCACGTTCCCGCCCGGACAACTGCGCACTCTCCAACGACGAGTCAAACAGTGGCGCAGTGAAATCGCCCGCCAGTTGGTGCTGGGACTTGAGTCTAAAACAGAAATTGACCGGCAAACCTGCGCTGCCGGAGCCGTCATCCATTCCGAGGCGCGTCCATGATCAACTGGCTGGATTTCAAATCGATCAAGCGAAGCGTGCCCCTGGAACCCGTGCTCCGGCACTACAACGTCAAGCTTCGACGAAGTGGAATAAACCAATATCGGGGATGCTGCCCGATTCACCACGGCGACGGCCGGGACGCCTTTCACGTGAATCTGGCCCGCAACATTTTCCACTGTTTCGCGTGCGGCGCTGGCGGAACCGTGTTGGACTTCGTCGCTGCGATGGAGGGCTGCACTATATTCGAGGCAGCGCAAAGGCTGCAGTTTATGTGCTCAACGACTCCGTTCACGTTGACACCAAATGAGAAGGAACTGGTTACGGAAAGAAGAAGGGTTTGTCTTCCCCTCGACTTCACCCTGACGGGAATCGAGTACTCGCATCCCTATCTGGCCGAGCGCGGGATCACCGAAAAGACCGCGCTCGAGTTTGGCGTCGGTTTCTACGCGGGACCAGGACTTGATGCATGGGCGATTGGTCATTCCTATCCACAACGCCGATGGGGAACTGGTCGCCTATTGCGGACGTTCCGTGGATCAGACGCCACCGCGCTACCGCGTCCCACCTGCTTTTGCCAAATCGGAGATCCTTTTCAACATGCATCGCGCCACCGCCCCAGGCGGCAATACGGTCGTCGTAGTGGAGGGATTCTTCGACTGCATGAAAGTGCACCAGGCTGGCTTCCGGTCGGTCGTCGCGCTGATGGGAGCGGCTCTCTATGAATCCCAGCGTCGCACCCTGCTGGAGAGATTCCACCACATCACCCTGTTGCTGGACGGCGACCCGACCGGCCGCCAGGCGAGCGCTGTCATCGCTCAAAAGTTACGGGCACAATGCTGCCTCCGGGTGATTCCATTACCAGATGGTGTCCAGCCGGACCAGATGCCGGCGCCGGAGATCCTTAGACTCACGCAGCCGCCCCCCAACGACGATTAGCCGTTCGGTAACATACTTAGCTGAGGCAACACGCGATAGTGGGTGTAGTCGCCATGCTCCGGCCTTTCTCTCAATATACGCCCTCCCATTAAGACAGCGTGCGTGCGTGGATGCGGTCTGCTTCAGACGCCCCGGCAGTAGTTCTTCGAAGGCCTTAGCCGCTCCGGCAACACATCTGTGGCGGACGAAACATATGTGTTGTAGCATCGGGGATGACGAGCGTCGAGTTCAGGCGTTGGCTGCCCGAGGCCCATACGTTCGGTGATGATCGCGAGCAAAGCTCTTGCCCGCGCGGCGGATGCCCTCGAAACCGCTTTGATGGGCTATATGGAAGATCGCCAAGCGATCCCAACGCCTTCCCCTCTCAAGCGCGGAGCATACGTCGGTCTCCCCGCGCTGACAGAGGCGAAACTGGCCCTCTATTCAGCGATGCGAGCGGGGCGCATCAGCAAGACCGAACTGGCAAGACGATTGAACTGTCATCTTCCTCAGGTGGACCGTCTGCTCGATTTGCGCCACGGTAACCATACCGATTGTTGATGCGGCTTGAGCAATCGCCTCCCAGAGCCAGCGGCGGTTCAGACGCCCCAGCAGTAGTTTTCGACGGCCTTTTCGATGGCGCTATCCTGCTCCAGCAGGCGCATCAATTCGAGGCGGATGGCGTCGATCAAGGCGAGCCAACTGGCTTCGATCACGTTGTCGGAGACGCCGACCGTGGCCCAACTCTTCTGGTGATCGGACCACTCGACCAGCACCCGGACCTTCGCGGCAGTTCCCTTCTTCGAATCGAGGACGCGGACCTTATAGTCGGTGAGCCGCACCCTCGAGATCGCCGGATAAAGGGGCGTCAGGCACTGGCGCAGGCTTAGGTCGAGCGCGTTCATCGGACCGTGTCCAGTGGCGGTTGCCGAGTGGACCGTGTCGTCGATCTTCAGCGTGACGGTGGCCGTGGTCTGCGTCTCGTGTTTGGGCGACAGGCGCGTGATGACGTCGAAACCGATGATCTCGAAGAACTGCGTGTCGGGGTGCAGGGCATCGCGAACGAGAAGTTCGAACGTGCCCTCGGCGGCTTCGAGTTCATACCCGAGAAACTCCATCTCCTTGATCCGTTCGAGGAGTTGGCGGCGAGCGTCGTCGGAGAGGCGCGATTCGAGTCCGTGCTCCTTCAGCTTGTAGAGGACGTTGCCGCGGCCGGAGAGATCGGAGAGCAGCACGCGCTGGCGGTTGCCGACGGTTTCGGGTTTCGTGTGTTCGTAGGTGGTCGAGTCCTTCAGCACGGCGCTGACGTGGATTCCGCCTTTGTGCGCGAAAGCGCTGTGGCCGACGTAGGCCTGATCGTTGCGGAGTTGCAGATTCGCGAGTTCGGCGATAAATCGCGCGACCCCGGTGAGGCTGGCCAGATTCTCGCGACCGATGGTGGTGTGCCCGAGTTTCAGTTCGAGGTTGGGAATGATGGAGCAGAGATTGGCGTTGCCGCAGCGCTCGCCATAGCCGTTGAAGGTGCCTTGCACGTGCGTGAAGCCCTGTTCGACGGCAGCGAGCGTGTTAGCCACGGCGAGTTCGGAGTCGTTGTGTGTGTGGACGCCGAGGATGCCGTCGAATCGCTTGCGGACTTCGGCGCAGATTTCCATGAGGCGGAACGTGATGGTGCCGCCGTTGGTGTCGCACAGGCAGAGGACATCGGCGCCGGCCGACTTTGCGGCTTCGAGAGTGCGAAGCGCGAAATCGGGATCGGCCGTGTAGCCATCGAAGAAGTGCTCGGCGTCGTAGACCACTTCCCGGCCATGCGACTTCACGTAAGACACCGTCTCCGAAATCAGCTTCAGGTTCTCCTCTTCGGAAATGCCGAGCGCACGGTGAACGTGCAGTTTCCAGCTTTTCCCGAAAATAGAGACGACCGGGGTCTGGGCCTCGATCAAGCCGCGGACGCTGGGATCATCCTCGACGGCGTGCTTGCTGAAGCGGGTGGCGCCAAACGCGGTGAGTTTGGCGTGCTTCAGTTGCAAGTCGCGCGCGCGAAAAAAGAACTCGCGATCCTTCGGATTGGACCCAGGCCAGCCGCCCTCAATATAGTCGATGCCAAGGTCGTCCAGTTTTTGGGCGATGGTCAGCTTGTCGTCTACGGAGAAGGAGACGGCTTCTCCCTGGGTGCCGTCGCGGAGCGTGGTGTCGAATGTGAAGATACGCATAGCTAGTGGTGAGTGGCTGGTTGCCAGTTGTTTACGCTGAGGCTCCTACGGGGGTCTCCTGGGGGATGCCTTCTTCCTTCTTCTTTTTCAGGAACGGCATCATTGCACGGAGTTCCTTGCCTACCGTTTCGATCGGCTGGTTGCGGGCTTCTTCGCGCATTTTGATGAAGTTTTTGCGGCCGGTCTTATTCTCTTCGATCCACTGGCGGGCGAATTCGCCGCTTTGGATCTCGGAGAGGATCTTGCGCATTTCGGCCCGGGTCTGATCGTTGACCACGCGCGGACCTCGGGTGTAGTCGCCGTATTCAGCGGTGTCGGAGACCGAGTAGCGCATGTAGCCGAGTCCGCCCTCCTGGATCAGGTCGACGATGAGCTTCAGTTCGTGGAGGCACTCGAAGTAGGCGATTTCGGGGGCATAGCCGGCCGCCGTAAGGGTTTCGAAACCGGCGCGGATCAGTTCGCTCACACCGCCGCAGAGCACGGCCTGCTCGCCGAACAGATCGCTTTCGGTCTCCTCTTTGAACGTGGTCTCGATGACTCCGGCTTTGAGGCAGCCGAGTGCCAGGGCATAGGCCAGCGCCTGCTGACGGGCTTTGCCGGATGCGTCCTGGTGTACGGCGACGAGTCCGGGGACCCCAACGCCTTCGGTGAACAGCTCACGGACGCGGTGGCCGGGAGCCTTGGGGGCGATCATCGACACATCGACACCTTCGCCGGGCTTGATCTGGCCGTAGTGGATGTTGAAGCCATGGGCGAACATGAGCGTCTTGCCTGGCGTCATCGAAGGCGCGATTTCGTTGTTGTAGAGATCGCCCTGGATGTGGTCGGCGACGAGAATCATGACGACGTCAGCAACCTTGGCGGCTTCGGCGGTGGTGAGGACGCGGAGTCCGGCAGCCTCAGCTTTGGACCAGCTTTTGGAGCCGGGATACAGACCGACGACGACATTGACGCCGGAATCGCGGAGATTCAGCGCATGTGCGTGGCCCTGGCTTCCGTAGCCGATGATCGCGACCGTCTTGTTCGCGAGTAGCGAGAGATCGCCGTCTTTTTCGTAATAGCGGTTTGGCATTTTCCGATGGGTTCCTTATTGAGATTACTTGCTGAGCGCGACAACGTCCGCCCTCGGGATGGGCGGTGCGAGGCGCAGTTTCTTGGCATCGAGCGAGACGGCGACGAGACCCGAGCGAGTGACCTCGATTTCGCCGTAGGCGCGCATGATATCGATAAATTCGTTCAGCTTCTCGGGATCGCCGGTGGCCTCGAGCGCGAAGCCTTCCGTGGACGAATCGACCACGCGCGCGCCGAAGATCTCGGCCTCCTTCAGAATCGCAGTGCGGCTGTTCATGGAGGCGCGGACACGCAGGAGGACCATTTCGCGAGCGACTGCGGGACCGTCGGTAAGATCGGTGGCCTGCAGGACGTTCACCAGCTTGTTCATCTGTTTGACGACCTGCGAGCGGAGTTGCGATTCGACATCGACCACGATGCTGATGCGGGAGAGCGTGGGGTCGAGGGTTTTGGCGACCGTGAGGCTCTCGATGTTGAATCCGCGAGCGGTCAACAGGCCGGTGACGCGCATCAGGGCGCCGGGTTTGTTTTCGACGAGGAGAGAGATGATTTGCAGCATGTTGAATCCTTCTTACTTGCCCACCGGGACGGGCTGCGGCGGACGGAGCACCATCTCATTGATGGCGGCGCCGGCGGGCACCATCGGATAGACATTCTCGAACGGGGTGACGCGGACGTTGAGGAGATAGGGTCCGGGCGAGCGGACGGCCTCTTCGAGCGCGCTGCGGAGTTCGCTTACCCTTTCCACCGTGCGGCCAGGGAACCCGTAGGCGCCGGCGAGTTTTTCGGCGTCCGGAAATGTGTCGAGTTGAACGGCCGAGAGGCGGTTGTTGTAGAAGAGTTCCTGCCACTGGCGAACCATGCCGAGGTAGCCGTTATTCACGACGACGATCTTGATGGGCAGAGCGTGGTTGGCGATGGTGGCGAGTTCGGGGATCGACATCTGGAATCCGCCGTCGCCGACGATGGCGAAGACGAGTTTGTCGGGGCGCGCGAACTGGGCTCCGATGGCGGCCGGAAGTCCAAAGCCCATGGAGCCGAGTCCGCCGGAAGTGAGCCAGAGACGAGGGTGGTTGAAGCGGATAAACTGTGCCGACCACATCTGGTGCTGCCCAACGTCGGTGGTGACAATGGCCTCGCCGGCCGAGAGGCGGTCGATTTCGGAAACGACGTGCTGGGGCTTGATCTCGTCGGTGGAGATTTCGGGAACCAGCGGGTGCTGCTCCTGCCATCCACGGATCTGATCCCACCAGGCGGAGCGTGCGGCGGCGTTCTTGGGTCCGAGTTCGTCGCGAGTCTCGACCAGGAACTTGTTCAGTTTGCCGATGACGCGTTTGCAGTCGCCGACGATGGGGAGGTCGGCGACACGGTTCTTGCCGATTTCCGCCGGGTCGATGTCGACGTGAATGACCTTGGCGTGCGGCGCGAAGGCTGCCAGACGGCCCGTAACGCGATCGTCAAAGCGGACTCCGAGGGCGATCAGGAGATCGGCGTTGGTCATCCCCATGTTCGCGGCGTACGATCCATGCATGCCGGGCATGCTGATGAAATTGCGATGAGTGGACGGGAGCGCGCCGAGCCCCATCAAGGTGCAGACAGCCGGCACGTCGAGAGTTTCCACCATCTGACGGAGTTCGTCGGAGGCTCCGGCGTGGATGATACCTCCGCCGGCGTAAACGAACGGACGCTCCGCTTCCCACATCATCTGCGCGGCGCGACGGATCTGGCCGGTATGGCCATCGGCGTAAATTTTGTAGCCGGGGAGGTGGATGGATGTCACCGGGGAGTAGTGAGCCTGGGCCTGAAACACGTCCTTCGGCACGTCGACGAGGACGGGACCCGGGCGGCCGGACGAAGCCAGGTAGAAGGCTTCGTGAAGCACCTGCGGGAGGTCGGCGACATCCTTGACCAGGTAGTTGTGCTTGGTGCAGGAGCGGGTGATCCCGAACGTATCGGCTTCCTGGAAGGCGTCGCTGCCGATCAGCTTGGTGGAGACCTGGCCGGTGAGGGCGACAACCGGGATGGAATCCATGAGGCAATCGACGAGACCGGTGATGAGGTTGGTGGCGCCGGGGCCAGAAGTGGCGCAGCATACTCCTACCCTTCCGGTCGCGCGGGCATAGCCCTGGGCGGCGAAACAGGCATTTTGTTCATGGCGCACGAGGACGTGCCGGATTTCGTGATCGTAGATGGCGTCATAGAGCGGCAGCGTGACGCCGCCGGGGTATCCGAAGATACAATCCACGCCTTCGCGGACCAGACAATCGAGCAGAATTCGGGCGCCGCTCATCAACGTTGCAGTTTGTGCGGACATTCGTAGAAAAGCCTCTCCCTCATGTTTGCGGCCTTAGCCGCGGAATCGAATTGGGTTCGTTTTGTCCCTGAGACCGGTGGTTCCCGGCCATACAAATGAAAAAGGCCACTGAGCCGGGTTGATTACCCCGCCAGTGGCCTTCGTAAATCTTCCGATAGGACCGTTCAGGCGGGGCCGGCTACACTGACCCCGATAATAATCTGAACAAGTACCTGGGGAACCTCGAGAGTAGTAGCGAGGAGTTTGGTGGTTACCGGTTGGGCCATTAGTTTCTCGCGTTCCTCTATGGTTCGAGCATACGCCAGCAGCTCCGCAAATACAAGAGGGTATCTGCATAACAAATTTTGATTCTGGCATTTGATTCCGGGGTGGGCGAGGATAGAGCGCACTCTGGCGACCGGCTTGAATCTCATCCTCGTCGATGATGAGGAAGTTGGTGCCGGAGAAGCCGCGGACGTTGCCGTCGAAGGTGCCGGGGATGCCGATGAGGCGGGAGCCGTTGGGGAATTGGAGGGATTCGTCGTTGGTGCCGCCGCCAGTGGCGCGGATGCCGAGGCGGCGGAGCATGGCTTCGACCTTCATGACGAATTCGCCGGATTGGCGGCTGGTGCGGCCGGCGACGATGATGAGGGATTCGGGGGTAGTGAGGGCGAGGTGCAGGGCGCGGATAGCGGTTACGGTGGACTTGTTGACGATGAGATTGGGGTAGGGATTGACGAGCATGGCGGTTTGGGGGGCGTTGGGCTGGAAGCCGAGTTGGGTGATGGCGAACTGGAGGGGGTCGGGGCGGATTTCGGGGAGAGTGTTAGCGTGGGTCGCTTTCGGCGCGGCTGCGGCGCGGCGGCTGCAGTGACAGTGGTTCGTGCGAAGGACCTTCACTAACTCCGGCGGAGTGCCCGAGGCTAGCGAACCGGGGGCGGTCTGGCCGCTTTTCGTAATTGTAAGTGACCGATTTTCCATCGATTTCAACCTGCTGTCATGTATTTCTCAGGTTCGGCGAGGACCGGCGATGTTTCGGGCTGCGGTGTTGGGGCTTCGGGGCGGACGGCAGCACTGCGATGGACGATGAACTGCGTGGCCTTGGGGTGGTGGTACAGGTGTCCGTTTTCGGGAATGGCTTCGATTTGCGATTCAGTGTTGGGGGCAGGTTCGGACGGGGCAGGAGCCTGTTCCGCAGCGGCGGGTTCAGGCCCCGTTGTGGATTCAGAATCAAAGGGATAGACGGGGATGGGACCGGTGGCGGGGGGCCGGTTGGCCTGGGTCTCGTGGAGGAGGCGAATGAGGCGGTGAAGGCTGCGGTCGATCTTGGACTCGTAGCGATCCAGCAGGCCGAGTCCGTTGGTGTCGTCGGAAAGGATCTGGGTGGCGACGGAGGACTCGACGTCGGGGCTGGCTTCGGTGACGCGGGGGTTGGGGCTCTGGCGCTGGGCATGGACCTCGAGCGTGACCATGAGCATTTCGTGTTTGACGACGCGGCGTTTGCGCCAGAGGGCATTGCCGATGTGGTCGACGAGGTCGAATTCGAGGAGGCTCTGAGGCTTGTAGTAGTCGATGAGTTCGAGGCGGCGCGCGTCGTAGTGGGCGCGGCACTCGCCGGGGATGCAGACGAGTTCGGCGGTAATGCCGTGTTTGAGGGCGTTGTAGCGGCTGGCATCCTTGCCGGCTTGGGTTTTGGGGCCCGTGGATTTCTGCGCGTTGCGCTGGTTCGCCTGCTGCTGCCGGGGGCTAGTGGTTTTCTTGCGATTTTTGGACATGGATGTATGTCTCCTTTCGCCTTCAGGGTGGCGGGTTGGGCGAACTATTCGAGGGGGTCGAGGACGGGATGTTGTTGATTTTGGGGGAGATTGAGTTGCGGAGTTTTTGGGACTGGGAAAATCGGGGTTCTGTGCTTGGGGCGCATCGGGTCGTGCGACCGGCAGGACTCGCCGCGTGCGGGTTCGGTTTCGGTGCCACGAGGACGTTCCGGTGAAAGTGAAGGTCCTATGGGCAGAGTCGGCGTAGGTCCGCGAGACGGCAGTTCCCCGACGGTGTTCCATTCCGACGTCGGAACAAATTGTTTCGAGATGGTGTCGCGAGTGGTGGCCCCCCACAGCGCTGTTTGTGATATCGTCGCGAGTGCTTGACCAAGCCGAAGGAGGCTTCTATGGCAGACCTGTCGGCAATGCGTGGACACCTAGGGCGAATTCGTCAGGAAGTCCTGAGTTCCCCTGTGTTTCAAAGTGGGCGGCCTGATAGCGGTGACAAGGCAGCCGTTGAGTCACAACGGTTTGGGCGGATGGCTGGAACCGTGGTCCTCATTATTCGCGAGCTTAACAGCGCTCAATCACTGATTCGCATGCGCGAACAAGGGTTGCGAAAGACCCCGCGTGATCATCGATATGCGCTTCAGCAATCAATAGCGCAGCAGTCGGAGAATGTGCGACTCCTTCTGGACGATGCTCAAGGTTTAGCGGACTCGATTTGTGACCTGCTGGAGCGGAATGGTGTTTTGAACCCATTTCAACAAGCGAAAGGCATGCTGGATCTCATCAAGGAGCTTGAGAAGAATGCCGGCAAAGATGCGCAAACGCTGGTCTCCCAGGTAGTAGGCGCGACGAAGCAAGATGTGATCTCGCCCGCCCACCCCGGCGGTGCAGATGTAAGCGTTGGCGGAGTCCTCAACCTAATCGTATTCATTTACCTGGGTTTGAAGGTCATGCAGAAGAGGCTGCAATGAGAGAGCGCTGGCGCCTAAGCTGTTTGCCGGCCCGTGTCTATGCCCGGTTGTGGCGGTCCCGCAATGAGAGTTCTCAGTTGGCGGTCTGAGAGTGGTGGCAAGACAGCCCTTGAGTCACAACCAATTCGGATGTGCTTCAGTGATCACGGACCGCCGCATATCACGTGCCTCTGTCGAATGAATCGGACATGTTACCGGAGACGCGAGACTTCATCGACGGCCTGAAGGCGGCCGGGACGGAGTAGAACGGTGCTGGGCGCCGGAGTCCGAAGCTATCATGGGTAGGGAGGGCCTGGTATGAACGACGCACATTCGGGCATCGACTGGCTAGGTTGCGAATTGATCGAGCAGATTCCCGGCAAACTGTCCGGCCGTCCTATCGTGCGCGGTACGCGGATTCTGCCCGATGCTATCGTCAACAGCTACGAAGCCGGAGAAACGCTCGACGAAATTCATGAGGACTATCCTGGCCTCACCACCTCTCAAATTCAACGGTTGATCGAATTTGCTCACGCAATGCGCAGGCAATCCGTTTCGTAAAAGTCCTGCTCGACGAGAACCTTCCGCACCGGTTGCGGAGTTCTCTGGGTGGCATCAGGTATTTACGGTGCGCCACCAGGGTTGGTCGGGGCTGAAGAACGGCGAGCTTCTCGAAAGTGCCGAGAACGACGGTTTCGAAGTTTTCCTCACCGGAGACCAGACCATGCCTTACGAGCAAAATCTCACGCGTCGCAAAATCGCCGTTGTGGTCTTGTCCGCGATCGAATGGCACATCATCCGCCACGGTCTGTTGACGATCCAGGCTGCCGTTGATTCCGCCGCGCCTGGGTCGTACCAGACGATCGAATGTGGCACTTGAACATTGGAGATCACATTTTGTGACCTCCAATCCCGGCCAAAATGGGCTTGCGCCGACCGCCCTATGCTTTCACCGAGCAGGGTGTCGCGATGCTCTCCAGTGTCCTTCGAAGCGACCGGGCGGTGGCGGTTAATTAATATCGCCATCATCCGCGCCTTCGTGCGCCTGCGGCAGATTCTCTCGACCCATCAGGAGTTGGCCGAGGAGCTTCAGGCCATGGAACGGAAATACGACAAGCAGTTCAAGGTCAAGGCGATCTTCGACGTCTTGCGTCAACTGATGGCGCCGCCACCCGAACCGCCGAAGCGGCCGATCGGGTTCGTGGGTCCAGAGAAGAAGTAGCCGGGGCGTGGCCGCTTTGTCATGTGCCGGGGGTGATGGAGGCGAAGCGGTCAGGGGGTGCGGACGATGGCCACTTTAGCATTCGGGCGGACAACAAATGCCGGTTGGTAGGGTGTCGCTACAGTTGCGTTTATTTCGCAGTTACTTTAACAATCCGCTGTATCTCCGGCAGGAGTTCGGGCATGTTGGATTGTGCTATTGCCATCAACTTTGAAGTGAGTAAAGGCGAGGATGCCGTTTATTTCCTCGCCGGGGGATTTAGTGCATTCGCGCAAGCATGAACTCCAGACGGGGCGGCTCGTTGGCCGCCCCAAGTCATGCGCGCACTCAAGGCGGCGCTCAGGTTCCATCCCTGGAGAGCCCCATCCTCCGCTCGGGTAGAACCAGAATAAACTGGCTAAATCTGCAGAATCCAGCCAGTATTTTCGATTGCCACGCAAAGCAGGTTCACAAGGACATCTACACTTCGGTAACATATCCCGGTGAGGCAACACGAACCGCCGGTTCTGGCGAGAACATTTTCCTTTATTGCCATGTCAGAGCCTCACAAAATTTCCGTGCGGGGCTTCGCCCCGCACATCCCGAAACGCGACCCCGCACCATCTCGACGCTCGAGAGAAAAGGGAAAAAGAAAACAGCGAAGAGGGTAAGGCTTCAGGTCCTGGCGCAACGAAACCCGATGCTGCGGCTACGGCCCTGCGGGTTGTTGACGTTACGGTAGGCGCATGCGGCGTTGTCATGACTGAAGTTCCAGGACCCGCCCCGCACCACACTCGCATCAATATCGGCCGACCACGGGCTTTCGGTCCACTCCCACACGTTACCCGCCATATCTTCGCATCCGTAGGCGCTTCGCCCGGACGGATAGCTGCCGACTAGACTCGTCTTTCCAAGTCCGCCCTCTTCCGTATTGCAGCGTGCGGGATCGAACGTATCGCCCCAGGGGTACACTCGTTTGTGGGCCATCTCGGGATCCCACCCGGCGGCTTTTTCCCATTCGAATTCCGTGGGCAGCCGATAGCCGCGAGCGCGCCACCGGCAGTACATACGCGCCTCAAACCAGCTCACGTACACGACCGGTTGCCGGTCCAGATCACTCGCGCGGCTTCTCAGTTTCCGATGTCCCGGAATCATCCGCTCGAACTCCTCATTGGTCACCGGATAGCACGCGATGGAGAACTCCGGCACATCTTCCATTCGACCGTCCTTACCGAACGGAAAAGCGCCTGCCGTGACAGCTACCATATCTTCTTCCGTTTCGGGCGCTTCGGAGAAGAACCTCTCGAGCAGTGCCGCCGCCTGTTTCTCGCCGCGGCGCGCCAGTTCTTCGGCCAGATCCACCGCTGCCGCCAGCGACTGCCCCTCCCGGTGCTCCCGTTCGAACATGACCGGAAGCAAATCCCAAAGCTCAGGCCGCTCGGCGCAGGCATCCGCGCACTCGGAAACGGACAAATCCCGGTACTCCTGTCCCTCCCAGGTATAGCGGGACAGGAAGCGCACCAGCAGCGCCAGCCAAGGCTGCTCCGGTGGAGCGGCCCGCAGGCAGTCCACGGCGAAATCCGCACGCCCTGCTTCGAGCAGGTCGTGCAAAGTCGTGCGCCGCCGGCGATCCGGCAGCGAGGCGACCGCCAGGTACAACGTCTCGTTCCAGCCGGGCCGGTTTTCGGCCAATCGAGCTTCGAATTCGGAGGGTTCCAACTCCTGCGCCATATAGCAGGCAGCGAAGTACTCCTGAAACGACCGGTGCACGAATCCGAATTGATCCTGCCCGAGCGCGTTCGTGCCGTACTGCACCAGGATGGCGTCTCGCGCATGCAGCCGGTCGATCACCCGGTCCACAAGCTGAAGCGCGTTTGTCTGCCCGTCCTCCTTCAGCATGCGTTCCAAGCGGCGGGCGAGGTCGGGCCGGGAGATTTGAAGGGACATCTCGTCCGACCATTGCTCTGCCTCCCCTTGCATCTCCCAGGCGAGCCGTTCCAGCAGTTTCTTCTTCTGCGTGTAGTCGATGGGTCCGGGACCCAGGTCTTTCGCTGCAACCCAGTGCTTCAGCAGCGTCTCGGCGCACTTCTCGTAGAGTCCCCTGCGGCTGTCCGGCAGGGCGCCGAGACCGAAGTGCACACGCACAATCATGGTCAGCAGCAGCGCATTCCGGGCCAGGGCCAGAATCTCCTTTCGCGACTCGAGCGCTTTCCAGAGACGCTCGCCCTTTTCGATCGCGGCCTTCCGATCCGGTTCGTGGATCTCCTGCCATCCCTGAATGAAGTGGACGACTTCGCCGTCATCGAAGGGCTGCAATCCGTTGTGCTGGTAGGTGGCCGCTTCGAACCGGTGACGGTAGTCATGCGGCCTGCTGGTGAGAATCAGGCGGCTGTCCGGGGACAGTGTTTCGGCAAACTCGGCGATCAGATCGACGATCTGAGTCCGCCGGGCCGGCGAAGAGGCTTCGTCGAGTCCGTCGAGCAGCAGCGCCAAGCCTTCCGCATCCATTCGCCGGCGAAAGAAGCCCGCGGGCAGCGTCTCGGCCATGCGCTGGCTACAGTGCCGGGCCACGCAATCCCAGATGGTTCCTCCGTTCTCGGTGAGAATACGGTCCAAATCCCGGATGCGCAGGAACACAGGCAGCAGAGCGGGAAACTTCCGGCTCCACGGGAACTTTTCAGGCTGCGCGAATCCCAGCGCCAACGCCTCCAGGAGAGTGGTTTTTCCGCTGCCCGGTCCTCCTAGAATCACAGCCCGGCGCGGGGCTTTTTTCCTGGTGATCAACCGGTGCGCGGCCACCGGTTTAGCTTTCTGTGTGCCGTTCCGCAGCACTCGCGGCATGACGAAGACCCGGGCAATCTCGACTTCCACGGGACCGCTGACGTCGGCCATGCCGGAGAAGCGAATGTACCGGTGCTGCCGGATGACCGAGTCGAGGTACTTCCGTCGCGCCATGGAGTCAGCGCCGGCGGGCGCCTCCGGCCGGGCCGCGTCGCGAATCGCGGTCTGGACGCCGATCTGGTGTTCGCGCCGGAAGGCCGGATCGGTTTCGAGCATCTGCTTCAGGTCCTGGAACCAACGGCCGATATCAGCGTGGATGTTGCCCTTCGGTGCGGGGAGCCTGGCCCAGGTGAAGGTCTGCTGTAGCTGATCCGCGAGGATTTCGAAATCGATCTGCTGATACTGATCGCGCCCGACTTTCGCGACTTCATTGATGACTGGTGGGCGGGCAAAGAAGTCTTCGAAGGCGGCGTTGAGTTGCTCCTCGCCGGTTTGAGGGCTCTGGAAGCTCTGTGTCCAGCGTTCGTAGACTCCGTGCCAGGCGGCATCCCAGCGCTTGCGGGTGAGTTGGTTCACGCCCGCTCCGATCACTTTGGGAAGTAGGGTGGTGGCGATTTTGTCCCAGGGTAGCATCATGTTTCCTCAACAAGCCGTCCGGCGGCCAACCGGAACTCCGGCCGCCGCCGGGCCTCGAAATTGCTCTACCACTCGGTTGGCAATTGTTCTGGCGTACCTTCCCGAAAGCTTATAGCGTCAGGATACTCCCATGGGGTTAGTAAGTCCGCTTCCTCTAGGGTGAGCTCCCGTTCGGAAACCACCACGACGTCGTTCAACTGAATACGATCGCAGCCAGCAAAAGCAGACTCGACCAAGCTCTGCACGCCGAGCGCCTGCTCATACGCCGCGGTTCCAGGGACGGTGCCGGCTGTCACGATCAGAAAAACGCTTAATCCGTAGGCTTGATTCGAGGGTAATTCGTCATGCGAAGAGAGTTGTAGGCAAATGCGTCTTAGCATGGAGGCCCTCTTCTTCAGCTTGACACGCAGCTTCGTGGCCGCTATATAGCACCGGCGGTTGAATTCGGATGGTAGCGGGGTACGCGAGTACCGACGCCCCAACCACCTTCGGAAGATCTTGAGCTCGGCTGCACTTAGTATGAGTAGATCCGATGCCGGCGCTTCAGCCAAAACAATTTTTGGCAGGAATGCCTTCTCACGAATGTCGATGGTATAAGGCGTTGCGCCCCCGAAATCGACTTGAAGCTTGCGCGCGGACTTCCCATACCGTAGATTTTGGTCTACCTCTGCCGACCTGGCGGCGAGAAGCTCAATTTCCGGTTCGTCAACGAGAGGAGAGCAAAGATCGCAGTCTTGAGTTGCTATGATCAGCAGATCAACGGACTCTAGCGGCTGTATAACTCGAAGCTCACATTTTTCGCTAACTCCGGGCAGGTCGCGCGGAAGGACCGTCCCTTGTCTCCAGCTATGCGATGCGGGATCCGTAAGGTCTGCCAATCTGAGCTCCGATCAGTCGGCCTCCTCTCCAAACACCTCATCCGCGAAGCTTGTTGGAGGACGCACGTATCCGAATCGCCGGGCCAGTTCAACGGCCGTCGCGCGCGATGGACCACTGTTTGCCTCAGAAGACATTACGTCGCCAATCTCTGTGAGCGCGGCTCGCACCTGCGCTTCATCGATTTGGTCACGCACGAGCATGCTGTAGAGCGTTGCCCCGCTCGAAAGATTCCTATGCAGGCAACGATTGACGGGTTTTGGACTAAGGCGGACCGCGAACCGGACGAGTCTGGCCAGACAGGCAATTCGATCGGCATGCCCTTGTTGCAACTGGGTTTCACCCCTGAGCCAAGCATAGACCGTTGGCCGAGAAACTCGTGCTACGGATGCGAATTCCGACATATTCAGGCCAAAATGCGCACGGATTCGGGTCAGCACAGTCGGACTTAGTTCCTCAACCTGCGTTCGTTCTGGCCAGTTTGGCCGGCCAAGGAGCCGGTAGTTGACGGATGTCGGGTTCGACAACTGACCCACTCCTGAGCGCGTTTGGCCGGCAACGGTACCCCCTGTACCAGCCAACAGAAAAAGCGCGAATGCTCCCGTCGCAATTACTGGCGGGAAGACGCAATCGCGAGGCCTGGGCGATTCGGTCGAAGTACTCCAGCGCGGGGCCGTTTCCGACGGGAAGTTACCCGACGCCGCAGTGACTTCTGAGTGGTTGACGTGCGTAGACATGGCGTGTCCTCTCACTCCCAGACGGCCAATGCATGCGGCGTCACAGTTGCTCTGAAGACATCGTGGATAGGCGCGTGCAGGATATTGACTCGATCCATTATTGTAGCAGTCGAGAAATCCAGCGCCTCCTTCTCTAACTCCATATAGTGATCGAAATCAAGCGCGCACGTCCGTTCACCAGCATATACCTGCGGCAACACGAGCTTGAGGGGAAGACTTTCAAGGTCCGGCGGAAGTGCAGCACTGCCGGCCCGTTGAATGACCCTGACACTAAGCACTCCTGCTTCTGTTGCTCCTGAGTACTGCATCGCTGAAGAGATCATTTGCCGAACGCAAATAGCCTCATCCTGAAATCCTAAGATGCGAGGGTTGAGGTACTGATCCAGCGCCTCTCCCGGTCCGGGTTTCACCAGATCGACGTAACGCAACCCGATTCTTTCGATAAGGCCCAGCCCAACGTTTGAGTGCGTCAGTTCCAGCGCCCTCTCCAGGACTTCACAGAATTCAGCAAAACCGGTGTAGTGACTTACGTGTAGAGCAATGGCGTCTTTCGATACGACAATACCGGTGTCCTGTTCGCGCGTCTGAAACTCCCACTTTAGCGTCGTGGCCAATTCCGGACCACCCGGCAGCAAGCGCAGGTTCGTGACGTGTCCTTCTTCAAACCGAACGAATTGGCGCTTTCTGAGTGCATCCTGAATTTCGGGAATGTACTTGGCTATAGACTCGACGGCGGAAAACCGGATCTGTGCAACGACGTATACTAGCGGCGATCTCGCGAGACGGAGCGGCGGGGGAGCACTCACAGAACTACTTTACAGTAGACTTTACACCTAAGCAAGGTTCAAAAACCGTCGCCGCCTCTGAAGCTCCGGTCTTTCCACGCTTTCGATGCGGGCTGTCGTCATCGCCGATTTTGTTTCAGTGCCTCGCTTACCTATTCGAATCTGCTGTGGTAGCGGCATACCCCGAAGGAGAGAGAATCTCATCAAGAGTCCGGTGGCCGACAGTTGGGCGATTGACTTGGATCGATAATAACAAGTCGTCGGGCACTCCGCGACTTCCGGATTACGTGTTGTCAACACCGGAGGTGATGACGGCCTTTTCGGCATCCCCGTTCTCATTGAGAAAGGCACAGACCGTTCGTCACAGCATATCGGTCCATCCAGCAGCCCGCTCCTACAGTTGCGCCATCGAAGCCTACCCAGTCGCGCTGCTCGAAGAGGACGTGCACGTGCCTCCTGTGCCGCTGGGGCGTTTGCGAAGAATCTGGTCGAACTGTCCGAGCGGGCGCGGGGGCTGCTGACCGATAAAGAAGTAGCCCGTCTCTTCAGCCGCAATCCCTCCTCCGCCCGGCCCGGTCGATGCATTCTGAGTGCTTCCTGCGAGATACCGACGTCTCCTCTGGAAGCCTGCGCTCCAGACCTGATGCCAAGGTAGCGGCGTGGCTAGACTCAGCAAAAGGAAAAGCAGTTCTTGAGCCTTACTGTGGGCGAACTGCGCAGGGGAGCGACGCTCCTGCTGGCGCATGGCGCGCGCCGGGCACAAATCGGGCGGTTCATTGATGTTACCGTGCCGCTGTAGTTTCGCGGCCCGCGTCCTTTCCGTGCCCCCGGCGGTTGCCGACCGCCTGGGGTGTGCTGGAAGGGCAGCGACAAGCAGCCGGGCCTTCGCTTGATACGGCCTACTCGCCGCGACGGCGCTGGAGCATGACCTGCCGCTGTTGACGGGCAACGCAAAGAGTCTGGCGGGCCTGGGAGTGACTATGCTCAATCCCAGGGAGCAAGCCGTATGACGGCACTGGCAACGCGCTCGGCTAGCCCCACCAGGCTGGCGCCGATGTCATGATGGAAGCGCGCGACCTCAGCCTTGAAGCGCTTCCCGCGTTGCGCTTCGGTGGCAGCGTGGTAGAGATTCTCGAAGCTGGTGAGTTTCTCCCAGAGGGTGCTCACGCCTTCGACTCCTGCTGTCGTATCCAGCCGCCCACCATCGAGCCGATCTGATTTAACGAACGCGATGCGTACTCGAACTGATCGAGGCTGAGAAACCGCATCTCGGTGCAGATCTGTAACAGGTGGCGTAGCTTCTCGAGTTCTATGTTGGCGGCTCGCAGGTACGGGAGCTTTTCTTTGCGGTAATACGCTTCAATCAGATGCTCCAGCAGATCTAGCTGGATCTGCACCAGCCGGTCGCCGAAAAGGAATTTGTAGTTTCGCGGGAATTTCTCCAGCTTCGGCAGGAACCACTTGATGAAGTCGTCGGTTCTGGTGAGAACGTTTTCCTTTACCGCCATGGCAGAGCCTCACAAAAATCCGGCAGGGCTTCGCCCTGCACCCGGTCTCTCCTTGCCCGAGTTGCTGTGTTGCCAGAGAATAGAGGGTAACAGAGTAAAAGGGAAAAGGGAAAGGCATCAGGTCCTGGCGCAACGAAACCCGATGACGACGTAGTAACGGTTCAGCGGGCCGATGATGTGACGGCAGGCGCATGCGGCGCTGACATGATCGTAGTTCCAGGACCCGCCCCGCACCACACGCAGATCACTACCAGCTTCCCACTGGCTCTCCGTCCACTCCCACACGTTGCCGGCTGCATCTTCGCAGCCATACACGCTGGCACCGTTGACGCCATACCTGCCTA
>JBBQGE010000101.1:0-21407 GCA_038322675.1 Bryobacterales bacterium
AAGGGCGCCTTCGCGTACGGCCAGGACTTCTGGGAGATCGACGCGACCGATCAGTTGCACAAAGCCGATCAGTACCGGCGCATGGTCATCTCTTATCGCAATGGCGCGGCTGTGCGACTGGGCGACATCGCGGATGTGACCGACTCCGTCGAAGACCGGCGCAACGCTGGCCTCGCCAACGGCAAACGCGCCGTGCTCCTGGTCATCTTCCGCCAGCCTGCTGCCAACATGATCGAGACCGTCGACCGCGTGACGGCCATGCTGCCCGTGCTGCAGGCGTCGATTCCGCCGGCAATGAAGTTGACCGTCGTCATGGATCGCACCACCACTATTCGCGCGTCCATCGACGATGTGCAATTCACCCTCATGATCTCCATCTCGCTGGTGATCATGGTGGTGTTCATCTTTCTGCGCAATGCGTGGGCGACCATCATTCCGAGCGTCGCGGTACCTCTGTCGCTGCTGGGAACATTCGCGGTCATGTACCTGGTGGGGTACAGTCTCGACAACCTCTCGCTGATGGCGTTGACCATCTCGACGGGATTTGTCGTCGATGACGCGATCGTGGTCATCGAGAACATCTCGCGCCATCTTGAAGCCGGCATGACGCCGATGCAGGCGGCCCTGCGAGGCGCGCGAGAAATCGGATTCACGGTGCTCTCGATGAGTGTGTCGCTAATCGCCGTCTTCATCCCGATTCTGTTGATGGGCGGGATTGTCGGCCGCCTGTTCCGCGAATTCGCCGTGACGCTCAGCGTGGCCATTGCGACGTCGCTTCTGGTCTCGCTCACCACCACTCCGATGATGTGTGCGAAGTATCTCAAGCCGCAGCACCACCGCCGGCATGGACGCGCGTACCGGTTGAGCGAGTCGATCTTCAATCGAATGGTCGGCGGTTACGAACGCTCGCTGGGTTGGGTGTTGCACCACCCGCAATTGATGCTTGCGGTGACGCTGGGAACCATCGGTCTCAGCGTGTATCTCTACGTGATCGTGCCCAAGGGATTCTTCCCGCAGCAGGACACCGGACGTTTGATGGGTGGCATTCAAGGCGCGCAGGACATTGCGTTCCCGGCGATGAAGGAGAAGCTTGCGACCTTCATCAACATCGTCCAGACCGATCCGGCCGTGGACAGCGTGGTCGGGTTCGTAGGCAGCGGCAACAGCGCGCGCATGTTCATCGCGCTGAAGCCTCTGAATGAGCGCAAAGTGAGCGCCGATGAGGTGATCAATCGCATCCGGCCCAAGACCGCGCATGTGCCGGGCGCGCAGTTGTTCCTGCAGGCGGTGCAGGACATTCGCGTCGGCGGCCGCGGCAGCAACTCGCAGTATCAGTACACTCTGCGCGCGGACAATCTGAAGGATCTCAGCGAGTGGTCGCAGAAACTGCTGCGGAAGATGCGCACTCTGAACGGCATACAGGACGCGAATACGGACCAGCAAAACAAGGGGCTGGAGTTATCGCTGGTGATCGATCGCGACACGGCATCGAGACTCGGCGTAACGCCGCAGGCGCTCGATGAGACGCTGTACGATTCGTTCGGCCAGCGGCAGGTGTCGACGATGTACTCGGCGCTGAACCAGTACCACGTCGTGATGGAAGTGCAGCAGCAGTATCAGCAGAACCCCGACGCGTTGGATGCGATCCGTGTTCGGAGCAAGGACGGCAATTTTGTACCGCTCAGCAACTTCGCTCATTTCGAGCGAACGAATACCACGCTGTCGGTGAATCACCAGGGGGTGTTCCCGGCGGTGACGCTGTCGTTCAATCTGGCGGAGGGATTTCCGCTGGGCAATGCGGTAAACGAGATCAAACGAGCTGAACTCGACATCGGAATGCCCGCCAGCGTCCAGGGCAGTTTCCAGGGCACGGCACAGGCGTTCCAATCGTCGCTCGAGAGCCAGCCCATGTTGATTGCGGCCGCGCTGATCGCGGTCTACATCGTGTTGGGTGTGCTGTACGAGAGCTACATCCACCCCATCACAATTCTGTCGACGCTGCCCTCGGCCGGAGTTGGCGCGCTGCTCGCGTTACTGCTGACGCATGTGGAACTCAGTGTGATTGCGCTCATCGGTATCATCCTGCTGATCGGTATTGTGAAGAAGAACGCGATCATGATGATCGACTTCGCGCTGCAGGTGGAGCGTAAGGAGCACATGTCGTCGCGCGACGCGATCTACCATGCCGCCGTGCTGCGATTCCGCCCCATCATGATGACCACCATGGCCGCGCTGCTCGGCGGCGTCCCGCTCGCCATCGGCGGGGGTACAGGCTCCGAGTTGCGGCGCCCGCTGGGAATCACGATCGTTGGCGGACTCATTGTCAGCCAGATGCTCACGCTCTACACCACGCCAGTGATCTACCTGTACATGGATCGTCTGCAGTTGATGGTGTCGCGTTTCTGGAAGCGTCACGAGATGCCGGACGCATCGGCGGAACCGGCACTGTAGCCGGAATTGGGGTGGAGCTGGCGGTCGGAATCGAACCGACGACATCCGCATTACAAGTGCGGTGCTCTACCAACTGAGCTACGCCAGCAGGATCTTGTTCAAGGCTACCATACGCTTCCCTCCGCACGGCTCCGGTGCTATGATTGGGCCGCAAGGAAAGGTTGGTGCGTATGTCTCCGATTATCGTTGCCTCGTGCTACGGATCGGCGGCGGTGCTGTCACTGTTCCTGCTTTGGCAATTCGGCGTGAAACGCTGGTATTGGCACGCTCTCAGCATCGCTGCCGCATTCGGCATCGGCTTGACGCCATTATCTGAACCGTGGAACCGGCCGGATATGACTCTCGTGATTGGCTGGTTTTTTGTAGCTCTCCTGGTCTGGGGCTTGGCTGCACCCATTTTTCTGGTGCTACAAGGGCCCTTTCACTTCCACTTCAAACACCATTGATCATTGTTCGCAATCAAATGGGCGGCTGGCCAAACGCCGGCCGCCTCTCTCGATACGGCTTCCTTGAAAAGAGCGTCTAATGGAAAACTGGAGTTGTCTATGAATCGGAGAGAAGCACTGGGCGTTCTGGCCGGCATGACTGCGGCGGTGAATGCCCCGGCTCAGACAAACAATATGATCTATCGCACATTCGGGCGCACTCAGGAGAAGATTTCGGCCATCGGACTCGGCGGCCATCACATCGGACGGCCGAAGGATCCGGCGGAAGGCATTCGGATCACTCGCTCCGCTATCGATAACGGCATCACCTTCATGGATAATTGCTGGGACTATCACGACGGAGAAAGCGAGCGCCGGATGGGGCAGGCACTGCGCGACGGATACCGCGAGAAGGTGTTCCTCATGACGAAGTTCGACGGGCGCACGAAGGCCTCCACCGCGAAGCAAATCGACGAATCGCTGCAGCGCCTTCAGACCGATCATGTCGACCTGATGCAGTATCACGAGAACATCCGCATGGAGGATCCCGACCGGTTCTTTGCCGCCGATGGTCCGCTGGAGGCTCTTGTGGCGGCGAAGAAGGCCGGCAAGCTTCGCTACATCGGGTTCACGGGACACAAAGATCCAGCGGTGCACCTCCGCATGTTGGAAGTGGCTGCCAGGAAAGGATTCCGTTTTGACGCCTGCCAGATGCCGGTGAACGTGATGGACGCCCACTTCCGCAGCTTCGGCGAGCAGGTATTGCCGAAGTTGGTAGAGCAGGGAATCGCCGTGTTGGCGATGAAACCGATGGGCGACGGAATGGTCTTGAAGGCCGGAGTGGTCACACCTACGGAATGTCTGCACTACGCTCTGAATCTGCCCACCTCCACCGTGATCACGGGATGTGAGAATATGGAGTGGCTGAATCAGGCGCTGGAGGCCGTGCGCACATTTCAACCGATGAGCAATGCCGAGGTAGCTGCCCTGCTGGCCAAAACTGTCGAAGCCGCAGAGACCGGTAAGTTCGAGCCATTCAAAACCACTGCTACTTTCGACGGCACCGCGCATAATCCACAGTGGATGGGATGAGAGAATGAAACTCATTTTACAAACGAGCAACGATTGTCCCCTGGCGGTTGTGCGAATCACGCTGGGTGCCGTCATGTTCGCTCACGGGGCGCAGAAAATGCTCGGCTGGTTCGGCGGAAATGGTTTCAGCGGAACCATGGGATTCTTCACTCACATGGGAATCCCCGCCGTTTTTGCTTTTCTTGCGATTGCTGCTGAATTCTTCGGCGGAATCGGACTGATTCTTGGTCTGCTGGGGCGCGTGGCGGCCTTTGGCATTCTCTGCAACATGCTGGTTGCCGTGTTCATGGTCCATGCCTCCAACGGATTCTTCATGAATTGGAGCGGACAAAAGAAGGGCGAGGGATTCGAGTACCATCTGCTGGCAATCGCAATGGCCGTGGCAGTGATGATTGGCGGGTCTGGGGCTATCTCGCTGGACCGGCTGATAGCTCGGAACACCGGCAGTTAGTGTTCGGGCTGCTCGTGCAGATACATCATTTTCACTAACACCATGATGGCTGCCGTAAGGGGAGTCGCGACAGCCATCCCAAGAATTCCCGCGACGCTCCACATTCCTAACTGTGCCACCACGGTGAGAGCCGGCGGTAGCCGTACGGCGCGGCGTTGAGCCAGCGGAGTGACGATATATCCCTCCAGCATATGGATCGCCATGAATAAGAGAATGGCCCAGACCATGTCCATCGGACCCTGCATCAGCGCCACCAGTGCGACCGGGATGCCGGAGATGATCGACCCCGCGTAGGGTACTGCCAGCATGATGGCGGTGAAGAGACCCAACGTGAACGCGAGCGGGATGCCGAGCAACCACAGCGCGAGCATTGTCACTGCCCCAAGAGTCACCATCGGAACCAGTTGCCCCAGCACCCACCATTGCACCGTATGCGCGACTTCCTTGATGATTCGCGATGCGCGGCCGCGGAACCTGGGCGGGAATAACTTGAGAGTCCCATTGAGATATGTCTCCGGTTCGATCGCGACAAAGAAGCCGACGATGAGAACAAAGACAAACTCCGCGCCCGTTTCGAGGAAAGTGGTGGCGGCTGATCGGAACTTCTCCCCGGCATTGCTCAGCGCCACTGCCCGATCCAGCGCCGAGGTTACATAGCGGCCCCACTGATACTCGGACAGCGAGTTATGAAGTTGGTGCAGTGATTGCGGAAGCAGTTGCGATATCTCTGCCACTTGCTCAATAACTTGAGGTGCCAAAAGAAAACACGCCGTGCCGATTACAGCGGTGAAGCTCAGGATCACCATCCAGAAGGCAGCCCGCGGCCCCAGTCCCGTCCTACTCGCCACCAGGTTCGTGGCGCCGCGAAGAACTGCCGCCAGCAGGAGTCCGGCGAACACGAGTAGCAATACAAAACCCGCATACCATAGCACCACCATCGCCAACGGAATCCCCAGTATCCAGAACAAGGTGTGCCGTTCGACTTCTATCGTGTAGACGGGCGGCTTCTCCAGTTTCAACTCACGGCGCTGTTCCTCGAGGTTGTTCATCAGCCTTATTCATCTGTGGGACTCGTCACCGTGATTGATTCTGCCTTCTAACCGTGACCGCTCGCTGGTGGAGGAGATAGAATCGGTGGTCGATGCGCATTGCTGTGTTTCTTCTCTGTTGCTGGACGGCCGCCGCGGCGAATCTCCCCCTGGCGCTGCATCCACGGAATCCGCACTATTTTCTGTTTCGAGGTCATCCGGCTGTGCTGGTTACATCCGGCGAGCATTACGGTGCTGTCCTGAATCTCGATTTCGATTACAAGCTGTATCTACGAACCGTCCAGCGGGACAAATTGAATCTGACGCGTCTTTTCACCGGTGCGTACCGCGAAGGTCCCGGAATGTTCAAGATCAACGGGAACACGCTGGCTCCCCAACCCGGGAGGTTCCTGGCGCCATGGCCCGAGCGCGACGGTAAATTCGATCTGGCATCCCGTAACAGCGAGTTCTTTGCGCGGCTGCGCGACTTCATCGGCAAGGCTTCGAAGCGGGGAATCGTTGTCGAGGTGAACCTGTTCTGTCCGTACTACGAAGACGCGATGTGGGACCTGAGTCCCCTGAACGCGAAGAACAATATTCAGGGAATTGGCACGGTGAATCGGACGGAGGCGCTGGCCCTTAAGGATCCGAAACTGACCGACGTTCAAGACGCGCTGGTCCGCTCCATCGTGAACGAACTCCGCGATTTCGACAACATCTATTACGAGATCGCGAACGAACCCTATTTCGCGGGTGTAACAAAGGAGTGGCAGCATCATATCGCGGAGACGATTGCTGCCGCGGAGTCGGGATTCCCGCACCGTCATCTCATCAGCCAGAACATCGCGAATGGGTCGAAGAAGGTGGACGATCCCGACCCGCTGGTGTCGATCTTCAATTTTCATTACGCGCGGCCGCCGGTCGCGGTCGCCGAGAATTACAGGCTCAACAAAGCTATCGGGTGCAATGAAACCGGATTCGACGGCACTGCGGATGCAATTTATCGAATCCAGGGCTGGGCGTTTCTGATGGCGGGCGGAGCGCTGTACAACAACCTTGACTACTCGTTCACGGCCGGTCACGAAGACGGCACGTTCGCGGTGCCGGACACACAGCCGGGCGGTGGGAGTCCCGCGCTGCGCCGGCAACTCGGTATCCTCAAGGCCTTCTTCGAGCGGATGCCCCTCCCGGACATGAAGCCCGCAGACGATGCGGTTGCGACGGCGCCCAGCGGTGCGGTACTCCACGTTCTGGGCGCGCCCGGGCGATACTACGCGGGCTATCTGCACCGGGCCACGATTAACAAAGACCGCAAGCCGCGCTACCAGGTGGATCCGGCTTCGAAGCCCTCGCAATTCGCGCTGTCATTGCCGGCAGGGCAATATACCGTCGAGTGGGTGGATTCCCGATCGGGCACTGTCGCCGCGCGTCAGCGATTCCGCCACAGCGGCGGCCGGCATGCGTTCGAGTCGCCGGCATATTCGGAGGACATGGCGTTTCGATTGACGACCCGGTAGCATGTACTCACAATCTCCAGCATTCGGAGCAGTAACTCCTCATCTGGCCATCCACTCGACGATCTTCTGTGCGACTTCCTCGCCCGCGTCTTCCTGAATGAGATGTCCGGCTGCATAAAATTCACGCGCGTCCTCGCAACCGGCGGTTCAGAAACTCGCAGATCACGGGTGCGATATCGCGCCCGCGATCATCCTGCAGAAAGTGCCGCGCACGGTCAAACAACACCGGACCCTCCGCATGCGGCAGAAGCTCTTTCAAGCGGTTGCAGCTTTCGATCGGGAACACTTCATCTTCCGGCGCCCAAACCAGCAGCGCCGGCGTTCGCGCGAGTTCGGGAAGCCGCCGCTGAATGTGTTGCATGTCGGCCCAGCCACGATCGCCTTCAGCCATCGGAATCGTGCGCGGCCACGTCAACACGACATGATCTGAACCGGGTTCGTCGAAGACATGGTGGTATGCGCGAGCCTCATCGTCGCTCAGGCCGCGGACGCTGGTCGCCGAAGGGCCGTGCTGCGAAAGCACCTTGTGGCGAGCCATGAAAAACTGGCCGATGAGCGGCGCCTGCCATGTCGTCCACGGCCGCGGGGACGTGTGGAATTTGCTGAGGTAATCGGTGAACAGCCAGGTGTTCATAAGCACCAGGCCCCGAGTCTCTCGATTCTCTGCAGCGCCGCACCTACGCCTTGCGGACCACCCCAATCCTGCCCGACGATGACGAATTCGCGCAGGTCGAGTTGATCGATCAGCGAGACGAGGTCGGCGATATGGTGCGCAGCGTGAGGGCTGCGTCGACGCGAGGATGATCGGAGTATCCGGCGCCGATCCAGTCCGGCGCAACGGCGCGATACCCTGAGCTGGTGAATGGAGCGATGAAGTCGCGATATAGGAAGGCCCAAGTGGGATTGCCGGAAAGCAGCAGCACGGGGCGGCCCGCTCGATCACCTTCGTCGACATAGGCCATCGTGCGGCCGTTCACGACCACGGCCTTCTGCTCGAACGGAAACAGGGGTTGCAGCCACTTCGGTTTCGGTCTCAGCGCACGGTCCATGCCGCGATTGTACGGACACGGTCAATGCGGGCGCAATGGGCCGTACTGATGTTCGGAGATCTGCCCTTCGAACGTGACGTTGTCGATCACAACCCATGAGTCCGGAGCATCGCGGACCAGGTGGACGCGGACCACCCGGGCCGACGCGTTCACTGGAATATCGATGTAGCGTGCTTTGTGATTCGCTACGTCGACCTTGGTAGTTGTGTGGATGAAATAATCGCGGAACGTGACTCCGTCGTCGCTGAAACTGACGGTAGCCGTCTTCCACATGTGCGCACCCGCGTTCGGCCGGTTGGCGGTGTAGATCCGGACCGTCTTGAAGTCGTTTCGATTCCCGAACGTAAATGTGATGGTGGGATCGCTTTGCCAACCGACCCACGGCCAACCAGGACCACCACCGCAGTCCTTGCCGGGATCATCGGAACAGCTTTGGACGCCGTCGCTTAACTGTCCGAGCCCTCCGGATAATCTCGAGTTATCCTGCTTCGGATCGCCGTTGCCGGAGTAAGCATCGTCGCGATACAACAGACCGCCCGGACCGAGTTTGCCGTTGGTGGTGGCATAGCTGACGGGCGAAAGAACGTCCGCGGCCGCGAGCGCAGCCGTTAACAAGAGAAGCGCGAGAGTCCGTTGGTGCATGGTAGTGAGCCGGTAACCGGATGTGATAGAGTCTCTCCGCATATGCGACGACGATGGCTGACGTTGTGTTTCATGCTGCCGGCGCTGGCGGCCGATCCCGCCGCGCTATATCGGAAGAACTGTTCGGCGTGCCACGATATTTCGGGCATCCGTGCGCCGTCGGTGCCCGCGATGCGCCAGATGAGTTCTGCGAATCTACTGAAGGCTCTCGAGACCGGGATCATGAAGTCGCAAGCGGCGGGGTTGTCCCATGCCGAGCGAGTGTCCCTCGCGGAGTACCTTGGAGCAAAAGTCGCTGCCGCGGCGCCGAGTGTGGGGCAGTGTGCGGGAGCGGCTCCGGCCTTCTCGCTCGACGGTCCTCAATGGAACGGGTGGGGTGGCGGTCTCGCGAATCTGCGGCTGCAGAGCGCGCCGGGGTTGAAAGCGTCCGACGTGCCGCGGCTGCGCCTGAAGTGGGCTTTCGGTTTTCCAGGCGTCTATGTCGCCTATTCACAGCCGGCCGTAGTAGGCGGGCGAGTATTCGCGGGAAGCGCTAGCGGCAAGGTGTATTCGCTGGACGCACGCAGCGGATGCCAGCTCTGGTCGTACGATGCGGGCGCGGCGGTGCGCACCGGCATCGTCGTGGTACAACTGCCGGGATCGCCTGTGCGATTCGCCGCCATGTGCGGCGATCAGCGCGCGAACGCTCATGCCGTGGATGCCGTCACGGGCGAACTGCTGTGGAAGACCAAAGTGGATCAGCATCCGTACACGCGTGTTACCGGGACGCCCGCGTACTTCGAGGGCCGCCTGTACGTTCCGTTGTCGTCCGGCGAAGAAGGGCCGGCGATGAACCCGAAATACGAGTGCTGCACATCGCGCGGCGCCGTGATCGCGCTGGATGCGGCGACAGGGCGGCAGATCTGGAAGACCTTCACGGTTCCGGAATCGCACAAGCTGGCGACTGCCACGGCCGCGGGCACAGCGATGTGGGGACCTTCGGGAGCGACCGTCTGGTCGTCGCCAACCATCGACCCGGCGAAACGCGTGCTGTACGTGGGCACGGGCGATAATCACTCGCAACCCGTGACGGACACCAGCGACGCCGTGCTCGCGATGGACCTCGACACGGGCAAGATTGTGTGGTCCAAGCAGATCACAAAGCTCGATGCGTTCAACATGGCTTGTGTGACGCCGAATCGAAGCAACTGTCCGGATCCGTCCGGACCGGATCACGACATCGGCGCGTCGCCCATGCTGGTGAGCCTCAGCACGGGGCGCCGTCTCCTGTTGATCGGGCAGAAGTCCGGCGTGATGCACGCGCTGGATCCGGATCGCGAGGGCGAGGTCGTGTGGCGGACGCGAGTCGGGAAGGGAGGAGCCTTGGGCGGAATTCAATGGGGTCCCGCGACCGACGGAAAACTGGCGTTTGTCGCGCTATCCGACGTTACGTTCCAGGCGGCCATGGTGGAACCCGGGAAGCGGCTGCAGTTGAATCCCGAAGTGGGCGGAGGATTGTTTGCCTTGGATGTCGCAACGGGCAAGCAGGTGTGGTACTCAGCGCCCGCGCCGTGTGGCGACCGTCCCAATTGCAGTCCGGCGCAATCGGCTGCGGTCAGCGCCATTCCGGGGATCGTTTTCTCGGGTTCGGTGGACGGGCATCTGCGCGCGTACTCGGCGGCTGACGGGAAAGTGGTTTGGGATATGGATACGGCTCGCGACTACGAGACTGTCAACGGGGTGCCCGCGAAGGGCGGATCGATGGACGCGGCGGGCCCGGTGATTGCGGGCGGGATGTTGTTCACGACATCGGGCTATGGGGTGTGGGGCGGGATGGCGGGCAATGTGCTGCTCGTGTACGGGGTGGAGTGATTTGCCAGGAGATTGCGGCGTACGACCATCGCTGAGCGCAGTTCACGGAAGTTGTCGTCGAGCAAGGAGTGGTGGACAATGCCTGCGCGCTCGAGTTCCTCGTGCGCATGTTGAAGCTCGACCGACGGCATCACGGATTTCAGATTTAATTGATAGTCGAGTTCGTAGATGGCCTTTCTTGGGTCTACCTGATCGATCCCCTCGGCGACCGAGATCACGATTCGCGACCCAGTCACGAACATCTCTGCCACGCGGTTGTAGGGCTCAGCATTCGGACCCGAACGAATGGTACAAGTTCTGTCGAAGAACACGATGGCTTTCTCGCTGCCCGGGCCGAAGCCCTTGAGTTCGTAGCGGGGGTCGGAAGCACCGGTAGAGGTCCCGCTGACCCGGTCCGGGTCGAAAGCGAGCAGAGTCGCGGCGTGTTCGGCGTTGTTGACACCGGCCAGGAGCAGTCCATCGTGTCCATCGTGGTCCAGGTCGGCAAAGGCCAGACGAAGAAGATGGCCGGGATGCCAGTACTCGCCAACGAGTTTGCCGCTGCCGTCGAGCACGGCAACCTGATCTGGAGCATTCAGATAATGATTGCTGGAGACGATGATTCTCGCTGCCGTCGAAGGGCGGTCGGGAACGATCGCAACATTGTTGATGTAGTAAGGCGGCACGTGCTGCTCGCCGGTATTGTCCTTGACGGGCCTGCCGGGCTTGAAACGCCACTTGATCGACTGTCCGTCCTGAGAAAAGCAGAGCAATTCCTCCTCTCTCGACGCGACGTCCTGTGGCGTAGCATCGCCAGTATCTACAACAATTACTTCAACTTCCCCGTCCCCGTCGATATCGCCGAGGGCCCAGAGGCGGCGAAAAGCGGCAGTATCCTCAAAAGGTCCGATCCGATGCGGGAACGTGTGTCTCCAGGCCTCACGATCCTCTGCGTCTCTGACGATTAGCGTACTTCCGGCGAAGCTGACCGATACCGGAATCCGCGATCCCCAATGCGGCCGCAATCCCAGGACGGTCAGGCCAGCAGCGGCGATCAGTGCCACGGCAACTCCGATGCCCCAGAACCGGTGCGTCCGAACGGGAGGCGGATCCACCGGCGGGGTCGCGGGTTCTACCGGCCCCCGGTCCCGCTCCTGCTTCCAGGCATCGATCTCGGTGACTACAGCCCACACGCGGGCCTTCGGACCAGGTCCGCGATGGACCGGCAACCGCTGCTCAGCTTCGTAATTCTGAGCAGTTCGAGCCGTAACGCCGAGATAAGCGCAAATCTCCTTCCATCCGTGAAGCTCTTCACCGGTGTGCATGTAACTTCCTGCCTGCTAGGAAATGGTATCAAGTGAATCCGGCCGCGCGTTAACCTCAAAATGATATATGAGCGTTTTGATGCTGTTGTTACTGGCGCAAATCCTGAACGCGTAGGGAGACGGCTCGATCGCGCTGCGACTGACAAACCCCCACGCGTTTCGCGAGGGCGAACTCATAAAAGCCGAATTGAAGCTGCCCGAGTTTATCCGCAGGCCGGGGTCGCCGCCTGCCGAACAATGGCAGTTCACGGGTCTGCTTCTCGATCCTGCGGCAGATTGCGGCACGGTAGCGAAGCCATGCTTCCTCAATGAGCGGGGTGGGGTGGGATTCGGCATCGTGAATGGTCCGGCGAGCGGTTCGGGCCGGACTGTCGCGCTGAACTCCTACCTGCCCGCTCTTCGCCCGGGACACTATCGCGTCGCGGTGCTGGCCCGAAAGCTGGTCCTGCAAAACTCGGGAGCCGGCTACACTTCGTACACGTACAGCAGTCCGGCTCGGTACGCTACCTCCGCCTCCGTCGAATTGCGGATTATCGCAGCCAGCACCAAGTGGAGAGCAGATACGATCGCCCGTCGCGTGGAGGTGCTGAAAGGTCCACAGCCGGGCGGTATTGCCGGCGATGAGGCGCAGCGGGACGCGGCCAGGCAACTCGCGTTCCTGAATGACCCCGCCGCGTGGACCGCCTCCCTCGATCTGCTGCCCAAGGAGGAAGCTGTGCTCCTGGCCGGTCTGGAGCGCGGCCGGCCGCAAGCCCGCGTATGCGAACTCATGCAGTCGCGAATCCCGGCTCCGACACAATCGGTTTCGTCGTCGTACCTCTATCGACTCTCGGAAATCTGTGGGCACGCTACGCGGAGAGCCACCACTGGCGACGCGATCAACAGAGCCGCCGCTGCTCTCGCCGGGAGTCTGGCAGCCAAGCAGGGATGGGCCAAGTGGGACGCTTTCGCGACCTTCCGGGTCGTCCACCATGCGACAGTGATTATCGAATACCATCGTCGGGCAGCGAGCCGGATCGCTTGGCGCCCAGGATAACCCGGGCTGGCTGGGATTCCCGGTGCGAGCGAAATTCGCCCAAGCCGTCGCCATCTTTTTCGCCGGCACCTGTGGCTCGGGTGTGTTGCCCGTGCCCTGTTCGCAGCGCTTGATGTTGTCGAAGCAGAAGGCGAGCTCGGCGGTGTGCCATGCGCCCGCGTCCTTGATCCATCGGCGATTGCCGGGTGAAGAAGTACGCATAGATTGGCGCGCCCTTCTGCGCGTACTTCATCTTGGCCATGCGTGTGACGTTGTTCCTCACAAGAAGGCCGCTCACGCTGTAGCAGAGCGTCCCGATGCTCTTCTCCGGACGCGCCTTTTCATGGCGGGAGCGCCTTCGTAGAAGGAACGCACCGTGATCACGCGGTCGTCGACGGCCGGTCCCATCCCGGCTGCGGCGTGGCCCCCGATGGCGAGCCCATCCCGAGGCTCCGCTGCATGGGCGGATTGATCTTGGCGGCGGCAGCGGTGAGGGCCGTGTTCCAGTACAGATCGCACTTTGGCGACATGGATCGGTTCGCTTGATCTGCTCGATGTCATCAGCTTTGTTTGACACAGGCCATCGGTGGGCATAAAATGCTCACAGTCGATGCACACGTGTTCATCCCCGTAAAACGATGAGATCTCCAGTGCCGATCAACGCTAAGCCGGCATCGATCAAGGACATTGCGCGGCTCGCCGAAGTCTCCCACGCCACGGTCTCTCGTGCCCTGCGGAATAGTCCTCTCGTCGAGCCCAAGACGGCGGAGAGGATCCAACGCATCGCCCGCGAATCGGGATATAGGACCAGCGCCGCGGCCCGGAGCCTGGTTACGCGGCGCAGTAACACCGTCGGAGTGGTCGTCACCAGCATCGCCGATCCGTTTGTAGCGGGTGTCGTCAGCGGCATCGAAGACACCGCGAATCAGCATGGGTTCTGCGTCTTCCTGGCGAACTCCCATGCCGAACCCGACCGCGAGGTTTCCGTGGTCCGTTCCTTTGAGGAGCGCCGTGTCGACGGCATCATTGTGGCTGCCTCGCGCGTCGGTGCACAGTACGAAGAGTTGCTGTCGCACGTGCAGGTGCCGATCGTCTTGCTCAACAACCAGCATCCCAGCGTATTCGCGCACTCGGTGACGATCGCCAACGCCCAGGCGAGTATCGAGGTGACGCGGCATCTGATTGCGCTCGGCCATCGCCGGATTGCCTACCTCGGCGACGCGCAGGGATATCAGTCGGACACGGAACGTTTCTCCGGATACCGGAAGGCGCTGCGAGCGGCGGGCTTGCCACTGGACCGGAGACTGGTTGTTCGCGGCGATGGGAAACCCGAGAGCGGCAGGACTGCGATGGCGCGACTGCTGGTGCTGGCGGATCCGCCGACGGCGGTGTTCTGCTACAACGACCTTTCCGCGTTGGGCGCCATGCGGGAGATTCGCGATCACGGGCTGAACGTGCCACACGACATTTCAGTGGCCGGCTTCGACGATTTGTACATCAGCGAGTACATGGATCCGCCCCTGACCACGGTACGGCAACCGATGCAACAAATGGGGAGCATGGCCATGGAGAGGCTGCTACAGATCATCGCGAGCGGCGATGCGGGACCGGATGTCGAAGTCCCCGGGGAACTGGTTGTGCGCGGATCCACCGCGCCGCCGAAGAAGGATTTATGAATCAATTGCTGATACGGCCGGAAGCATTCACGAATCGGGTTGACGATTTCGGTTACGAATATCTCTCGTTTGAATCGCGCAAAATCGCAGCCGGTAACAAGTACGAAGCGGAAACCGGTGCCCGCGAGTTGTGCCTGGTGGTGCTGGGTGGCATCTGTTCGGTCCAGACGCCGGAAGCGTCGTGGCAGCGGATCGGCGGACGGGCAACGGTCTTCGACGGCATGCCATACAGCGTGTATCTGCCGGTCTCGACAAGCTTTGCAGTCACCACCGACAACGGTTGCGATCTTGCCTTCTGCTACTGCCGCGCGGAACAGCGGTATCCCGCGCACCTGGTGACCCCGGACGAGGTCCGAGTGGAGATACGCGGCGGAGGAAACGCCACCCGCCAGATCAATCACATTCTGACTCCGGAGTTTCCGGCGCAACGACTGCTGGTGGTGGAGGTGTTCACGCCGGCAGGTAACTGGTCGAGTTATCCGCCACACAAGCATGACGTGCACAACCCGCCCGGCGAGGTGGATCTCGAGGAGATCTATTACTACCGCATCGACCGGCCCGAAGGCTACGCGATTCAAAAGGTCTACACGGGAGATCGGCGCATCGACGAGACGCTGTCGGTCCGCGACGGTGAACTGGTGCTGATTCCGGAAGGGTACCACCCGGTGGTGGCCGCGCATGGCTACAACGTGTACTACCTCAACGCGCTGGCCGGGTCGGCGCGATCGATGGCCGCCTCCGACGATCCCGATTATGCATGGGTGAGGGGCACGTGGCGCGACCAGGATCCGAGACTGCCGATGGTGAGAGGCTGAGATGGATGCGGTGATCCTGGGACGAATCGGCTACGACCTCTATTCGGAGGAACCGCATGTACCGCTGCCGCAGGTGCGGCGATTCTCGCGCTACCTGGGTGGATCGAGCGCGAACATGGCGGTGGGGCTGTCGCGTCTCGGAGCGAAGGTTGGCATCGTCAGTTGCCTCGGCGACGACAGCCTCAGCCGTTTCCTGCTCGATTTTCTCCAAGCCGAAAATGTCGACACGGGCCACGTGCGGACTGCGCCCGGATTTCTCCCCTCGCTCTGTCTGACGGAGGTTTCCCCGCCCGACCGTTTCCCGCAGGTGTTCTATCGTCACGATGCAGTGGACACGAAGTTGGATGCGGATGTCGGCGATCTCGAGTATGCCGCCTCGGGGCGGATGTTTGTCACCAACGGGACGTCGTTGTGCGCGTCCCCGTCGCGCGAATCAACCTACAAGGCCATCGAGCGTGCGAAGAACGCGGGATGCCGCGTGGTGCTGGATGTCGACTACCGGCCCATGTCCTGGAGAGCGCCGGAAGAGGCGGGACTGGCCATCCGGCTGGCCCTGCCGTTTGTCGACGTGCTGATTGGCAATCAGCCGGAGTTGATGCTGGTCTCCGGCACCAGCAACCTGGATGCCGCGACGGAGAAGCTACGTGCTGCCGGCGTGCCGGTGCTGGTCTCCAAACTGGGACACGAGGGCACCCGCGTTTGGACCGAAGAAGGACCGGTGTTCCTGCCGCCCTACAAAGTGGACGTCATGACGACTATCGGCGCTGGCGATGGCTTCGCCTCCGGTTTTCTGTTCGCCATGCTTCAGGGTTTTCCAGTGAAGGAGTGCCTGCACTACGGAAACGCCGCGGCTGCCATTGTCGTAAGCCGTCTGAGTTGCTCGGAGGCGATGCCCGTGCTCTCCGAAGTTACCGGTATGATCCAGCGCCAGCAGCATACGGGGGCGCAGGCTGGATAACTCCATGTTCTCGAGTCAACAATTTCTGCCCGATGCGATTCGCGCGCGGCTCACCGAGACGCGGGTCACGGATCCCGAGTTCGCGTACCGCTCCGCGATGGCCCGTAAACGGCGCGCCCATATCGCGCCTGACGGCCAATTGAATATCCTCGCTGCAGATCACCCGGCGCGGAACGTCACCAAGGTGGGCAATAATCCGATCGCCATGGCCGATCGCGGCGATTACCTGGCGCGGATTCTGCGAGTGCTGGTCGGCACGCAGGTCGACGGAATCATGGCGACCATGGACATCCTGGAAGATTTACTAGCCATCGATGGATTCCTCCGAACTGCGGGTGCTCCTGCATTGCTCGATAACCGCCTGTTGATCGCGAGCCTCAACCGGGGCGGACTGGCGGGGAGCAGTTGGGAGTTGGACGATCCGATGACCGGAGCGACGCCGGCGGCGTGTCAGGCGTGGCGTCTCGACGGGGCCAAGATCCTGCTGCGAGTGGACGAGAGCGAGCCGGCTTCGCTGAAGACTGTGCTGGCGAGCGCGCAAGCGATCAATGAAGCAAATGCCCTGCAACTGCCGACGTTTCTGGAGCCGCTTCCGGTGCAGAAGACGGACAAGGGTTACACGGTTGTGAAGTCGGCGGCCGCACTGGCGCGATTGGCTGGGGTGGCTTCGGCGCTCGGCGACAGTAGCCGTTATCTGTGGCTCAAACTGCCGTATTGCGAGGATTTCGAGGTGGTGGCGAGGTCGACCACGCTGCCGATCCTGTTATTGGGAGGCGAGTCCGCCGGCGATCCGGCTCCGTTCCTGCGGCAGTTGGCGTCGGCGATGACGGCGGGGCCGAATGTCCGAGGGGCGCTGGTCGGACGAAATGTTTTGTATCCCGGCGACGAGGATCCGCTCGCAATGGCCGAGGCGGCCGGCGGCATTGTGCACCGCGGATGGCCGGTGGAAGAAGCACTGGATTCAATGACGGCAAATCGAGCGCGCGACATGGATTGCTTGTCGCGGCGGCTCGCGCCGGATGCGTGAGGAGGAAACTTGGCAACAACGCGTCGCATGACGATGGCTCAGGCGCTGATTACTTTTCTGAAGAATCAGTATGTCGAGCGGGATGGGCAGGAACACAAATTCTTCGCCGGGGTACTCGGCATTTTCGGACACGGCAACGTGGCAGGCATCGGACAGGCTCTGCAGGAGAATCCGGACCTGCCGTATATCCCGGTTCGCAATGAGCAGTCGGGGGTGCACATGGCCTCGGGGTACGCGAAGGCGAGCAACCGGCTGCGCACGTTCGTGTGCACGTCGTCCATAGGGCCGGGCGCTACGAACATGATCACGGGAGCGGCGCTCGCGACCATCAATCGCTTGCCGGTGCTGCTGTTGCCGGGGGATATCTTCGCGCGGCGAAATGTCGCGCCGGTGCTGCAGCAGTTGGAGTCGCCGGCAACGCAGGACATCGGCGTGAACGATTGCTTCAAACCTGTGTCGCGCTATTGGGATCGTATTTACCGTCCCGAGCAGTTGCTCACTGCTCTGCCCGAAGTGATGCGGGTGTTGACATCGCCTTCCGATTGCGGGGCGGTCACGCTGGCACTTCCGCAGGATGTGCAGACCGAGGCCTACGATTATCCCGAAGAGCTATTCCAGAAACGCGTGTGGTTGATTCGACGCGGCCAACCGGATCGAGAGTCGTTCGAGCGTGCGGTGGCGGCTATCCGGGCCAGTCGCAAGCCGCTCATCGTGGCGGGTGGCGGCGTCCTGATGAGTGAGGCGTCGCAAGCGCTGGCGAAGTTCGCTGGTCAAACGGGCATCGCCGTCGGAGAAACGCAGGCCGGCAAGGGGGCGCTTGCTTACGATGATCCGCAGTGCCTGGGCGCGATTGGTGCGACGGGCACTCTCGCCGCCAATCGCGTGGCGCGAGATGCGGATCTGGTGATCGGCATCGGCACGCGGTATTCGGATTTCACGTCGGCGTCAATGACCGCGTTCCAAAATCCTGACGTGCGCTTCGTGAACATCAACACGGCCGAGTTCGATGCCTACAAGGTGTCGGCGATTCCGGTGGTGGCCGACGCACGGGTGGCGCTGGAACAGTTGTCTGAAGCGCTGAAGGACTTCCGCGTGACCACGGAATATGCAACGCGCGTTGCCGGATTGAAGCAGGAATGGGAGGCCGAAGTAGACCGCCTCTTTCACCGCAATATAACCGAACGGCCATTGCAGAGCGAAGTGATTGGCGCCATCTGGGAAGCGTCGGGATCGCGTGATGTTCTGGTTTCCGCGGCGGGCAGCCATCCCGGCGACCTCCACAAACTCTGGCGCACGCGCACACCGAACGGCTATCACATGGAGTACGGCTACTCCTGCATGTCGTACGAGATCCCTGGCGCGATGGGCGCCAAACTCGCCGACCCGTCGCGTGAGGTGTACGTGTTCCTCGGCGATGGCACATATCTCATGATGCCTAGCGAGATCGTAACCTCGGTGCAGGAAGGCATCAAAATCATCATCGTGCTGGTGGACAACCACGGGTTCGCGAGCATCGGCGGATTGAGCCGCTCGCTGGGTCAGGGCGGGTTCGGGACGATCTACCGGCAGCGCTCGAAGCAAACCGGACAACTGGACGGAGACTCCCTGAAGATCGATTATGTCGCGAACGCGCGGAGCCTCGGCGCGCATGCAGTGAGAGCCTCGAATCTCGCCGAACTGAAGTCGGCCCTGGAAGAAGCGAAGACCCTCGATCGCACGTCGGTCGTCGTCATCGAGACGGATACCAGCGAAGGCGTGCCGAACTATGAATCCTGGTGGGATGTGGCGGTAGCCGAGGTGTCGCAGATGGACAGTGTGCGCGCAGCCAGGACGCGTTACGAGGAGGCCCGCAAGAGCGAACGCTATCATCTTGCGACCGCCGAGGGGACTGGAAAGTGATTCAACGACTCGAAAACTTCATCAACGGCGAGTGGCAAGCGCCGGCGTCGACGGCCTCGCTGAACGTACTGAATCCGGCGTCCGCGCAAGTGCTGACGGAGGTGCCGCTCTCCGGCGCTGCCGAAGTGCGGCAAGCGGCGGAGGCGGCGGTTCGCGCGTTTGCCGGATGGCGCCGCACCCCGGCCGGAAACCGCATCCAGCCGCTGTTCAAGCTGAAGACACTGCTGGAAACGAATCTCGACGATCTGGCTCGCACCATCACCAACGAATGCGGGAAGACTTATGCCGAGAGCGTTGGCGAGTTACGGCGGGCCATTGAGAATGTCGAGACGGCCTGCGGAATTCCCATCCTGATGCAAGGGCACAACAACGAGGACATTGCCGCCGGCATCGACGAGCACATGATCCGGCAGCCGCTGGGCGTGGTTGCGGCGATTACGCCCTTCAATTTCCCTGGGATGATTCCGTTCTGGTTCTTGCCGTATGCGGTAGCGACGGGGAATTGCTTTATCCTGAAGCCTTCCGAGCGCGTGCCGTTGACGTCGTGGAAGCTCTTCCACCTGGTCCAGGCTGCCGGCTTCCCGCCCGGCGTTCTGCAACTGGTGAACGGCGGCCGGGATACGGTGAACGCCATTCTCGACCATCCCGACATCCGCGCAGTCAGCTTCGTGGGATCCACTGCGACGGCGCGGTATATCTACAGCCGGGCCGCGGCGAACGGGAAGCGCGCGCAATGCCAGGGAGGTGCGAAGAATCCAGTCGTCGTGATGCCCGATGCCGACATGGAGACCACCACGCGCATCCTCGCCGATTCCGCCTTCGGGTGCGCGGGACAGAGGTGCCTGGCGGCTTCAGTGGCGGTCACTGTGGGTGGCGCGCGGGAAAACTTCACCGATCAGATTGTCGAGACGGCGCGCAAGCGCAAGGTCGGATATGGCCTGGATACCGGGATCGAAATGGGGCCGGTGATCTCGGCGGAAAGCAAGGCCCGCATCGAAGGATTGATCGGCAAAGGCAAGTCGGAAGGCGCGCGCGTGCTCGTAGATGGCCGCGGCGCGAAGGTGGATGGCTATGACGAAGGCTTCTTCGTCTTCCCCACTGTGCTGGACGAAGTTCCACCGCAAGGGGAGATCGCGCGCACGGAGATCTTCGGTCCGGTGTTGAGCCTGATGCATGCGGCCTCGATGGACGAGGCGATCGCCATGGTGAACGATCGCGCCTACGGCAATATGGCGTGCATTTTCACCAGCGACGGTGCGAATGCCCGGCGGTTCCGGTATGAAGTGAATGCCGGCAACATCGGCGTGAATGTGGGGGTGGCGGCGCCGATGGCGTCGTTCCCGTTTAGCGGATGGGGCGAGAGTTTCTTCGGCGATCTCCATGCGCAGGCACACCATGGCGTGGAGTTTTACACGCAGACCAAGGTGGTGGTGGAACGCTGGCCCCGGGACTGGAGCCGGAAATTCTGAGCGGAGAACAATGTGGCTGAGCTATTAGTTGGGAATGCGCCTTGTTCGTGGGGGACGCTGGAGTTTGCAGACGCCAAAGGCGAGGAAATCCCGTTTGGGCGCATGCTGGACGAACTCGCGGAAACCGGATATACAGGCACGGAGTTGGGCGACTGGGGCTATATGCCCACCGATCCAACTGCGCTGAAAACCGAACTCGACAAGCGCCAGTTGGTGATGCTGGGCGCGTTCGTGCCGGTGGCGTTGAAAGAGCCATCCGCTCACGACGCTGGCATCGCGAACGCCGTTAGGGTCGCGCGACTGCTGGCCGGCGTGGCCGGTACCCCCGCTCCTTATCTTGTGCTGGCGGACAACAACGGCACCGTTCCGGAGCGGACGCGGATGGCGGGCCGGGTGACTCCGGAATTGGGGCTCACCCCGGCGGAGTGGAAGGTGTTTGCAGGGGGCGCCGACCGGTTGGCGCGGACGGTATACGAAGAGACGGGTCTGCGCACCGTATTTCATCATCATTGCGCCGGATACGTGGAGACGCCGGACGAGATCGCGACCCTGCTTGAATTGACGAATCCGCAAATGCTGGGGCTTGTTTTCGACACCGGGCATTATAGCTACGGCGCGGGAGACTGCGATGTGATCGATGCGCTGAATCGCCTCGGCGACCGGGTTTGGTACATCCACTGCAAAGACTGCGATCTGGATGTCGCGCGCAGCGCGCGTGAGGAGCAGTGGGACTACTTC
>JBBQGE010000102.1:0-21340 GCA_038322675.1 Bryobacterales bacterium
AAGGGCGATGGCGCCGAGCAGGCGGTCCTGGAACTGGTTGGTTCGGAGTTGGTGAAGCGCGCCGCGGATCGTGCCAAACGCCGCGAAGAGCGGCTCGAAGCCATGCGTCAGGGACGTGATGGCGAGGGCACGGAAGAGTAACATAGTCACCCCGACTAAGACGCAGGAGGCCGCCGGTCCGCCGGCGGTTGTTATGTACGGAGCATGTTCGACAGCCTGATGGGGGCGAAAGTCATCGCGAAGCGAGGGCGTTGTGGCGAGGCAGGGTCTGAAGAGGCGCGAGCCGCTATGCGATCGGTTCGATTGCCGCGCTCCGTGTGTCCGCCGAGCGGTGGGGATCCGCGTCCAAGCCTCGCCTGCACTAGCACCGGACGGTTCGCAGACGTACAATTGAAGCATGGCTGATGAAGCAGCGGAACTCCTGTCTCACGCGTTGAAACTGCCTCCAGCAGCAAGGACCGCACTTGCCGATTCCCTAATCGGAAGCCTGGACACGGAAGTAGATGAGGACGCCGAGCAGTCGTGGCTCGATGAGACCGCAGTTCGAATTCGCGATCTCGAGTCGGCCGACGTACGGCCCGTTCCGTGGACCGAAGTTCGGCAGCGGATCCGTGATCGATTCCGATCTTGATGCGGCGATCCGTTTATTTTCATCCCGCAGCGTTCGAGGACGTCGAGCAAGCGGCGGCTTGGTATGCGGAGCGCAGCGTTCGAGCCTCGAACCGATTTCTGGACGAGTTGGATCGCGTGATCGATTAGATCACAATTGCTCCGAACCGATTCGCTGATTATGGAGTAAATCTACGTCGCGTCATGCTCCGGAGGTTCCCATTGTACGTAGTGTTCAGGGCCGATGACACCGAAGTCGTAATCATTGCTGGCGCGCATGCGAGACGGCGACCACGATTCTGGCTCGATCGCGTCTAACCGTTGACTGGGTTCCCGGCCTGATCGGTTTCCGGTGGTCGATTAGACGTGACGGCCGGCAGCCTCATTGCTCATGCGCCCGATTTGGGTTACCCGGCTCGGCTGGCGCAAGGGCGATGGCGCCGAGCGGGCGGTTCTGGAACTGGTCGGTTCGGAGTTGGTGAAGCGTGCCGCGGATGGCCTTTTTTCACGATCTATTCGGCCGCGAAATAACCCGTCTTCGTCCGAATTACAATTCCCGGCTTGCTGGATCGCACGACTAACTTATGGAAGGTCCCGTCGCCCGGGCCAGTCGCGTGATACGCGATCTCGTAAGACGACCGCAATTCCTCGCCGATCTGCTGGAACGCCGTTTTGAGATTGGTGTGATCGGCATCGAAATCGACACCTCCGGTTTCGCGAGCGATGCGTTGCATCACCCGAATCCCGTACTTGTTGCGCGCCGTCAATTCGCCGTGTCCCGGCTCCGTGTACCGGATCGCGTACACCACCACGTTTTCCCGCTGTGCCGCCTCAATCGCATCCAGCATGTGGTGGGCGCTTGAGTTGTCCTCGCCATCGCTCAACACGATCAGCGCACGCCGGCCGTTCTCTATCCCCGCTAGTTTCTCGACAGTCGAATGATACAGCGCATCGTAGAAGGCCGTGCCCGATATGCGACGCTCGCGCGGGCCGATCTCCGGGAATCCGCTCGGGTCATGGTCAAAACGCTTCAACCCGTCCGTGATCGCGCTTGGCGACGCTGAGAAGTCGCTGGCCAGTCGAAGGTGATTGCCAAAACATAGCAGAAATGCGCGATCCGCGGGACGCAGCACGCTCTTCAGAAATGTCTCCAGATCCCGTTCATGACGCTTGAAGAATTTCTGCTGGCTTCCGCTCGCGTCCACCAGCAGCCCAAGTGTTAGCGGTAGCTCGATGCCCTTGGCGAAGAATGCGACCTTCGCCTGGGCCGCATCGTCATAGACTTCGATATCGTCCTTCTCGAGCGAAGTCACCAGCCGCCCCGCCGCATCCCGGGCCGAAAACGACACATTCACCAGGCGGACATTCACGCGGATCGGCGCCACAGTCTGCGCCGAACCACCCAGAACAAGAAATGCGCATAGCACCGGAAATCGGGTCACAATCGTCCTCTTTATCTCTATACGAAACGGCCTCCGAGGCAGGACGCACAACCTGGTACTGGGCTGTTCAGATCGCCTCTCCATCACCGTTTCTGTTGCCGACCCGCTGAGATCATGCTACCGTCGTGCATGCTTTTCAGAAGCTGTTCCATCCCCCTGAGACTTCTCCCGGCCGTTCTACTGGTAGCATCGGCCGGTTTAGCGCAGGCCGACACCATTCAGTCCATCAGCATCGACCTGTCTGTGCTGAATCCCGGCTCCATCCTGTCAGGTTCGGTGACATTGTCAACCCCACTCATGTTGGGAGATTCCGTCCTGATTCCACTGACTTTTTCGGATCCGGCGGATTACAGTCCAACGAACCTGTCGACGACACTCTCCGTAACAAACGGCGTACCCACGGATCAGTTTCGATTCTCGACCATCACCTTCACCAACCTCGCGAATAACAAGACCTACAACCTGAATGTCGTGGGCGCCGCAACCTGCGCCGTCGACTTCCCCTGCACCGCGACTGGTGGGTTTGAAGCAAACAGCCCGCCGGCATTCTCAGGCACGTACACAGTGACGGCTGGGCCCAGCACCGCCCCCGGCGTTCCGGAGCCCAGCTATGCTTTCCTCGTCTCGGGCGCCATCGCAGCCTTCGCGCTCCGTCGCAAACTCGTCCCACCAAAGCATCGCGGTTAAATTGACCTCAGGGATCCCGTCCGCGTAGATCCGCATCTCGGGATCCCGCTCCCGGGTATAATAGCCCGAGTACCCAAGAGGAGCGAAAACTATGTGTGATCAGGACCATTTTGAAGACGACCGCCGCGAATACGAAGCGCGAGGGCTCGTAACACGAAAGCAATTCGGGCTTGTCCTGGGAGCGGGCGTCGCCATGATGCTACCGAAGGCCGCCAACGCCGCTACCGTCACTGAGTCTGATGTGAACGTGACCACGCCCGACGGCGTTGCCGATGCCTACTTCGTGCATCCCGCGAGCGGCACCGCACCTGGGGTTCTCATCTGGCCCGACATCTTCGGCCTGCGGCCTGCGTTCCGGCAAATGGGCAAACGCCTCGCCGAATCGGGATACTCGGTGCTGGTAGTGAATCCGTTCTACCGCACCAAGAAAGCACCCACCGCGGAGTCCGGCGCGGCGACCCCGATTCAGGACGTAATGCGGCTTGCGCGAAGCCTGAACGAGACCACCAACATGACGGACGCGAAAGCCTTCATCGGCTGGCTCGACGAGCAGAAGTCTGTGGCGAAGAATCGCAAGATGGGCACTCAGGGCTACTGCATGGGCGGCCCGATGGCACTTCGAACCGCGGCCGCCGTCCCGCAGCGTGTGGGCGCCGTCGCCTCCTTCCACGGCGGCGGACTCGTGAACAACACGCCCAACAGTCCTCACCTTCAGGCGGCAAAAAGCAAGGCGCAGTTTCTCATCGCGATCGCGGAAAACGACGACAAGCGCGCGCCAAACGACAAGGTCGCACTGAAGGAAGTGTTCGCGGAGGCGAACCTGCCCGCCGAAATCGAAGTGTACGCCGGCGCCGCACACGGCTGGTGCCCTCCGGATTCGCGCGTCTATAACGAGCCACAAGCCGAGAAGGCCTGGAGCCGCTTGCTCGCGCTATACGGCAAGGCTCTTTCCTGAACTTACAGCGCCACCGTCTGGACGGAGATTCAAACAGCGTTCAGATCCAGCGGACAGTTGGCGTGGTGAGACCCAGCGGTAGCGACATCGCCTCGGCCTCAACGGCGTCCCGTTCCGCCCGCGACAGGCGGCGCCAGACGGCGATCGAGACTTCGGCCGCCGACCGGCGCCACGTGCCTGCGATCTCCCCGTTTACGAGCAGCGCGCCCGGCCATACCCGTGTCGTCCATAACTCGGCGCGCTGCCTGGCGTCGGGCACCACGATCTCCCGATCGGCTCCCCACAGCAAGTAGAACGCATCGCCGCTCGGCAGGAGCCGCGCCGGTGCAACAGGGCCAGGCTGACCCCGAAACGCCGCCTCGTCGTCCGCCAGGATCCAGGCATCACCGATCAGTGTGCTCGCGGGTGTGAGCTTGCCGGGCTAGTCCTTCGAAGGCGGAGTTTGCTGCCGCACCGTGAATCCCGGCCCACTTGGCGAACGACGCTGCCGTCCCTGGCCCGAAGATGTGGAGGTACCGGCGCGCGAGTTCGAGACGCGCGTGCGCCGGTTCCATGTCCGGCCGCTCTACGGCCCAGATGACAGGCTGGCGCGTGCCGTCCCACCGCAGCAGGACCGTCCCTGTCGCCGTGGCGTATCGCAGGCTGTTTGGCTCCACCCCCATCCCGCGACCCGCTTCGCCGAACGGCATCCGCCTGCCCTCAAGGAAGGCGTGAAGCCGCAGGGCGGTATCGTGGGCCCTCGCGCGACGGCGCGCGTGCTCCGGCAGGCGGCCGAGCGAAAATACCGCGAGGTCGGTCGCCGCTACGACATAGTCGCTGAACCGCGGCCCCCAGAGTTGGACCAGGGACGCGTGCTCCCAAGTGGTCGAACCCGTCCCTTCCACTCGCGCGTGGATCGACAGCAGGGCGGCACGCGGCATGGAGTCCTGCAGTCCGGCCCATGCGGCCAACCGGAGCGACTTCGGCGCCATCGGGAGACGTTCGTCGAGTGCTCCGGCTCTCCGCCGGAAGGAGAGGATCTGCGACCTGGAGAGTTCGAGCCGGGGAGTCTTGCCTGTCCGTGTCATCTTGTACTATCGGTTCCTGTATTGCGGATAGGTCGCGAGGCCTCGACGCGGCCGTAGCGCCAGCCCCTCCATTACTTCGCTCTCCTCACCGCGATACGCATCTCAGTCGATTGCGTCCCCCGGCCGGCGTCTACGGACCACATCTCCATCGTCGGCCCGGCGGGCACATAGCCCTGCTCCATCACCGAATTTAGAAACGATCCCCAGCACAGCTCCGTATCCTTTCCCCAAGGTCCATCCACCACCACGGATGCCGTCAGGGCCACCGGCAACGAGACCACCTTGAATGGCGCGTCTACCTGAGTTCCCGGCGCCACCGGATACCCTGTCTCCCAGCGGTCTTCGGACCAGTAACGTCCCAGTGGAGGACCAACAGGCGTCGCTCCCTGTTCCTTCAAGTACGATTCCACCGTGCCCAACGCGGCAGTGGTTTGCGCGTACGATCCTTTCATCGGAAGCACCACCGCGACCAGCTCGCCGCTTTCTCGAATCTCCGCATGCAACTGCATCGTGTTCCGCGGCGGCACCGGTAATGCATTTGCGTTCGGCACGGCGATGGCGCTGTAGCCGGCGGGCGGAGTCAGATCGAACACTGAGCGATCCACCGCCTGTCCGGTAACGATGTTCCGGATTTGCATCTGGTGTTCGGGCTTGCCAGGTTCCTGAACAGTTATGTCCACGTGATGGACTTCGCGTGTCGCCGAGTCGATCCAGATGTCCAGATTCTTGAGGCCGCCGATTGAGCCGTTCGGTGGCGCTTTGCTCACACGATAACCCACAAGCTTCTGCTGCCCGGTCCAATGCTCACCGAGAACCTCGTCGGCCTGACTCGGCAACGACCGGAGCTGCGCGGAGAAGTCATCTATGTTGGACTCGCTCTCCACGGTCTTCCCACTCTCGCTCAGGTAAGCGTGCGCGGCATGCATCAACACAATCTGCTTGCCGGTAGTCCCGTCCGTTCTGACTTCGATACCCCACGAGCATTTGATTCTCCGGTAACCCGGAGCCAGGTAGCTGAAGTCGACCGCCACGTATGGCTCTTCATTCAACACAATCGTGTATTCCAGCGATTGAGAATTCCTGAGTTGGGCCGCCGCCGCGGCGAACATCTGACTGGAGCGGGAATTGGGCGGTGCCAGCACCAGCCCCACTGCAACAACCATCAGTACGGCAGCGGCCATCGCCATCACTCGCCACGCCGGCCAGGCAATCAATGAAGATGCGAATGCCCCCAACAGACTTGGCGGCCGCTGTTCCACTCTCGTCCGGAACTCGCCCAGCCTCCTGCGCAGCCGGTCTTCCACATCGGCCGGAATCTCCCCGTTGGTTCTGCTTCGAATCAATTCGTCAACATCGTTATGCATGACTCTCCTCCTTGTGCACTGCGGGAATGAGTTGGGAGAGCAGAACCCGCAACTTGGCACGAGCGCGTGCCACATGTTTGCGGACGGTCGCTTCGCGGCAGTCCATTGCCGCGGCGATAGCGTTGTAAGGGACTTCCTCCACGGCGTGCATGAGAATCGCGCGCGCCTGATTTCTCGACAGACTGCCGATGGCCCGAAACACGGCCGCGTCTTGCTCGGCTGCGGAGATGCTCTGAATCGCGGAAGCCGCGGGATCCGGGATCTCGTCCGCAACGGCGGCCGCCTCCAACCATCTGCCGCGCCGCACTTTTCGGCGAAGCACATCGTGCGCCGCGTGAATGCAGATCTGCAGGATCAGCGCCTGTGGATTCGGGTGAGTACAGATGCGATCCCAGCGCTTCCAGATCGTTAGCAGCGCCTCCTGGAAAGCGTCTTCGGTCTCATCGGGATCTCGAATAATGCGCCAGACCGCACGCATCATCCGGTCTTCAATCGGCGCAATCAGCCGCTGATACTCCTGCTGCCGGCCATTCATGGAGTCTTCCCTGGAAGCTCGTACAGAGAGTTGCATGTTCATTATGCTCTCAATCAGGAAACGCCCGGCAGCGGCGATTTGTGGACAAGGCGCCCGCGATACCAGATAACAAGACCCGACTATCTGAAGTGTGTAAAAATGTGGCTGACAGGTCACCCAATGCCGCCTATCAAGCAGTTCGCGCCGGTAATCTTCAGCCTCGCGATTACATCAGCGTGTCTTTTCGGATCAGCCGGCCGTTTGAATTGGCCAAACGCGTGGATTCTTCTGGGACTCAACCTTGCCGCCAGCGTTGCCAGCACGGTTGTGCTGTCACGCAACCCCGACTTGCGCGACGAGCGTAAGAATGTCAAAGCAGGCAAGACATGGGACAAGCCGATCGTCTTCGTCGTGGTCCTGCTGGGCCCCGTGGCCACCTGGGTTACGGCGGGACTGGACACCCGATTTCAATGGTCGGACAGTATGCCGCTCTCAGCCGTCAGGATCGCGGGCACGTAGTCGTCACCAGCGGTCCCTATCGTTTCGTACGGCATCCGGGCTATACAGGAATCTCGGCGTTCACACTCGCCACGCCATTGATCCAGAATTCGCGATTTGCCTTTGTGCCTGCGTTGCTGACTGCTGCTATGACCGCACTGCGAACGATTCTGGAAGATCGCACGCTACGAAATGAGTTAGATGGCTACGCCGATTATGCGCGTAGAGTGAGATATAAATTGGTACCGTCCAGCTGGTAAATCGCGGCCAATTCATTATCGGAAGATCCGAGGAGCAAAGTCCCGCAAGCACCGGCGCCAGGTCAGCCATTCGTGAGCGGTGCCGGGCGACTCGAAATAGACGTTCGTGATCCCCGCCTGTTTCAATTGCTCGCTGAAGTTCTTTGTGCCCGGACCTTCCACCGAGCCGATTCCCAGGAACAGCACCTTCATCTTCTTATTGAAGGCCGCGGAATCGGCGAAAATGCCGTTGTGGGCGGTTTTCAGGTCGAGTCCGCCGCGCCCTCCGCTGCTGCCGCTGAAGCCGCCGAGATAGGCGAATTTGTCCATGTTTCCGAGCACCGTCTGGAACGATTGCATGCCTCCCATCGAAAGCCCCGCCATCGCGCGGTTCTCGCGGCGGGGCGCCACGCGGTACGTTCGTTCCACCATCGGGATAAGATCCGTCACCATCATTTCGGTGAAGGTGTTGAACCAGTTGGTGGGAAAGGCGGGACGCGGAGCCGCGCCGGTCGCAGAAGGCCGCGGAGCAGCGCCGATCGGCGGAGGCACATCCGCCATCGATTTCCGAGCAATGATGCTGCGAGCATGATACAGCCCCGCATCCTCACCGGGCCTGACTGCGTTCAGGTTGTCCATAACGACGATCATCGGCTTGGCCTTCTTCTCCGCGATGAGGTTGTCGAGAATGAAATCCACGTGGCCCTGCGTGTGCCAGCCCTGCTCGTTTTCGCCCCATCCATGAAGAAGGTAGAGAACCGGGTAACGGCCCCGCGCATTTCGGTCGTAGTCCGGCGGCGTGTAGACATAGCAGCGCCGCCACTCGCCCGTGACCTTTGAGTAATACCAGTGTTGGCGCACGTCTCCATGCGGAACGTCCTTGGCGGAGTAGTAATCGGCATCCGGATCGGGAATCTCGACCGCGCTGTTGTCCCATCCGGAGCCGAAGAAGGTCCGGGTGGCCGGGTCCGCCACGACGGAACCGTCGATGACGATGCTGTAGTAGTGGAACCCAATGACCTGAGGCGGAATGGTGACCGTCCACAGGCCGTCTGAGTCGCGAGTCATATCGTGCGCCCCGCTCAACCGCACCTGCACTTTCTTCGCGTCGGGCGCGGCCACGCGGAACGCCACGCGGCGATCGGGATATACGCAAGGATACGGCGCGCCCGGAATATTCAGAGAGGAAGGCTTGCATTCGTCTGCCGCCTGTCCCCACGACAACCCGCAGCCAAGCAGCGCCACCACCGCGACTTTCCATCGCAAATCTATCGGAAGCATAAGCAGAGTATTTCAGAAATTCGATCCGGCGGGGATGTCTCCATACACCCAACGATCGGCGATCAGGAAATTCGCGGGCGCGCACACCGCGATAGCCACTGCCGCCGACCACAATGCAGGAAGCCCCAGAATCTGCACCAGGCAATAGGCGAGGATGGTGTTGCCGGCAATCGACACCAGGCCATTACCGATATGGAAACGCCACAGTCGCGAAGCTCGATCCCGAAGGCTGCTGGTCCTTCGATCCCGCCACGTGAGCCGGTCATGCCAGAGAAAGTTGTGCAACACCACCAGTTCTACGGCAATCGGCATTGCTGCCACCGGCGGCAGACTCAATCCTCTTGTGAACAGCCCGAACAAGATCAGCTGCAACACCGCGCCGAGCGCTCCCACCAGGCTGAAAATGCCGAATCGGGCACGCTGTCTTCCTGGATGACTCACCGCGGAGTCTCCTCGCGATACAGGACTACAATGTGCCGCGCCGTCGTGACCGCGGCCATGATCGCCATTCCGGCAATCGCCACCACGCCGCCGACATCGAACAGCCGGAAGGTTCGTCCCGCCAGTTGCGAATACGGATGGATCATCAGCACCACGTTGCCGATCATCAGCAAGAGGCGGATCTCGGTGGGGCCGAATACGCCATGCGACAGGTGAAATCGGCCTATGGTGTAGGTCGCCAGATAACTCTCAATCGAGAGAACATAGAAACCCGCCAGCAACCCGGCGGCAATCAGCCAGTCCATGTAGCCGGAGATAGCCAGCCCTGTCATCAGGGCGAAGGCGCCGGCAGCATCGGCCATGTGATCGACGTAGAATCCATATCGCGGGCGCTGCTGGTTCCGCACCCGGGCCACAGTCCCATCCAGACTGTCACCCAGCCAGTTAAGAAGAATGAACAGATTTACCAGCCAGAGGGCTCGCGGATCGTGCGATGCCAGCGCGTACGCCCCTCCCGCCAGTAGCTGGGCGATGAATCCCAGTACGGTCAGGTGGTCCGGTCCAATAGCTGCCGGGGTCCGCCGAGCCATCCAGATCAGCACGCGCTTTTCGATAGTTGCTGTTAGCGCTCTGTGAATTCGGGGCGCTGTCACAAACGGAACTTGTCTCATAAGTTGCCTCACGACCCGAATTGTGGCGTGACCGGCGCAAACGGACAAGACTCTGCGGGTCCTTTGGCACTCGCTTGTAGATCACTGTGCAAGTGGTTGATTTGTGGCTGCTTGCGCCAATATCTGGATGTCCCGAGAGGGTAAGATAGACTGGAAGTATCACGATGAACGGCGACGGCGCACGCCGCGTTTTCCGCTTTGGTGTGTTCGAGGCAGACGAGGCATCCGCCGAACTGCGCAAACACGGAGTCCGGGTCAAGCTGCATTCCCAACCCTTCCAGGTCCTGCTAATGCTTCTCGAACGGCAATCGGAATTGGTCACGCGCGAGGAGATGAGCGGTCGCCTTTGGGGCTCCGATACCTTCGTTGATTTTGATCACGGTCTGAACAGCGCGATTAATAAGATTCGAACCGCGCTAAACGATTCCTCCGCCCAACCTCGTTATATCGAGACCGTCGCGGGCAAGGGCTACCGCTTCATCGCTCCCGTTTCTCGAGTCTCCGTCGCCGCCGCCGATATCCCGCCGACTCCGGAGTCACCACCGGTCGCGGCAGAAGCCCCGGTGCGTTCATTGCTCTCCACGCCCGAGGAACTTCCCGCTCCGCCGCGCCGGGCCGTAGTTACCCTTCTCGTGCTGGTCCAGGTGCTGTACCTGTCCATTTATGTCGCGGCGCTGGCTAACCTGCGGGAGGCGTCCGAGATCCTATTCGACACCGGACTGCTCTCGCCCCAGGTCTCCATGACCGTCCTGATCGTGACAGCGGTTGCGCTGATTCCGGTGCGACTCTATGTAGTGGCGGCTGCCTGCCTGAGCCTGCGTCAATTGCCCGCGAAGTTCGGCCGAATGTTCCCGGTCCTATTGATTCTGGACCTGCTGTGGGCGCTCTCCCCATTCCTTCTGATCCACCATGTGCCCGTGGGACTGGGATTGGGCATGACCGCCCCATTGGTGTATCTACCCTTCGCGCAACGGTCGCTGGTGTTGATGTACCAGCACGATCGCTAGTGTCCCAATCGACACTTCGGAGCTCCGCGCGCCGGCGGCTGGGCCGTAGCATGGACGCTATCGAGGCTTGTGACGGCAAGACTCCGGACCATCGCCATCATCGCAAACGTTGCCGCGTTCACTGCTTTTGTGTCGTTACTCTACTTCAGCTTGCTGCCCGGCGAGCCAATCGATTGGGCAGCAGTAGCTTTCGGCTTCGTAGGTTTTCTCGTCTATTCCATGGAAGGCCGCGATTCAAGCCGGGACTGGGGCGGTGATGGGCGGTTACATGATCCCCGTCGGCAGGGATATCGTCGGAGCGAACTTCTCCAAAGCCATCGCCACGGACCTGCTGCGCGGCCAGTTGGGCTTTCAGGGCGTGATGATCACGGACACGCTGCGGAACATGCCCTGGGGCGTCGAGCACCTGTCACAAAAGGACCGGCACAAGACGATGGTCCTGGCGGGTGTGGATCAGGTTCTGAGCGAAAACGATCCGAAGTACGTCATCGAATGCGTGCGGGAGGGCAGCATCCCAGCCTCGCGACTGGACGTGTCCGCACGCCGCATCCTGGCCGCGATGTTCCAACTCGGCCTGTTCGAGAACCCTTATGTGGACCCGGGGAAGACGAAGCAGGTGGTGGGAAATGAGCGCTTCATGGAAGCGGGACGCCAGGCGCAGATACGCAGCGTCGTGCTGCTGAAGGACGCCGGCCAGGTGCTTCCGGTCGCCGCGCAAAAGAAGATCTACGTCGCCAATATTGATAAAGATGCGGCGGCCCAGTATGGAACGGTTGTGGATGATCCTAAGCGGGCGGACGTAGCTCTGATCCGAATCACGACCCCGGCGATTGTCTACCCCTTCGGCGGAGGTTTCGGATTCGGACGTGGCGATCGTCCGTCTGGCGCGATTACCGTCCCGAAGGTGATCGGCAATACGCTCGCATACACTGGATCGGCCAATCAGGCGCAATTGGACGAAGTATTGAAGTTGGCCGCCTCCGGGACTCCGACCGTGGTCTGCGTGGATATGGACCGTCCGACCATCCTCACGGAGTTCATTGACCAGGTCGCCGGAGTATTCGCGACCTTCGGAATCACGGATGCCGCATTCCTCGACGTTGTATTCGGCAAGCGCACTCCCACTGGCAAGTTGCCCTTCGACCTGCCGCGCGACATGCCATCCGTTACGGCCCAGGCGCCGGACGCCGCGCACGACCTGGATGATCCACTATTCAAGTTCGGCTTCGGGTTGACTTACGGAAAGTGATGCGGCTTGACGGGTCCCGCTTGGAGTCTGTTGTCGAGCGGCAGGTCTGCCGGCGCAGCAGTCTTCGCAATTCCCGGTCGTGCCGCATCCAGTGACCATGGAAGTCGCTTCGGCCCGCTACGCAGTGACGGTCAACGGCAAGCAGGTCTGTCCAGCGAGGAGTCTTCATTTTGCGTCCACCGCGCAGTGAGGGGCGACCTCACCGCTTTTTCAGCGTCACCGCAAGACCGGCGCCTTCGAGGTAGAACACGGTCTCCAGATCGGCGCTGCCCGTGACGGCCTTCACATAATCGGGGACCATGTTCACGTTGTGCGCCAGTATCAACCCGCCGGGCTTCACCAATGGCAGCAGTTTATTCAGGTAATCGACGTAACCGTCCTTATCTGCATCGATGAAGACAACATCGATTGGCTCCTTCAAACGGGTGATTGTCTTGTGCGCATCGCCTTCCACCACGGTCACCAGGCGTTCCACGCCGGCTTCTTTGAAGTGCTTTTTCGCGGTCGCCGCCCGGCCACTGTCATATTCAAACGTGGTCAACTTGCCGGACGTCTTCTCGAGCGCCATGCAGAACCACAGCCCGGATAATCCGGTGGACGTTCCGATTTCGACAACGTGCTTCGCATTCGCAGCCTCAGTCAGCAATCTAAGCAGGCGCCCGTCCGCGGCGGGGACGTTCTCGTATAACTCGCCTTCTCTCGCGGCCCTGTCGATGGTGGCAAGAATTTTCTTCTCCGAGTCCGAACGCGGAACCGGCGGATATTGATCACTGCCGGGCGTTACGCCACGGCCTCCGCCGCGCCGTTGAGCGGATGCACATACCGCGCCGGCAATCACTACCAGCACAATCAAGGAGCGTTTCATACATGTCCTTTCTGACTCAATTACGTACACTTCAGAGCCGCGCCCTTCAGCCAGCGGCTACTTCGCCTTCTAGACGCACGATGTTAGATCCGGCAAACAGAGCGTAACCAAGGTCCCCTTGCCGGCTTCGCTATCAACGCCAAGCCGAGTCCCGTGCCGCCGGCCTGTCGGGACCATCCGCCACCGAGACCAACACCTCACCGCGTCACTGCTGCCTTCGATTGTGACGCTTCCTCAGGAGGGAGTGCCAGACTCGCGAGAGAAACCGGCTTGAAAGACGACCGAGCCTCGTCTTGGCAGCGCGGCGCGGAACAGTCGCTCGCCTTGGAGATGCATTCCCGGCTGGACTCCGCGCGACCTCGAGCGGCGGCGACGTGAGTTGAAGCGGGCGAGCGCAAGACGATGTTGTCGCTGTACAAGACGGGAGCCCCGGAGAGACGGTACCCTCGACATATGCGGTTCTGGGCGATTGTTCTGTTGGCCGGCGCGGCTTTCGGCGCCAACGATCCCTCTTACAACGATTCCGGCGAACTCATGCGGCCACCGGACTATCGCGAATGGATCTACCTCACCAGCGGACTCGGCATGACGTACGGGCCCGCGCGAACGCTCGCCAGCGGCGGCGTTCCCCTGTTTGATAACGTCTTCGTCAAGCGCGAGTCGTATCAGGCGTTCCTCGAATCCGGACACTGGCCTGACAAGACAATGTTTGTCCTCGAGATCCGGTATCCGCAAACGCACGGGTCCATCAACAAGGACGGGTACTTTCAAACGGATGTCGCGGCGATGGAAGTCGCGCTGAAGGATGAGACCCGGTTTCCGGAGAAGTGGGCCTACTTCAACTTCGAGACGCGAGGCGGCGTGCCCGCGCCCACCGCAAAGCCGCTGCCGAAGACAGCCGGATGCTTTGCGTGCCATACCGCGAACGGGGCTGTCGACAATACGTTCGTACAGTTCTATCCGACTCTGCTGGCGGTCGCGCGTGAAAAGGGAACAGTGAAGGCGTCGCTGAAGCCGTGGAGTCCGAGTCCTGCCGCGATTTATCACCTGGCTGATTCGGGCAAGTGGGATCAGGCGAAACAGGAACTCGAGCGCGCCCGGGTTGAGGAACCCGAGGCGATGTCCACCCGCGAGACGTCGCTGAACACCGTCGCCTATCAGCTATTCAGCGCGAATCGCAAAAGCGAAGCAGCCGAGGTGTTGCGGTACGCGCGGACGCTACATCCAGAGTCCGCCAATCTCGCGGATTCGCTGTCGGAAATCCTGGAAGCCGACGGCAAAAAGGCCGACGCTCTTTCAGCCGCCAAGGAAGCTCTCGCACTACTGCAGATGGATCCAGCGAGTGCCGGCGCACGGCGCGAAGCGCTGGTAAAGGCACTGAATGAGCGCATCGCGCGGCTCGACTCGAAGCAGTAGCCGGCTCCGAATTCAGACCTGCGGTGTGAACTGATTCAAGTCGTAAATGCCGAGTTGTTTTTCGAGAGCGGCCACTTGATCGACCGACTTCTCGAATCCCTCGTCACCCAATACCTTGTGCTCCAATTCCTCCATGCGATCGCCGAGGCTCAACACCTCCTTCGGCGTAAGAATCGTCCGCAGGGCGGGGAACAGTACCGTATCTTCTCGCGACTCGTGTGGCCGGTACATGCGGATGAACTTCTCGCATAACCCTCGCACGCGGTCGCGATTCGCCTTGAACGCTTGGGGCGTCGAGTACTGCAATATCGCCGCTGTGACTTTGCGGCCCGCCACATGTTGCGTCTTGAGAGTGGAAACGAGATCGGTCAACTTCCCGGCCTTTACGAACACCGGGAAGATGAAGTTCTCCTCGTTCTTCTCGTGATATTCTTCGACGAACGTACGAATGATGCCTGCCGTTTTGTCGAACACCTCGGGTGAGATATCCTCGCCCGCCCGGATGCGGCGCATCCCTTCTTCGTAGATCAGCAGACACCTGTTCAGGACGCCGTGTTCCTTCATCAGGTCTTCGGGCGCCGTGACTCCCGCGTCAGGGTCGAGTTTCTTATCCGCCGCGAGCGCGGGCACAACACCGGCCAACCCGCATAACACAGTACGGCGATCGTACATCGCGATCCTCCTAACCTGAGTAGAACACCCCGGGCCGAAGGACGGCAATGTTACTCCAGAGTGGTCACGCCCAGTTCATGCGTTCGACGAATGTGCTGGGCTCGTAGGTCACACCCGAGGCGAGACGGCGCTCTTCTCGTGCCGACGTCCACAAAAGAACGGGTCCAAGCAAGCCGGCGGACAGAGAAGCAAGCGGTCCTAACGCGCGTTCCAACTCATGGCGGAACGTTCCGATGTGTTTGCTGACGGCCTGATTCGTCCGTGCCAGTTGCCGTTCCATCGCCCACAGGCCGCTGCTATGAATCAGCTTCAGCATCTTCGCGTCCTTCTCGAATCGGGCCCGGATTCGCGCATCCGCGTGCTCGCGATATCGCTGCCAACCCTGGAACGTCGTCCTGCAGATGCGGAACACACTCGGCCCGTTGCGCTCGTAGTCGCGGCTGAACGCGTAATCCAGGAACGTCTTCGACTGCTCTCGCGAAATCGCCGGATGGCGGAAGTTGAATTGATACTGCCCGTGGATGTCCGCGAGATCGACGTCGAGCAGGCGGCCCTGCTCCTTCACCTCGCGATAGAGAGGCGTTCCGGGTACCGGCGTGTACAGCATGAACTGATGAAAGTCGGTGTCGTGCTTTACGGCGAACTCGATCTCTTCGTAAATATTCTCGGGCGTGTGATGTTCCAGACCGACGATGGTGGACCCCAGGACACGGATGCCATGGCTCCGGAGATTGGCCGTCATTGCCAACGTGTCCGTATTGGCGAGTTTGATGTAATTCGATTTCGGACTCTCCAGGCCCATCCAGATCCACGACACGCCGAGTTCCACTAACTCGTCCATCGTGTAGTTGCGGATGGCGTTCGCGGAGGAGAAGACGTAGAATTCCCAGCTTTTGCGTTCCTGCTTCATGCGTGCGAGTAACTGCATTGCACGTTTTCGATTCAGCAGAAAATTCTCATCCATTACGAAGAATGAGCTAGTGTTCAGCTTGTCTCCCATGTCGCGCATCACTTCGAATAGTTCGTCGCCGCCCTTGAAAAAGTCGATGTGATTGCCCTTACCGCCGAAGAATGCCGAGGTGGTGCAGAAGTTGCATCCCATCGGACATCCGACCGAGGGTATGATGGTCGCCGCGGCCGATCCGCGCCAATCCGGCATATCGATTCCGAAGATCCGAAAGCCAAATCCCGACCGGATTACCGGGTGGCGTATCGGAGCCGTCTCGTCCTCGCCTAAGTGGCGGCGCATCCACTGAACGCCTTCTCCGCGGACGAAATGATCGGCATCCACCATTTGCTCGATACCGGGAATGGCGGTTACGTGCCCGCCGACGATGATCTCCGATTCGGGCGATAACTCGCGCACCATCCGGCACATCTCGCGTACCTTGCCGATGTTCACGATGATGGATGAGATACCGACGATGCCGTACTTGTTCGCTTTCAACTCCTTCGCGAACGTCTCGCGCGTGGGGAAATCGAGCAACGTCGAGGGCGCGTCGATATTGGCCTGAATGAACATCAGGCCCCAGGAGCGGTGGAACATTCGCAGCGAGAAGGCCCCCTGCGACCTTGTCACCTGATTGTGATATAGCTCCATCGGGTTGATGGAGCGGCTTCCGAATTCGTCATCCTGCGCGTAGGGGCCGAAGACGGAGGTCAGCAGGACACGAGGCTTATTAGTAGACAAAGCGATCCTTTCATCTTTAATGATAAGAGCGCAGATGACTGCCGGCGAGGGATTGAGCGAGGAATTACATAGAAATTACAAAGCGCCGGGCGCAATACCCGCACCCGGCGTCTGACGTGGAGAGGATCAGCCGCTCATCGCGGCGAGGAACTCGGAGTTGCTGCGCGTGCGGCCCAACTTGTCGAGCAATAGTTCCATGCTCTCGGTTGGGGACAGCGGATTCAGTACCTTGCGGAGCACCCATACCCGGTTCAACTCTTCCTTCGAGATCAGCAACTCTTCCTTGCGGGTGCCGCTCTTGCTGATGTCGATGGCCGGGAAGACGCGCTTGTCCATCAACTTCCGGTCGAGATGGACTTCCATGTTGCCGGTGCCCTTGAATTCTTCGAAGATCACGTCGTCCATGCGGCTGCCGGTATCGATCAGCGCCGAAGCGATGATGGTCAGCGATCCGCCCTCTTCGATGTTCCGAGCCGCGCCGAAGAATCGCTTCGGGCGCTGTAGCGCGTTCGAATCGACACCGCCGGAGAGCACCTTGCCCGATGGCGGCACCACGGTATTGTAGGCGCGTGCGAGCCGCGTGATGGAGTCGAGCAGAATCACGACATCGCGCTTGTGTTCCACCAGGCGCTTCGCCTTCTCGATCACCATTTCGGCCACCTGTACGTGGCGCGAGGCGGGCTCATCGAACGTTGAGCTGATCACTTCGCCCTTCACCGACCGCTGCATGTCGGTGACTTCTTCGGGACGTTCATCAATCAGCAGCACGATCAGCGTCACTTCGGGATGATTCGTCGTCACCGAGTTCGCGATGCTTTGGAGCAGCATCGTCTTGCCGGTGCGGGGCGCCGCGACGATCAGTCCGCGTTGTCCCTTGCCCACCGGAGTCAGCAGATCCATCACGCGTCCCGAGTAGTTATCCTTCGCCGTTTCCAGACGCAGCCGTTCCGACGGGTAGAGCGGCGTCAGGTTGTCGAAGAAGATCTTATTGCGCGCTTCCTCCGGCGGCTCGAAGTTAATCGCGTCCACCTTGATGAGGGCGAAGTATCGCTCGCCTTCCTTCGGCGGACGGATCTGGCCCGAGATGGTGTCGCCGGTGCGCAGGTCGAAGCGACGGATCTGCGACGGCGAGACATAGACGTCGTCGGGACCCGGCAAGTAGTTATATTCGGGCGCGCGCAGGAATCCGAAACCATCGGGCAGGCACTCCAGCACGCCTTCGGAGAAGATGAGGCCGCTCTTTTCGGCCTGCATCTGCAGGATTTTGAAGATGAGTTCCTGCTTGCGGAGTCCGGCCGTGCCGGTGACGCCCATGTCCTTGGCGATCTGGTTGAGCTTCTGGATACTCATGTCCTTCAGCTCGACGAGATCGAGGGTCGGCGTGCCGTTCTTCGGCTGTTCCCGCGGCGCACCGTGCTGACGGCGCTGCTGGTGACCGCCGCCACCCTTCTGTTCCGGGCGTGCCGCGGCATCCCGATTGTCGGCGGCCTTCGGTTCGGCGTTCTTCGCCTCCGCCGGTTTTGGTTCGGCGGCCTTGGACTCCGCTGCCGGCTTTTGCTCCGCTGCTCTGCCTTCCGCTGGCTTCGTTTCGTTATTTCGAGGCTTCGCCTCCGGAGCGCCCTCTATAGTTGCGGAATCCGCTGCGACTGTGGGCTGTCCTTGGTTTTCCTGATCGCTTGCCAAATTTCCCTCGCTCCCCGGCCTGTCACGGCCGAGAACGGCACCAGCTCGCCTTCCGCATAGTGTTCGCGGATCGCGGCCATACCGTTACGTTCCTGCTGTTTCGTCAGTTTGTCGACTTTCGTCGCGGCCACCATGAATGGCCGGTTGTGGCATTCAAGCCACTCTTTCAATTCCAGATCTCTCTGCATCCAGCCGCGCCGCGAATCCAACAGGATGATGCACAGCCGCAGCGGCTCCCGGCTTAAGAGATAACTCTCGACCAGCGACTTCCAATCCGCCCGAATTTGCTTGGGAACCTTGGCGAATCCATAGCCGGGAAGGTCGGCGAAAGCAAACTCCTCGCCAACTCGATAGAAATTGATCAGTTGCGTACAACCCGGGCGCGCACTCGTGAACGCGAGTTCCCGCTGCCTCACTAATCCGTTCAGAAGGCTGGATTTCCCTACGTTGCTCCTTCCCAGGAAGGCAATTTCGGGAAGTTCAACCCCGCCGCCAGTCGGAAACTGCTCCGGTCTGGCTGCACTTATTATAAATCTAGCCAGCATCGAAGTTGCCAGTTGTCAGTCACCAGTTGTCAGCACCTGTCGCCGGGCTGACAACCGGCAACTGACAACTAGTGCGTCACTTTCTCTTCAGCGCTCTTAGACACCGGCTGTCCGGTTATCGGAGCCGGCATCGGTAGGGGTTCTAACTCCCGCTCCAGCGCGATCTTCAATACTTCATCCATGGATCGGACGAAGTCGAGTTTCATCTCTTTGCGAACATTTTCGGGGATGTCCGGAAGGTCCTTCTCGTTGTCCTTCGGTAGTACGACCTCGCGAATACCCTGGCGATGCGCCGCCATCAGTTTCTCTTTCAAGCCGCCGATGGCGAGCACGCGGCCACGCAGCGTGATCTCACCCGTCATCGCCACATCGGCGCGAACCGGAATGCTGGTCAGCGCGCTGCAGATGCTGGTTGCAATCGTGATGCCCGCCGACGGACCATCCTTCGGAATTGCTCCTTCGGGTACGTGCACATGGATGTCGAGGTGCCGGTAGAAATCCCGGGCAAGCCCCAGCGTGTGGGCTCTCGAACGGATGTAACTCATGGCAGCGTGCGCCGACTCCTGCATCACGTCGCCGAGTTTGCCCGTCGTCGTCAGTTTGCCGCGGCCTTCCATGATGGTGGCTTCGGTAGTTAGAATCGACCCGCCCACCTCGGTCCACGCCAGCCCGGTCGTCGCACCCACTTCGTTGCTCTTTTCGAGTTCCATGTCGCGGAAGCGCTGCGGGCCCAGAAGATCGGTGACCGTCTTGTCCTTGATCACCATCTTCTCCGGCACCGGAGCCGTTGGCTTGCGGCCATCTTCCGACATGGAATTCACGAAATTGCGCGCCACCTTCCGGCAGAGATTCCCGATCTCGCGCTCCAGGTTGCGTACGCCGGCTTCCCGGGTGTACGACTGTATCAGCATCTGGATGCCTTCGGGCGTGAACTCGATCAGATCCTGCTTAAGACCCGTCTGCTCCATCTGCTTGCGCACCAGGAACCGTTTGGCGATTTCCAGCTTCTCGAGTTCGGTATAACCCGAAAGCCGGATCACTTCCATGCGATCCTGCAGCGCCGGCGGAATGGTGTGCAGCACATTTGCCGTAGCGATGAAGAACACCTGGCTCAGATCGTATTCGACGTCGAGGTAGTGATCGACGAACATGTAGTTCTGTTCGGGATCGAGAACTTCAAGCAGCGCGGCCGATGGGTCGCCCCGGAAGTCCATCGACATCTTGTCGACTTCGTCGAGCATGAAGACCGGGTTGCGGGTGCCGGCCTTCTTCATCATCTGGATGATCTGACCGGGCAGCGCGCCAATATAGGTGCGCCGGTGCCCGCGAATTTCCGCCTCGTCGCGGACGCCGCCGAGCGACATGCGAACGAACTTGCGGCCCGTCGCCTTCGCAATGGACATGCCGAGTGAGGTCTTGCCGACACCCGGAGGTCCGACGAACAGCAGGATGGAACCCCTCGGATTTTTCACCAGACGGCGAACGGCCAGGAACTCCAGGATGCGCTCTTTGATTTTCGCGAGGCCGTAGTGATCCGTCTCGAGCACTTCCTGCGCGAACTTCAGATCGCGGATTTCCTTGGTCTTCTTCTTCCACGGCACCGCGAGCAGCCAATCCAGGTAGTTGCGCGATACCGTCGATTCCGCGGACATCGGCGGCATGTTCTCCAACCGGCGCAGTTCCGTGACCGCCTTATCGTAGGCGTCCTTGGTCATGCCGGCAGTTTCGATCTTGCGCTTGAGGTCGTCGAACTCGCTCTTCTCGCCGCGCCCCAGTTCCTTCTGGATCGCCTTGATCTTCTCGTTGAGGTAGTACTCTTTCTGCGCCTTCTCCATCTGGCGCTTCACACGCCCCTGGATGGTGCGGTCGACATTGAGCTTCTCAATCTCAATATCGAGCATCTCGGCGACGCGCGTCAGGCGGTCGACGGGATCGAAGATTTCGAGCAGTTCCTGCTTCTCCTCGATATTGAGCTGCAGGTTAGCGCCGACGGTATCGGCAAGCTTTCCCGGCTCATCTACGCGGATGGCCGCGATCATCGTTTCGTAATTCAGGTTCTGGCTGAGCTTGACGTACTGCTCAAAGAGACCGGTCACGCGGCTGGTCAGGGCATCCAGCTGGGTGCCGCCCTCCACCTTATAGGCGAAAGTACGGACGACGGAGCGGAAGAAGCCCTCATCGTCGCTGACGGAGACCACCTTGGCGCGCTCGACGCCTTCGACCAGGACCTTGATGTTGCCGTCGGGCAGCTTCAGGCTCTGAACGATGGTGGCGATTGTGCCCACGCCGTAGATTTCGTCGGGGCGGGGCTCATCGACCGAAGCGTCGTGCTGGGTGGCAAGGAAGATCTTTTTGTCGCCCGCCAGTGCCTCTTCCAGCGCCCTAACGCTCGATTCGCGGCCTACCACGAAGGGCGTCATCATGTACGGGAAGATGACGACGTCC
>JBBQGE010000103.1:0-21250 GCA_038322675.1 Bryobacterales bacterium
GCTTCGTCCGCAAACCTCCGCGGCCCGCTCCGCTCCCGGACGCGGTCTGGATCAACCCTCCCAAGCCAAGTCCGCCGCAGGGAGACGAAACTCACTAATTTATGCGGGCAGGTGTCTCAAAGTCGTTGACAAGTTCCGCCCTCCAGCCTCCCATATCCCACCATTCGACGGATCACCGCGCCGTTCTTCTGTTCGATCCAGGCTTGGTCGTTCTTCTTGTACGCGCGACATCGGGTCAGTTCGATTTTGTGGTCCCGGCAATAGTCCACCAGGGTGTCGTTGATAAATGCGCTGTCGTTGTCCACATCCAGCTCACGTACTGTGAACAGCAACTTCCTTCGCACCTCGCTCACCGACTCGGTGATGAGCGTTTGCTCGCGAACCACCATCGCGATGGCTTCCGTCCAGCCTGAAGCGATGTCCGTTAACCTGACTTTCGCACTCCAGAGGCATTTTGCCCGTCCGGTGTCAGTTAACCCAAGTGCCTGCAACGCGGGATCTCGGAAAACCTCAGAGTGAAGACCTACCCTCTTCCATAACGTAAAAGATTCTGGCATTCTGCTGGTACCTTGTTCCTACGCAGCACAAACCGGAAGAAAGACGGCAAGGACCATCGCTACTTCAGCGTCGTCGAGAACCAACGCGTCTCATCTAACAAAACCGTGCAGCGCACCGTGTTGTACCTGGGCGAGATCAACGATCAACAGCAAGCATCGTGGCGCGATGCCACTTAGCCCCTCCGTGCGACTCCAACTGCGAAAGTCAGGTTAGGCTGCAAGCAGCGGCTCCGAAATGCGGTCAACGACAAAATCGGCCTGGAGCCAGCCTCGTCTTGAGCATTTTCCTTTCGGGCGGGCAGACTTATGGGGAGTTACCGGTTGTAAGGCCTCAGGAACACGGCCCATTCAGGCGATCAGATCCGTTCAAGGGTCAGTTGATCAGGATGTCCTTCAAAATATCTCTGCAACGCCTCCCGAAAAACTGCGGGATCGTTCGCGACCTCAGCGAATAGGGTCATTGAAGATCTGAATTTCAGAGCGTCAATGGAACCGAGGATTTCGTGTATTGAAGAGCGATTGGCGGAGGTCACAAGCCGTGTGCACTCAATTAATCGGGGGCCGAGAATCGGATGCGCAAGATAAGCCTCCGCTTCCGCACGCGAGGATATCGCAAACGCCTGAGAACTCCAGCTACCCCCGAGCCCTGAAAGTTGCGGAAACACAAACCACATCCAATGGCCCGCCTTCCGGCCATGCCGTAGCTCTGAAATGACCTCGTCATAGACGGGGTCCTGCGCAGAAGTAAAGCGTTCCAGGTTAAAGGGATCACTCATCTAGACTTATCGTCCTAACCGTCTCTACGCTGATACCGAGGATTGCTGTTCTGGCGCTGCGACGAGGGCAAGCGCGCGTTTCACAACTGTCTTGTGAACTTGCGGTACACTGCTTGGATCTCTCTGAAAGACCACAACTGTTACCGTTCTAATCGGACTTCCTCCCGGCGTGGACCGCAACGCTTCTGCGACGGCCAAGAGCAGACTAACGAAAGCCAATGCAGGGTCAATCCTACCATGGCCCGCTCCTAGAATCGGCATCACAACGTCATTAAGGCGGGCATCAACCAGTCGAGCAACCAACTCACAAACGCCATCAAAAAGGTAGGATGACCTAGCCGTGAGGCCATGCCCAGCGCGTTGCGTCGTGGTGGACACAAGCGCTATGGGAACGTGCCGCCCCAGTGGCTTCAACAAAAGCACCGCACGACCAGCGCCAAAGCTCAGGGCACGCTCGTCAAGGGTCTTTTGTTGCTCCGATCCGGGCCCTAACCGCCTCTTGCATTCCTGTTTGGAACCGTCAATGAAGTCGTCAACCTGTCCAGCAAACATTTTGTTGACATAGGCTCCGAGCGCGCTTTTTGTGTCATAAGCACACCGGTCGTCGAAGTATTCGTTGCACGGAAGAACAACAACCGTCGTCTCATCTGCTGGATATTCCTCCAGTCGGCCGTTGACAACTCGAATTTCACAACCTGCAAGTCTAGTCCACAGAACATCGTTGTGCTCCTGAACGCGGCTTAAGTCAAGACCTTCACCGAGCGCGTTTTCCTTGCCGCGAGTTCTCAAAGCTCGAATTCGTTCGCGAACCATGTCACACGCTGTGGCAACAGCCGCTCTGGCGTTGTTATCGCTCCGTGGCCAACGATACTGTGCAGTAGTCACACCGGCAAGATCCGAAGGGATTTTTAAGCCACCGAGGGCCTGATGGAGGATAAAAGTCCGATCTCGGCCGAGCTTTCCCATAAACAGGCTGAGTTCGAAGATGACGTTATCTCGCGGTCCCAATAACTCCACAGACCGAGACTGGACGGCGTCGTCCGGAGTTAGAACTAGCACAGCGAAATCGAATCGCGATAATAACAGAGAAAGACTTTCGACGGAGGTCTGCCCTAATTGGAAGCCCCCTTCGTCCCAGACGGTGATTTCGGCTTCGGCTTCCAGAGATGCCCTAACCGCCCTAGCGAACTCGAGACCTTCTGACGAAGAGCCAATGAACAGGCACGGTCGAGTCGTTTTCTCAGCGGTCAATCGACAACCTCCGAATAAATCGTTCGTTCGTGATTATACTCCGCGGCGCTCGGGGGTCGCATGCGATGGCGCCGGGCAACACTTAACCTACGAAGCACATGGGGCCTGGCGAGCGATGATCCTCGGCCTTGAGTTTCCCTTCGATCGGGGCTGCCGTCGTCATCAATTCTGCAGCCTGGAGTTCCGTTGCTGTCGTGTCGCGCGGCGCTGGAAAGTTGAGCCAACATAGCGGCGTGGACGCACAGCCCGCCGGGCACCGCCGCGAAGGGCTCATGAGAGATTGCGGATTAGTAACGATAAACGCCGTTGGGTCCGCCGAACCCTCAGGGTAGCTCGGTGAAGAAATGTTGCCGTTAGTTAGCGATCAGGTTCAGGGTCCTGGTGATACAGTACGATGTCCTCCCATTCTGTCAAACCTCCAAATACACCATCGCTGCCCCTATCTCCCAAAAATCCACCACCACCGCCAACCCCCCAGTCACAGCCATCCACCACCCCGCCTAACCCACTAACCTCAAACCACTTACCCGACTTATCCACAGTTCCTTCGCCCCGTCTTTCGCCTCTTCGCATGCTACCGTGTGGACGTAATGGCAACCACAGCTCAGATCCTCGCCAACCAGCGCAACGCACACGCGAGCACCGGCCCGTCCACGCCGGCAGGAAAAACCGCGTCTTCCCGCAACGCTACCCGCCACGGTCTCAGCGCTGCCTTCACCATCCTCGCCCACGAAAGCCAGGCCGATTGCGACCACCTCCGCGAAACCTACCGGACCGACTTCGATCCTCAAACCGAACACGACCAATTCCTCTTGGATCAAATGGTCCAGGCCCGCTGGAAGCTCATCCGCCTCCAGAAACTCGAAGAGGCCGCCTTCGAAGCCATGCTGAGCGACGAAACTCCCGATACGCCCGAAGCCCGGCTCGTAGTCAAACTTGGCCCCAACGCTCTGGACAAAATCGAACGCTACAACACCACGGCCCAACGCGCCTACTACAAAGCCCACAACGAGCTCCAGAAATCCCAAACTCACAAAAAACAAAACGAAGCCAACGCGCTCGAGACCTGTATGGAAGAAATCTACGGAACCTCAAAAAAGCCCGTGCAAAACGAACCCAATTCCCTGTCGCCCCGAGCCCCTCTAGCCGCGACGCTCGGCAACCTGGCCCTCCGCCTCTAGAGCCACTGCGTTAAGATGAACAACAATATGCGGTTCCCCGCGTCTGGGCTCCTATTCTTACTCCTGCCGGCCTGTTTCGCCGCCGGCCCTACCGTCAGGTTCAATCGCGACATCCGCCCCATCATGTCCGATACCTGCTTCCGTTGCCACGGGCCCGACAAGCGCGCACGCATGATGGGTCTGCGTCTCGACATCCGCGAGGAAGCGCTCAAGACGACGAAATCGGGCGTCACCCCGATCGTCCCCGGCGATCCCGAACACAGCGCCATCATCCAGCGCATCTTCGGCACCGGCGCGAAGATCATGCCGCCCGGCTTCGCCCACAAGGAATTGACACAGCAGCAGAAGGAGACCATCAAACGCTGGGTCGCCGAGGGCGCGCAATACGAAGGACACTGGGCCTACCAGGCCGTCAAACGTCCGCCCGTCCCCGAAATCGCCGATCCCAAGGCGCCCATTCGCAACCCCATCGACGCCTTCATCCAGGAACGGCTCGCCAAAGACGGACTGTCCCCCGCCCCCGAAGCCGACCGCCGCACCCTGCTGCGCCGCGTCACCTTCGATCTCACCGGACTCCCGCCCACGCCCGCCGAAATGGCCGCGTTCGTCGCCGACAAAAGCCCTGACGCCTACGATAAGGTCGTCGACCGCCTTCTCGCCACGCCCGCCTACGCCGAAATGCGCACCATGCGCTGGCTCGACGCCGTTCGCTACGCCGACAGCGCCGGTTTCCACGGCGATAACATCTGGCCCGCGTGGCCCTACCGCGACTACGTCCTCCGCGCCTTCCGCGACAACATGCCGTTCGACCGCTTCACGCGCGAGCAACTCGCCGGCGATCTGCTGCCCGATGCCACCATCGATCAGGAAGTCGCATCGGCCTACAACCGTCTGAACCGCGCCTCGGCCGAGGGCGGACTGCAGCCCAAAGAGTATCTCGCGAAATACGGCGCCGATCGCGTCCGCACTCTCAGCATCGTTTGGCTCGGATCCACCATGGGCTGCGCCGAATGCCACGACCACAAATTCGATCCCTTCCTCGCGAAGGACTTCTATTCCATGAAGGCCTTCTTCTCCGACGTCGCCGAAACCGGTCTCATTCAGGATCGTGGCTCGAAGGCCTGGGGTTCCAAACTCGCGCTGCCCACCCCCCAACAGAGCGAGCACCTCAAGCAACTCGAAGATTGGATCGACTCGCTCAAAGCCGGTCTCGCCGACAAACTCGGCAATCAGCCTGAGCGCCGCTGGGCCTGGGAGAATCGCCTCCTCGCCGAACACAAAGCCGGCACGCTCGCCTGGCACTACCAGCACCCGTTATCCGCGAAGTCCGAACACGGCGCGACGCTCACCGTGTATAACGATCAACCCATCGACAGCAACTACTACCTCCACGGTTCCCTCGCCTCGGAGAAGAAGATGGGCGATGGCGTTGTCGTCGCCTCCGGCACGAACCCGGACAACGAAACCTATACCGTCGAAATCAAACCCGGCGCCGGCACGTGGACCGAACTCGGTGTCGATGTTCTACAGGACGAGAGTCTCCCCGGCAATCGCCTGTCCCGTGGCGCCGACCGCTTCGTCCTCACCGAAGTCGACGCCGAACTCGCCGGCCGTAAACTCCCCTTCGTCCTCGCCACCACCACCGGTTTCGGCCAGCCCATGGAGCATCCCGCCATGGCCGCCATCGACGGCGACCAGCACACCGGATGGGGCGCCGCATTTGGCGAACATCGCAACGCCTCCATCGCGCTTCGATTCGCGAATAAGGTGACCACGACGGCCGATGACGTCGTCACCATTCGACTCCATCACGACTCCGATTTCCGCCGCGCCGCCATCGGCCGCTTCCGTGTCGCGCTTTCATCCGGCGAATACTCGTACCCGGAAACGGGCGATTCCGGCGCGAAGCACGACATCGCAAAAGCCACCAACGCTACTACCTGCACGGTCAACATCCCGGTCGACCTCGGTGTCCCGCCCGACCTGCTCAAGGCCATCGAACTCGACGAAGTCGATCGCAGCGAAGGCCAGAAGAAACTCATCCTCGACTACTACGCTTGGTCCTCGCCCGAGTTCGCCGATAGCACCGTGCGGCTCGCGAAACTCGAGGCCGAACGCGACGAACTCGATGCCTCCATTCCGCGAGTCATCTATACCGAACGCATGAAGCCGCGCGTCACCCGCATTCTTCCGCGCGGCAATTTCCTCGATGAATCGGGCGAGATCGTGAACCCGGCCATCCCGGTGTTCCTCGGAAAGCTCGACACGCCCGGCCGCGCTGCCACCCGGCTCGACCTCGCCAACTGGCTCGTCTCGAAAGACAATCCGCTCACCGCCCGCGTCCAGATGAACCGCCTCTGGCGCGAGTTCTTCGGCACCGGCCTCTCGAAAGTCCTCGAAGACCTCGGCTCGCAAGGCGAATGGCCCACGCACCCCGAATTGATCGATTGGCTCGCCTCGGAATACATGCAGTCGTGGGACACCAAGCACATGATTCGGACCGTCGTGCTGAGCCACACTTATCGCCAATCGTCCGCGCCTTCGCCCGACTCCGAAGAGAAGGACCCGTACAATCGGCTGCTCGCGCATCAAACCCGATTCCGCGTCGACGCCGAAGTCGTCCACGACATCGCACTCTCGGTGGGCGGCTTGCTCGTGAACAAGTTCGGCGGCCCCAGCGTCCGCCCCTACGAGCCCGAAGGCTACCTCGCGCAGATGAACTTCCCGAAGCGCGAATACTCAGCCAGCCATGGTGACGATCTCTATCGCCGCGCTCTCTACACGCAATGGCAGCGCACTTTCCTGCACCCCAGCCTGCTCACCTTCGACGCTCCCACGCGCGAAGAGTGCACGGTCAATCGAGTCAACTCGAACACGCCGCTTCAGGCGCTGATTTTGTTGAACGATCCCATCTTCATCGAAGCCGCCCGCGGGTTTGCCGCACGCATTCTCGAATCCGGCGCCAAGAACTTCGACGACGAGCTCAACTGGGCCTTCAACACCGCCCTGAACCGCGCGCCCGATAAGGACGAGCGCCGCATCCTCGCAGACCTGTACAAGAAGGATCTCGCCCGATTCAAGAGCGGTCAGGCCGATGCCGCGAAGTTCGTATCCATCGGCGAGTCGCCGGTTCCGTCGAATCTCGACCGCACCGATCTCGCCGCCATGACCACCGTGGCCCGCGCCATCCTGAACCTCCACGAGACCATCACGCGAAATTGAGGCTGAACATGAACGAACACGATCACAACCAATGCTGCCGCCGGGCATTCCTCCGTACCGGAACTTCGACGCTCGGCCTGCTCGGCCTCAACTCGCTCTTGAATCCGCGGCTGATGGCCGCTGCCAACGATGCCATGTCTTCGCACGGCGTCGTGAATCCGCTGCATCATCCGGCCAAGGCGAAGCGAGTTATCTTCCTGTATCAGGCTGGCGGCCCATCGCACCTCGAGACGTTCGACAACAAGCCGAAACTCCGCGAGATGAACGGCAAGGGCATGCCGGAGTCGTTCACCAAGGGCCAGCAGATCGCGCAGCTTCAGAACAGCCGCCTGGTCTGCTTCGGCCCGCAATACGAGTTCAAGAAATTCGGTAAGTCCGGCCAGGAAATGTGCGAGTTATTCACGCACATCGGCAGCGTCGCCGACGACATCTGCATCGTCCGCTCCATGTGGACCGAACAGATCAATCACGATCCCGCCCACACGCTGATGAACACAGGCTCCATCATCACCGGCCGCCCCAGCATGGGTTCATGGATCCTCTACGGACTCGGAGCCGAGACCGAGAACTTACCCGGTTTCGTCGTACTCATGTCGGCGGGCAAGGGCGGCCAGATGCAGCCCATCGCCGCCCGCCAGTGGTCGGCGGGCATCCTCCCCAGCCGCTTCCAGGGCGTGAAGTTCAACTCCTCCGGCGACCCCGTCTTGCACATCGAAACGCCGCGCGGCCTCGACCCGGCCTCGCAGAAAGACTCCATCGACGCGATCAACGCCCTCAATCGTCTCGAGCACAATCGTATGAACGATCCTGAAATCCTCACCCGAGTCGCCCAATACGAGATGGCGTTTAAGATGCAATCGAGCGTCCCAGACCTCGTCGACATGAGCAAGGAACCGGCCTCGGTCCTCGAGATGTACGGCGCCAAGCCCGGCGACGGCTCGTTCGCCTCCAACTGTCTGCTCGCGCGCCGCCTCGCCGAACGAGGAGTCCGCTTCATCCAGCTTTACCACCGCGATTGGGATCATCACAGCGGAGTCAAGGCGAACATCGCCATCAAAGCGCACGAGACCGATCAGGCAACCGCCGCTCTCATCACCGACCTGAAGCAGCGCGGCATGCTCGAAGATACTCTCGTGGTCTGGGGCGGCGAGTTCGGCCGTACCCCGATGTCGCAAGGTGGCGACGGCCGCGATCACCACATCAAGGGCTTCTCCTTCTTCATGGCCGGCGGAGGCATTAAGCCCGGCATCACCTACGGATCCACCGACGAACTTGGCTACGCAGCAGTGGAGAACCCTGTAGCCGTTCCCGACTTCCACGCCACCATGCTCCACGTGCTAGGCATCGATCACAAGCGCCTGACCGTGAAATTCATGGGCCTCGACGCCCGCCTGACCGGAATCGCCGGCAATGTCGTCCATGACATCCTTACATAAATGCTGATCAACGATCTGTTTTCCCTGGAAGGGAAAGTCGCCGTGGTGGTAGGCGGCGGAGGAGTACTCGCGGGCGAGATGGCAATGGGACTCGCCGGTGCCGGAGCCGATCTGGTGATTGCCGGCCGGACTGCCGAGCATACCAACGTCCGAGTCGAGCAGATTCGGGCCCGCGGTCATCGCGCCATCGGCTGCAGCGCCGATGTGACCAAGAAAGCCGAGGTCCAGCGCATCCTCGATGACACGATTGCCGAATTCAAACGCGTCGACATTCTGGTGAACGCGGCCGGCATCAACTCGGGGACTCCGTTCTTTGAAATTGAGGAATCGGAATGGGATCGCATTCTCGATGTGGATCTGCGCAGCGTCTTTCTGACCTGCCAGGTGTTTGGCAAGGCCATGATTGACGCCGGGCGCGGTGGCTCCATCATCAACCTGTCGTCGGCCTCGTCGGGTCCGCCGCTTTCGAAAGTGTTCACATACGCGGTGGCCAAAGGCGGGGTAAATCAGATCACGCAGTTTCTGGCCAGGGAGTTTGCGCCGCACCGTGTGCGAGTGAATGCCATCCTGCCGGGCTTCTTCCCCGCCGAACAGAATCGTAAACTGCTGACGGACGAGCGCGTCGGCCAGATCATGAACCATACGCCGATGAAGCGATTCGGGGAAGCCTCGGAATTAGTGGGAGCGGCCATCTATCTGGCCTCCGACAACGCATCGTCGTTCGTTACCGGGACCATGCTCCGCGTTGACGGCGGATTCCTCGCGATGACGATCTAACTACTGGCAGCCCCAATCCCGGAACTCGCGCCAGATCACACCGCCCGACTCGCGGTATCCGTCGGATTCCGGCATAGGCGCCCGGCTCTCGATGACGATATGACGACCGTGCCGGGAAGAAGTAGCCCTGCTGTCCTTCGGGAAGCGGCAGCCCCAATCCCGGAACTCGCGACGGGCATCGTCGTTCGTAACCGGGACCATCCTCCGCGTTGACGGCGGATTCCTCGCGATGACGATCTAACTACCGTCTCGGGAAGAAATAGCCCTGCTGTCCTTCGGGAAGCGGCAACCCCAATCCCGGAACTCGCGACGGGGTCGTGGCAGTATTCACCGCCACTACTCCCTTCTCGAACTCGCGCCAGACCACACCGCCCGACTCGCGGTATCCGTCCGATTGCGGCGGCCCGGTCTCGTTGAAGTAGATATCATCGCGCTCGCCGGCATAAGCTCCCGGCGCGATCAGATAGGCGTCGTGATTCCATAACTTCGCGCAAGCCCACGAGTAACGGGCTGCGCGCCGCGTAATCGCCGGTCCGCCGGCTGCGTAGTTCACGTGTACGAATCGCACCTTCGGGAATCGCCGCGCCGCCGGCATGATCAACTGCTCCATCGGGGTTCGAATCGATTCCCAGAGCGCGGCCGGATCGTTCCAGGCTCGGAATCGCATACTCGCCCCGTCGACCGCCGTGAAGTAGCTCTCGGAAAGGTCGAGATCCGCATGCGGCAGCATGTGCTCGGCGTGCCGGTAGCCCTGGTTCAGAAAGATCAGCTTCGATTCGCCGATCCGCTTCTTCAGCACTCCGAAGAACTGGCCCTGCGCGTGGTTGTAATCGATGCCCGGGTGTCGTTGCTCGAAAGCGGCCTTCAACGGCGCGGGAACATTTTCGAAGCCGGGCGTGTCGAAGAACAGGCCGTCGTACCCCGACTTCCGCAGTACCGATTCGAGGTAATCGGCCCGTGCCTCCCGGAGTCCCGCGTCGCCGAAGTCATACCAGAGCGCCGTCCGCCCAGGAGCAGCCGCCGCGCCTCCGGCCGGTTCAGCCGATAGAAGCCACTTCCCCGCATTCCGCCGGACCGTCGATTCCCACCCGGCCGCGATCGAAACCGCATCACCCGGGTAGAATCCCGACGACCACTCGTAGGCGATCAGCCGGGTCGCCCGCTTCCGCAGTCGTGCCGTCTGCGCCTCCGGCAGAACCGCTCCGGTCACCAGCGTCCGAAACCGCGTGTACCACTCCGCGGCGTCGGGCGGAAACACTGCTTCGTAATGGAACGCAACGGCCCCACGCGACTGGCCGGGAACCAGGGACCCGGCCAAGCCAAATAGCAAACCGCGGCGTCCGATCATCATTGAATCGCCAACACAACTCCTGTTGAGCTTTTTGCAGCCCCCACCTCGAGCACAACTTCGACAGCCGGACCGCTGACGCCGGGCGGCAGTTTCACATTCAACTGCACCAGCCCTGGAACCGACCAGGATACACCGCCCGCATACTGTACTTCGGCATATTGGCCGCCGGCCTTTACTTTGACATCGCTCCCGGTGAACCCGGTGGCGTACAGCAGCACGATGCCATTCCTTTCAGCCGGAGTCGCCACGCCATTGATCTTCCCATCGGGGTAGTTCACCGCGGCGGCCAGTCCAGTACCCTGCGCGTTCAGCGTGAACAACCCAGGAACAGCCGCGACTACCGGTACCGAGAAGGCCGCCGATGGTATACCTTCGTGCAGAACAGTCACTTTCGTCGTCGACTTGCCCTGCACGCTTTGGGGGACTACCGCCGAAATCTGCCCTCCCGACACATAGATGATCTGGGCCGGCGCGTCATCGAACAGAACCTGCGTCCCGCCGAGCGTCTGCGGTAGCTGGATGGAATCGGCCGACAGCAGAGGCCCCGAAGTCATAGCCGCTCCGAATAACACCACGATTTCACCCGGGCTAACTCCACCAGTGGCATAACTCGCCGCGTTCGTAATTCCCGCGATTGACGGATTTACCGGGCTTACTGTCCGGCAGGGTGCTCGAAAGGCATCGAGTTCCAGGCGCTTCTGCATCGAATTGAAGTTGAGACTATTAGCAGTACCGCAGAACTTCGTGGTGGCAAGGCTATACTCTACTTGCAGCACCGATTTACCGGCGCTCGTAAACGCATAATATCCACCACACTCCTGGTATTGAAAGCATTCCTCATTCAATGCCCAGTCAAAATCTCCGACCAAGTCACCTAACTGATCTACGTCGTTCTTGAGGCCAACGGAAAGCCCGCGATCATGCGCCGCCTTCGCGATATAGCGGTTGTAAGCGAGCTGGTCCGACGCCGACAGCTTGAATCCGGTGCTATTGGCGAAACCGTCCACGTTGTCGGGCTCCACCGCGTCGAAGCCTTTGGATTTGCACAGGTCCAGCCTGGCCAGCATGATGGGTCCAAGAATGTCGATGCGGCGAATGTCCAGCCATTTCTCGTCGGCGAATCCGTCGAGCGGCTTGCCCTTGACGCTGTCGGGGAATAGTCCGGCGTCCGGACGGTAGGGTTCCCAGCTCCCGACGCTGACGTAGCAAATTGCCTTTCGTCCTTTCGCATGGAGTTGCGCCACTACGGAAGCGTCGTTGGTAAACAGATCGATATCATACACATCCGCATCGACAGTCAAGTCGACCGGGGAAGTTAATTGCCATTGCCAATTCACTTGCGACGGGGGCGCCCATCGCAGGGGCTCCGCCGGCCACAGCGGCAACACCGCGAGTAGAGCGATAACTGGTTTCAGCACAGCCGGAGTATAACAACTGCGCTTTCTGGCATGACCGGTACTCCGGTCACGATTTTCATAGCACTCTAGTGCCGCCCACAGACCATCCACTTGTACTATTTGAATCCAACCTACGTAGCGTTGGTTCGTTAAGCCCAGCGGTTTACTGTGGAAGACACAGGAGACTCGATGAGAAGAATCAGGCTAACACTGGCGGTTGTCGCGGCACTCGTCGCCGCTCAAGCCGCCATGGGGGGGCCCGTCAATGGCCAGAAACCACGAGAGATGAAATTGCTGGTTGTCGGAATTGACGGCACTGAACCAAGCTATCAGGCAATCACTTATTTCCTTGATTACCTGGGAATACCATACCAGACCGTGATGGCTAGGTTGCAACCACTTCCGGCGCTTTCCAACAGTTCGAGGGGCTTTTATCAAGGCATTATTCTAAGTACGGGCAATTTGGGGTATTGTGACGCATCCGGTTGCCAGAGCGCGCTGTCGGCTACCGATTGGGCCGCACTCGACGCCTATGCGCGCGATTTCGGTGTTAGGACAGTGGGCTACTACGTCTGGCCAGAAAAGAGGTATGGCCTCGCTCCGGCAGGGCAAGTCGCGACCAGCGATGCCGTGCCGCAGTATATTTCCTTTACCGCCGCGGGTAAGAGCGCATTTTATTATCTTAACACGGCGAATTCCTTGAAGGTCACCAATTCCTATGTCTATCTCGCCACGGCAGCGCCGGATCCCGGAGAAACCACGACACCTTTGCTCACGATGCAGGGTGCGACCGTCGCCGCCGTCCACAAGAAAGCCGACGGACGCGAATACCTGGCAATGACGGTCGATAGCAACCCGTACCTGATGCACTCGATGGCATTAAACTACGGAATATTCAACTGGGTCACGAAGGGCATTTTCATAGGTGCGCGGAAAATATACCTCAGCCCTCAAATGGACGACTATTTTCTGCCGAATGACATGTACGTGCAGGGAGTCGCCAACTGCACGCCGGTCGGCTTCATGACGGAGCCGACGTCAACCGCCTCCGATAGCTGCCCCACGGCGCGCATGAGCAGCGACGATCTGGCATCGCTCATTCGCCTTCAAACGGGCTTGACAGCCCAGCCGCAGTTCCGGAGTTTCAAGCTGACGCTGGCTTTCAACGGTTATGGCAGCAGCCTTGGCGGATCCATCCGAACGCGCGACCAACTGACGCTGGATACGCCGGCGGCCAGTGGGAACTTCTACTGGATCAACCACACGTTCGATCATAGCGATCTGGACTGCTACGATCCGGTGCCAAACAGTGGTATCTGCACTCCGGCCAACTACTCGCAGTCGCAGATGGAGATCTCGCAGAACGTCGTGATCTCGAAGGCGCTGGGCTTGCCGTTGGATTCCGCATCCATGGTGACGCCGGCGATTTCGGGTCTGTACAACCCCAACTTCCTGAAAGCGGCCGCGGACGCAGGCATTCGATACCTGGTCTCCGACACATCGCGTCCCGATGGAACGCCGGCCATACCGAACACCGGGATCCGCAGCGCGGTGGAACCTTCCATTCTGTTCGTCCCGCGCCGGGCGACGAACGTTTTCTACAACACGAAATCGGGCTTCACTGGGGTTCCGGGATCGCTCACCGACGAGTACAACTACTTCTACGGTCCCACTGGCCTGTTCCGGATCGGCGGACCCGGCGGCGCTCCGTTCTTCAGCCAGCCGCAATACTACGCCGACATCGTGAATCGCGAAAGCGATGCCCTGGTCACATACATGATGCGTTCGGAGATCTATCCGACCATGTGGCACCAGAGCAACTTCGTGCGCTACTCCGGCGATCAGACTCTCTACGGCGACGTGATCTCGGCCGCGCTCACCAAGTTCGCAAAGCTCTCCACGCTGCCGGTGATCAGCCTGCCGCAATCGCAAATCGGCAAGGAACTGGAAGACCGCATGGGCTTCCTCGCTGCTAACGTCACGGCCACACTGACTCCGGGGATAGGTATCACCATCAACAGCGATGCGCCGGTGACGGTGCCGGTGACCGGTGTTTGCAAGATCAACTGCAGCTCGTACGGCGGGCAGCAGATCTCGAAGTTGGCTGTGAAGGCGGGCAACACGCTGTCCGTTCTTCTGTTCTAAGTCCATTACCATGACACGCCGGACTCTACTGACAGCAGTGATCGTGTTGACGGGGGCGCTGGCCGGGAATCTCCCGGCCGCTCGCCTTCCTCTCGAGGAGGTGCTGCGGTCGGCCGTTGCCACCGCAAAGATTGAAGAGGCCCGGCTGGAACTGGCTCGCAGCAATCTGCATTATCTGGAAGCTCTGAACAAGACCCGTATAGAATTGCGGCCGTCGCTGGGCCTGTTCGCGTTTTCGAATCCGGTGTTGCTGGCGGCGAATCTGGGATCGGGACTGCTGTTCAACCGGCGGACGGCTCCGGGTCCGGCGGCAATGCAATCGGCGCGGTTTGATGCGCTGGCGGCGGAGGTGTCGGCGGAAAATCTGAAGGTCCGTGTCCAACTGGAAGCGGCGCGGGGCTATTTCGATCTCCTCGGAAAACAGCAGGCGGCGGAACTGGCGTTGCGTACTCTGGACGCACGTCGCGCGCGGTCCGGAGCGATGGACCGGATGCTGGAAGCGGCGCGAATCACCTCCGCGGAGAAGTTGTCCTACGAACAGGAACTTCTGGAGTTGGAGACGGTGTGGCTAAACGCCGAGACGGAACGAAAATCGTCGGCGGCGCGGCTGGCGCTTCTGGTGGGCATGCCGGAAGCGGGCAACCGGTTGGCGGTAACGGACGTGGATCCGAAAATACTGCCGGCCGTCGAGGCGGTCCCGGATGTGGAGCACTTGCTGACGCTCGCGCTGCAGCACCGCGGCGAGTCGAAGCTGTTGACCGAAAAACTCGAAGCACTCGAGCAGTCGAAGGGACGTCGGCGCGGACCGCTCGAGTCAGTGAGCACCGGATACAGTTTCATCACCAATAAAACCGGGACAAGAGATCTGGCGAACGACCTCCTCGGCGGGAACACGGGCCGGGCCGAGATCACGCTCAACATCCCGCTGCGGAAAACGGGTGAGCGCGAGGCGCTGGATGCGGTAACGGCTGCGCGGGTTCACCTGCTGCAACTCGAGATGCAGTCGATGGAAAGCGCGATGCGCCTGGAAGTGACGGAACTGCAAGACGCGGCGGAATCGAGCGTGCAGCGGGAGCGTCTGGCGTTGCGCCGGCTGGAACTGGCAAAGAAGAGCGCGGAAGTAGTGCGGACCCGGGCGGAGACGGGACTGGCGCCACTCATGTCGGCGTGGGCGTCCGAGCAGGCGGTACTGACGGCCGAGACGTCGTATCTTCAGGCCGAGTATGAACGGAAGTCGGACTTATATGCGCTGCTGGTGGTCTGCGGCGTGGATGACGATCCCGCGAAATTGAACGATAAGAAATAGGTAATGGATGCAGGTCAGAATAAGAGTAGGGGAACGGGTGGAAGAGTTCGGATGGGGCACGGTGAAGCTCTTCGGGTTGGTAGTGGTGTTGAGCGCGCTGATCGCATCGACGTCGCGGGGACTGATGCGCGACGGTTCGCCGGCCGATTCAAAGACCGTGGTGCCGGCGGCGATTCGCGCCGGCCATGTGGATACCCCGACGGTGTCGTTTCCGGCAACGGTGGTCAGGATCCTGGTAGCCCCAGGCACTACCGTTACAGCGGGGCAACTGGTGGCGGTGCTGGAGAGTCCGGACGTGGTCCGCCACGTGTACGCGGCGCGGAGGCGGTTGGCGCTGTCCGAGAGCCGCCTGAATGGAGATCGTCCAAAGACGGAGTCCGCCGCGCAACAACTGCAAGCCCAGGCAGCGGGACGGGGACAGCAATTAGCCGAGCAGCGTTTGCGCGAATTCTCGCTGGGTGATGCAGAGGCTGCCTGCCGTGCGGCGAAAGCGCGTACGGAGAGAATCGCCGATCTCGTGAAACAGCATATGGCGACGGCCGGCGAACTCGACAATGCCGTGCGCGAGGAGGAGGCGGAACTGCGAAACCTGAAGGCAGCCCGGGATCAACAGTCGCGATTGCAGCAGGAGTTGGAGCTTTCGAAGGTGCAGGTGGCCCTAGTCAATTCGCAAGCCGACGCGCCGGTAGTGGACCGCGGCGCCGCTGAGACAGAATTCGCCGATGCGCGCGCCGCCTTGGATGAAGCGCTGGCCCGTTTGGAGGAACTGAATGTGAAGGCACGAGCCGATGGTGTCGTGCTGAGCGGGACGCCGGGCGTCGGTGATCGCATCTACGCCGGTTCGCCGATCCTGCACATCGCGGACATTTCGACACTGAGCTTTGAGGCTCCCGTGAGCGCGGCGCTGGCACGGCAGATCCGGCCGGGTGAGCCGGTCCGTCTGCGGGTGCCGACGGAACCGCCCCGCCATCTGGACGCGCAGATCTCGTCTGTCGCGCTGACGCCGGATCCGGTATTGCAGAACTACGTGGTTCGCGCCGTAATCTCCAATCCAGATCGCCGTACGATTCTGGTAGGAATGGAAGGCGCGATCGAATTTCCTCATTCGGAGAGCAAGTGGCGACATCCGTTCTGATGACGACGGAGGGTACGTATCCCTATTTCAAGGGAGGCGTGAGCGTGTGGTGCGACCAGTTGATCCGGAATCTGCCGGACGTGGATTTTCACGTCTTCGCGGTGGTGCCGTCGCCGAAGCAGCCGTTGAGTTTCAACCTTCCGGCCAACGTGCGGTCGTGCCGCCCGCTTCCGCTGTGGGGCACGGAATTGCCCGGGCGTCAGGAAGCGGTGTTCTCGCAAACCTATGCGCGCCGGTTACGAACGACGACGGCTGTGGTGCGGGGGCAGTTTGTGCTGCCGTTCGCACGGGTGGTGGAATGCCTGATCGATCCCGAATCCGCACCGGAACCACTGGCCAAGGCCTTGCTGGTGCTGCAGGATTATTTCGAAGTGTACGACTACGCGCGGACGATGACGTCGCCCGAGGCATGGGCCATTTTCCTGGACGCATGCGCGTTTCTCGCACCGCGCGCGGAGCGGTTGAGTCTGGAAGAGGCGACCACGTGCATGCGCTGGCTGCTGCGGTATTTGTCGGTGCTGGCGGTTCCGTATCCCAACGTGGATGTAGTGCATGCCTCGATGGCGGGGTTGTCCGGAGTCCCCGGCACGCTGTCAAAGCTACGGTACGGTTCGGCGTTCCTGTTGACCGAGCACGGCATTTATCTTCGCGAACTCTATCTGGCGCTCAGCCGGATGGAGTACAGTTTCCGCTGCCGCCAGTTCCTTCACCGGCTGAACGGTGCGCTGGTGCGCATGAATTACCGCTATGCGGATGTCGTGACTACGCTCGGCGAATTCAACCGCAAGTGGCAGGAGCGCATCGGAGCCGACCCCGGCAAGATTCTGTTTGTTCCGAACGGCGTGAACCCGAGAGTCTTCCAGCCGCGTCCGGAGCGCCGCCCGGCCCCGCTCACGGTCCTGACACTGGCGCGTATCTATCCTCTGAAAGGGATCGAGATGCTGGTTCGTGCCGCCGCGCTGGTCCGCGATCGCGTTGCGGGCGTGCGCTTCCGCATCCTCGGCGATGTTGCGGATCGCGAATATCATGCGCGGTGCGTTCAAATCGTGGAGGAGAACGGCATGCAATCGGCGGTTGAGTGGGGTGAGACGTCGACTCCCGCCGCGGCTTACAACGAAGCTCACATCTTCTGCCTTCCGAGCATCTCCGAAGGCATGCCCTATTGCGTGCTGGAGGCCATGTTGAGCGGGTGTCCCGTGGTGGCGACGGACGTCGGAAACGTGGCCGACATTCTGGCTGGCACCGGCGTGTTGGTGAAACCGAAGGACCCGGCCGATCTGGCGTGCGGGCTACTGAGTCTGTTGGAAGGCGCGGACGCCGAGTCACGCCGGGAGAGTTTAGCGGAACGCGCCCTGGCCAGGGCGCTCAAGCAGTACACGATCGACAACTGTGTCGTCCGTTTCATGCAGATTTACGAGGATCTCCGGGTATGCGACATGAACTACCAGACTGCCTGAAGCCGGTCCCTGGAACGCCGTGGCGCAGGCCGCTGGATCAGGACGACGTCGCGGTGCGTCTGGAAACCGAGGGAATCACGGACGGGGTGGCGCGCGCCGACTGGGGTTATTCGAGTACGTGGGAAATCGCGCGCGACTGCTACGGCAGGCTCTCGGGCTCCGAGGAAGTGCGGATTCAACGGCCGAGCCCGAGCGAGATGGCGGCTCACTTTAAGGGGATGTTGTTCGCTCTTCCGCTGGCGCTGTGCTGCCTTTCGATGGTACTGCTGAAGTTTTCGTTGTGGGGCGGCGATCTGGCCAGCGATGTGGCGGCCGCGGTAGCGGTGGGCACGGTGACGAGTTTTGTGGTGACAGGCGGCATCGTGCAGGCCATGGCCCGCCAGGGACTGTTCTATGCGGGCACCGGCGAAATGCGGATGTCGGAGATCGTGTGCCTGCGGTGGATGGGGTATGGAATCGCCGCCCTGGCCGGCAGCGCGCTGATCGGTATCGGACTCAGTGCGTTCTTCGGATGGCTGCCGTCGCCACTCGACTGGACGGCCGCGGCGTTCCATATGTCGTTAGGTCTGTTCTGGCTGGCAACCGGCATTCTGTACATGCTGGAGCGCAATCTGCTGGTCACGGTTGCGGCGGTGATCGGCATTGCCGTGGTCGGAATCCTGCACGTGCCGCTGCACATTGCGTTGATCCCTTCACAACTCAGCGGAATCCTGGTAGCCGGAGCGTTCTCGCTGCTGATGGCGCGGCGGCTGTTACGAGCGCGAGCGGCCGCCGACTCGGGGCGGGTGCACCGGCAGATGCCGATGCGCACGTTGTACCTGACCGCGCCGTATCTGGTGTATGGCTGCCTATACTACCTGTTTCTGTTCGCGGACCGGCTGATGGCATGGTCGGCGCAGACGGAAGTCTCAGCGTTGCCGCTGGTGTTTCGCGGCGACTACGAACTTCCCCTCGACATCGCGCTGTTTGCTTTCGTGCTGCAGGTGGGATGGGTGCACTCGTCGATGGTGCGATTCTACGACCGTCTGCAACTGGCGCAACAGGCATGCGAAATCCATCGGGTGGGCGAGTTCAATTCGATGATGCAGCGGTTCTATGTGGGGCGGCTGATCCGGTTTCTCCCGATGGCGGCGGCGATGAGCGCATTGGTATGGGTGGTGGCTCATTCGGCGGGTCTGTTGAACGGGGTGGTTTCGGCGCGAGTCACGATGCTGGCTCTGATGGGATATCCATTCCTGGTGATCGGATTGTGGAACGTGAGTTTATTGTTCGCGCTGTCGCTGCCCAAAGCGGTGTTGCCCGCGATCGGCACCGGCATGCTCGGGGACGCCACGATCGGGTATCTACTGTCGCGGACGATCTCATACGAATGGGCGGCCGCGGGGTTTACCGTGGGTGCGATGCTGTTTGGAATCCTATCGGCGATCATGGTGCATCGCCGGTTCCGGCAGCTTGACTACTTCTATTTTGCGTCGGCGGCATGAGCATCAACGACATATTCGAACTTCTGCGGGTGTCGGCTGCGATGCTGCTGCTCTTTTTCGTGTTGCCGCTGATGGCGCGGCGCCTGGGTGATTCGCCCGTACGGCCGTGGTATCGCGATGCGGTGCCGGCGTTCATCCGCGCATCGGTATTCTTTGAGATCACGGCGCTGATTCTCGGCGGATGGCGGCTTTGCTTTGCGGGGTTGATGTTGTTCCTGGTGCTGTGTTGGGTGCTGGTGACGATCGCTTTCGCCTCGCGAAGCCGCTGGGTGTGGGATCCCGAGCAGTGGCGGTTCGGATACTTGCGGGCGCTTGAATGGCTCGAGCAGGCGGCGATTCCGGAGGCCCGCCGGCAACTCGAGTTGCGGGTGGAATGGAGCGAGAGAGGCGTAATTGCGGCCAGCCTGCTGGTGCTCGCATTCGTGGGACAGGTCTGGTTCGCCCTGGATCATTCCCGCTTCCTCGGTTCGCAAACGTATCAGCGTGCGTTGTCGCTACAGATGCTGGTGAATGGTGCGCACTGGGCGGCGAATGGATCGGTGGCGCTGCTGGCGCCGGTTTCGCAATTCAGCGGAGCCGGAGGAGGGGCGGTCATCCGCTTCAGCGGACCGATCTTCGGGACGTTGCTCGCCGTTGCCGGGGCGTACTGCGGATGGGTATACTCGCGGCGCTTCGAGGCGTCGGTAGTCGCGTTCTGTGTGCTGGCGTTGTATCCGGTGTTCCCTGGGTTCGATTCCCCGGGCGAGGTGGCAGGGGCGGAAATCGCGTGCGTTTTCTGGATCCTGGCCGTCGCAATGGCGCGGAGCTCCTGGGCCTATGCGCTGGCGTCGGCGGGGGTGGCATATCTGGTATATCCGAGGTTGACGGCGGTGATGTTGGGGACGTTGATAGCGGTCCTGATCGCGCTGGTATTGGATGCTCTGGACAGGCGCCTGCCACGGCCGGTTGTGATCCCGTCGCGTATGGCAGCGGCGGCGGTGTTCGTGATGCTGGTAGTGCAGTCGATTGGCCGGGCCGAACCCGAGGGGCCGTTCCAGTACGAGTCGGTGGCTCGGGTGACGGCTCGGATTGCGCGCGAGTTTCCGCGGAACCGGTGGATGCTGGTGTCGCCGGCGCAGGAGGTGGCGTCGATGTACGGGCGAGGGTGGCATGTGGAACTGTCGGAGTTCGTGCGCACGTACACTCCGCAAGAGGTGGGCAATCCGTCGTTCCGGTTCCCGTATTCGGTGAACGACCTGTTCATCGTGGTGGAGAAGGAGCCTCTGCCGCAGCGTGCGCAAGGGGCGGCGATGGCGCAGGACGAGTATTCGTACGAGTATTTCACGCAGATTGGCCGGACGTGGCTGGAGTTTCAGGCGGCCGAGATTGCGGCGGCGTACGCGTCGACACATGCGGCACAAGTGTACTACGAGGACGGGCAGATTCTGGTGTATCATGTGCGGCCGGGGGGGCGGTAGTTACGAGGGTCTCGGGGGCGCGGACTCGTTCCACGCTACTCGTGGTTCGATGGTCAGGAGACATACTTCAAGCTCATCTTCTACAGTTTGCGACGCAAAGCGGCCGTAACTTGTTGATTCCAAATATGGCGATGCCTGCCAGTCCGAAATCCTAGTGTCACGCCGGATCTGTAAATGGCTGGAGAAAGTGCTTGTAATGCTCCTTCCAGTGATCCATGATGGTGGCACAGGAGCACCGACTTGTTCGTTCGCACGCAGACCAATGGTTCCCGGTCCTATCTGCTCATCGTCGATAACCAGTGGGTCGACGGCAAGGTC
>JBBQGE010000104.1:0-21120 GCA_038322675.1 Bryobacterales bacterium
TCGATCGTTTCGCCCCCCGCGACTCCGTCGAAGCCGGACTGGTCGATCAACTCGTCCATTGCGACTGGAATAAACTGCGCGCCTGGACCACCGAGCACGAGTTATACGCTCTCGAAATGATCGACATGGATGACTGGGTCAAGGAAAACTATAACTCCATCTCCGCTCGCGAACGATTCGCGTTGGCATACAAGCGCCTCGCCAACCGCCCTGAACTCGTCGCGATGCACCGCTATCAGGCCTCGCTCGCCCACCAATACCATCGAGCCCTCGGGACCCTCAACGCACTCCGCAAACAGCCGCTGAATCCGTCTGCGCCCGCGCCCAATACCGAACAAAGCCAAGGACCCGCCGGCGATCCCGACCCAGCCCCATCCACCCCGCACCCCGCCACCGCACCCCCCGCGCCCGCTGCCAAACAAACCCAAACTCCGGCACCCGCCGTCCCCGCGCCCATTGCCAATCAAACCCAACGCACGGCAACCGCCGCCGCCACAGCCCTCGCCTATTCCCCGTCCCCCTCGCCACATCCCACCGCATCGTCCGCAACCAACAATGGTTGGCCGCACGCCGAACAGGTCACGATCTCCACCGCATCCCATTGCTCAACCCCACAGTTCCACCATTCCGTTGCGTGCGTTCCGCCCATACCCCACAATGAAGAGAGCCGGGCCCACTCTCATCAGATGACTAACTTCGAACAACGCCAGCAGGCACTTCACGATGCCCTCGATTCCACCATCCTCGTGCTCGACGGGGCGATGGGCACCATGGTGCAGCAGCGCCACCTGACCGCGGAAGACTTCGGAGACGCCGATCTCGAAGGCTGCAATGAAGTGCTCGTGACGTCCCGCCCCGACGTCATTCTCGACATCCATCGCGCCTACTACGCCGCCGGCGCGGACATGGTGGAGACCGACACCTTCGGCGGCACTCGCATTGTGCTCGCCGAATACGATCTCGAAGACCGCGCGTACGAGCTCAATAAGAAGGCCGCCCAACTCGCCCGTCTCGCGGCAGACCAGTTCTCCACGCCCGCCCGCCCGCGCTTCGTTGCCGGATCCATGGGCCCCACGACGAAGGCCATCACCGTCACCGGCGGCGTCACGTTTCCGGATCTCGTCCAGAACTTCTATGAGCAGGCGAAGGCCCTGATCGAAGGCGGCGTCGATGTTCTCCTGGTGGAAACCAGTCAGGACACACGAAACGTCAAAGCCGCCCTGCTCGGCATCCAGCGGCTGTCGCGTGAACTCGGCGTCCGCATTCCCGCGATGGTCTCCGGCACCATCGAGCCCACCGGGACGATGCTCGCCGGCCAGACCGCCGACGCCCTCTATGCCTCCATCGCCCACGCCGATCTGCTCTCCATCGGCCTGAACTGCGCCACCGGCCCCGAGTTCATGACGGACCACATTCGGACCCTCCACGAGATGGCCTCCACCCTCATCTCCTGTTATCCGAATGCCGGACTTCCGAACGAGGAAGGGAAGTATCTCGAGACGCCTACTACCCTCGCCGCCCAACTCGAAAAATTCGCCGATCACGGTTGGCTGAACATCGTCGGCGGATGCTGCGGCACCACGCCCGATCACATCCGCGCCATCGCCCAGATGGTGGAAGGGAAAGCGCCTCGTCCCCGGCGTACTCCGTCGCCGCACACATATTTCTCGGGAATTGAACTGGTGGAGGCGGAAGATTCCAACCGCCCGCTGATCGTCGGCGAGCGCACCAACGTCATTGGATCGCGCCTGTTCAAGAACATGGTGGCCGAAGAGAAATGGGAGGAAGCATCGGAAATCGCGCGCTGGCAGATTCGCAACGGCGCGCACATCGTCGATGTCTGCCTGCAATCCACCGATCGCGACGAGCTCGCCGACATCCCACTCTTCTATGAGAAACTGATCCGCAAGATCAAGGCCCCCATCATGATCGACACCACTGACCCGGAGTCAGTGGAGTTATCGCTCACTTATTGCCAGGGCAAGGCAATCATTAACTCGGTCAATCTCGAAGACGGCGAAGAAAAATTCGAGCGCATCTGCCCCATGGCGAAGGCCTACGGCGCCGCACTCGTGGTCGGCACCATCGACGAAGACAAACTGCAGGCCCAGGCATTCACGCGCGAGCGGAAGTTAGCGGTCGCGCAGCGTTCGGTGGATCTGTTGACGTCCAAGTACGGCATCCCCGAAACCGATATCATCATCGACCCGCTCGTATTCCCCTGCGCCACTGGCGATGCGAACTACATCGGCGGCGCTGTCGAGACCATCGAAGCCATCCGGCTGATCAAGGAACACACCCCGCGGGCTAAAACGATTCTCGGCGTTTCGAATATCTCGTTCGGGCTTCCCGCAGCCGCCCGCGAGGTGGTCAACTCGGTATTCCTCTACCACGCCACCAAGGCCGGACTCGACCTCGCCATCGTCAACTCGGAAAAGCTCGAACGTTTCGCGTCGATTCCCGAAAACGAGCGCCATCTCGCCGAGAATCTCCTGTTTAACTACCCGCTTCCCGATAGCGGAGTTCCCGAGGACTGGCGGCAGCAAACTCCCGCCCAGCGGATCGCGATCAATCAGGACCACATCGCCGACATCGCCGAGTATTTCCGCAAAACCGGCAAACGGGAGAAGAAGAAGGCCGCCGATCTCCCGCTCGATCAGCGCCTGGCGAACTATATCATCGAGGGCACCAAGGACGGACTCATCGCCGACCTCGAGGCCAAACGGGCCGAGGGAACTGCTCCTCTCGACATCATCAATGGTCCGCTCATGGCGGGGATGGCCGAAGTCGGACGGCTCTTCAATAACAATGAACTGATCGTGGCCGAAGTGCTGCAATCCGCCGAGGCGATGAAGGCCGCGGTCACGCACCTCGAGCAGTTCATGGAGAAGAGCGACACCGCCGCGCGTGGCAAGGTGCTGCTGGCCACGGTCAAAGGCGACGTGCACGACATCGGCAAGAATCTGGTCGAGATCATCCTGTCGAACAACGGGTACAACGTCATCAATTTGGGCATCAAAGTCCCACCCGAGCAGTTGATTAAGGCCTACGATCAACACCAGCCCGACGCCATCGGCCTCTCGGGACTCCTCGTCAAAAGCGCTCAGCAGATGGTCATCACCGGCTCCGATTTCCGCGGTCACGGGGTGACGATTCCGCTACTGGTCGGCGGGGCCGCGCTTTCGGAAAAATTCACGAAGCTTAAAATCGCCCCAGCTTATGGCGCGCCGACGTTTTACGCGAAGGACGCCATGACGGGTCTGCGGCTGCTCAACGAAATCATGGATCCGGCCACGCGCGCCGAAACTCTCGCCGGGCACACGCATACCGAAACCGGGCCGGGGTTCGAAGGCCCTGAAACCGGCACCGTGCCTCAATCCGAAGCGCGTAGTCCCAAGGTAAATGCCGGTATCTCGATTCCGCCCGCTCCCTATCTCGATCGCAAAAGTCGCGACGTTCCCCAACTCGCGGAGATATGGGGTTATATAAATCCGCACATGTTATACGGCCGACACATGGGATTTAAGGGTAATTTCGATAACTCGCTGGCGGAACGCGATCCAAAAGCCCTCGAGTTATACCATATTGTGGAGGAAGTAAAGCACTGGGCCGCCGGCTTCATGAAGGTGCGTGCCGTCTGGCAATACTTCGAAGCCGGGCGTGACGGCAACGCGATTCATTTGTTTGCCCCGGGCGGTACCACGCCCATCCAGACGTGGCGATTCGGACGTCAGGCGAAGTCCGACGGCTTGTGCCTCTCCGATTATGTTCTCGACCCGAACAACGGCCGTCGCGACCACATCGCGCTGATGTTGGTAACTGCGGGGCAGGGCATCCGGCAGCGGAGCGAAGAGGCCAAACAAGCCGGCGAATTCGTGAAGGCCCACGCGCTTCAGGCCCTGGCCATCGAAACCGCCGAAGGCTGCGCCGAGTGGTTGCATCGCCGCGTTCGTGAGGATTGGGGATTCCCCGATCCGCCGTCCCTCACCATGCAGGAGCGTTTCACGTCGCGCTACCGGGGCAAGCGTTATAGCTTCGGTTATCCCGCCTGCCCGAATCTGGAGTATCAGCAGGGATTATTCAAACTCCTGCGGCCCGAAGAAATCGGCGTCGAGTTAACCGACGGCTTCATGATGGATCCCGAAGCAAGTGTCAGTGCCCTGGTGTTCCACCATCCCGACTGTGCGTACTTCACGGCAGCCGAAGAGCCCGCGCTAACTGCAGTCTGAAAGACGCTAGCAGCCCGGTGCTCGGCTCGAGTTACTGAGCCGCGACCGTATGGGAGCGGAGTTCGCGACGCTAGATCTTCTATTTCCACGCGCCTGTCCTGACGGTGCCCAGCTTCGGCCCAGACAACGGTGACTACTTGCACGCGGGCGCGGGCGGCTTCAGATTAGGCATCGGAAGGTGATCGGACGGCTTCAGCAGGCGCATCGTGTGGTGAGTCGTCTTGTCCACCGGCATTTCCAGCAATGGAACCGAGCACTGGTGTTTGTCCGTCCCCGGGCCGTTCAGAACAGCCTGGTTCGGAAGAGTCTCACCCTTGGCAAGCCTTTCAATCGCCTTCTCCATCGGGCTGGGCAGCGCCGCCTTCGGCGGTGCAGCGGACTGGCCGAGTAAGAGAGCGCCACCGCCGGCGAGACTGAGCAAGATTCTCCGCGCAGATCCCATGCGTATGATTATAGCCTCCGAATTCGCAGATTGCGGAACCACACGGGAGTCCCGTGATTCTGCAATGAAATCGGGCTGGCCCGCACAACATCATCTCCTCTGCGAAGCTTATGCAGTAACTCGACTACTTTTGGTTCGCCTAACTCGTATCGCAACATTTGCTTCCCGTTCAGCCAGTGCTCCACGGTGCCACCGCGAACCACGATACGGGACGTATTCCACTCGCCCGGCGGCTTCGACGCCCGCTCCGACGGAGCATACACCGAATACAACGCACCAGTAACTCGAGTCGCATCCGAGACACCCTCACCGTCCGAGTCGTCTACCAGTTGATATTCGGCTCCACGCGCCCGCGCTTGCAGGCCGTTTGCATTGGTCCAGCGATCTGTCCGCTGAATCAGGTACTTCACGCCGGAGTTACCACCTTTTAGGAGTTTCCACTCAAATTCCAACTCGAACGATTCATAACTCGCAACCGTCCGGATATCCTGCATGGCTCCCGGCGTCTGTACGGCCTTTAGACAGCCATCTTCCACCACCCACGATCCCACCGGAAACGGCTTCCCGGTTACCTCTTCCCAGCCCGCCGTTGACACGCCATCGAACAGAGAATGCCAACCCGCGGCGGCGAGCAACAGCAGCGCGACCGGCATCATCGCATCACCGGAATCGTCACCCCTGCCTGAGTCTGAACGCCATTGATGGTCACCACCACCACGGCCGCACCATCCGGAACGCCGCTGGGAATCTTCGCGTTCACCTGGTACAGACCGCTGATGGACTGCGGCGACAACCCGACATACGGCACATCCTGCGCCGGAACTGTGATGCCACCGATCGAGACCGTCGATGTCCCCGTCACCGGCGCCGCTCCATCCACAATCGCGCCCGCCTGCGATGCGGGATCCGTCGGGCCGAAGCCGGTGCCGTATAGCGTCACAAAGGCGCCGGGCTTTGCAGGATGCGCGCTGTCGACAATGTTCGCCGTCCCCGCAAACTGCGCCGCAACACTCCCGGTGGTTCCAAACGTAAACAGCGATGGCGCAATGGGGTCCACCGCGACCGTCGCCACCGGACTGCGAAGCTCATTCGGCTTGCCCGGATTCGCAAACACCACCAGGCTCATCGGACCCGTCGAATTCAACGATGGTGCCTGCACGTTGATCTGATCCTGCTGCACATAGGTGACGGGCGCCCGAACCCCATTGATCTCCACCGCGATGCACGACAGAATGGTCGGGAATTTGCCCGGTCCAAGATCGCCCACCTGAACCTGCCGCATGCGGCTGCCGGCCTGGAAATCGGCACCGTATATCTCAACCATGGAGTTAGGACTGAACGCTCCAGCATGCGATCCCGCATTCACGGCGCTGCGGACCTGCGGTATTTTGGTCAGCGGGCAGGCCGCGTCCGACGACAGCGAAATCCGCATGCTCGTTGTATAGACCCAGTCGTTCGCCACATCATCGTTTCCATCGGCAGCCACAGCCGAGGCATAGAACACGATGTCGCCATTCTCCTGCGCCGGAGGCACCCATTGAAAGTCGAACGATTTCGCCGCACCCACCGGAACGCGCGGATCGGCTGAGTGCTCGATCCACTTCAGTTGATTCTCCTCACACGGCCCCGGAGCGCCGTTCGGTGTTCCGTCATTGCAGACCACCTTGGTGTCGGGCCCGGTCGTCACAAACGTGCCGGCGGGGATGCTGTAATTGCCGGTGACGAATCGCGCCGTGAGTTGGAATCCGTACTTCGAAGCCTGGGGATGCTGCACGGTGACGCGCAGATTCTGCACCACGCCAGGATTGTAAGGCTGCAGCAGGTCGAGGCTCATGTGCCCGCGCGGATCTGAATTGGCAGGGGCAAAGGTTTTGTGGCAGGCGCTGCAGTCGCTACCGCCATCAATCATTCCGGTACGCGCGACTGGCGACCCGTCCGGGAAAGCAAGCGCCGAAATTGGAATCAGCGCGGCGAGCAGGGCAGCGAGTTTCATCCCTACAGGATCGCCGAATTGCGTAGTGCTTTGCGCGCCGTGGTACTCAGCGGTATTTCCGCAAGTCGCGAGACCGCGATCCACTCATGCAATTCCGGCGTCCGAGCAATCACCGCGCGGCGAACGGCAATCGTGTAGTCGGTGTTGGTGATGCTATGTCGAAACTCGCCGAGGCTCTCACCGAGCTTCGCTCCAGGTAGCCGCGACGGATCCGGTAACTCCCAGAAACCCGCGAGGCGCTTGCTCTCCGGCGTGCGCTGCCACAACAGCAGATGCCCGTCGCGTTCGATGATAAGCAGAGTCACCGCAGCCGGGACGCGATCAACCGGCCGCGACTTGATCGGGAACTCACGCGCCCGCCCGCTTTTCCGCGCCTCACAGTATGCGGACACCGGGCATAACAGGCATTTCGGATCCGCCGCCGCGCATACTGTCGCACCGAGTTCCATCATCGCCTGGTTGAACTCGCCGGGCCGATCGCGATCGAGTCGCTCGTCCGCCGCGGCCTGCAAGCGCTTGCGTGTCGACGGCGCGCGGATGTCGCCCGGTTCCGCCGTCACCCGGGCCAACACGCGCATCACATTGCCATCCAATACCGCGTGCGGCAGATCGAACGCGATGCTCGCAACGGCGGCCGCGGTGTAGTCGCCTATCCCCGGCAGTTCCCGGATCGCGGCGTAGTCGCGCGGAAACTCGCCCGCTTCGCAAATCGCCCGGGCGGCCCGCTGCATATTGCGGACTCGCGAGTAATATCCGAGTCCCGCCCAAGCCGCGAGCAGCGCCGGTTCGGGTGCCTGCGCAAGCGACTCGACACCAGGGAACTGCTCCAGGAACCGCGCATAATACGGAATCACCGTCTCCACCCGCGTCTGCTGCAACATGATTTCCGAGACCCAGATCCGGTACGGATCGCGCGTCCGGCGCCAAGGCAGATCGCGCCGGTGGTGCTCGTACCACTCGATCAGCGCATCCGCAAAGCTCCGTTTTCGATTGGCCACTATAATGGAGAGTAGCCCACCTTGCAGGATGCAATCGTCATTCGTGGAGCCCGCGTACATAACCTGAAGAATGTCTCGCTGGCGATTCCGCACAATCAACTGACCGTCGTCACCGGTGTTTCCGGTTCGGGGAAAAGCTCGCTCGTCTTCGACACCATCTACGCCGAGGGACAGCGTCGCTATGTCGAGTCGCTCTCGGCGTACGCACGGCAGTTCCTCGAGCGCATGGAGAAACCGGATGTCGATGAGATAGACGGCATCGCGCCTCCGATCGCGATCAAGCAGAAGAACACCACCCGCAACCCCCGCTCGACCGTCGCCACCTCGACGGAGCTATACGATTTTCTGCGATTACTATTCGCTCGCGCCGGCCAGACCTGGTGCCCCAACTGCAACATCCGCGTGATTCGCGACACCGTGGATCAGATCGCCGATGAAGTGACGCAGCAACCGCAGGGTTCACGCTGGTACGCGCTGTTTCCGATTCAACCGCACAAACAAACCAGCGCACTCCGCGACCACCTGTTCGAGTTGCGCAAGAAGGGCTTCAACCGCCTCTACCAGAACGGACGCACGTTCGAATTTTCGACGCCGGAGTCGCTGCTCGACATCGATTTCAACCAGCCACTGTTCGCTCTCGTCGACCGTCTGGTGATCAGCGGCGAACTGCACCAGCGGATCGTCGATACGGTGGAAATCTGCTATCGCGAAGCCGGCGAAGTTCTGTTCCAAAGCGCCACGGGAGATGAAAGGCTCCGGTTCAGCGAGAAGTTCGAATGCAAACGATGCGGCAAAGTCTTTATCGATCCCGAACCGAGCCTCTTCAGCTTCAACAGTCCCTTCGGTGCGTGCCGCCGATGCCAGGGTTTCGGCAACACCATCGACTACGACATGGATCTGGTAATTCCGGATAAGTCGAAATCGATCGACGGCGGCGCTGTGGATCCCTGGACGAAGCCGCAATACGGCTGGTATTACGAGGAATTCTTCAAGAAAGCCGCCCGGTCCGAAAAAGTGCGTCTGAAAGTTCCGGTATGCGAGTTATCCGAACAGGAGCGGGAGTTACTGTTCGAGCATATCCGCATCTTCTTCGCGGAGGTGGAAACAAAGAAGTACAAGGTCCACGTCCGCGTGTTCGTGAGCCGGTACCGCGGCTACGCCCGGTGCCCCGAATGCCACGGCTCGCGATTAAGGCCGGAGGCTCTCTACATTCGCCTGTACGGCAAGACGATGGCGGATGTCGTGCGGATGAACATCGGCGAGGCGATGCAGTTCTTCGACTCTCTGCAGTTGTCGCCCGAAGAGTCGGCTATCGCGGACAAGGTGATGGTGGAGATCCGGCAACGGCTGAAATTCCTCAACGATGTCGGACTCGAGTATCTGACGCTCGATCGTCTTTCCGCCACGTTGTCCGGCGGCGAGGCCCAGCGAATCCAGTTGGCCACGTGCCTGGGATCGCGTCTTGTAGGCGCTTGCTACGTGCTCGACGAGCCTTCCATCGGATTGCACAGCCGCGACACTGGACGCCTCATTCGCATCCTCGAAGAGTTGCGCGAACTCGGCAACACCATCGTCGTGGTGGAACACGATCCCGACGTAATGCGTTCGGCCGATCATATTGTCGACATGGGGCCGGGTGCCGGCGAGAACGGCGGACGTATCATCTTCGAAGGATCGTTCGCCGCCATCATGGCGGCCGGCAATTCGTCGCTCACGTCGCGATATCTGCGGGGCGATCTGACGGTGACGCGTCCGGCCAAGCGCCGCAAGGTGAATCCGAAGCGAGTCCTCCGGTTCATCGGCGCGCGGGCGCACAATCTCAAAAGCATCGACGTTGACGTGCCCTTGGGAATGATGGTGGCAGTGACCGGTGTCTCGGGATCGGGTAAGTCGACGCTGGTACACGAAGTCATTTACAAAAATCTCGAGAGATATCTCAATAAAGCCGTTCGCTCCGCCGAGACTGAAGACTTCGGTTCCATTGAAAAGGTGAGTTGCACGCGAGTGGAGCGGCCCGAGTTAGTCCGCGAGGTAGTGCTGGTGGATCAGTCGCCGATTGGCCGCACTCCGCGATCGAATCCCGTCACTTACATCAAAGCCTTCGACATCATCCGCGATCTGTTTGCGTCAACCACCGAGGCGGACCGGCGCGGCTACACGTCCGGTCATTTCTCATTCAACATCCCCGGCGGCCGCTGCGAGACATGCCAGGGCGACGGTGTCGTTTCCGTGGAGATGCAGTTTCTGGCCGACGTCGAACTCGTCTGCGAGGAGTGCAAGGGAACCCGGTTCAAGCACGCGGTGCTGGAAGTTCGGTATAAAGGACTAAACGTTCACGAAGTTCTGCAGCTCACCGTTGACGAAGCGCTGTCGTTCTTTTCGGACGTGCCGCGGCTGGCGAACCGGCTGAAAGTCCTGTCCGACGTCGGTCTGGGCTATCTGCGGCTGGGACAGTCGGCGACCACGTTGTCGGGTGGGGAAGCGCAGCGTGTGAAACTGGCCTCGCACCTATGCCAGTCGAGTTGCACGGGAACGCTGTTCATTTTCGATGAGCCGACCACCGGGCTGCACTTTGACGATATTTCCAAGCTGCTCGACGCGTTTCAACGTCTGATCGCCAATGGCGGCAGCATCCTGATCATCGAGCACAACCTGGATGTGATCCAGGCGGCCGATTACCTGATCGATCTCGGCCCGGAAGGCGGCGAGGGCGGCGGCAGGATCGTCGTGCAGGGGACGCCGGAGCAGGTGGCGGGTGCGCCAGGGTCGTATACTGGACAGTTTCTGGATCGGGTTCTGACGGGGACGTAACAGAGGCGCCGATGCGGCGCCTCGAGGAACCGGCTGGGTAGGTTGTTAGGGTAGGTCAGTTCAGGGTTAGTTTGAAGATTTCTGGGGGTTTTGTAGCGGAACAGCCTGGATTCCTCGGGCAGCCGTCGTTTTCTTCACTCACTTATGAGAGCATCCGTTATGCCATTCTCTATGTTATTGAGAATATGTACAGTAATCACCCGTAGGGGCGTCGGGTTGTAGAACTTACGTCTCATCATGGAAGCTTCTACCGGAATGCCGTTCCAGGTTGGAAATGCTTGCCGGATCGACGAAGCCAAACGCTGCTTCGCCGTTCCGGGTAGAATCGCTAGGTAACGAATGTGACGCGCAAGACGCGCGAAAAGGGGCAAATGTCTAATCTGCTAGCACGCAAACCGCTGAGCCTTCTAATGAACGAGGCGACGGAAACGGGTGAGCACTCGCTAAAGCGCACGCTGGGCGTCTTCCAGTTGACGTCTCTGGGCGTTGGCGCGATTATCGGCGCCGGCATTTTCGTTATGGCGGGACTCGGCGCACACTACGCTGGACCCGGTCTGATGCTGTCCTTCGTCCTCTCGGGACTCGGTTGTGCCTTCGCCGGCCTCTGCTATGCCGAGTTCGCCGCAATGATTCCGCTGGCGGGAAGCGCCTACACCTACGCCTATGCGACTCTCGGCGAACTCTTCGCCTGGATCATCGGTTGGGATCTGGCTCTTGAGTACGCGATGGGTGCAAGCACCGTATCATCGGGTTGGTCGAATCACTTTATCGAATTATTGGACATTTTCCACCTAAAGATTCCGATCTGGCTAGCTTACGATCACTGGACCGGACTTCGGACTGCCGAAAGCACGATCGCCCGGCAAACGGTGCAGTCGATAGACCCCTCCCTGTTGCCCGGCACGCGCCAGTTTCTGGAGCGCGTACAGGCTCTGATCGCTCAACATCCGCCCGAGTTAGTGCAGCGAGCGCATGAGTTAGTAAATGCCCCGCATATTTTCGGCATCGAAATTGGATTTAACCTACCTGCGTTTGTGATTGCGCTGCTGATTACAGCGATTCTGGTGATCGGTATCCGCGAGAGCGCGCGGTTCAACTCGACCATCGTTGTTATCAAAGTGAGCGTGGTGCTATTCGTCATCGGGCTCGGCATCACCTATATCAACACGGTGAACTGGGGAAGCAGTTGGGCGCAATTCGCTCCCTTCGGCATGTCGGGAATAGGATCCGCCGCCGCATACGTATTTTTCGCGTATATCGGATTCGATGCGGTATCCACAACGGCGCAGGAGGCGAAAAACCCACAGCGAGACCTGCCGATCGGCATTATCGCCTCGCTGCTAATCTGCACGTTTTTGTATATCGCAGTGGCCGCGGTGTTGACCGGAATGGTGCCGTGGCGTGATGTCAATATCGAGGCACCTATCGCGCGCGCGTTCCTGGATCGCGGACTGGTGGGCGCATCGCAGATTATTACACTCGGCGCGCTGGCCGGACTAACAAGCGTGATGCTGGTAATGCTCTTGGGCCAGACTCGAGTCTTGTACTCAATGGCCAAGGACGGCCTGCTGCCGAAATCGTTTTTCGCCGACATTCACCCGCGATTCCAGACTCCCTGGAAGAACACGATCGCGGTCGGGTTGGTGGCGGCGTCGGTTGGTAGCGTCACTCCGATTGATGACATCGGCAAGATGGTGAACATCGGGACACTACTGGCGTTCGTCATCGTCTGTATCGCCGTCGTGATATTGCGGCATTTGAATCCGGAACAGCCTCGGCCCTTCCGTACGCCCTGGGTTCCGCTGGTTCCCATCCTCGGCGTCCTGTTCAATGGCTACATGATGTACAAACTGGGCTGGGTCAACTGGGCCCGTCTGTTCATCTGGCTCGCGATCGGCCTGGTGATCTACTTCCTCTATGGCCGCAAGCACAGCCGCGTTCAGGCGCATTTGAGAGGCGAATTGGAGCGCGCCGGCGAGTCAGGCGACTAATTGGTCCGGAGCGCGACCATTGGATCGATTCTTGACGCCCGGCGCGCGGGAATATATCCGGCAATGATCGCGGCCGTCGCGAGGATGAGTGCGATAACTACGAAAGTCGGCACATCGGTCGCCTTGGTTCCGAACAACAGCGATTCGATCCATTTCGCTGCCGCGAGAGAACCGGCAGCGCCGATCAGGATACCCGCGCCGGCGAGTCTCATAGCTCGTAGCATAACTCGCATCTGAACTTGAGGAGTTGTCGCACCCAGCGCCATGCGGATGCCGATTTCTTGCGTTTGCCGAGTTACCGAGTAAGACATAACTCCGTAGATTCCGAGTGAGGCGAGAATCAGGCCGAGTCCGGCGAATGCGCCGACCAACAGCACGAAGAACCGGCGTGGCGATACGGCACGGTCGACAATCTGTTGCAGTGGCCGGAATTCCGCGGACGGTTGCGCCGGATTTAAGGATCGCAGCGTCTGCATCACGCTCCGACCCAGCGTCTCCGGCGGCAGTTTTGTGCGAACCACCAGTTCCGCGCCTTCCGGGTCGACCTGCGTGACGGGCAGAAACATCTCCGGGCCGGCCGCAGCTTCCTCGAGACTGTGAGCCCGCACATCGGCGATGATGCCGATCACCTGTGTGTCGCGTCCATTTGTGCGCGCCGGGTGCCTGAGCGGATCTTCTCCCTGCCAAAACTGGCGGGCAGCGGCCTCATTGATGATGACGACGGGAGCGCTTTTCGGCGTGTCCTCCCACGTGAAATCGCGGCCGGCTTTCAGATGCATGCCCATCGCTTTCAAGTAGCCCGGAGTCACAATCCTCACCAAGGCGCTGAGGTTCTGTTCCTTCGGATATGCCATCCCGACGGCCTCGAGTCCCCAACTACGATTGCGGCCAAGCGGCAACATGTCCGTGATTCCCGCCGCTTCAATTCCGGGAATGGCCTCAATGTTTCGCATCATTTCCTGGAGGACGGCGCCGCGCCTTTCGGCGTTGCTTACGCCCTCGTAATCGACTTTGATCACGGCCGCCCGGCTCGGCGTGAATCCGAGATCCACATCCAGCACGTGCAGGAAACTTCGCAACAGCAGGCCCGCTCCAACCAGCAGCACGAATGCCAGCGCCACTTCCGAGATCACCATCATCGACCGCAACCGTTCGTGTTTGCGGCCGGCGCTGTTCCCGTGGCCGCTGTCTTTGAGTCCGCTTTGCAGGTCGTTCGAAAGATGAAATGCCGGAACTAATCCGAAAGCGATCGCGACCGTAACTGTGATCAGTAGTGTCCAAAGCAGTGCGGTTCCATCCACTGCGACGTCACTCAGCAACGGAAGAGCGAACGAGCCCTGATGCGCGAGGTATCGCGTGAGGGCAAATGCGAGAGCCACGCCCAGTACGGCACCGGCCGTGGACAGAACCAGGCTCTCCGTCAACAACTGCCGGAGCAGACGACCTCTTCCGGCCCCCAGTGCGCCGCGAATCGCGAACTCTTTACTGCGCGCCGCCGCGCGGGCCAGCATCAGATTCGAGAGATTCACGCACACAATGAGCAGAATCAACCCCACCGCGCACCACAGCACGATGAGGGAGCGGCGGAGTTTCCCGCTGACGAAGTCCTTGAGTCCCACGACAGTGGAGGTGTAATCGCCCCACCAGTCTTTATGAGCAGCCATTATCTGGGGGAATAGGATATCGGCTTCGGCCTGCCCCTGGCGTACAGATACGCCAGACTTCAACCGGCCAATGATCGCCAGCGTGTTTCCCCAATTGCGGATCTCGTCCATGACCGCCGGAACATAAGCGTCGATCTTTGTTCCGGGCGCAAATACCGATCCGAAGTCGAACGCCGCCGGCAGCACGCCCACCACGGTGACTGCCTGCTTACTCATCGTAATCTCCTGCCCGATGATTCCCGGATCGCCTCCGAACTGCCGCTGCCAGAACGGGTAACTCAGTAGGACCGCCGGCCGTCCGCCCTTTTGACACTCTTCCGCCGCGAATAGCCGGCCCATCGCGGGCGTAACTCCCAAAGTCTGGAAAAAGTTCCCGGCCACCATCACAGCGGCAACCGATTGTGGCTCGCCCCGGCCAGTTAGCGTGAATTCGCCATTGCCAAGAAACGGATTATAACTCGTGATCTGCTGGAATGAATGATTCTGCCGCTGGAATTCCTCGTAGGCGGCGACGGTGTAAGTGACGCCGGAGAGTCCGCCCGGGTCGCGTCCCGCGGCAACCGACCGCTGTCCGGATGTGAGCCATGTGAGTTGGTGCGCATCCGGAAATGGCAAGGGCCGTAATAGCACTGTATTGACGACGCTAAATACAGCCGTATTCGCAGCGATTCCCAACGCCAGGATCAGCACCGTTACAATCGCAAATCCACGGTCCTTTCGCAGCGTACGCAGAGCATACCGAAAATCCTGTACGATGCCACTCCAATAATCACGTCGTTCCACGGTTCGCTCCCTTTCTTTCCCGAGTCGTTCACCCGCCTGCCGCACTGCCCGTATATCTCCAAACTGCCGCTTAGCCTCAGCCCGAGCTGCATCCCGGCTCCATCCCAGAGCGACTAGGTCGTCCACCTTCGCGTCGATATGGAATCGTAACTCGTCCTGAATGTCGGCAGCCGGATCCGGACCGAACATCCTGGCATAGCGCCGCCACAGAGGAATTCGTCCCATCAGGTTTCCTCCGGCAACGGCGGCCGCTTAGCACCGAGCATCTTGCCCACCGCCGCGGCGTACGCCTCCCACGTCTTCGTCTCCTGTCGCAGATGCCGACGGCCCTCGGACGTCAGCCGGTAATACTTGGCCTTCCGGTTATTCTCCGAAAGTCCCCACTCCGCTTCCAGCATCCCCTTGTTCTCTAACCGCCAGAGCGCGGGATACAGAGTCCCTTCTTCCACCAGCAGCACGTCGTCCGTCTGGCGGCGAATCAGATTCGTGATGGCGTACCCGTGCAGTGGACCCCAAGCCAATGCCTTGAGGATCAGGACGTCGAGCGTGCCGCGTATCAGTTCGAGTTGCGTCTTGTCCATGGTTCCCTGGGGTTCCTAGGGGAGTCCCCTCGTTTAGGAATACGGAGCAAATCGGGAAAAGTGTGCAGACGGTGGCAAGTTTTTTCAGATGGTGGTAGTACCCCGTTGACACACGCCCCTATTCCGTACACACTGTTGGTAGGCGAAGAAAGGGCGAAACTAACTTGGCACTCGCAGCGGCAATCCACTCCCACCTGCTACAAGACCTCCAATGGCGGCAGGAACATGCAGCCGATTTCCTCAGTACTGGCTTGAACTCTGTCGACTCCCTCCTCGAGGGCTGCCCACGTGGCCGTATCACCGAAATTATCGGCCCTGCCTCCTCCGGCCGCACCACCCTACTCCACTCCATCCTGGCCGAAGCCGCCCGTCTTGGCGAGTTCTGCACTGTCGTGGATACGAACAACGCTTTCGACCCCGCTTCCGCCGAAGCTGCCGGACTCGACCTTCGCCGCCTGGTCTGGGTCCGCTGCGGCGGCCACGCCGATCATGCTATGAAAGCTGCCGACCTGCTGGTCCACAGCGGCGGATTTGGCGTCATAGCGCTCGATCTCTGCGACGTCCTCGCGCCCATCACTTCCCGCATTCCTTTGTCGTGGTGGTATCGATTCCGCCGCGCCATCGAGAATACGCCGGCCGTATTCCTGATCCTCGAAAATCAGCCATCGGCAAAAGCCTGCGCGTCTCTACTGCTCGAAATGAAGCGCGACCAGACTCTGTTCAGCGGCACAGAGCCATTCCAATATCTCGAATCGGCGACTTATCAAGCCGCCTCGCGCAAACCCGTGCGCAATGGCCTCGCACGTTTCGAAGCCCGCGCCTTGAGATAACTAAATGTACGCGGCGATCCATATTCCGAACGCGACAGCACAAATGTCCTCGGAATTAAAGCTAGTGGCCGATTCATTTTCTCCGCTCGTCGAAATTACGTCGGTGGATACAGTAGCCCTGCCGGTAACACCCCTGCGCCAGCTCATCGGTCCTCCACATCAGATCGCCAGCGAAATCGCACGCCGCGCCGCCGAACGCGGGCTCACCGGAAACATAGGCATCGCCGCCACACCGGACACTGCCATCCTCGCGGCGCGCAACCTTGCCGGCGTCACCATCATTCCGCGCGGAGGCGAATCGAAATATCTTGGTGATTTCCGTCTGGAAACTCTGCCCATCGACATCGAAACCTATCAGATTCTCGACCGTTGGGGTATCCGCACTCTCGCCGATTTCAGCGCCCTGCCCGACGATGGCATCATGGCCCGTCTGGGATCCGCCGCCGCGTACCTCCAACACCTGGCACGCGGCACCGCCGACCGTCCGCTCCGTCCAGCCACCCCCGGCACGAGTTATGAGGAGCGGTTCGAACTGGAACACGAGTTATCCTTACTCGAGCCGCTACTCTTCATCCTGTCGCGGCTCCTTACCGAACTCACCACGCGTCTCAACTCGCATTCGATGGCCACAACCCACCTGCGGCTCACTCTTGAACTGGTAGATGCCGCCGCGCACGAACGCACCCTCCAACTTCCGTTCCCCACGCGCGATGCCAGGACGATGTTGAAGCTTCTGCAACTCGACCTCGAAGCGCATCCACCCGCCGCCCCCGTTTCCGCCGTGACTCTCGCGGTAACTCCCGTCGAGCCCCGAATTGTACAGAATGGGCTCTATGTGCCACCTGCGCCCGAGCCCGAGCAACTCGAACTGACGCTCACGAAAATTCGCAGCATGGTGGGGGAGGGAAATGCCGGCACTCCTCAACTCCTCAACACCCACCGCCCCGGCGCATGGCGCATGGATCCTGTCATCACCTCCGAATCGCAACCTGTCCTGCGCATCACTCGCGACACGCGCCTCGCCTTCCGATACTTCTCGCCGGTGCTGAAAGCCCGCGTCGAACTCCGCGACTCCCGCCCGTCGCGCCTCTTCGCCGATCATCTCTACGGCAACGTGATCGCAGTCGCCGGCCCGTGGCGCACTTGCGGCGATTGGTGGACCACTGACCCGTGGGATCGCGACGATTGGGACATCGGGCTCAATAATGGCGGACTCTATCGAATCTTTCTAAATCGCCCCGCCGCCGCATGGTTTGTCGAAGGCAGTTATGACTGAGTACATCGAACTTCACGCCCGGTCGGCATTCAGCTTTTTGGAAGGGGCATCGCTCCCCGAGGAAATGGCCACGGTTTGTGCGGAAATGGAAAGTCCCGCCATGGCTCTGCTCGACGTCGACAACGTCAGCGGCGCCCCCCGCTATTATCTCGCCGCCAAAACACTAGGAATTACCGCGCACATGGGTGCTGAAATTACCGCTGAGGACGGTTGCCGCTATCCGTTGCTGGTCGAAAATCGCAGAGGCTATCAAAACCTCTGCCGCCTGATTACGTCGATGAAACTGCGCGCCCCCAAAGGCGAAGCGCGCGCGAGTGAATCGGAACTCCGTGAATTCTCTCAAGGACTCGTATGCCTCACCGGCGGCGCCGACGGCCCTCTTGCTGCTGCCCTCCAGAACAAATCGGGTCAATCCTGTATCGACCGCATGATCGACATCTACGGCCGCGGGAGCGTCTACGCCGAACTCCAACGTCACCTCTCGCGCGATGAGGAAGCCCGCAACCAGGCCGTACTCGCTCTTGCAAGATCGAATAAACTCCCCTTGCTCGCCACCAACGGCGTCTGCCATGCCGCCCCCGCCGCGCGCGAGTTATTCGATGTCCTCACGTGCGTCCATCACCACACTACCATTGCCGAAGCTGGACGTCTTCTGGCTCGCAACGCCGAGCGCCACCTGAAACATCCCCGCGAAATGACTCGCCTCTTCGCCGATTTACCCGAGGCAGTCTCGAATACTGTCGAGTTATCCTCGCGGCTCGCGTTCACTCTCGCGAACCTCGGCTATCGATTTCCGCCGTACCCCGTGCCCGACGGCGACACCATGGACTCCTTCCTCCGCAAACGTACCGAGGAAGGCGCGCGCCTGCGTTATCGCCCTTATCACGGCAAAGCACGCCGCCAGATTGAACGCGAACTCGCGCTGATTGAAAAACTCCAACTAGCCGGCTATTTCCTGATCGTGTGGGACATCGTCGAGTTCTGCCGCCGCGAAGGGATTCTCGTGCAGGGCCGCGGATCGGCCGCCAACAGCGCCGTTTGTTACTCGCTGGGCATAACCGCCGTCGACCCGGTCGGCATGGAGTTACTATTCGAGCGCTTTCTCTCCGAAGAGCGCGGCGAATGGCCCGACATCGATCTCGACTTACCCAGCGGCGATGATCGCGAACGCGCCATTCAGTACGTCTATCAGCGCCATGGACAGCGCGGCGCCGCCATGACCGCCAACGTCATCACCTATCGCGGGCGATCGGCGGCACGCGATGTTGGCAAAGTTCTCGGCTTCGACGCCAGGGAACTCGAGCGGCTGTCGAGCGTTGTCCCGCATTGGGGCTGGAAGGATCCCGCCGTCTCCGCCGAGACCGTATTCCGCGACGCCGGATTCCACACCGAAAACCGTCGCATCCACAAATTCCTCGAATTATTCACCGCTATTCAGGATCTCCCGCGCCATCTGGGCCAGCACTCCGGCGGACTCGTCATCTGCCAGGGACTGCTCGATGAGGTCGTCCCACTCGAACCCGCAACCATGCCCGGCCGGGTCGTCATTCAATGGGACAAAGAAGATTGCGCCGACTTAGGACTCATCAAAGTCGACTTACTCGGACTTGGCATGATGGCCGTACTCAAGGATTCCATCCGTATTATCCACGACGTCTATGACGAAGATGTAGATCTGGCGCATCTTCCCTCAGACGATCCCACTGTCTACGACGCGCTCCAGCGAGCCGACACAGTCGGTATGTTTCAGGTGGAGAGCCGTGCGCAAATGTCCTGCCTCCCCCGCCTGCGCCCGAAACGCTTCTACGACATCGTGGTGCAAGTGGCCATCATCCGCCCCGGCCCGATCGTGGGCAAGATGCTGCATCCCTATCTCAAACGCCGGCAGGGACTTGAAAAGGCCGAATGCCTTCACCCGCTGCTTGAGCCGGTACTGCGCCGGACCCTCGGAGTCCCGCTATTTCAGGAGCAATTACTCCGCATGGCCATGATTGTCGCCGGCTTTTCGGGAGGCGAAGCGGAAGAGTTACGCCGCGCGTTTGGCTTCAAGCGATCCGAAGCCCGCATGAGCGAAGTGGAAGTGAAACTCCGGCAAGGCATGGATGCGAACGGTATCACGGGCGACGTGCAGGACGTGATTATCCAGTCCATCACATCCTTCGCTCTGTACGGATTTCCCGAGTCGCACGCAGCGAGTTTCGCGCTCATTGCTTACGCCAGCGCCTATCTCAAGTGCCACTACCTCGCGGCATTTACGGCGGCGATCCTGAATAATCAGCCTATGGGTTTCTATTCCCCGTCTACGCTTGTCAAAGATGCACAGCGTCACGGACTCCGTGTGCTGCCCGTCGATGTAACAAAGTCCATGTGGGAATGCACGGTGGTAAAAAACGAGGATGCCTACGAGCTACGACTTGGCCTCAATTATGTCCGCGGCCTCCGAAAAGCATCCGGCGAATCAATCGTCGAGGTCCGTACCCGAGCCCTCTTCGCCGACCTCTCCGATTTCGTCCGCCGACTCCCTCAGTTAAACAAAGAAGATCTCCGCTGTCTCGCCGAAATTGGCGCGCTCAATTATGTCGAGGCCGGCCGCGCCTCCCACCGCCGCGACGCCTTATGGCACGCTGAAGCCGCGATGCGTCCCGCCGGTCCATTGCTCGAAGATGCCGATGCTCACCGCGAACTCGCACCTCTCGCACAGATGCGCCTTGAAGAACGCGTCCACGCCGACTACAAAGGCACGGGACTCACCATCGGCCGCCACCCCATGGCCCTGCGGCGCGCCGAATTGAACCAGCGTGACGTCTGGCCAGCCGCCTCATTAAAGCACGCCCGCGATGGCCAATGGGTGCGCGTTGCGGGATCCGTTATCTGCCGCCAGCGTCCCGGCACAGCGAAAGGATTCGTCTTCCTCAGCCTGGAAGACGAGACAGGAATTTCTAACGCCATCGTCACGCCTGATGTATTCGATGCGAACAAATTAACAATTGTGGGATCGCCGTACTTACTGGTGGAAGGAGTCCTGCAAAATCAACAAAATGTTATTTCGATCCGAGCGCAACGCTTAGAGTCACTGGCGTTCAACGACCCTGAGGTTCGGTCGAAGGATTTCTCTTGAGCAGTTGTCCCACGGGAACGTCCAGATTCAGCAGATCGCAATGATAAGCATCCTTGTAGCGGCCCACCGATTCGCGCCGATGAACGAGGATGCTGGCAGTCTCCGCATACACCACCCAGACCTCCGCCACGCCACCCTGTAAGTAGGCCAGCGTCTTCACATCGAGTGCAGGTCCGGTATTTGACGGCGATGCGACCTCAACCGCGATCACGGGCGGACCAACAACATATCCATCTACCATCTCCGGATTCGGTTCGGTGAAGCTAAGGATGCGTCTAGTAATAACATTTCCATAATGGAATGTTTTGACGTATACTGGCTCCAGTGGTCGACCTCGCTGGCATCACGGCACGCTTCGATGCTTTAAGACCGGTTTTGGATGAGCGGGCGCGGCGTTTGGTGGC
>JBBQGE010000105.1:0-20816 GCA_038322675.1 Bryobacterales bacterium
TGGATTATCGGATCGTGATTTCGATTCTCTCTTCACGACGGACAAGCCGATCGTGTTCGCCTTCCACGGCTATCCCTGGCTGATCCACCGCCTCACGTATCGCCGGACGAATCACGACAATCTGCACGTCCGCGGATATAAGGAGGAAGGCACCACCACCACGCCGTTCGACATGACCGTGCTGAACGATCTCGATCGATTCCATCTCGCCATGGATGTCATCGACCGCGTGCCGAAGTTGCAGTCCGTCGCGGCGCATCAAAAGCAGGCTCTGCGGAATCTGCTGGTGGATCACAAGCGCTACATCGCGAAACACGGCGAGGACATGCCGATGATTCGCGAGTGGCGGTGGCCCGCCTGATGCGGATTCTGGTTCTGAACGCTGGGTCCAGCAGTTTGAAGGGCGCGTTGTGGGAGGCCGGAGAGGATCCGCCGCCTTCCACGGCGCCGCCCCGAATCTGGGATGCGCGAGTGGATTGGGGCCGGCATCCTGGACGCGCCGATCTGGGCGATCGGAGCATCGAAATCAAGTCGCCGGAAGATGCGTTCGGACCCGTGCTGGACACGCTGCCCGCCGGCCGCGTCGACGTGGTGGGACATCGCATTGTGCACGGCGGCGCGGATTTCCGCGAGAGCGTCGTTGTGACACCGGAGGTGCGCCGGCGCATAGCGGCGTTGGGCGAGTTCGCGCCGGAGCATAACGAAATAGAGGCGGAGGTGATCGACGCGGTATCGCGCAAACTCGGCGATGTGCGGCAGGTGGCGGTGTTCGATACGGCGTTTCACGCGACGCTGGCTCCCGAGGCATACGTCTATCCCGGGCCGTACGAATGGCTGGAGCGCGGCATTCGGCGGTACGGATTTCACGGCATCAGTTATGCGTACGTGACGCGACGGGCAGCCGAGACTCTGGGCCACATGCCGGAGCGCATGGTCGCCTGTCATCTCGGCAATGGATGCTCGGCGGCGGCGATTCGCAACGGGCGATCGGTGGACACGACCATGGGGTTCACGCCGCTCGAGGGTTTGATGATGGGCACGCGTTCGGGCTCGGTGGATCCTGGCATTCTGATTCATCTGCTTCGAGGCAGGATGCCGGTGTACGAACTGGATCGGGTGCTGAACAAGGAGTCGGGGCTGAAGGGTCTATCGGGCGTATCGGGCGACATGCGCGAAGTATTGAAAGCCGGGACTGATCGCGCGCGGCTGGCTTTCGATGTGTTCGTACACCGGCTTTGCCGCGAGATTGGAGGAATGATGGCGAGCCTGGGTGGGATGGACACACTGGTGTTTACGGGTGGAATCGGCGAGAACTCGGCTGCGGTGCGCGATGCGGCGTGCGCGCGTCTGGAGTTTGCGTCCGCACGAATGCTGGTGATTCCGACGGATGAGGATTGGGAGATCGCGCGCGAATGCTACAGGTTGAAGAAATCCTGAAACGCCCGCGCCACCGTCTCTGCCGCATTCCTCAACTCATGACCCGCGGCGGGAATTTCGATCAGATTTGTGCGCGCGGGGATCAGCGCGATGGCAGCCCGCATCTCTTCGATTGACCCGAACGGATCGCACGCGCCATGAACGAACAGCGATGGCGTTTGCAGGTTTGGCAAGTGGGCCGTCCGGAGTTGCTCGGGCTTGCGTGGCGGATGCAGCGGATACGACAGCAGCAGCAGACCGGCCACGAGTCCTGGATGCTCGCTCGCGAGTATTGTCGACTGACGGCCGCCGTATGAATGGCCGCCAAGAAACACGGGATGATCGCTCGCCGCCTCGACCAGTTCGCGCAGTCCCGCCCGATCGCGATCGGCTGCGCTGGGCATCGGGGGACCATTCGGTCGAGCCTCCCGGAACGCGAGATTTACGCGATCCACTGGAATCACGCTGGACAGCGCGCGTTCGATCGCTACCAGCAGCGGCGCATTGCGATTTGAACCAGCGCCGTGCGTCAGAATCAGACGGCCGGCAGTCATGCGTGCCTCTTCGGGCGGAAGAACTGATCGAGTGTCAGCCCAAGTTGGCGGTACATCTCGACGCAGTACCCGATGTCGCCGATGCCCTCAGCCGTATGCATGTTCGACCCGAAGGAGAATCGCAGTCCCGCGTCCTTCGCCATGCGCAGGAACGGCAGCCGCGGCACCCGGTACCGCGAGTTGATTTCGATCGCCGTGTGCGCCTTGAGAGCGGCGTCAATGACGGTGCGCATGCGGCGCGGCGTCCACAGGCGGTCGTAATCGGGCTGCAGGGGTTGTGGCAGAAACGTCGGATTCGCGAGGATGTCGAGCGGCTGCGTCGAGAGCACCTCCACATGGAAATCGACGTAGCGGTTCATGAACTCCTGCGCGTCATCCGTGTGAAACTCGGGAGTCCACAACCGGACGTTACGGCCCGATTTGTCCGGCATCGTCAGTGCATCCGACAGGATGTAGTCCAACTGCCTCAGCGCCGATTTCGAAAAGCACGATTGCCAACCCGGATACTCCGCCTGGATTCCTGCAAAGACGGGCTGGTCTCGGAGAGAATGGATCCAGGCAGTTAGTTCGGCGTCGGTGCTGACGCGTTCCGATCGCGCGCCCTCCTTCACTCCGGCATGTTGCAGCAATCCGAATTTGACGCCGCGTTCCCGCGAGAGTTGAACGGCCCGTTCCACCGTCAGGCCGGCTTCGGGATGCGCGTGATAGTCGACGCGCGGAACTCCGTCGCGAACGGGGAAGGGCACTGGCTCGGCGGCGGCCAACGCGGGCGCGGCAGCGAGTGAAACAAAGTGGCGGCGGGTCATTGGATAAACTAGTAGTTTCCCATGCAAATTGACAGCAAGTACGAGCCTCAGCGATTCGAACCTCACTGGGCACAATGGTGGATTGAATCCGGCATCTTCCACACCGAACCGAAGCCGGGCCCCTCCTTCTCGCTGGTAATTCCGCCGCCCAACGTAACCGGATCGCTGCACATGGGGCACATGCTCGAGCACGCCTTGATCGACATGGCGGTGCGCTGGCACCGAATGCTCGGCGAAAACACGCTATGGGTCCCCGGGACGGATCACGCCGGAATCGCGACCCAGATGCTGGTGGAGCGCGAGTTGGCCAAAGAGGGCTTGACGCGAGTCGGCCTGGGGCGTGAGAAGTTTGTCGAAAGAGTCTGGGAATGGAAGGAGATTTACCAGAAGCGCATCGACGATCAGATGAAGCGGCTCGGGTCCAGTTGCGACTGGCAGCGCGAGCGATTCACTCTCGACCCCGGACTCTCGCGCGCCGTGCGCGAAGCATTCGTGCGGCTCTTCGAGAAGGGGCTCATCTATCGCGGCGAGTACATGGTGAACTGGTGTCCGCGATGCCATACCGCCATCTCAGACCTGGAGACCGTTCATAAGGATACCGACGGCAGCCTGTGGCACATCCGGTACCCGGTGGCCGACGAGAGCGGCCGCTATCTGGTGGTGGCGACGACGCGGCCGGAGACCATGCTCGGCGATACCGCCGTCGCTGTGAATCCGGACGACGAGCGATACCGCGATCTGCATGGCCGCTCCGTGCTGCTGCCGTTGATGGATCGCGAAATCCCAGTCGTGCAGGACGAGTTGGCGGATCCGAAGTTCGGAACCGGCGTGGTGAAGGTGACTCCGGCTCACGACATAAACGATTTCGCCGTCGGGAAGCGGCACAATCTGCCGTTCGTGAAAGTGATCGACGAGAGCGCGAAGATGACTCCCGCGGCCGGCCGGTTCGCCGGGTTGGACCGCTTTGAAGCACGCAAGCAGGTAGTGGCCGAGTTAGAGAAGTTGGGGTTGCTCGAGAAAGTCGAGTCGTATAAGTTGAGCCTCGCCATCTGCGACCGTTGCAAGACTCCCGTGGAGCCGTTGGCTTCGACGCAATGGTTCGTGAAAATGAAGCCGCTGGCCGAGCCTGCCATTGCCGCGGTGGACGACGGGCGGATCCAATTCGTGCCGCCTAACTGGATTGCGACTTATCACCAGTGGATGGATAACATCCGCGATTGGTGTATCTCGCGCCAGTTATGGTGGGGACACCGCATTCCGGCCTGGTACTGCGACGATTGCCATCAAATCACGGTTGCCCGCGAGGATCCGTCTAACTGCGCCCACTGCGGGTCGGCGGAGATCCGTCAGGAGACGGATGTGTTGGACACGTGGTTCAGTTCCGGATTGTGGCCGTTTTCGACTTTGGGGTGGCCCGACGACACCGCGGATCTGCGCGCGTTCTATCCCACGTCGTTGATGGTCACCGGCTTCGACATCCTTTTCTTCTGGGTGGCTCGAATGATCGTAATGGGCCTGGAGATGACGGGCGAGGTTCCGTTCCGCCAGGTGCATCTGCACGGGTTGGTGCGCGATGCCGAGCGTCAGAAAATGTCGAAGACCAAAGGCAACGTCGTGGATCCTCTGACGGTGAACGATCAGTACGGCACCGATGCGGTGCGCCTGTCGCTGGTGCAGGGCGCCGCCAGCGGAATGGATATCTCCTTCACGCCCGATCGCATGGAGGCCTCCCGGGCGTTCGCCAACAAGATCTGGAACGCTGCGCGGTTCATTCTGATGAAGATGGAAGCGGCCGGCGTGGAACCGCAAATTCCACCTTCGGCGGTACCGGAATTCGTCGAGGATCGTTGGATTCATAACCGCCTACTGGAATGTACGCGGACCATGAATGCGTCGCTGCAGCAGCATCGTTATCACGAAGCGGCGGATGCCATTTATCATTTTATCTGGGATGATTTCTGTGACTGGTACATTGAGCTGAAAAAATTGCGGCTGAAGCAAGGCTCGGGATTCGATTCGAACTGGCAGAACCTGCTGTATACTTTTGAGTCGGCGCTGCGGCTGCTGCACCCGATCATGCCGTTTGTGACCGAGGAGTTATGGCAGCGTCTGCGGAATGGGGACAGTGCGGTGTCCATTGCGCTCTCGAGTTATCCTCAGAGCGGGGATGCAGTGATCGATTCGGAGGCGGATGAGGCGGTGGCGGCATTGCAGGCGATCATCTCGGCTGCGCGGACGTTGCGGGCCGAAGTGATTCCCGGCCATACCGGTCTGATTGATGCGACGTTGTACGCGCGCGGTGTTGCGTTCGATGTGGCGCAGGCCGAGCGAAGTGCCATCGAACGGCTTGCGAGTGTGAAACTGGAGATCCACGGCGGGACAGCATCGAAGTTAGGCGGGGCGGTTCGATCTACGCCGGACTTCGATCTCCTGCTGCAACTCCCCGCCGCCGACACCGACGCTCTACGCGGCAAACTTAGGAAAGAGATCGACCAGTTGCAGAAGCTGGTGACAAATTCCGGCCGGCAGTTGGAAGATCAGGAGTTCATGAGTAAGGCTCCGGAGAAAGTGGTGGCCACCATCCGCATGAAACTCGCGGATTACGAATCGCAGTTAGCCAAGAGCAAGGAGACGTTGGAAGGTCTGTCGCAGTGATCTTCGACATCGAACATCCGGAGGTCCGCGAGGCGGTTGCGCGGGCCTTAGCTGAGGACATCGGGACCGGTGACATCACTACTAACTCGTGCGTGCCGGCGGATCTTCAGGCGGAAGGATACTTCACTGCGCGCCAGAGCATGACGGTTGCGGGTGTCGAGTTATTGCGGTTGATGTTCGACGACGTGACTCTTCTACGCGTGTCTGGAGAGAGTGCGACGAACGGCGACGTGCTGGCGACTGTCCGCGGTCCGGCGCGAATGTTGCTGACTCGCGAGCGGGTCGCGCTGAATTTTCTACAGCGCCTGAGCGGCATTGCAACGCTTGCCCGGACCTACGTCGACGAGGTTGCAGGCACGGGTTGCCGGATCCTGGATACTCGCAAGACGACGCCGGGGCTTCGGCGATTGGAGAAGATGGCCGCGCACGCAGGCGGTGTCGTGAATCACCGGCTCGGGCTGTTTGACGCGATCCTGATCAAGAACAATCATCTGACGATCGCCGGCGGTGTGCGGCCGGCCGTCGAAGCGGCGAAGTGTGCGGGCTTGCCCATCGAACTCGAGGTTCGCACGCGGCACGAGATCGAAGAGGGCCTGGCACTCGGCGTCTCGCGATTGCTGCTCGATAACATGACGCCGGCGGAGGCAGCCTGGGAAATCGAGTTCATCAACGGACGAGCTTCGGTGGAGTTGTCGGGCGGAATTACGCTAACCCGGCTTCGCGAATACGCGGAGACTGGCGCGGAGTTTATCTCGGTGGGTGCCATTACTCACTCGGCGACGGCGGTCGACATCAATCTACGGATCCAACCGTGCCGGTGAATCTCGACAGAATCCGCACCCTGCTGCCGGATCGCGAGATTCATTGGCATGCGTCCGTCGGGTCCACCATGAATGAGGCTGTTCGACTCGCTGAATCGGGCGCGGCTTCCGGTACGATAGTGGGCGCCGATGAGCAGACTGCGGGGCAGGGCCGCCACGGGCGGTCATGGCATAGCGAGCGCGACTGCGGCCTGTATTTCTCAATTATCTTGCGCCTTCAGTTGCCGGCGGAGTCAATGCCCGTGGTGACCTTCGCCTTGGGACTCGCGACCGTCGAGGCCATCCAGTTGACCACCGGCGTTTCTTGCGACCTGCGGTGGCCGAACGACGTGCTTGCCGGCGGCCGGAAATGCGCCGGGATTCTCACGCAGCTGCACGGGGACGCGGTGATCGCAGGAATCGGCGTGAATGTGAATCAGACGGAATTTCCGGCTGACGTTAGTGCGATTGCGACGTCGATCCGATTGATGAGTGGGCGCGAGCAATCGCGGGAGTTCCTGCTGGTTGCGTTGCTGGACGATATCGATCGCCACTGCGACATTCTCGCTCGTCAAGGACGATCGGCGATTTTCGATCTGTTCTCGCGCGCATCGAGTTATGTGACCGGACGGCGAGTTATCGTCGACTTAGCCGAGAGTAGCATCAGCGGTACCACGGCCGGGCTGACCGAAGAAGGATATTTGCGGCTGCGGCGGGACAACGGGAGTGAAGAAATAATTATTGCGGGTGGAGTACGGCCCGCCGGGAGCTGAGCCATGTTGCTGGCACTGGATGCGGGAAATACGAACATCACCATCGGAGTGTTTCACGGTCGCGAGTTAGTGCGGCACTGGCGTTTGCGGACGATTCGCGAGCAGACAGCCGATGAGTGGGGCGTGCTGATGCGGAATCTGTTCAGCCTGTCGTCGATCGAGTTATCGGCCGTGGACGGGATGATTGTATCGAGCGTCGTCCCCGCCATCGATCAGCCGCTGGCCGCGATGGCGGATCGCTATTTCCATCAAGTACCGCTACTCGTGGGCCCAGCGACGGATCTCGGCATTCGGATTTCGTACGATAACCCGCGCGAAGTCGGGGCGGACCGGCTGGTGAATTCGGTGGCGGCGTTCGCCAAGTACGGCGGGCCAGTGGTTGTGGTGGACCTCGGGACCACCATTAATTTCGACTGCGTGTCGGGAGATGGCTCGTTCCTCGGTGGACTGATCTGTCCCGGTATTGGCATGTCGATCGGAGGCTTGTTTGCGCGAACTGCACGGTTGCCGATGGTGGATTTCCGAGAGCCGGAGAAGCTGATTGGATCGAATACAGTAGGGAGTATTCAATCGGGGCTGTATCACGGATTTCTAGGTCTGATCGATGGGATCATCGACCGCGTGCGGGCTGAGTTAGGGCCGGAGACAAAGGCGATCGCCACAGGCGGGCAGGGGCACATGATCGCGAGCGGCTCGCGGACAGTCAGGATTTACGACGAGAATCTCACGCTCGAGGGTTTGCGCATCATCTGGGAACGCAACCAGAAATGAGCGAAATCGAGAGCGAGTTCAGTAACTACTTCAACTATTTCACGGAAGTGGAAGAACATTTTCGGCGAGTTCGCGGGACTGGGCTGTTTCTGCTGTCGCCCTTGGACTGGACGTTAATCGAAATATGGAAAAACTCAGGGATCCCTCTGGAGGCGGTGCTGCGGGGGATCGATGTAGCGTTCGAGAAGTGGCGCAGTAAGCGCAGCCGGATCCAGATGGTGAACTCGATTGCGTACTGCGCCCAGGCAGTCGGTCAGGAGGCGCAGGCAATGGCGGGCGGTCCGGCGGCTCCCCGTGGCCGTCGCGAAGTAGAGGCGCCGTTCACGCTCGAGGAGTTGCGGCAGTACCTCGGCAAGAACGCAGTCGATCTTCGGAACGCGGGTATGGAGGATCTGGCGGCGCGGTTGGACACGATCGGCGCCGGCGTGGAGGAGCACTATCGCGACCTCGAGCAGTTGGAGCAAACACTCACCGCGCTTGAGGACAAGATGATCGCGATGCTGCGCGCGACGTTAACGGAGGACGAATTAGTGGGGGCGCGGCGCGAGCTCGACCTGCAGTTGCGGCCCTATCGTAGCAAGATGAGTGCCGACCAGCTCATGATGCTCGAGAAGCAGTACTTGGACCGCCGGATTCTGGAGCGTGCGAAGCTGCCGCGATTGAGTCTGTTCTACTTGCGCTGACCGCCTCAAGTTCTCGCACAATTGAGCCGATAGAACCAGCAGTGGGTGCGAAGTTCTTGTTGAGGCACGTCGCGCGACTGCTTCTCACTGTCATCGCGGCTGGCATTCTCGGATCGGTGGTGGTCCGGTTTGCCCCGGCATATGGTGTGGACGAATCCGATTTGGACCCTCGGTTGAGCCGCGAATATGTGCGGGAGTCGCAGGCACGGAGAACCGATCCGGTCGCGTTTCTGTGGGGTTTGCTACACCGCGATTTCGGAGTGTCGAGCTCACTGCGGAGGCCGGTGGCGGAGTTACTGCGGGAGCGCCTACCGGTGACTCTACGAGGTATGGCGATGGGCGCGGGAATCGGATTAGCAGCGGGATTGACTCTGGCCCTCGCGGCGGTTTCGATTCGATGGCCGCTGGTGGCGACGGCTCCGGCGGTGATGAGTAGCGTTTTTCTGGCGGTGCCCTCCGGAGCGCTGGCGCTGCTATGTCTAGTGGCCGGACTGCCTGCTTCGATGGCATTGGCGGCTCTTCTGTTTCCTCGCGTCTACGCGTACGCACGCGCGATACTGTTGCGCGCGGCCGGTGCGCCGCATGTACTGGCGGCTCGCGCTCGGGGTGTTCCGGGATGGCGCATTTTGGCCGCCCATGTCGTGCCTGTCGCCGGGCCTCAGTTGCTGGCAGTCCTCGGGATGACGGTCGCGATCGCCTTTCCCGCGATGGTGCCGATTGAGGCCGTCGCGGACTTGCCGGGAGTCGGCCAACTGGCGTGGAAGGCAGCGCTGGCCCGCGATCTGCCGGTGCTGGTCACACTGACCATGGTGGCGTCGGTAATCGTGTTGGCGGGGAACGCGGCGTCGGATTTCAGTGCGGACGCGGCTCGCCGGGGAGGCGGCTGATGCGGTGGGTCGCCATTGCCGTGCTCAGCCTGCTGATGCTGTCCGCTGTATGCGCGAGTCTGATTGCGCCGCACGGGTACGCCGAGCAGACTCGGGAATATCCGAATATCGCTCCGTCGCGTGAGTTTCCGTTGGGCACTGACGATCTCGGGCGCGACAGGTTCAGCCGTCTCGTCTACGGTACTCGGGTGTCGCTGCTGCTGGCGCCGACAGCGGCCGTCCTCTCGACATTCATTGCGGTTCTCGTCGGCGGGCTCGGTGCGTGCGCAGGGGTCTGGTGGGATCGGGGCATGTCCTCGGCCACCGATCTGATGCTGTCGATCCCGACCATTCTGATCCTGCTGACCGCGCGGGCGATGATGCCTCTGAATATTTCACCCTGGTCGTCGATTCTGATCACGTGCCTGCTTTTGGGTCTGCTCGGATGGCCTGCCGCGGCGCGTGTCATTCGAGCGGATGTGTCGTCGCTGTTGGGGTCGGCTTTCCTGCTGCAAGCTCGAGCGTGCGGGCAGTCGCGATTGCGGATTCTAGTGCGGCAATTGCTTCCGAATCTACGCCCGGTACTGATCGCGCAGTTCTGGATCCTGGTGCCGGTCTTCATCCTTAGTGAGGCCAACTTGAGTCTGCTGGGTTTGGGCGTTTCCGAACCGTTGCCCTCATGGGGGAATCTGCTGCGGGAGTTAGAGAACTACGCAGCGATCCCGGAGCGTCCCTGGGTACTGGCACCTCTGCTGGCGCTCATGTTGACCATTCTGTGCGTGTACGCGGCGGTGCCGCAGGGAGATGAATCATGAGGATGCGATGGCTCGCGACCCTGGCGGCGGTTGTCGTTTCAGTGGCGGCCCTGAACGCGGGCAAGGCCGGTGCCGATCTGCCCCGCGGCGGCGAATTGCGGTTTGCAATTCATGCCGAACCCAAAACGCTGGATCCTCACCTGGTTGAGGATGAAGCGTCGGAAGCAGTGCAATATCTAACGGCTGGTGTGCTGGTGCGGCAGAACCGGCTGACGCAGGAACTCGAGCCCGCACTGGCCACGAGTTGGAAAGTCGTGGATGGCGGCCGCGGAGTTGAGTTCCGGTTGCGAACGGGTGTCCGCTTTTCGGATGGCACACCGTTCTCGGCCGCCGATGTTGCATACACCATCCGGCGAATCAACGACCCGGTGCTGCACAGCCCAATCGCCGAAACACTCCGGTCTGGAAAGGGCGACATTACGGCGGAGGTGCGGTCCCCGTCGGTCGTGATCGTACGCGGACCGCAACCGGTCGCCGGACTGCCAGGATTGTTCGACCAGCTTCCGATTGTGTCTGCGAAATCTCCAAAGGCAGTGCTCGGGCCGTTCGAGATTGCAGAATACAAGGCGGGGTCGTATCTGGTGCTGCGGCGCAATCCTAACTATTGGAAGCGGGATGTATCGGGGCGCCCGCTGCCCTATCTCGATTCTGTTCGACTGGATATCCTGACGAACATCGATATGGAGTTGATGCGTTTTCGACGCGGCGAATCAGAACTGGTGCAGGGATTGGATGCGGAGAACTTTGCACGCCTCTCGACGGCGATGGGCGGGGCCGCACGCGACCTCGGCCCGGGCCTCGACGCCGAACTCGTGTGGTTCAACCAAGTCGCGACGTCGCCATTGCCGGCCTATAAGAAGGAGTGGTTCCGGAACGTCGAATTTCGACGAGCTGTCTCGGCTGCTATCAACCGTTCCGACATCTGCCGACTGGTATTTCGGGGACACGCCTCTCCGGCCGCGGGACCCGTCTCGCCGGCCAATCGAATGTGGGCGAACACGCGGCTCAAGGCTCCAGAGTACTCGGCGGAGCGGGCTCTGGCGCTGTTGTCCAAAGCCGGGTTTCAGCGGCGCGACGGCACTCTGTACGACCGCGGTGGGCATGCTATCGAATTCTCGGTCATCACGAACGCGGGCAGCAAGACTCGAGAACGCATCGCAGCGTTGATGCAGCAGGACCTCGCGAAAATCGGAATCCGGCTCAACGTCGTGCCCATGGATTTTCCATCGCTAATCGAGCGGATTACTCGCACGTTCAATTACGAGGCCTGTTTGCTGGGCCAGAACATGGATCTGGATCCAAACGGAAACATGAATGTCTGGCGCAGTTCGGCGCCGATGCATGCCTGGAATCCGAACCAGAAGAAGCCCGAGACCCAGTGGGAGGCCGAGATCGACAGACTGCTCGACGTTCAAGCGTCGACCATGGATCAAGCCAAGCGTAAGGCCGCATATGATCGCGTGCAGGAGATCGTTGCCGCCGAACAACCATTCACTTACCTGGTCTATAAGAGCGTGCTCGCAGCTATTTCGCCGAGGTTGTTGAACGCGAAACCGGCGATTTTGCGACCGCAAACATTTTGGAATATCGATGTCCTCGCTCTTAGCACTTCTGCAAGCCGTTGACGCGGCGCCCCTGCTACGGGCGCGCATCGACCTGGATTATCCGAACCGGCGCGGCGCGCTGAAAGGTGTCGCACTGGCGATTGCACCGGGCGAGATTCTCGGGCTGATCGGCGAGAGCGGATCGGGAAAGAGCAGCATTGCGATGGCGCTGCTCCGGTTGCTCGGCCGGGGAGCGCGGTTGAGCGGAGCGGTCGACTTCGATGGACGGGATCTGCTAAGTCTGCCGGAGCGCGACATGCGAAGGGTACGCGGCAGGGAGATCGGATTGGTGCTGCAGAGTCCGTTGGCAGCATTGAATCCAGTGCTGCGAATCGGGGCGCAACTGCGCGAAACATGGCGAGCGCACCGGAAGGATCCCGGTGAGGAGGAGATCCGGCGCGTGTTGGAGATGGTCAGCCTGCCGGGAACCGCCGAGTTCTTGCGCCTGTATCCTCGACAGTTGAGCGTCGGACTGGCTCAGCGAGTCCTGATCGCGATGGCGATTCTGCACCGCCCAAAACTTTTGATAGCCGATGAGCCGACGAGTGCGCTGGACGTTATCACGGCCGCCGAGATCCTGAAGCTATTCGCAGATCTGCGGACGCAGCTTGGAATGGCGATGTTGTTCATCTCGCATGACTTGCTCTCGGTGGCGTCGTTGTGCGACCGGGTCGCGATTCTCCGAAGCGGCGAGATGGTGGAGTGCGCGGAAACCGCGGAGGTTTTCGGGAATCCTCAGCACGAGTACACGCGGGCCCTGGTGGCGGCTCTACCGCGGACGCCCAAGTTCAGGACGGCAACACTTGCAGGAGTGCCGGATCGAAGCGTATCCGTCGCCGCTGTTCATATGACTGCACGGCGAGGAGCGGCGGAATGATCGAGATGCTGGCGACACCGGGGTCGGCATTCGGCAGTTTGCGGGACTTGCAGCAGTCGAGGAAGTTGCGCACGTGGTCGGCGGTGATGTCGCCGGGGATGCTGCGTGTGATCGACTGGGGGTTCCGGCCGTTGGGCGTGAACTCGTAGCGATTGCGGTTTACGAACAGCTTGCCCTTGTCACCGTGGAACGTGATGCCGTACTCGGATTGGTACGAATTGGATTGGAACAGCACGGAGAAACCGTCGTACTCAAACAGAGCGTTGCAGGTGTCGGGGGCGGTGCGTCCGTCGTGGAAATCGAAATAGATGCCGCCGGCGAAGACGACCGAATGCGGTGGTTTCTCGCCCATGTACATGTGGATGGCATCCATCCAGTGGTGTCCGAGATCGGTGAGGCGGCCGCCGTTGAAATCGAGGAAGGCGCGGAAATCAAAGTACTGGGCAGGCACCCAATCGCGATAACGCACGGGGCCGAGGAAGCGGACCCAGTCGAGGTTGGAGGGCTTTTCGGCGGGCTCCTGGGGCAGGGGGCGAGCGGGGCCGCCGTTCCAGATGGCGTCGATGTGGCTGATCTTGCCGATTTCGCCGCTATCGATGAAGCGCTGCTTCGGTTCGAGGTAGATGGGGCCGGAGCGCTGCTGTAGTCCGATCTGGCAGATGCGGCCGGTGACGCGGGTGGCGCGGACGATCTGCGGGGCTTCGTCGAGAGTGCGGCAGAGGGGCTTTTCCGAGTAGACGTCCTTGCTGGCGTTCATGCTGTCGATGGCGTGCGTCGCGTGCCAGTGGTCGGGGGAGCCGACCAGGACCGCATCGACCTCCTTCAGTTCGAGCAACTGGCGATGATCGCCGAAGGTTTTGGTGTTGGGCGCCTTCTCCTGGGCCTCGTCGATGCGCTTCGGGTAGACGTCGCAAAGCGCTCGCACCTCCACGTCGGGGTTCTTCTGGAACACCGTCATCACGTAGGTTCCGCGTCCGCCTGTTCCGATGACACCGAGACCGATTCGATCGTTCGCACCGAGGATCTTTGAATAGGACAGGGCCGTGATAGCTGCGGCTTTTGCCGCTTCGCGCCGGGTAATCATGGTTGCAGCCATTCTACACTGCCTGTATGGACGATTTGAACGGCCGAGTGGCGCTGGTGACGGGAGGGAGTCGCGGAATTGGGCGTGGGGCGGCGGTGGCGCTGGCGAAGGCAGGGGCGGATGTGGTCGTGAACTACCGGGCGGAGCGGGAGGCGGCGGAGCACGTCGTCGAGGAGATCCGCGGATTGGGGCGGCGGGCGGTCGCGATCGGGGCGGACGTGAGTGTGGCGGCGGAGGTGGAGCGCCTGGTGAGCGAGGCTCGCCGCGAGTTAGGACCGGCGGCGATCCTGGTGAACAATGCCGGCATCGCCCGGGTGCAGCGGACCGAGCAGGTGACCGAGTCGGACTGGGACGAAGTGATCGACACGAATCTGAAGTCGTGCTTCCTGGTGACGCAGGCGGTACTGCCCGAGATGCGGGCCAAGCGGTGGGGCCGGATCGTGAACCTGTCGTCGGTGGCGGCGCATGTCGGCGGCGTCGTGGGTGCCCATTATGCTGCCTCCAAGGCAGGCATGCTGGGGCTGACGCACTATTTCGCGCATTCGCTGGTGAAGGAGGGCATCACGGCGAATGCGATCTCGCCGGCTCTGATTGAGACGGACATGGTCCGGCAGAATCTGGATGCGAAGCCGGACCGGATTCCGGTGGGCCGGTTCGGCGAGGTGGACGAAGTATCCGACGTCGTGGTGATGCTGGCCCGGAACGGGTATATCACGGGCCAGACGATTCATGTAAATGGCGGCTGGTATTACACGTGACCTCTGGCCGATTCGGCGAAGAGTTTTGCTTTCTCCCAGACAGGATCCTGTATCTGGTCGACGAATAGTTGTAAGTGGGGGAAGGGAATTTCAATGCCGACTGCGTCGAGCGAGACCTTTGCGGCTTCCATTAACCGGAAGAAGACCGGTTTCTCATCTTCCGCATTCGCGATCCAGGCAAAGATAATCAGGTCGACACTAGACGAGCCGAGGTTATTCACGACAACCGCGGGCGGCGGATTTTCGATAACTCCTGGAACAACACGGACTGCCTCGAGAAGGACTTTTCGAGCCGTGGCAATGTCCTCTTTATATGCAATTCCGACCGGGATTTCGAGCCGTGTTTCGCCATTGGTGGAGTGATTGACTAACACCTGATTGATGACCGACTCATTCGGAAGGATAACCCAGGTGTTATTCCGTGTCCGCATGCGAGTGGTTCGCATGGTGATCTCGGCGACTTTTCCGTAGTGGTCGCCGAGAGTTACCCAATCGCCGACATGGAACGGCTTATCCCAGAAGATAAGAAAGCCGGCCATGACATTGCTGAGCGAATCCTTGGCGGCGAACCCGATGGTGAGTCCGACGACGCCGAGTCCGGCCAGGGCGGCGCCGACATTAATGCCGAGCTGGCCGGCGGCCATGATGATGCCGAAAGACATGAGCGCGAACCGGTATACGTTCATTAGCATGCCGATCAGCGCGCTGTCGAGTCCTGCCCCGTGGAGGATGCGCACGAAGGCGGGCCGCGTCACGCGGAAGAAAATCCAGAAGGCGAACAGGATCAGGACAGCTGCTATTAGCGACGGAATCCAACCAACAAACTGGGTCAGTAACAGTTCGACATTTAAGCGGTCCCAAATTGGCGTCATTGCGGTAGGGGGCTGGACGGATCGGTGAAGACGGCATCAGGCACGGAGTCCATTACCTTGACCGTCCCCATATTGATGCTCATTTTGCCGTCCGCGCTCTTGTGGTTGCTTGCCAGTTTGATGCCGCCGGTAGTGGTATATTCCCAATCCCAGGAACCCTTGTTGCCGCTCTGGAGGGTATAGTTCCAGTGTTCCATTAAGTGGGAATCCGGCGAGACCCAGGCTTCATATCTATCGCCGGGAGTGAGGCCGACTTTTCCAAATGTGAGTTGAACGACGTCATAAGCCTTATCGTGTAACTCGCGGGATCCGAGATACTTCAGGTTGACTCCCTGGTCCATCCATTTCCAGGGCATGGCAAGCCAGTACATGTCGTTAATGAACGCGGCATAGGCATCCTTGACGTCCTTAGCGGCAGCGGCGCCTTCGAGCTTCTTGCCATTGACATAGGCCGTGCCTTCCTTGGTAGCGGAGTTGAACAGCACCACGGTGGGCTGTCCTTCCTTGTTCTTACCGTCGATACGATAGCGTCCCGTGTACTTATCCCAGAGATGGGAACGGGCGACAACGGTTTTGCCGCCGGCGTTTACTTTGAAATCGTAGCGCACGAAGTGAGCTCGGCTCCAGCCGTCAGCGCCACCCATGGCCGTCATCATCGCCTTGGCAAGTTCGCCCGCCTTTTTGTCTTCAGCGCGCGCCGGAGTGAGATAGAGCAGCGCGCCGGCAGTGGCCAGCGCGCAGGTGAGTTTATGAGTTAGCATGCCGATTACCCCTGACCTCGCTTAGGTGGGTCGATTAGTTTGTTGGCGGCCTCGGAACTCGTGATCTTCATCGCCGTGGTATCCCAGTCGAGGCGCTGGCCGGGCATGCGTTGCGCGATGCAGCCGAGCAGGAAAGCCTCGGTGGGGGCTACCTGGGATTCGAATGCCGCTAACGGTGCGGGTCCGGCGCCTCGGGAGGCGAGCACCCATTGGTCGACGGCGTAATCGTGTTCTTCGCCGCGTTCGGGCGGAGGGGAGACGTACTTATCGGACTCGGGGTAGAGACGGGGCGATTCGCCGTTGAATCCGCCGAGGATGATGCCCTTGTCGCCGACGTAGAGGATGCCTTCGCCGCGAGCGCCCCATTTGCGTTCGTCGTCCTTGCGGATACCCTTCGGGCGGGTTGGTTTCAGGCCTCCGTCGTACCAGGAGAAGCGGACTTCGGGGCGGCCGTTGTGAGTGGGGAAATCCATGTGGACCATGGAGGCCTTCGGATAGGTTTCGTCATAGGACCCGCTGGTGGAGCTTTCGACGGATGTGGGCGGGGTGAGATCAAGAATTTTGAAAACGCCGGCGAAGCTGTAACAGCCCATGTCGCCAAACGAACCGCAACCGAAATCGACGAAGCCGCGCCAGACGAAGGGCTGGTACAGGGCATTGAACGGGCGCGGAGAGGCGGGTCCGAGCCACATGTCCCAATCGAGTCCGTCGGGCACGGGTTGGGTTTCGGCTGGCGGGGGCATGCCCTGCGGCCAGAACGGGCGACTGGACCAGTTATGCACTTCGCGAAGGCGGCCGATGGCGCCGCCGGCGATCCAGGACGCGATGAGTTTGGTGTCCGGAGTGGATGGGTTGTTGACCGGGAGCGAACCAGTGACCTTCATTTCCTGCGCGGTCTGGGCCATGCGGCGCGCGTCGGCGATGGAATGCGCCATCGGTTTCTGGCCGAGCACGTGTTTGCCTTTCTTCATGGCCGCGATGGCAATGGGAGCGTGCCAGTGATCGGGTGTGGCGATGTAGACGGCATCGAGGCCGGATTGCTTGTCGAGTAACTCGCGGAAATCGGAGTATTCGGCGCAGCCTTTGTAGTTACCCGACGGCTTGTGGCCGGCATAGTAGGCCTCGACGACACGCTTGGCTGGTTCGCGGCCGCCCATGCCGAGGCTGGTGCGGAACTCGTGCGAGAGTTGGGCGAACCCGGGAGAGGCGAGGTCCTCGCCCCAGCTTTCGTAGCCGGGGCCGAGGAGTTTGCGCGCGGCGCGGAGGGTAGCGTTTTCGCTGTATTCGACGTAGTTCTTGGCGCCTTTGTTGACATCGCAGACGGCGACGAGTTGGACGTCGGGCCGGGCGAGGAGGTCCATGGTGACGAACATGCCCTGACGACCGAGGCCGATGGAGGCGACATTAAGACGGTCGCTGGGCGCTGTCTGTCCGGGGCCGCCGAGAACGTGGCGCGGGACGATGAGGAACGATGCGGCCGCGGCGAGTTCGCGGCGAGTTAGCTTCTTAGACATGGCATTCTCCTTGACCAGTGTTTAGCATACGGCTATTTCATTGGGTGAATTTTGATGTTTTTGAACCAGGCTACGTCGCCGTGATTCTGGAGTGAGATGGGCGTATCTTTCTTCGGTTGTTTGGCCAGAAGTTGGAGGACCTTTGGTGTGTTCGCCCAGCGCTTGTCGATGCCGGCCATGGCAGCGAGCGAGTCGAGGGTGGTATCGACGACCTTGACTCCGTTGAGCCAGTGTTCGACGTGCTCGCCTGTGAGGACGATGCGCGAGTGATTCCACTCGCCCGCGGGCTTGGTGGCGTCCTGGGAGGGGGCAACCATGTCATAGAGGGCGCCGGTGCTGTGTTTATCGCTGCTCTTGGCGTCGGGATTGGCCGTGTCGGTCATCTGGTATTCGAAGCCGACGACGTAATCCTGGCCCTTTTCGGGGCGGGTGGCGGCGCGGTGCTCGTAGGAGCGTTCGACCTGATTTTCGAAGCGCTCGCGCTGACCGGGAACGGGCGGGAGGATCCAGACGTGGTCCTGGATGCGGTACTTGAGGCCGCTGTTGCCGCGCGGCGAGATGCGCCAGTCCCACTCGAGTTCGTAGTTGCGAAACGTACGCGTGGTGAACAGGTCTTCGGTGAAGCGCGGGTGCGACTTGGTTTTGAGAGCGCCGTCCTCGATGCTCCATGCGTCGCCGGGAGGATTGTGAGTAGACGGGTCGACCCAGCCGTTCATGGTTTTTCCGTCGAACAGCAAAATCCAGCCGGCCTTCTTCTCTTGGGGAGTTAGCGAGTTATCGGCAGCCAGGGCTGTGAGGGCCGCTGCAACCGAGATAATGATGATTTTATGCATAGCGAGTTACCAGACGCGGCACGGATCGGCTGAGACCATCGGATCGCCGGCTTTGCAGGAGAATGCCTTTTCGAATTCCGGAAGATTCTGGACAACGCCGTTGACGCGGAACTGTCCCGGGGAGTGGGGATTGGTCATGGTGTTGATGCGGGAGAACTGTTCGGTCGAATTTTCGCACCAGATCTGCGCATAACCGAGGAAGAACTGCTGTTCGGGCGTGAACTGCTCGTTTTTGGACAGTACCTTTCCGGCGAGGGACTCCATGAGGGCGGCATAAGCGAGGTGGATTCCGCCGTTATCGGCGGCATTTTCGCCGAGAGTCAGTTTTCCATTGAGATTGACGCCTGAGACCGGGCTGAACGTGCCGTATTCCTTCGCGACGCAGTCGGCACGAGTTATGAAGTTCTTCGCGTCTTCCGGAGTCCACCAATCGCGGAGGTTTCCGGAGCCATCGTAGCGGCGGCCCTGATCGTCGAAGCCGTGGGTGAGTTCATGGCCGATGACGACACCGATTCCGCCGTAATTGACGGCATCGGAGGCTTTGGAATTATAGAACGGCGGCTGGAGAATACCGGCCGGGAAATTAATGTTATTCTGCGGCGGCGAGTAGTAGGCGTTGACGGTGGGAGGAGTCATGCCCCACTCGGTCTTGTCGACCGGTTTACCGAGTTTTGCGAGGTTGCGCTTGATTTCGAACTGCTGGGCGCGGAGGGAGTTACCGAAATAATCACCCTGAGCAATTTTGACACTGGTGTAATCTTTCCACTTATTGGGATAACCGATCTTGTTCGAGACCTGCTGGAGTTTGGTGAGTGCCTGGTCCTTGGTGGCAGGAGTCATCCAGGCCGCAGCCTTGATGTCCGTCGCCATTTCTTTTTCGATTTCGCCGACGAGTTCGAGGGCGTGTTCCTTGCTGGATCCGGCGAATGCGACCTTAACGAATTGCTGGCCGAGAGCTTCGCCAAGAGCACGGTCGGATGCCTGAACGCATTGTTTCCAGCGGGCGGGCATTTCCTTAGCGCCCTGGAGAGCTTTGCCGAAGAATTCAAAGTTCGCTTCGCGGAAAGGCTTGGGAAGGAGGTTAGCTTCGGACTGGAGAACGTGCCAGGTGAGATAACTCTTCAGGTCATCGAGCGGAGTGGAATCGATGAGTGTGTTCATCGCCTTCATGAAGTCGGGAGAGGACACGTTGAGGGTCTTGATGGGCGGCAGTCCGGTGTCCATAAAGAAGGCGATCCAGGCAAAACCGGGGGTGAGGGAATTGAGTTCCTGGACGGTCATCTTGTGATAGGTGTTATCGGGATTCCGGAGGGCGACGCGATCCATGGAAGCCTTGGCGAGGGCGGTCTCGAAAGTCAGGATGGCGTCTACCTTCCGATCGAGATTCGCGGGCTCGTGCCGCTCGGCCTTGGCGAGAAGTTCGAACATGGCGCGGATGTTCTGTTTGTACTTATCGCGGAGGGCGACGGAGCGGGGGTCGTTCTTGAGGTAGAGGTCGCGATCGGGGAGTCCGAGACCGCCCTGGCCGATGCCGACGATCTGCTCGTTAGAGTTTTTGGCGTCGGCACGAACGCCGAAGGAGAACAGAGCGCGGATGCCGCGATCGTGGAGGCGGGCCATTTCGGGGGCGAGTTGCTTAGCGGACGACAGTTTGGCGATGCGATCGAGCACCGGCTGAATGGGGTGAACGCCCTTGGCGTCGATGCCGGACTCATTCATACACGAAGAGTAGAAGTCGCCGATTTTCTGCTCGATTTCGGTGCGATTAGCGGACTGACTCGCGGCTTTCTCCAGGATGTCGCGTTCAATGGCGAGGTTCTTTTCCGCGAGCTCCTCAAAGCGGCTCCAGCGGGCGCGATCGGGCGGGATCGGATTATTCTTGCGCCAGGAACCGCAGGCGTACTGATAGAAGTTCTGGCACGGGCTGACGGAGGCATCCATGGCCGAGGTGTCGATGCCGGAGGGGGTTGTCTGGCCTGACAGAGATACTCCGAGTGCGGCTATGAGGGCAAGGTACCGCTGAAGTTTAGACATAGTCTGATTTTAGGCTCCGGTTGGGTTGGTTTGGGAATAGCGATTTCGCGGCGGGACATTCAGTAGCCTTTTCTATGGCACCGGCGGGCTTGCCAGGCGGCGAGACCGAGGGCGAGGACGAGGTCGTCGTGATGGCGGGAGTTGGGTGTGGGGTCGAGTTCCATCATTTCGTCGATGAGGCGGCGGTTAGCGGGCATAGCGGCGGCGATGCGGAGTTGGCGCTCTTCGAGCAGGACCTGGATGGCGGCCAGGAGGTCGATTTTGGGGACGGTGTAGCCGCCGCGCCTGCTATTCACTTTCTGGCCTCCAGTGATGATGACGGGGGTGACGGAGCAGGGGA
>JBBQGE010000106.1:0-20716 GCA_038322675.1 Bryobacterales bacterium
TCCTTCGTGTTTGGATCTGATCACGCTCCTGCGTAAGGAAATGGCCTTCCATCCCAACTTGCTTGCTTCCTTAGGCTTCAAAATCACCGATTCGGGCTTGGTTCAGGCCGCCGCTGCTTGAACAAATGTAGAAACTCCAGCCACCAGCACCTGCTGGTGAAACTGGCTGTGCCGCGCGAGCAGCGTTGTGATGGTCGCGATTCCCGTGCTGCCGCCGACATTGCGCGCTGGATTGATCAGGCCGGTGGCGTAGCTCGTCTTCTCTCGCGCGATCTGGTTAAACGCGATCGTGTTGATGGGCACGAACAGGAACGCCAGACCGAGACTTTGCACCATGCGCGCAGTTACCGCGTCGCCGAAGCCGATCCGCAGGCTGAAGTTCGTCATCATGAACAGCCCGCCGGCCGAAACCGGGAGCGCGGCCGTCGCGACCCGCGGACGCACGCCTCCCGGCAGAGCCTCGACTCTGGAAAAGGTCGCCATTCGATTCCTTCGGTGTTACTTGGTGAAAATGGTGGCTTCGACGTTCATACCGGGACGGATGAGTGCGTGTTGCGGAATGTGGTTGAGTACGATCTTGACCGGGATCCGCTGCACCACCTTGACGAAATTGCCCGATGCGTTCTCAGGAGGCAGAAGGCTCAGGCGAGCGCCCGTCGCGCCGGCGATGGAATCGACGTGACCCTCGTACTCCTTGCCGTTCAGGTCCAGCTTCACCGATGCCTTCAGACCGGGAACTACTCCCGCCAACTGCGTTTCCTTGTAATTGGCGGTGACCCAGACATCGTGCAGCGGAACCACCGTCATCAGCGACTGGCCCTGTTGAACGATCTGCCCAACCTCCACCGACTTACGCGTCACCATGCCGTCCAACGGGGCGACGATCACGGTGTATCCGAGTTGAAGCTGAGCCGATTCGAGACTGGCCTTGGCCTGGCCGATTCCAGCCGCGGCCGACGATGCCTCGGCAGTCCGCACATTTACCTGTCCCTGATTGGCGCGTGAGGCTTGAACGCCTGCCGTCGCCTGCTGTACACGAGCCTGCGCCGCGAGAATCGCCGCTTGCCGGGTGTTGACGTCCTGCCGGGCAGCCTGAAGTTTTTCGCGCGAGGCAGCCAGTTGGCTTTGCGCCACACGTTGGGCCGCGACATACGAATCAAACTGAAGCCGGGAGATCTCTTCCTTATCCACCAGCGGGCGCATCCGGTTCAGGTCCGCGGCAGCGCGATCGGCCTGGGCCTGCGCCGCCTCTACATTGGCCTGCGCCGCGGCGACGTCGGCCGTCGACGCGCGTTGAAACTCGGCTTGCGCCCGCGCGAGATCGGCTTGGGCCGCGCTCACCTGCGCCATGGCTTCAGAAGTGCCACTAGCGGTGGTGTCGCGCGTCAGCGGGACTCCGGCGTTCGCGCCCCGGGCCTGGCTTTGCGCGTAATCTAGCGCGGCCTTTGCCTGATCGGCCCGCGCCTGGTAATCGCGCGAGTCAATCCGAACCAGCACCTGGCCGGCCTTCACGAGCTGGTTGTCGTTAACCAGTACTTCGGCCACGGTGCCATAGATTTTGGATGCAACGGGAACAATGTGTCCATCGACCTGTGCGTTATCGGTGCTGATCCGTCCCTGGTAGTGGAACCAGGCGCCAACCGCGACAGCCAGGAGAACTACAGCCCCGGCCAGGAGTCCGAACACGAACTTGGGATTCCCGAGGGGACCCCGCCGGCGGGCCGGCTTACTCGGCTCAACGGTTTCCAGTGTTTCGAGTTCGTCGTCGTATAGCAAAGTATCTTCAGTCATTTAGTGTTCCCTTATCAGATGGCGGACAGCAGTTCGGCGATGCGCGAGCAAGGAGCTTCGGCCGATGTGCGCTGAGCGCGTTTGCGGAGTCGCGCCAGTCACTTCCTCGATCACCGCTTTGGTCAGGGGATCCCGCGCCAGAAACTCAGCACCAGTACCGCGGAGCCGCGCGAGAAGATCCTTGCCTGCGTCGTCGATGAAAGTGACATCCGTCAGATCGACCATCACCCGACGGCCGCTCCGAATCGAACCCGCCGTCTGCCACGACTGCGCCAGTTCGTCCACCCAGGGACCGATCAGCTTGCCTTCGAGTTGGAAGACCAGTTGGCTGGGCGTATCGTGGATCGTGATCTTCAGCACGCCGGGAGTAGTGCACGGCGCATGCCAAGGCCTGGGACTTTCGTTGCAGCAGGTTAGGAGTTTGTGCCGAAACGGGGTGCGCCGATGGGTCGGCAGGCTGCCGACATTTCGGCAGTCGAGAGGTTAGCGCGTAGGACGTTCGATGCCGAGCTTCTTCATCTTCGACTGCAGCGTGGTCCGTTTCATCCCCAGCCGGACGGCTGCCCCGTTGGGACCGCCGAGCGTCCAGTTCGTTTCGTGCAGGATGCGCTCGATGTGTTCCCGATCGGCATCGGCGAGGGTAACGCCGTTCGAGGGCGGTGGGGAGTTTGGCAGACCGTCAAGCGGCGGCACTCGAAGCACCGAGCCGGGCGAAAGAATGACGGCGCGTTCGATCAGGTTCTCCAACTCGCGGACGTTGCCCGGCCAGGCGTAGGCCACCAGCGACGTCATCACTTCGCCGGAGATACTCTCGATATGCCGGTTCATGCGGCGGGCGTACTTCTGGGCAAAGTGGCGGACCAAGATGGGAATGTCGTCGCGCCGGTCGCGCAGTGGGGGGACCGTGATGGGGAACACGTTCAGCCGGTAGTAGAGGTCGCTGCGAAACTCGCGGGAGGAAACCATCTGCACCAGGTCGCGATTCGTGGCCGCGATGAGGCGGACATCCACCCGCACCGTCCGGGTGCTGCCGAGCCGTTCGAATTCATGCTCCTGCAAGGCGCGGAGGAGTTTGGGTTGGAGTTCCAGCGGGATATCGCCGATCTCGTCGAGGAACAGGGTGCCGCCGTTGGCAAGTTCGAGCCGCCCGATGCGCTGCGCGATGGCGCCGGTGAACGCGCCCCGTTCGTGGCCGAATAATTCGCTTTCGAGTAGGCCGGTTGGGATGGCGGCGCAGTTCAGTTTGACGAAGGTGCGGTCGCGGCGCCCGCTCCACTCGTGAATCGCGCGCGCGATCAACTCCTTGCCGGTCCCGGTTTCGCCGAGGATGAGTACCGTCGCGCTGGTAGGGGCAACCGTCTCCACCTGTTTCAGCACGCGCCGGAAGGCAGCGCTCTCGCCGACCATCTCGCTGAAGTTGCCTTCGGTGCGGATCTCGTCTTCCAGGTACAGTTTCTCTTCGGCGAGTTTGTCGCGTAATTGCGAGATCTCGCGGTAGGCGTACGCGTTTTCGAGGGCGATCGCGATCTGATTCGCCACCTGGAGCAGGAAGGTGAGATCGGCTTCGCGGAAGGCGTCGTCGGCAAAACTGGCGACGTTCAGCGTTCCGAGCGCGCGGCCGCGCGTCATCAGCGGCGTGCAGACGACCGTCCGCAGACCCTCGGCGAGCAGAAGTTTCGTGACCTCCGATCCGCAACTTTCCAGATCCTGGCGGTCGAATCGCCGGGAGCGGCGCTCGGCTAGCGCGGTCCCGGCCGGGGAGCCCTCGGCGTGGAAGGTCATCTCTTCGCGGATCAGTCCCGATCCCGCCGGAAAATCGAGCGCTTTCAACGACAGCACTCCGGGATCGGCGGTAACCACCGAGAGACTGGCGTAATCATGCGGCGTTACCTGCTTCAGGCAGGCGCTGATCGTATGGAAGAGTTCTTCCTCGCGAAGATTCGATACGACCGCATTGTTGATATCGAGAAGCGCCTGCACGCGATCGCGCTGGTGCGCCAGTTCAGCCTGGCTCAGCGCGTTGTCGACGGCCACGGCGACCGGCGCTGCAACACTGGTCACGAATGCCAGATCGCTCCCGGTCACTTCGTGTGGTGTGACGAACCCGAACCCGATGGCACCGAGTTTGCGCTGCGCCGACGTCAACGGCACATAACAGCAGGTCTTCACATCCCGCGCTCGCAGAAGCTCCGTAACGCGGGGCCACCGAGGCTCCGAATCGACATCGCTGATGAGGACCGGAGCCTGCTCCAACCAGGCTTTGCCGGAGGGCGTCTGGTCCAGCGGATAGGGTGCGATGACGGGTGGCGCTTGCCACGACGTCCCCACCGTCTCCAGAATATGAAGCCGCATCGCGTTCAGTTCTGGATCGTATAAGACCAGATTCAGGAAATCGAACCGCAAAACCTGCACCAGCAGGTGACTGAGATCCCGAAACAGGGCAGGTAATTCGCGATGGGCGAGTATCGCTCGCGACACCTCTAACAGCGCCTGGTACTGGTCACTGTTGGCCAGCGGGGACGCTTGTGAGCCGGGCGTAAGCGGAACGTAGACGGCCACTGAACTATTCTACAGTCCGTCTGGTGGACCTAGCGCTCCGCCCGCGGATTTAGAACAACTCGCCGATATCCTTCGCAGCGCTACGCGCTTCCAAATGGACCAGACCGGCGTTTGCGTCCTTCGGCGCCATCACGGCCAGGACTGCCTTGGTGCCGGCCGAGTAAATAAATAACCACCCCTCATCGCCGCGAATCGCGACCTCTCCGAGGTTTCCAACACCCATACTGTCGCTGATTCGCCGGCCGAGGCTCGATGCCGCTGCGGCCATCGCGGCCACACGGTTCGGATCCGCGCCGTTCGACAGGGAATGGGCGATCGGAAGCCCCTCGTTTGAGGCGAGCAGCACCCCTTTCAATTCCGGGATCGCGTCCCGGAGGGCTTCGATATGGTTCTTGAGAGCTTCGTGCTTTGCCATCTTATCTCCAAAGGTTTGGTGAGTGCTTTCACTGATCATTTGCACTTGTCACATCGGACTATTTCATCAGAACTTTAGTTCTACGGTATATAAGTACGACTAAGAAGCCTATCATCTCTACAGAAAAATGTTTGGGCCAACTGGACGTAGTGGTACTTTAGACAGAGATTGGTAGTGCGAATGATGCACCATAGGAGTAAATGGCTGAGCGTTAGATGTAATATAGACTACTAAACTCGGCCCCACGAGGTGGTATCAGGTAAATCTGGCCACCTTCAGCGCTATTCGCTCGTGGAAACTAAGGGAAATCTAGCAGATTGCTATCTAGTATATGGGCCGGACTGCCGATGAAGGAATTATGCGTTGCCTGTATTGCGGCAATGAGCTGGCGCTGCTCAAGAAGCTGACCGGGTACGGAGAGTTCTGCTCAGAGGCCCATCGGCAGAAGTATCAGGAACAGTACAACCGGTTGGCGTTGTCGAGGCTCCTCCAAGTACCGGATGTAGAAGAGCGCCGTCCGTTGTCGCTACCGCAATCGCGGATCCGCGGCGGCCATTCCGCTTTGGAGCCTGGCCGCATCGCGAAGCAACTGGAGAGCGCACGCCGTTCATCGCCTGACTTTGATGCGAGTCCGCCGCCGACGGAGGACCCGCCCGATCTCCGCGGATTTCTGCCTCATGCCTTCGAACCGGCGCTGTCGCCCTCGGAATTGTTTTCTTCCGATCCTTTTCTCTCGCCGGTGACTGCATGCTTACCGGATTCACATGGGCGTGTAGCGGCCTTGTCCAACAACCCATCGCTCGAGGGCAATTCGCCCCCGCCGCCGAATGGAACGGCACCATCGCCGCCGACCACTGCCGCGGGTGCCCGCTGGACTATTCTCGAGCGCACACAGCCGCTGAACCTCTCACTTGCACGGATACCTGCCACGCCCATCGTGGCCGACTCGCCCTGGCACTTTGGATTTCCGGCTGCCTATGAGCACACGATCGGCGAACTGCTGAGCCTGGTATTAGACGAGCAGCCGGTTCCACCGCTGATGCCATCTCTGAATGGCACAGGCAACGGTCACTCGCTGAACGGGCACGGCACCGCGGCGGCGTTTGAGTTTGAAACGCCGGCGGAGATGAAGGTCGAGCCTGGCGAAACCCGGCCTGAGAATGAGGCGGAGCCGGCGTCGGAAATCGAAGAACCAGTAAAGGTCGCACAGGGCTCCATCGAACCGGACGCCGATCTGTTCGAACCCGCCGCATCACCGGCTGACGCCGCGGGGCCGCCGGAGCGCGAACCGAGCGGCCGCCCGCCGGTCGTCATCAACTTTGCAGCTCTCGGACTGCTGGATCCCGACACGGTCGAATCCCCAGCACGGGCGGCTGTCGAGCCGCCGCCCGCAGAGCCCCCCGTGCACTTGCCGGGCACCTGCGACGCGCACGTTGAGGAAGCACCTGTCAAGCTGGCGCCTGCGGAGACACCGGATACAGCCGTTTCGCCAGTGGTGGCACCCCGTCCGGCGGCGGAAGAATCCGTGCCCGCCGAAGCGCCGCCGGCCGACACTCTCTCGTCTATTCAGGCCGCTTCTGTGCCGGTGATCCTGAAGGCTGCCGCGGAGCCAATTCCGCAGGTCGTGCCGGAACCGATCCGGCTGCCGGCGCGACGGATCATCGCGACACTCGACCGCAGTCGAGCGGATAGGCCCGAGCCGCCTGCGCCGCCCGTCCAGGTGCCGCAACCGCCCGAGGAGGCGATGCCGGTTGAACCGGCTCCCGTTGTCGAGCGAATTCCAGTCCTGTGCAGCGAACACGTGCGTGTGGAACTCGCTCTCGCGCACGATGCGTTCCGTCCTATTGATGACGCGGAGTTCGCGGTGCCGGTGTTCGATATCCAGACTCCGGAGGCAACGGTTTGCCCGTTGCGGCCGAAGCTCGTTTTCGGACCTACGCCGGCCGTCCCCGATTCGCCAGCTCAAGAGACCGCTAGCGTCGAGCACACACTCGCCGGAACTGCCGAGGCCGAAGCCGAGCCCGGCGTCGAGGCTGCGGCCGAACGTGAACATCAGTTAGTAACGTCTCCACCGGAAGCGCCGCCCCAGGTCACTGCCGAGCCGCCGGTCGAACCGGACCGGGCAGCGGTGAAGCCGGACCCGGCAACCGCCCGCGGGCCAAGAAGCCGGCGGTCCATGGCAACACTCACGCGTCAGATGACGGAGGAAGCCACTGCTCATCCGCAAGCGCCCCCGGCACCCGCCGCTCCGGCGCCGGCGGCCCAGCCCGCGCTACCGCCGCCTGTCGCCGACCGTGCGACGGACCTCGAGTCGCTCCGGATGGAACTGGAGCAGCAGGCGGCACCCCCAGTCACGCCGGTCCGATCCCGGCGGATTGCGGTGGCAATCGCCCTGATTCTCGCGATTCTCATCGCCGGGTATCTGTTACGCCAGGCCTTTGCATCCGGCAGCTCCGGGCCAGATTCGAGCGGACGTATACAGGCGTTCGGGCCGAGCCTGATTGCCGGCGAGGGAGGCTGGAGCGCGGAGTTGCCGGGCTCTCTCGGCGGCAATCTGGCCAGCCGGCAGGTCTACATTTTTCGCCCGTCGATGACGATGAGCGATTACCGGTTCGAGTTTGTCGGTCAAATCGAATCGAAGGGTCTTGGTTGGGTATTCCGGGCCGTGAACGCCCGGAACTACTACGCGCTGAAGCTCGAGACCAGCGGTGGTGGCCTGGTGTTGTCACGGGCCGCGATTATCAACGGGGAGGAGACCCAGAAGGCCGAGATCCCGCTTCCCCGCGCCGTTCCCGGAGAAAAAGGGTACAAGGTACAGACCGATGTGTTGGGATCCACTTTTCGGACTTATATAAATGACGATTTGGCCGATACGTGGAGTGATGACCGGCTGAGAATCGGAGGCGTCGGACTGTTGAAGGATGCGGGAGAACTCGCGCAGGTCCGGCTGATCCAATTACACGGATTGAGAGTGACGGATTGACGATTTTCAGTTGGCCAGCATGGTGAAATCGATGCCCGAATTCACGGATCATTGGCTCTGGTTTGTCGACGAAGAACTGGTCGACCGTTTGATGGCGCCCGACGAGGTGGCTCCGAACGCATCCATCCGGCCGGCTGAGGCGGCGGAAGCAGGTGTAGCGCTTGGCCTGCACATGCAAGGTAGAACGGAAGAAGCGGCGGCGGAGGTGGAGGCCGCGATCGCGTCAGGCAACCTTTCGCCGGACCTCTACGGGATTGCCGGCAACCTGAATTTCCAACTCGGTGAGTTCGCAAAGGCGGCCGACTATTTCGCCAAGCTGCGAACCGACGCCCCCGACCATCCGACTGCCGGCTTCAATCTCGGCGTGTGCTATGAGCGCCTCGGAAAATACGAGAAGGCGATCGAAGCGTTCACCACCGCGGCGGCGCGCCACAATCAACTGTGGCAGGCACACGTCGGTCTCGGCTATTGCCATTTAAGACTGGGAGGCTACAGCCGTGCGCTCCAGGCTTTTCAGGATTCGCTGGAGTTGCAGCCGGGGTCGGACAAAGCCGTCTTTGGAATGGCCGTGGCCCTGCAATCATTAGGGCGCCTGGATGAAGCCGAGGACGCCTACGTCCGGCTGCTTCCCGGCTATGCCGACAATCCGGAGATGCTGGCCAATCTGGTGGCGCTTGCGGCGGCTAAGAAGGATTGGGTGAGCTTGCGGGAGTGCTCGCAACACCTGGCGGACCTGGAGCCGAGTTCCCGGGTGGCGTTGGAAGGTCTGCTGACCGCATGCCTCGAAGAAGAGGACTTTCATAAGGCCAGTGCGTACGCTCGCCAGATCACCCAAATCGCGCCTGACAAAAGCGAGGCCTGGTATAACTTGGGACTCACTTGCCAGAAAGCCGGCGATGCCGGCGGTGCCATTTCCGCTTATCGCGAGGCCGTACGACTCGATCCCAAGAACGCACAGGCCCACGCCAACCTGGGAACGGTCCTGCAGGAATCCGGCGATTACATCGGAGCGAAGGCCAGTTACGAAGAGGCGTTGACCCTGCGGCCTGCGCCGGACCGGCTGTGGAATCTCGCACTCGCTTGTGAACAACTCGGCGAGCCCGAGGAAGCCGAATTGGCTTATGAACAGATGGTGGAGATTCGAAAGGACTGGGCCGACGCGTGGTTCCGGCTGGCGACCATCCGTTATGACCGGGGCGATCCCGCCCGGGCGCTCCAGGCTTTTCAGGCCGCCTCCGAAGCACGCCCCAACTGGCCCGAGGCCCTGATCGACATCGGAGTGTGCCGCTACAAATTGGACCAGCCTGGCGACGCGGAACAGGCTTTCGAAGCGGCGCTCCAGACTGCGCCGGGGAATCCGCTCGCCCTGACCGGCTTTGCGGCCGCCGCCACCAGCGCCGACCACCTGGAGCGTGCTGTTGACGCCTACCAGAGGCTTCGCGGGACCGGAGCCATCCCAGCGGAACTGGCGTTCAACGTCGGTTTGATGCTGCAGAAGTCCGGCAACCCCGCCGCGGCCATTGATTACTATCGCGATGCACTCGCCACGCGCCCCGATTTCGCCGAAGCCATGGTGAATCTCGGACACGCGCTCCAGTCGACCGGCGACACCGAGCAGGCGCGGGCTCACTGGGCTCGAGCTATGGAGATCGCGCCGCAACTGGCCTCCACCTACTTCTCCTGAGCACCAGCCTATTCCCCTTAACCCGTTTGGTTACTGTGTGTTTAGGTGATATATTCGCCTAAAGTTCGCCCCCGGTTGGCCGATGAACAAGTAGCGGCGCAAAACCGATTCGCGCCGCGGAATTGCGATGAACGTACTCTGGGTCGCGGATCTTTTCACAGACGACACCTCCCACTTCCAACTCGGAACGGGAGAGATTTTCGTGGCCGGTTCCGGCGCCGAAGCTCTCGCGCTATTCCGGCAGCAAGCTATCGAGGTTGTTGTACTGAACACACCGCTACCTGACTGGACGGCGGTTGATCTGATCTCGGAAATGCACGCCCTCAGTCCGCTCGTCCCGGTTATCGTTCGCCATCCCGACCCGACGCTTTCCGAAGCCGTTCACCTGACTCGGGCCGGCGCTCACGAGGTGCTAGCGGCCAATGGGTCGATGGACGAACTGGCGCAGACACTTCGAACCTGTCCTGAACTCTGTTCCGATACGGACGCGGCCGCTCCCGAGGAAGTATGGCGCTCGATGCTGATCGGCAGCAGCCAGCCGATGAAGGAACTGCACGAAGTGATCCGCTTGGTGGGTCCCCGGCGCTGCACCGTTCTGATCGGCGGCGAGACGGGAACGGGCAAGGAAGTAGTGGCCCGCGCCCTCCACCTCGCCAGCCCCCGAGGCGGCATCCCCATGGTGGCAGTCAATTGCGCTGCGCTGCCCGAGCACCTGTTGGAATCGGAATTATTCGGCCACGTGCGCGGTGCGTTTACCGGTGCGCTAGCCAATCGCACGGGCCGCTTCGAGCAAGCCCATCGAGGAACCCTGTTCCTCGACGAAATTGCCGACCTGCCAATGGAGCTCCAGGCCAAACTCCTGCGCGTCCTGCAGGAACGCGAACTGCAGCGGCTGGGCAGTTCCGAGACGGTGCGGGTGGACGTGCGAATCATCGCCGCCTGCAATGCCGACCTGTTGGACCGCGTCCGCACCGGCCGTTTTCGCGAAGACCTGTATTACCGGCTCAACGTGGTTCCTGTGACGCTCAGCCCGTTGCGGGACCGGCCCGGCGACATTCCGGCTCTGGTGGCCCACTTCATCCGGCGCGTCGCCGGCAACGAAGGAATACGCCCCAAACACGTCGTTCCGGAGGCACTGCACCGGCTGATGACCTACGACTGGCCGGGTAACGTGCGCCAACTGGAAAACGCAGTGGAGACGGCCATGGTGCTGACCGGAAATCGCGACGTGCTGCGCCCGGAGGACTTCCGGCTGCCCCACGTTCCGCTCGAGCGTAGAGCCGTCTCCACCGCACGACCCGTCATTCCGGTGCCGGACGCCGGACTCGATTTCGAGCGCACCGTCGGCGCCATTGAAATGAGCATCCTCGAAGAGGCGCTGCGAAAAACGAATGGAAATAAGAAGCAGGCAGCGGAGATGCTCGGTTTGAAACGGACCACGCTTACGGCCAAGCTGAAGAGTCTGGAAGAGACGCTCGCCTATAACTAAGAGCCAGCCTCGGCCTTCGGCGCGGACTCGCGAAATTCAATCCCAATCTGCCGCGCTCGGACGATGAACCGCCGCGGTGCATGCCCCAGATACCGGAATGGATAGCACGTGATCAGCGTCATCACCGCGTGTTTCGTGGGATCCAGAACCTTGATGTCATCCGGACCCACGATCTTCAGCGACTCGACTTCGTACTTGTACTTTGCCGCCAGCGTCTCCAGCACGATGATGTCGTTCTTTCGCACCCCGTGCAGATCTCGGAAGAAGCTATCGCGATGGCCCGCTAGACCCATGTTCCCGGCAGCGCCCGGTTCCGCCGTGCCCGGTACGTGACCGACAGCGCGCCGCAACGTCGCGTCATCCGCACCTTCCCGCACCATCGCATGCAGGCGAAGCCTCGGAATCTCGATCCGGCCGATAATTGACTTGTCGGGCAGCGCCAACATCGGATCCCGAGGCTGCGTTCTTTTCACGGAATGGCGGGAGTACTTTGCCACTCGCTTGCGCGGCTGTTTCTTCTCGGCCGCCGCCGGCGCGGGCGTGCCCAGGTCCGTAACCGGCTCAGCCGTCGAGGCCCGCACCTGATCTTTCAGAAAGCCCGCGACGCTGGGCGTCCGTCCATCCAACTCCTGATTGAACGACCAATCCTCATACGCCTGATAGACCCACGCATCCGCGTACATGTACGCGGTGTACCCGAGAGTCACCAGCGCAAACAGCAAGAGCGTCCACCGCAACCCGCTAAGCGTCCGCGCCAGACTGCCCGGCGTTTTCGATTTCTTCTGTTCGACGCGCACTCGCACAGTCATCTCTTCTTGCGGTCTGCTACCGCGGTGTCAACAACATACTCGGTTCGGGTGCGGGCATGCAATTTGTGTCCATTCGCATTCCGCGCCTCCACCTTGACATGCCGGATTCCAGGGATCGAGACATTTTGCGGCACATAGCCGATGGTGTAGCGCATACGAATATCCTTCGCGATGTCGCGGCAGATATTCGCCGCTTCCGTCGCCGCTTTTGGCAGATAACAGACCCCGCCAGTCAGGGATGCTAATTTCTTCAGCACGTCCGGATTGCGGTCCGGGTCATCCAGGTCGTAAATGCCGACGGTGTAAATAGTCGCGCGCGATGCGAGCGCGGCATCCACGACTTCCTTCATCGTGTGCGTACTGGCATTGTCTCCGCCATCGCTCACCACTACCAGGGTCTTCTTATCGCGCCGTCCCATCTCTAACTGGTCGAGAGCCGCCAGAATCGCGTCGTAGAGCCGCGTTCGGCCGCGTGGATTTTCCATGTCCAGCGCCGCTCGAAGCATCGGAATGTCGTCGGTGAACGGAACCATATCGGGCAGACCCCGCCGCACGGTGTCATTGAAATTCACTACGAATACTTCGTCCAGCGGATTACTCGCCTGGATTAGGACCAGGGCCGCAGTTACCACTTCAGGTCTCTTCGCGCGCATGCTACCGCTGCTATCCATGACCAAGCCGAGCGTAACGGGGATGTCCCGAGCGGCGAATTGTGTAATGGTCTCCAGCCTGCCGTCTTCGAATACCGTAAAATTGTCTTTCGTCAGCCCTGACACATGGCCGCCATCGGAGTCTCGCACACTTACATCCAATAAGACGAGATCCACGTCGGCCTTGATTGTGAACTGTCTTCCATCCGGCGGCGGAGGCGGGAGCACGGGCAGGTTTTGGCCGGTCGCCGGCCACCCAGCACTGAACAGCAAGGCCGCCAACCAGACACTCGGAATGCGGATTGTCAGGAGTCTGCGCAACATGACTGTAAATTTCAAGAAGAAAGGGCGGGGACGTACCCGCCCACTAGAGTAACTCAGAGTTATTCCCGTTGCCTGGTTACGAAACCCGGCGTGCAACGAGGGTCACTAAACCGAAAGCTCCGAGCGAAAGCAATCCGATCAGTCCGAGCATCGGATAAGGGCTCGCCGTGCGCGGAAGCGACCGCTGACGGTTGGCACTGTACCGATCATTGCTCGGCTGATTCGACTGCGGCATTGTATTCTGAGCCATCTGCTGGTTCTGATTTTGGTTTTCTTGTGCCGCAGTGCCAGTGGGCATGCTATCCCGTGCCGTCTGGTTGTTGTTGTTGTTCTGGTTGTTCTCAGCGTAAGTGTTCTGATCGAGTTCGTGCTCCGAACCAGATTGATCCACCGTGCCGACGCGCGCCGTCGTCAGTTCCGACTCGTTCTGCGCATAAGTCGTCGGGACCGCCTGGTTTCCGGTCGAAGCGATCTGCATTGCCTCGTTCTTGGGATAAGCAAACTCCTGTCCGAAGTTGTCTCCCGGATAAAACCAACTACGCAGCGCCTTCGGCTGGCCTGCCGGTGTTTCCCAGAAGCCAAACTGAGTCTTACCCGTGGGCTGCAGACGATAATTCGGAATCGCCAGCACCGTCGTAATCAGATGCTGCTCGCCTTCATCGAAGATCTGCACGATGTGACGATTCGACGGGGAATCCATCAGCTTCATCACATACTTGCCGGGCTGCAAAGTCTTGTTGGGAATCTGGATCGGCTCGTTTACTGTTAAAATCGTTCTTTTGTTCCATTGATCCGCTTTGAGCGTTGGCGCGAAAACAGCGCTGAACAGCCCCACGCAGGATGCAAGAGCAAACACCTTGAATCGGCTCATATATTCTTTCTCCTCAATCACGTTTTGGTAAAGCCCGCGCCTTTTCCGTCGGTGTTAGTGCGTCGGGCGTCACTTACTACGGGCTACTTACAACTGCCTCGCAGCCCATAACTGTAGTAAGCAGATTGGATACCAAAGGAGAATCTGACTGGATTCAGGCACTTATGGCCAAGTAGAAGAGTTAGTCGGCAGAAATTACCGCTCGAATCGCGTTATCTTTTCAACGGATCGTCCACCCAGGGCGGAGTTGCGACGATATATCGGCCCAAAGCGGGATCCAGACGATCCATCGCCTGCTTCATTTCCCACGCAATGGTGCGGTAGCTGAAGTGCCCCTTCACGCCGCTGCGTAACCGTGAGATGTATTCGGCTTCGGCGAAATCCATCTTAAACAGGAATCGCGATTTCGCCGCAAATGGCAGCACATAATCCCGTTCCGGCGCCGGCAATTCGTCGAACACTCGCAGCGCGGACTCAATCACATCCCGGTACTGCGTTTCGATTCCTGCCTCGACGATCGCCGCCGGAGTGTCGTAGCCCAATTTCGCCGTGAACGCCTGGCGGAACTGATTGCAACGCCGGTGGCGGTGTAAGTCGCGAAATGCGCCGATGTCCATCACGATATCGAATGCGTATGTGCTGGTTCGAAACTCCCGCAACAATTCATCGCGCGAAGACCGGCGTCGGAGCGCGACCTCGATCACTTCTTTTCGAACCGCCTCGCTCGAGAACGCGGCAAATTCGTATAACTCGCGAAACGGCCGGTCCGTGACGGGATACAAAAGGGTGGCTGCGATGTCGGCCGTGACATTGGCCGGCGCGAGCAGATCCACTATCCCTGGTTCTTCCATCGATCGCGGCGGCAGATTCTGCTGCGCCCACAGGGCAAGATCGGCTCGCGCGAGGGAAGGATTCAGGTCGGCCTCGACGTACTTCGCCAGCGTGGGAGCCACTGGTTCCGCGGGCGCTCCAGGAATGGCACACGACGGCGGAAGCGTACACGCCTGCGCTATCTCGGCCGCCAACTCGCGCAGTTCCGCATAGGGCGACGCCTTCAAACGCCGGATCTGCCGTTCCAGCGTACGGATGCTCGACACCTGCCCGACTCCGGTCGGAATCCCGAAGAACAGCAGATAGCGCGCAACATCGAATGCCCTCGCCGCGATGTTCCGGCGATAGGCATCCTGCTTCATCTCCGCCGGACGCGGCAGGCGTTCGGAGAGGTGCCAAATCATTTTCTCGTGTATTTGTTGGTACGTCTCCAGCAGCCGTGAGCCGGCCTCCTGATACCGGCTGCGCAGTTCAGGACTTAGAGTCGACGGCACAACGAATCCGGACCGCCCGAAGTCCTGATACCGCGACGATCGCGCCTGCCCGTCCCACAACGGCTCGTCCTCGATTTCCGTCGCCGCGAGTTCCGAGACTCCCTCGAAGCACAGCACCACATGCCCCAGGTCCGCAATGGATGCGTGCCCGTACTGGAAGTAGAAACTCTCCAGAAACTTCTGCGAGTCGTGAGTGCGTACCCACTCGAGCGAGTCCACAATCGAATCGGGCGAGCGGCTGTATCGAGCCAGTGCATACGCGCACTTCTCCGGCGGAAGGGGCGCGACGGTGATGACGCGAGGTTTGGGAGCGGTCTGCAAACGGTTATGATAACTGATTCGACCCATGCAACTGCGAATCAAGCGCCTCCGCCCCGATGCTTCCCTGCCCGCCTACGCGCACGGACCGTTGGAGGACGCGGGAATGGACCTGCGCTCCGTCGAGCGCGTCGTGCTATCGCCAGGCGTTCCCCAACTCGTGCCGACGGGACTCGCCATTGAACTGCCCTCCGGCTTCGAAGCGCAGATTCGTCCCCGCAGCGGACTCGCCGCGAAGTACGCGATCACGCTGCCAAACAGTCCGGCCACGATCGATCCCGGCTATCGCGGCGAGATTCGCGTAATCCTCCTGAACCTCGGTCACAACGATTACACCATCGAGCCCGGCGATCGCATTGCTCAGATGGTGATCGCGCGCTATGAGGCCGTCGAGTGGGTGGAAGGCGAGTTATCGGAGAGCGTTCGTGGCGCGGGAGGGTTCGGCTCGTCGGGCAAGTAGCGCCCTACTTCTCAGACGTCAACTCCCCGACCAGTTTGCTCGCCAGCGGCTTCGTCTGGCCTGAATACTTATTGCCCGGCTTCTTGTAGTAGGGTACCGACACGGGTGTCGAGACCTGCTCAAACGTGAAGGAGCAAATGCGCATCCCGGGATACAACGCGACAGGCATCCGGCCCAGGTTGCTCAACTCCAACGTGGCCTTGCCGCGCCATCCCGGGTCAAAGAGTCCGGCCGTGCCATGCACAATGATGCCGATGCGTCCGAGGCTCGATCGCCCTTCGAGCCGGCCGAGCACGTCGTCGTCGAGTTCGAGCCTTTCCTCCGTGATGGCGAGGACAAACTCGTGCGGCTGCAGCACGAAGGGTTCGCCCTGCGGCACCACCACCGTTCGCATAATTTCCTGAATTGCGAGTTTCTCCCGCAGATCGATGTAGGCATGGCGCGAGTGCTCGAAGATGCTGAACTCGCCGCCGAGCCGGAAATCGACTGAGCAACTGCCGAACTGTTCGGGCGGCAATTCGGGAGTGATCCGAATCTTGCCCGTCTGCATGTAGCGTTTGATATCGACGTCGGATAGAACCATCGGTGCGTTCTCATTCTACTCGGCGCGACTGCGTCTGTGGGAAAATCGGGACGATGGCGACCCGGTCCAAGCGCGGCGGCTTCGATCAGAAGAAGGGCGTTCGCAAACTCGCGCGCGAACGCGTGGGGCCTGTCCCGGCATCGCATCCCATCGAGCCAAAAGACAAACGCAGGAAGCCGAAGCACAAGAAGCCGGTGGAGGCCGACGAGAGTTAGCGCCGCTTCAATTCGCGGCGGCTTTCTGTTCGTGGTACTCCTCGATGTTCTCCTAGGATTGCCTGCTGAATGGGCTGGAGGAGGGCCGGGACATTCGGCCACTACGGACGGCTCGTCCTGGGACGACGCGCAAGCCGGTGCTGGCCTGGAGGACTCCCCGGCGTCGCCGGCTGTTTCGCCTTTTATTCTTCTCGTTCGATTCGCGCGATCTCTGCGTCCGGATTCAGGGCGCGGACTTCGAAGTTCGCCACTGGCGCACCGGGATTGTTCGATCGAACGCGGCGATTCAACTCGAGGGAGCGCGCGCGGAACCGCTCCACCGCCTCGGTCCACGCTCTCTCTGGCGCGGCACGCCCGCGTGTCCCGCCAGGCGACCCGCAACTCGTGCCGGCTCCGCTCCAGTTCTTCCTCCAACGCCCATTTCGCCTTAATCAACGGATGCGTGGATCCGTTGTCGCGCAGGATCCGGCGAAACGTCGGCGCCAGCCGATCCTCGAACGGGTCGCGGCTGAAATCCAGCGGCTTTCCGCTACCCGGGAGATTGTCGAACTTGCCCTGTTCGGTCGCTATCCGTATCTGGTTTTCGGCAATTCTGGTCCAAATGTCCATGCCAGCCGGTCCAGATCAGTTGCGCACCCCGCAGTGGTGGAAATTACAACGGGCGGAGCGGTTGACCCCTATTTTTACATTATGGTAGCGTAGTGGTTTCGGGACCTCTTTTGGCTCCCGGCAATCGTCCTCGGTTCCCTTCGACAACTAAATGGAACAGACTCTACAAGCGCTCGGTGGGATTCTGCTAAAAGCCATACCCACCCTCGTTCTTGTACTACTTCTACACTTTTTCCTGCGGCGAATGCTATTCGGTCCGCTGGAGCGCGTGCTGGCCAAGCGCGATGAAGAGACTCTCGGCGCGCGCCGCGCCGCTGAAGACAGCCTGCGGCGCGCCGAACGCCGCGCGGCCGAGTACGAGGCCGCCATTCGCGACGCCCGCTCTGAAGTATTTCGCGAGCACGAGGCTGCCCGCTCCCAAATGCTCGCCAGCCAGAAGCAGCACATCCTAGAATCCCGCGCGCGCGTCGCGGAAACCATCCGCCAGGCCCGCGAGGAACTGGAGGCCGAAACCGAGGCGGCCCGCCGCACGCTGGACGAATCCACCGGCGCACTGGCCGATCAGATCGCGGATTCTCTTCTCGGACGGAGGGCCGCGTGAAGCGCCTCGCCCGCGTTGTTCTAATCGGATCGGTTTTAGCGTTCGGAGCCATCGCGCAGGAATCCGCGGAACACACCACGCTTCCAGCCGAACCCATCGCCGGGCACGAGAAGGCGCCTGAATCGGAACCAAGCGTCCTCTGGAAGTGGGCCAACTTCGCCATTCTCGCCATCGCGCTCGGCTACCTCATCCGCAAGAGCGGCCCGGCATTTTTCAAATCGCGCACCGAAGAGATTCAGCGTGGAATCGCCGAAGCCGCCGCGCTCCGGAAAGACGCGGAGGCGCGCGCCGCGAAGGTGGAGTTGCGGATGCAGTCGCTGCAGAGCGAGATAGAACAACTGCGCGCCGATGCCCGGTCTGAACTGGAGAAAGAGGCTGGGCGAATCCGCAAGGACACCGAGCAGCAGTTCGCGCGCGTCCAGTCCCACGGCGAGCAGGAAGTGAAGGCCATCGCCAAGCACGCCAAGCAGGAGTTGCAGGCGCACGCGGCGGACCTCGCGGTGCAACTGGCCGAACAGCGCGTTCGCAACCGCATGGACTCCGCGACGCAGCACTCGCTGGTGGAAGGCTTTCTGCGGCATCTCGACACCGTGGAGACGCCGGAGGCGCGCCGGTGATCCACTCCGCTGCAACAGCTCGCTACGCGCGCGCACTCGCCGAAGTAGTGCTCGATCCGAAGTCGGGTATGGACGCGCTGGACGTGGTGAAACAGATTCGCAGCATTGAGGGTCTGCTGGAACAGTCCACCGATCTTCGGCACGCGTTGTACTCGCCCGCGGTGCCGAAGCCGAAGAAGCGCGCTGTGCTCGGACATTTCGCGGGTGAACTCGGGCTCGCACCAAAGGTTCGCAATTTCCTCAACGTGGTAATTGACCACGGGCGGCTCAAGGAGCTTTCGTCGATCCGCGAGGCTTTCGAAGAAAACGTAGACGAAGCACTTGGATTCGTTCGCGCCGACGTTACTTCGGCGCAAACGCTCGACGACGGGCAGCGCGCCGCGGTCGAAGCACGGCTGGCATCGCTGACAGGCAAACGCGTGCGGATGCATTTCGCGATCGATGAACAGTTGATCGGCGGGGTGATGGCGCGCATCGGATCCACAGTGTACGACGGCTCGGTGCGCGGCCAGTTGGACTCGCTGCGGCGCCGGCTGGTGACAGAATCGTAATCGGCACAAAGGAATAGCATGGCTCAGATCCGGGCAGACGAGATCACGCGGGTACTCCGCAACGAGATCGAAAACTACGAACAGACGATTAACGTCGACGAAACCGGGGCAATCATCTCGGTGGGCGACGGTATCGCACGTATCTATGGCCTCGAACGGGTGATGGCAGGCGAACTCATCGAATTCCCGCACGGCGTTTCGGGGCTTGCGATGAACCTCGAAGAGGAGCAGGTTGGCGCGGTTTTGCTTGGCGATTATGCCGAGTTGAAAGAAGGCGACACGGTGAAGCGTACCGGCCGCATCATGTCGGTGCCGGTGGGCAAGGCACTGGTGGGCCGCGTGGTGGATGCGCTCGGCAATCCGATCGATGGCAAGGGCCTGATCGATACCACTGAGTTCAACGCCATCGAGCGCATCGCGCCCGGCGTTGTGGATCGCGAACCGGTGAGGCAACCGCTGCAAACCGGACTCAAAGCCATCGACTCGATGATCCCGATCGGCCGCGGACAGCGCGAGTTGATCATCGGCGATCGTCAGACCGGCAAGACCGCCATCGCGCTGGACACCATCATCAACCAGAAGGGCGGCGACATGATCTGTATCTATGTCGCCATCGGACAGAAGCGCTCGACGGTTGCGCAGGTGGTGAAGACGCTCGAGGATTACGGCGCCATGGACTACACCATCGTCGTGGCCGCGACCGCATCCGACCCCGCCCCGATGCAGTACCTGGCTCCCTATTCGGGATGCGCGATGGGCGAATACTTCCGCGACAAAGGCGGCCATGTTCTGTGCGTCTACGACGATCTGTCGAAGCACGCGGCGGCGTACCGCGAAATTTCGCTGCTGCTGCGGCGTCCGCCGGGACGCGAGGCCTATCCCGGCGACGTGTTCTATCTCCACAGCCGTTTGTTGGAGCGTGCCGCGAAGCTGTCGAAGGCCATGGGCGGCGGATCGCTGACGGCGCTCCCGTTCATTGAAACGCAGGCCGGCGACGTGTCGGCCTATATCCCGACGAACGTGATTTCGATCACCGATGGTCAAATCTTCCTCGAGGCCGATCTGTTCAATTCGGACGTACGGCCCGCCGTCAACGTCGGTATCTCGGTGAGCCGAGTCGGCGGAAACGCCCAGATCAAGGCGATGCGGCAGGTGGCCGGCAGTCTGCGAATTGACCTGGCGCAGTATCGCGCGCTGGCGGCATTCGCGCAATTCGGCTCCGATCTCGATCGCGCTTCGCAGCAGCAACTCAGTCGCGGCCAGCGTCTGACGGAGTTGCTGAAGCAAGGGCAGTACTCGCCGCTTCCCGTGGAGAAGCAGGTGTTGCTGATTTTTGCCGGAACCAACGGCTATGTCGACGATCTTCCGGTGGAAATGTGCCGGCCCTTCGAGCACGAGTTATACCGGTTCGTCGAAAACGGTTATCCGGGTATCCTGAGTGAACTGCGGGAGAAGAAGGTCATCGACGACTCGTTGAAGACCAAGATTCAGGACATGCTGAAGGAGTTCAAGGAGCGCTTCGCCGCCGAACATCAGACGGCCACGGCGAAGGCGTAACTCATGCCCAGCCTCATAGATATCCGGCGCAGGATCCGCTCCGTTAAGAACACACAGCAGATCACCAAGGCCATGAAGATGGTCTCGGCGGCCAAGCTGCGCCGTGCGCAGGATCGAGTGATCGCAGCGCGTCCGTATGCACAGACGATGCGCGAACTGCTGGCGAATCTGACGGCAGCCGCTGCGTCGGCCGATGACGCCGCGGAGAGCCCGTGGCTGGTTCGCCGCGAGCCGAAGCGTGTTGACCTGATCATGTTCTCCAGCGACACGGGCCTGGCTGGCGCCTTCAACTCCAACCTGATGAA
>JBBQGE010000107.1:0-20686 GCA_038322675.1 Bryobacterales bacterium
GCTCCTGAGTATGGGCTTAGGAACAGGATGACATACTTACGTCGGTCTGTCAACACACAATAGGTAGACCGACCTGTTTCTGTGGCGTGTGGCGTGTCAGTCGCCAAAAACATTCCAGATGGAAAATGTAGAAACTCCAGACACTGTAAGGATACAGTGATAACGATGAAGATCGCGGTCATCAATCTGGCCCGCTCGACGGACCGGAGAGAATTGATGGAAGCCAACCTTGCCCGGCTCGGATTGGCATTTGAGTTTTTCACCGGAATCGATGCGCAGTGTGGCGGCCATTTGGGCGTTTCCCTATACAGTGAGGCGGCAGCCTTGCGCGACCTCTGCCGGCCGATGTCAGTTGGGGAGATCGGGTGCTTCGCCAGCCACTACCTCCTTTGGCGGCGATGCCTGGAATCGCGGGAACCGTTCGTCATTCTGGAAGACGATTCTGTGTTAGATGACAGTTTCGTCCGAACGCTCGAGATCGCCTCGGAATTATTACCGAAGTTTCCGTTGGTGCGGCTCGGTCTGACGTGGGAGGCCGAGGGCAGTGAAGTTGCTTTGTCTTTGCCGGACGGCTTTGAACTCGTTTCGCTTGCACAGGGGACTTACGGCACTCAGTGTTACATGTTGTCCGATATCGCGGCCGAGGCACTGGTTGATCACGCCGCGGTGTGGTCATTGCCGCTGGATATTTATGTCGATCGCCCGGAGATTCACGGGTTGGCCAGTTACGGACTGCGGCCTTATGCCGTGACACAGGCTGACCAGTCGGTGTACGCGTCGGTGATCGGAGACGAGCGCTATTACCTGTGGCCGCACGATCCGGGAGCGAAGATCAGGTGGCAGGTGGAGAAATTCCTCGCCGCACGCGGCCGCAGATTGAAGTGATTTCCGCGGCGGTCAGATCGCGATACTTGCCGATCTCCAGGCCGGCGATTTCGATGTCGCCAATCGCCGTGCGGACGAGTTTCAGCACCTTACTGTCGGCGGCCTCGATCATGCGGCGGACCTGGCGGTTGCGCCCCTCGGTGATCGTGATTTCCAGGTGCGTGTATTTGCCGGAATCGCGCAGACGGCGCACGATAGCAGGGCGCGTGGGACCGTCCTTCAATTCGACGCCATTGCGCAAGGCCTCGAGCGACTCGTCTGGCAGGAGCGTCGAGGATTTCACGAGATAGGTCTTGGGCACCTTGGATTCGGGGTTCATGACGGTCTCGGCGAATTGGGTGTCGTTGGTCATCAGGAGCAGACCGCTGGTGTCCTGATCCAGACGGCCGACGGGCACGAGCCACACTCCGAGATCCTTCACGAGGTCGTATACCGTCGGGCGTCCCGCTGGATCGCCGTAGGAAGTGATATAGCCTTTGGGCTTGTAGAGCAGGATATAGCGGCGTTCCTGCGCGCGGACGGGTTTGCCGTCGAGGCTGACGCGGTCGCGTTCGAGATCCACCCACTGGTCGGGATTCTGCGTACGTTTGCCGTTGATCTTGACGCGGCCCTCGCCGATCCATTTGCGGGCATCGGTGCGCGAGCCGAGTCCGGCCTTGGACAGCACGCGCTCCAGAGTCTTCGGGGGCAGCTTCGCCACGTTCCATGATGCCAGTAATCGGATTGCTATAGCATTAGACTCGATGCGTCTACTCGCTTTGGTATTCGCCGCAGCCGCCGCCGGATTGTGGGCCGAGACGGGGCATGAAGCCTGGTTGCGGTACGCGCCCATTGCGGATGCCGAGGTGCGGCAGCAGTACGCGAGTCTGCCTGCGGTGGTGGTGGTAATTGGGGAGTCGCCGGTGTTGCTCAGCGCACGAGACGAGTTAGTGCGAGGAGTGCGGGGGATGCTGGGACGGACTCTGCGAGTGGAGCGCGAGGTTCCGGTGACCGAACCCGCGATCGTGCTGGGGGAAGTGGATGCGCTTCCGGGTTCGTTCGGCATTTCGGGCGATCTGGCGGCCGATGCGTTCTGTCTGACGACGCGCGATGTGGTCAGGCAGCGGCACCTGGTAATTGCGGGCGCGAACGCGCGAGGAGTGCTGCATGGCGCCTTCACTCTGTTACGCAAGATCGCGATGCACGACCGCGTTGGGGAGGTGAACGAGCGCGAGACTCCGTATGCTCCGGCCCGCTGGATCAATCACTGGGACAATCTTGACGGCACGATCGAGCGCGGCTATGGCGGGCGGTCGCTATTCTTCGAGGACAACAACGTGCGCGAGGATCTGGGGCCGGTGCGGGATTACGCGCGGTTGCTCGCGTCGCTGGGCATTAACGCGATCACGATCAATAACGTGAATGCGAATCCGCGGGTGATTTCGCCGGAGTTTCTTCCGCAGGTGGCACGGATTGCGGCCGCGTTCCGGCCGTGGGGTGTGCAGGTGGGGCTGGCGGTGGATTTCAGCAGTCCGCAGCGGGTGGGCGGGCTGGATACGTTCGATCCGCTGGATCCTCGAGTGGCGGAGTGGTGGCGGAACAAGGTGGACGAAATCTACGGAGTTATTCCCGATTTAGCGGGATTTGTGGTGAAGGCGGATTCGGAAGGACGGCTGGGGCCGTCGGCGTACCATCGCACGCACGCCGATGCGGCGAACGTGATCGCGCGGCCTCTGCAACGTCATCACGGGTTGTTGTTCTATCGGGGATTCGTCTACGACCACCACATGGACTGGCGGAATCTGAAGAACGATCGGGCGCGCGCCGCTTACGATAACTTTGCCCAACTCGACGGTAAATTCGAGCCGAACGCGATTATTCAGATCAAGCACGGACCTATCGATTTCCAGGTCCGCGAACCCGCGTCACCATTATTCGGAGCGTTGGAGAAAACAAACGAAGCGATCGAGTTACAAATTACGCAGGAATATTTCGGACAGGGTCGGCACATGGTGTTTCTGGTCCCCATGTGGAAAGAGGCGCTGGATTTCGACCTGCATGCGGGTGAGGGGGAGACTCCCGTGAAGGCGCTTGCCGCGGGAAAGACCTTCAACCGGCCCACGGGAGGTTTTGTGGGCGTGTCGAATGCCGGACTCGACGCGAACTGGTTCGGACATACTCTTTCGCAGGCGAATCTGTACGGCTTTGGCCGGCTGGCCTGGAATCCGGACCTGAGTTCGGCGCAGATTATCGATGAATGGACAAAGCAGACCTTCTCGCACGATTCGCTAGTGGTGGAAACTATCGACAGGATGCAACTCGAGTCGTGGCGGAATTATGAGAATTATACGGGTCCGCTGGGGCTGCAAACGTTAACTGAGATCACCGGGAATCACTATGGGCCCGCGGTGGAGGCTAGTGAGCGCAACGGCTGGGGGCAGTGGCATCGATCGGATGAAAAAGGCGCCGGTATGGATCGAACCGTCGCGACGGGGACCGGCTTTATCGGGCAATACAGGCCGGCTGTGGTGCAGTTGTATGAGTCGGTGTCGTCGTGCCCGGACGATTTACTGTTGTTCATGCATCATGTTCCGTATACCTATGTTCTGCATTCCGGCAAGACGGTGATTCAGGAGATTTACGACCGCCATTTCGAGGGAGCCGAGGCGGCGGCAGACTACGTACGGCGGTGGCGAGCGCTGGAGCATCACATTGACGAGCCGCGCTATCGCGACATCCTGGAACGGCTGGAGTATCAGGCCGGGCATGCCGAAGTGTGGCGGGATGCGGTGAACTCGTGGTTCCAGAAAACGTCCGGGATTCCGGACCGACTGGGGCGCGTCAGCTCGCCGCCGGGACGGTACGAGGCCGAGGGGCTGAGTCTGGAAGGCTATGTGCCTGTGGCGGTGCAGCGTTTCGAGACGGCGTCGCAGGGTAAAGCCATCCGCTGCGGCGATTCGGAAAAAGTCTGCGCAGCATCGTTGAAATTCGATAACTCGGCGGGATGGTACGGCCTGAATATCCGCTATTTCGATCAAATCGACGGAGTGAGTCATTTCCGGGTGCTGGTATCGGGTCAGTTGGTAGCTGAGTGGGACGCGTCGGATCATATTCCCACGCGAACCCTAGACGGCCACTCGGCTACCCGGCGGCTGATTCGTGGAGTCGCGCTCCGGCCGGGCGATGTCATCCGAATCGAGGGTGTTCCGGATGGCGGCGAGCGGGCTGCGTTCGATTTCATCGAGGTTCACCCGGCGGAGGAGCGAGTTAGTCAACAGTAAATTCGTTCGTGCCTGGAGTTAGGGCGTGACGCTTGCCGTTCCAGACAAACTGCCCGGGAACACCCGCCGGGAGTTGGATGCGGGCATGAATGCCGGAGCCCACCCTCTTGAGTGAGACGGCGATCTCGCCCTTCGGATGGGGCATGGAGCCGGATAAGTCGTTTAACTTGCCGAGGTGGGGCTCGATGCGGACGGTGGCGAATTGCGGTGCGTCGGGAGTTATGCCGAGCATCGTCCGGAAGAAGTCGAAGGCGATGTGGGAACTCCAGGCATGCGCGTCGGATCGCGATGGCTCGGGCATTTCGGGCCAGGTAGTGAGTCCGATTTTCAGGGCGTCGCGCCAGGTGCCGAGTTGGTCGAGGAAGCGGTCGCCGAGTCCACCCTGGAGCAGCGCGCTGTGGACGTAGTAACGGAAGTAGAGAGTGGACTGAGTCAGCGAGTTATCTTCGATGAGGGCCTCAGCGGCACGGTGCGCTTCGTTACCGCGTAGTAATCCCGTGATGATGGCGAATGCGTTGGGGTGCTGCGAGAACGAGTCCTTAGCTGGTGTGTCGGCGAGGAGGCCGCGCGACGGGTCGAAGTACAGCGTACGAACGGTCTCACCGAGGGTCTTGGCTTTTTGCGTGTACTCCTGGGCGAGCGCCGGCGATCCGGCCTGATTCTCCAGATCGGCGGCCCACTGATAGCCCGCGAGCAGGAACATATCGAGCACAGACGACGATCCATCGGGACCCATCGGAGGCACGCCACCCTTCCACGAACTGACCCAATCGGCGTAGTTCCACCAAGGCATTACTTCGAGCGAACCGTTCGGCTTCTGGTGCGACGCGAACCATGACAGCACGGCGCGGGCGGTGGGCAGCATTTGTCTCACGAAGGCGGGGTCGGCCTGGTACAGGGAGTAGTCGTGAAGCATGCCGATCCAGAGCAAGGAAAAGGGCGGAATGTACTGCGGCAGTCGCGATGGTCCGCGCGAGAAGGTGAGGCCATCGGCGGTTTGCGTTTGCTGGATGGTTTCGATGGCGCTCTTCACTAAGCGGGCGTCGCCGGATAGCGTCATGGCGGTGAGCGCCTCCAGTCGGGAGTCGCCTATGTACTGGAGTTGCTCGTAGTAGGCGCAGTCCATGAACGTCTCGTGCGCGTCGACTCGCAAAGTGCGCCAACTGACTTCGAGCATGCGCTGCAGTTCGTCGTTCGCGGCGGGATCGGAAGTCTGGATGCGAGCGCGCTGGACGAAGGGATAGCCCGTGAATGTGGTCTTCAACGATTGGACGGTGATGGGTTCGGCGGCTGTCTCGACGTGCAGTTCGATATAACGCCAGGTGCGCCACCACAGCGGACGCCACATGCGATTGGTACCGCCGCCGGCGATGAAGATGTCCTGGTTGCCTTTGAAATCCTTGCCGGCGACGGCATTGCGATTGCCCTTGATCCAACCGCCTGGTTCGAAGAGCGACTCCGCGTAGCGGAGAGAAACAGTGGCGCCGCGGCCGCCGTTGACGACTAACTCGGGATAGCCGGTGGTATAGTAACCCTGATCGAGAATCAGCGTGCCTTTTGAGTTAGCCTTGACCGTCCACGCCGACATATTGGGTGACTGGTCGAGCACCGAGTTATCCATTTTGCGGACGCGTAACTCGGGTTCGGGCTTTTCTTCTTCAGCGGGGATATTACGGGGCACCATCATCCAGAAGCTATGTGCGTCGTTGGCGCCTCGGGGAGCCGCTTGTCCCAGAGTACGCGCGGCCGGCCAGGTCGAATCGTCGAATGCGGCGGTCTCCCAGCCCCACGGATATTTCGAACCATCGACGCGCTCGCCGGGGCCCGCGACATAGTAACCGGCGACATCGCGGCTCATACGGACGGGAATGGGCGAGTAGGCGGCGTCGACTTCGGTCTTCCAGGTCGCGCCTGTGTCGATAATGCGCTCGGCAGCTTCGTCGCCCTGAAGCAGGAATCCGGTTTCATGGGTGACCTGAGCCAGTGGCGAATCGGGTCCGAAATTCCAAACGACAGCAGCCAAGACGTTCCGGCCGGCGTTGAGGTGCGGCGCGAGATCGACGGTTTCGTAGCGCCAGTGATACAGATCGCCGCGGGCTGGTCCCCAGGAGACACGGGTTCCGTTCACGTATAGCTGGTACCGATTATCGGCCGACACGTGCACCAGGAAGGCTGACGGTTTCGAGGATAGCGTCAACGTGCGGCGGAAATGATAGACGCCGTACTCGGTGCGCGATGCCGTGGGAGCTGTAATCCATTGGGCGGACCACGGGCGGGTCAGCAACTCGGGGTTCGCGGCGTGCGTGGCGGTGGCCGCTAGTATCAGAAGGACTAGCCGTTTGAGTATCACGGACCAGTGTAACGCTCTACCGCACTGCATGCGTATAACTAACAGGGAGGTTCGCGATGAAGATATTACTCCTGGCCATTCCCGTTTTGGCCCTTGGGTTAGGAACCGGGTGCGCGGAGCACCGGTACGGGCGCGGCAACTACGGAAATTACGGCAATTACGGGTACGTGCGAGTACCTCCGCCACCGCTTCGCGCGGAAGTATATGGCCGTGCTCCTGGCGGCGGATATGTGTGGACGGGCGGTTATTGGCGGTACGCCGGCAACCGGTACGATTGGGTGGATGGGCGATGGGTCCAGCCGCCGCGGGGCCGTGCGCGTTGGGAGCGGGGCCGGTGGGATCACGACCGGCGCGGGTACCGGTGGCGCGACGGACGCTGGCGCTAATCGGCGGCGAGGCTGGCGGTGTCTCGCGGTTTCCACCGGAGCACGGGACGCCGCGCAGCGCCCACTTCGTCGACGCGGCTGGTGCGCGTGGAGTACGGGGCTTTCAACACCATCTGCGGATCCCGCTCCACTTCTTCGGCGACGGAAATCAGGGCATCGGCGAGTAAGTCGAGTTCGGCTTTGCCTTCGGTTTCCGTCGGCTCAATCATGAGAGCGCCGTGGACGATCAGCGGGAAGCTCACGGTGTAGGGGTGGAATCCGTAATCGATGAGGCGTTTGGCGATATCGCCAGTACGTACGCCGTGCTTGGCCTGCCGGACGTCGCTGAAGACGCACTCGTGCATGCTCGGAGCCGGGTAGGCAATCTGGTAATGAGGCTCGAGTAACGCGCGCACGTAGTTGGCGTTCAGCACCGCATCCATGGTTGCGCGGCGGAGTCCATCGCCGCCATGAGCCATGATGTAGGCAAGCGCGCGGACCAGGACTCCGAAGTTGCCGTGGAAGGCGCGGACTTTCCCGATAGTTTGCGGCAGATCGTAATTCCAGGTCCAGCGATCGTCCACTCGCTTCAGCCGCGGACCCGGCAGGAACGGTTCCAAGTGCTTCTTCACCGCCACCGCACCGGAACCGGGACCGCCGCCGCCATGCGGAGTGGAAAATGTTTTATGCAGATTCAGGTGCATCACGTCGATGCCGAAGTCGCCGGGCCGGGTGATGCCCACCAGCGCGTTCATGTTCGCACCGTCCATGTACACTAACGCGCCCTTGTCGTGCAGGATGGCCGCGATCTTCTGAATCTCCAACTCGAACACGCCGAGCGTATTCGGGTTGGTCACCATGAGCGCGGCGACATCCTCGTCGACGGCCTTGCTCAAGGTCTCGAGATCGACCACTCCGCGATCGTTGGACTTGATGTTCTCGACGCGATAGCCCGCCATCGTCGCCGTTGCGGGATTGGTGCCGTGCGCCGAATCGGGGACGAGGATTTTCTTGCGCGGATTCCCGCGCGACTCGAGAAGGGCCCGGATTAACAGGATACCGGTGAACTCGCCATGCGCGCCCGCTGCCGGTTGCAGCGTCACGGCATCCATTCCGGTGATCTCCGCCAGCGCCGTCTCGAGCGCCGCCATCACTTCCATGGCGCCCTGCGACAGCGACTCCGGTTGATACGGATGAGCCCAGGCAAGACCCTCGGTTCGCGCAACTAACTCGTTCACCCGGGGGTTGTACTTCATGGTGCACGAACCTAGCGGATAACATCCTAAGTCGATGGCATAATTCCAGGTCGACAGCCGGGTAAAATGGCGAATTACGTCCACTTCGCTGACTTCGGGGAAATCTTCAATCTCCGTCCGCGTATTGGCTTTGCCCAGCGCTTCTTCCGCATTGACAGCCGGCACGTCGAGATCGGGAAGCTGGTACCCGATCTTGCCGGGAGAGCTGCGCTCGAATAATAGCGGTTCATTCTGTGTGATGTGCGGTCGCACTTTCTTAATCATTCGTTCCTCAGTTCGCCAACGCCGACGCAACCCTGTCCATATCCGGGCGTTTCACCATCTCGGTGCAGCACAGAAGGACCGATCCCTCTAACTCGGGATAGAAGCGGCCGAGCGGCAGTCCTCCGATGATCTTCTGCTGAAGCAGGGAGTCGTTAACGGCGTCCGCCCCGCGACCATTCGTTTTCGCAACGAACTCATTAAAGAACGGACCGCTGAACCGCAGCGGGACTTTGCCGGCGAGATAGTGGGCCTTGGACAGATTTTGCTCCGCTAACTCGCGCAAGCCCTGCTTACCGTAGATACTCATGAAGACCGTCGCCATCAGCGCGATCAGGGCCTGATTCGTGCAGATATTCGATGTCGCTTTCTCACGGCGGATGTGCTGCTCGCGAGTGGAGAGCGTCAGGCAGAATGCGCGGTTGCCGTTGGTGTCACGAGTCTCGCCGACGAGCCGGCCCGGCATCTGGCGCAGGAATTTCTCCTTCGCGGCAATGATTCCCGCGAACGGGCCGCCATAACTTGGAGGAATGGCGAACGATTGTAACTCGCCGGCGACGATGTCGGCATCGCGAGGGGGTTCGAGTAATCCGAGCGAGACAGCCTCGGCGAACACGAAAATCAGCAGAGCGCCTTTCGCATGCGCGATTGCCGCGGCCTGCTTCACGTTTTCCACGATGCCGAAGAAGTTCGGCGACTGAATGATCACCGCCGCCGTCGTATCGTCGATTTTGCGCTCCAGATCTTCGAGATCCAGCGTTCCTGCCGACGTGTCGTAGCCGAACTCCTCCACCGGCATGCCCTGGTGTTGCGCATAGGTCAGCAGCACTTCGCGATACTCGGGATGAACGGCGCGGGACACCAGGACGCGGTCGCGACCGGTAACGCGCACTGCCATCATCGCCGCTTCGGGCACCGAGGTCGATCCGTCGTACATCGACGCGTTGGCCACGTCCATGCCGGTCAACTGGCAGATCATGGTTTGAAATTCGAAGATAGAGGTCAACACTCCCTGCGAGATCTCGGCCTGGTAGGGCGTATAGGAAGTGAGAAACTCGCCGCGCGAGACCACCGTGTCCACCAACACAGGGCGATAGTGGTTATACACACCCGCTCCGAGAAATGTCGCGTAGCCATTCGCATTCTCGTCTCCGCGCTGACGGAAATAATCGACGATTTCGTACTCCGACTTTCCGCGCGGGATGTTCAGAGGACGATGGAGGAGAACATCCTCCGGCAAATGCTGGAAAAGAGACTCGATATTCGGAACGCCGATGGTATCGAGCATGGCGCGGCGTTCGCTGTCGGACTTCGGTAAGTAGCGCAAGGGTGTTGTTCCAGACGGACGCGCAGGGTGTCGCGGCAAGTCGTCCGGATCGCCCGCCTGATTCTACGCGTCTATATACTTTTGATAATCTTCGGCCGTGAGGAGTTGCTTAATTTCGTCCGGAGCCGTCAGTCTGATTTTAACAAGCCAGGCGTCACCATGCGGATCGGAGTTAAGTTGTTCGGGCGTTGAGGCCAGCGATTCATTCACTTCCAGGACTTCGCCCGACACCGGCGCGTAGACATCCGACACCGCTTTCACCGACTCCACCGATCCAAACGTCTTTCCCTGTTCAAGCTTCGTCCCGGTTTTTGGCAGATCGACATAGACGATGTCGCCCAACTCCTCTTGCGCGTGATCCGTGATGCCGATGACGGCCTGATCGCCCTCGACGTGAACCCATTCGTGTTCTTTTGTGTAGTGAAAGTTTTCGGGATAAGTGGTCATTTCGCTCGCTTATAGAAAGGCGTCGGTACGGTAACTGCGTCGACCGGCTGGTTACGGATGAGTATTTGAATCGCACGGCCCGGTTCAGCGAGAGCCGCCGGAAGATAGCAGAGTCCTATGTTCTTGTTCAGGGTGGGCGATGGACCGCCGCTGGTGACCCAACCCGCCGGAGTTCCATCTACCTGCACTTCATAACCGTCGCGACCGATGCCGCGGCCGCGCATTTCGAACCCGGCGAGTTTGCGCGTGACGCCCGACTGCAGTTGTTTCTCGAGCGCCTGCCGGCCCGCGAAATCGCCCTTATCCATTTTGACGATCCAGGCCAGGTCGGCCTCGAACGGCGTAATAGACGCAGTGATCTCGTGGCCGTAGAGGGCCATTTTCGCTTCCAACCGGAGTGTATTGCGCGCGCCGAGTCCGCACGGCCGGATGCCTAACTCCTCACCCGCCTCGAGCAAGTCGGTCCACAACTGCGGAGCCTCATCGGGCGCGATGTACAGTTCGAATCCGTCTTCGCCCGTGTAGCCGGTGCGCGCGATGCGAGCCGGGATGCCGGAGACTTCGGAATCGGTGAACCAGTAATATTTGATTCCGCCCAGATCGGCATGCGTCAATTTCTGCAGCGTCGCGAGCGCCTTTGGACCCTGGACGGCAATCTGCGCGTAGCGATCGCTTGCAAACTCGACGGTGGCTTTGTAAGAGCGGTTCAGCGTCGAGATATAGTCGTAATCCTTCTCCTGGTTGGAGGCGTTGACGCACAGGAAGAAGTGGTCGTCGTCTACTTTGTGGACCAGGATATCGTCGACGAATCCGCCGTGATCGTACAGCAGCCCTGAATACTGCGCCTGCCCGATCTTCAGTTTCGCGGCATTGTTGGTGGCGACGTAGTTGACCAGGTTCAGGGCTTCCGGACCACGCACCTCGATCTCGCCCATGTGCGAAACATCGAACAGCCCGGCTCGTTCACGAACGGCGGTGTGCTCGTCGAGGATGCCCGTATACTGAACAGGCATGTCCCAACCACCGAAATCGACCATCTTCGCGCCCAGCCGCCGGTGTACGGAATGTAACGGCGTTTGCTTCAATGGAGCAGCGGTGGTCATGAATCCCCTAGACTAACAAATCGCGGTTTAAGCGGGTAGCACTTCGAGAATCAAACATTTCAGATACAGCGTTTCGGGGACGGTGAGGAGGATGGGATGATCGGCGGATTGCGTGCGGCGCTCCAGCACTCGCAGCGTGCGACCCGCGTCGAGCGCGGCTTCCGCGACAACTTCCAACAGCATTGATTCGCTCATATGATGCGAGCACGAGCAAGTGACCAGGATGCCGCCTGGCGTGAGCAACCGGAGCGCGCGGAGATTGATTTCCTTGTAGCCCCGCGCCGCTCCTTCCACCGCCGAGCGCGATTTCGCGAATGCCGGCGGATCCAGGACGATGGTGGAGTAACTGCCGCGGCCGTACGCTTCGGACGCGAGGAAGTCGAACACGTCGGCCTCGCGGAATTCGATATTCCCGATCGCGTTCGAGGCGGCGTTGCGACGCGCGAGCGCGAGCGCCGGATCGGATGAGTCGATGGCGGTGACGTGGTCGCAGGGGGCGGCCATGTGCATGGCGAATCCGCCGCTCGAGGTGAAACAGTCGAGCGCGCGGCCATGGGCGTACCTCGCGACGGCGACGTAGTTGTCGCGCTGGTCCAGATACACGCCGGTCTTCTGACCGTGCAGCAGATCGGCTTCGTAGGCGAACCCGTTCATGCAGACCGCGACGGTCTCCGGTAACTCGCCCGACAGCACCTTGGTTTCGAGCGGCAGCGATTCGCGCTGGCGCACCGGCGCGTCGTTGCGCAGCACAATGGCCACGGGGGATAGCAATTCCTCGAGGCAACTGGCAATGTCTGCGGCCGCACGATCCATTCCCTGGTCCAGCGTCTGCATCACGAGGAAATCGGCGTAGCGATCGATGATCAGGCCGGGCAGCAAGTCCGCCTCGCCGAATACGACGCGGTACGCGTCCGAGTCCTGCACGACCCAGCGACGGTGCTCCAAGGCCTGTTCGATCCGGCGCAAGAAGAATCCGCGATCCACCGGCTCATTGCGGCGGCTGAGCAATCGCAGCACAATTTGCGAGGTGGAACTGTAGTGCGCGACGCCCATCGAGCGGCCGCGGAGATCGACCACACGCACGGCGTCGCCCGGAGCGGCATTGCCCCGATCGGCGATGTCGCTTGCGAACACCCACGGATGCCCCGATTCAATCCGCGCCGCGCCCTTGGCTGTGATGCGAACCGTCGGGGTTATCGCATCGCCTCCAGACGCGCGATCCGCTGTTCGGTGGAGGGATGGGTTGAGAACAGATTCATCAGGCTGCGGCCGGTGAACGGCTTAATGATGAACATGTGAGCGGTGGACGGATCGGCATTCATCGGAATGCGCCGCGATCCGCTCTCGAGTTTTTGGAGCGCGTTGATGAGGCCGTCGGGATGGCCGGTGTATTTGGCCGACGCGGCATCGGCGGAGTATTCGCGGCTGCGGGAAATCGCCATCTGAATCAGCCCCGACGCGAAGGGTCCGAGAATCAGCATGAAGATCGCGCCGAATGCGCCGCCGCCCTCGTCGTCGCGATCGCGGGATCCGCCGAAGAACATGCCGAGATAGGCCAGGTGCGTGATAGCCGCGCCGATGGTCGCAGCCACCGAACTGATCAGGATATCGTGATGCAGCACGTGGCCGAGCTCATGAGCCACGACACCTTCCAGTTCGCGATCGTCCATCAGTTCGAGAATGCCCTGCGTGAACGCGACGGAAGCATGCGACGCATTGCGGCCGGTGGCGAAGGCGTTGGGCGACATGTTGGGAATCAACCAGAGCTTCGGCATCGGGAGTCCCATGTGCGTGCAGAGATTCGAGACCAGCGGGTACACGCGTGCATACACGTTCGGGTTTTCATCCGGTGTTACCGGGCGAGCCGAATACATCGATAAAGCAATTTTGTCCGAAAAGAAGTAGGAGGCAAAGTTCATCACCACGGCCAGGATCAGGGCGAACCACAAGCCCTGGCGTCCGGCGATGGCCTGGCCACCGACGAGAAGGATTGCACTCAGGAGTCCGAGTAGAAGTGCCGTCTTGACACCGTTCATATCTACTTAGATTGTCCCATGGGGCTTTCGGGTTCAGCGATCGAGAGCTGCTGCCGGACCGGCCCGTCGGGCTCTACTTCAACACCTGCGCCGACTTGACGAAGTCCAGCTTCGGGTAGTGCTCGGTCAGATACTGGTTCCCCTGCGATTCGATCATCGGCTGAGAAGGATCCTCGCCGTATCCGGCGTATAGCTGGTCCACGATCTGCATACCATCGACGACCTTGCCGAACGGAGCAAAGCCGCTCTGGTTCAGACGCGGATTATCGGCAAGATTGATGAACAGTTGCGTCGTGCGCGTGTTCGGACCTGCCGTTGCGAACGTGAGGGTACCCCGCAGGTTGCTCTCCTTCGCCGGGTCGTCGACGATGTTCATGTTGCGCCACTTTCTCGCCACTCGAGGTTCGCCGTTGATTCCGAACTGCGCGATGAAGCCCTTGATGACGCGGAAAAATCGCACATCCTCGAAGAAGCCGGCCTTCGTTAACTCGTAGAACCGGTCCGCGCCATTCGGCGCCCATTCGCGGTGCACCTCCACGATGAAAGGACCTTTCGACGTATCGAATTTCACCGCGAACACATCCGGCGCTTTTTCAGTGACGGGAGGCGGAGGTGAACTCTTTGCCTCTTCGGTAGCCGCGGGCTTCTTGTCGGACCCGCATCCGGCCAGCACCACCGCCGCCAGCGCCAATCCCAAAAATCGTTTTCGCATCATCTAAGATTCTCCCCGATTACTTCGCATCGCGCCAATTGTCACCCACGCCGATGTCCACCACCAGCGGCACGGCGAGCGTTTCCACCCGCTCCATCGTACTCTTCACCAGCCGGCGCACTTCGTCCAACTCCTCTGGCGGGACCTCGAACACCAACTCGTCATGCACCTGCAGCAGCATCCTCGACCGCCACTTTCGCGACTCGAACTCATGGTCGATCCGAATCATGGCCAGCTTGATCAAATCGGCCGCGGTGCCCTGCAGCGGCGTGTTGACGGCCGTCCGCTCCGCGAAAGAGCGCGCATTCGCATTGCGGCTGTGCATGTCCGGGATCGGCCGTTTGCGGCCCATCAGGGTCGGCGCCACACCCGTCTTCTTCACCTCGGCGATGGTGGAATCGATGAACTTGCGCACCCCTGCGTAGCGTTCGAAGTAGGCGTGGATGTAGAGCTCCGCTTCCTTCCGATCGATTCCCAACGACTGCGCCAGGCCAAACGGCGTCTGCCCGTAAACGATGCCGAAGTTCACCGCCTTGGCATTGCGGCGCATCGCGGGAGTGACCATCAGAGGCGGCACGCCGAACACCTCGGCGGCGGTGCGAGTATGGATATCCTCGCCGTCGCGGAACGCTTCCACCAGCACGGGATCGCGAGACATGTGCGCGAGCAGCCGCAGTTCGATCTGCGAATAGTCGGCGACAAGCATGCGCCATCCGGGCTCCGGCACGAAGGCCGCCCGGATCTCGCGTCCTAACTCGGTGCGGATGGGGATGTTTTGCAGGTTCGGATTCGACGAGGAAAGCCGCCCCGTCGCCGCGCCGATCTGATTAAAGGTAGTGTGTACGCGGCCGTCATCGGAGCGGATCAGCGCGGGCAGAGCGTCAACATAGGTGCCTTTCAACTTCGTCAACTGCCGGTATTCGAGAACCAGCCGCGCGATATCGTGCGCGTCCGCGAGTTCCTCCAGCACCTCGGCCGCGGTCGAGATCTGCTTGCCGCGCCCGTATTTCACCGGAACCGGGAGTCCCATCTCCTCGAACAAAACCTTGCCTAATTGTTGCGGCGAGTTGATGTTGAACTGGCGTCCGGCGAGTCCGCAGATTTCGCCCGCGAGCCGCTGGATGTCGTCGTCCATCCGCGTGCCTAGCGATTTCAACGCCCCCGGATCCACACGAATCCCGCGGCGCTCCATGCGTGCCAGCACGTAGATCAACGGCAGATCGATACGGTCGTATAACTCGCGGAAGCCTTGCTTGTCCACTTCCGGCACGAGCTTCTCGAAGACCGCCAGAGCCGCCTCGGCCGCCTGGTCGGGATCGGGCAGCAGCTTGCGATCCAGATACTTTTCAGCCAGCGTCTCCGCGCTGCAGCCCGACGGATCGGCGCACAACAGAAACGCATACAACATCACATCGTGATAGAAGCCCGCGGCCGGCAGGCCGGCATTCTCCAGTGCCGCGGCGGTCGACTTGATGTCATGCGCCAACTTCTTTCCCGGCGCGCTCAGCAGCGACATGGTCCGCGCGCTCGACAGCACCGTCTCCACCATCGCGGCGCGTCCCTCATCAACGCGCCACGAGAACCCGGCGACCCCGGGCGTCAGATCTTCGCCGGGCCGCACCGACACGGCCACCACCGATTCGGCCGGAATCGCAGCGACCCAGTCGTCGAGTTCCGCGCCGCTCTCGAGAGTGGCGTAGTCGCGGGTATGCGAGTCCTCCGACGGTCCCAGTTCCTTGAGCAAACTGAAGAACTCGAGTTCGCGATAGATCGGCTTCAACGCATTCAGGTCGGGATCCTCCGCCTTCACCGACTCGATGGAAAACTCAACCGGCACATTCGTCTCGATGGACGCCAGCTTCTTGCTCAACAGGATGCGATCGCGGTTGTTCTGCAGACTCTCGCGATACATCTTGCGCTCCACCTCAGCCGCTCGATCGAGCGCCGCCTCCACGGAACCGAAGCGCGCCACCAGTTCGCGGGCACCCTTGTCGCCGATACCGGGCGCGCCCGGAATGTTGTCGATCGCGTCACCTTTCAACGCCAGCAAGTCCGCCACCTGCGACGGCTTCACTCCCATGAACTCCTCAGTCTTCTCGGCGTTGTACCAGATGTCCTCTTTCATCGGGTTGTACATGCTGACGCGGTCGTTAACCAACTGCAGCATGTCCTTGTCGCTCGACACAATCACGACGTCCACATCCGAGCCCGCGCACCGGCACGCGATGGTACCGATCACATCGTCGGCCTCGAATCCCGGATACTCGAGCAGGGGAATCCGCAATGCCCCGAGGACGCGGCGCACATGCGGAATCTGCTCTCGCAAGTCGGGCGGCATCTCGGTTCGATTCGCCTTGTACTCAGCAAATACTTCGTCGCGAAACGTCGGGCCCGCGCTTTCGAACACAGCCGCGATGTACTCGGGATGATACGTCGTCAGCAACTTCCGTAGCATGTTGTGGAAGATGTAGACGGCCTCGGTGGACAAGCCCGAAGCGGTTCGCATGGGAGGCGCCCCGGTCCTGGCACGCGCATGGTAGGCCCGAAAAATGAATCCGAAAGAGTCGATGAGGAATAAGCGTGGACGGGGCACTAGATCCATTCTAGGTTCATCGTCGCAAGTCGCAGCGTCACAGCGTATAACCCGCGTCGATCACCAGATCCGCGCCCGTCATCCCCGCCGAATCGCTGGAAGCCAGAAACATCACCGCCCGGGCAATCTCCAGCGGCATCGCCATTCTCTTCAGCGGAGGCGTGGCCGGATCGGCACCACCTAGCGAGTTCCACGCCGCCTGCTCGCTGCCATGCTTCGCCACCAGGTCATCCCAGAACGGCATCTTCGTCCACATCGGAGTCGCGACGCCCGCAGGCGACACCGTGTTCACCCGAATGCCGCGATCCTTCAACTCCAGGGCCGCGACTTTCGCGAACATGTGTACAGCAGCTTTGCTGGTGGAGTAAGCACTCGCGCCCGCGGCCGCCTTGATCCCCGACGACGAAGAGATCAGCACCATGCTGCCACCCTCATGCATGACGCGCGACACAGCCCGCACTCCGAGAAACATCGAATCCAGGTTCACGGCCATCACACGCCGCCACTCCTCGAGCGTCATCTCCGCAATCGGACGAGCGTGCGAGATTCCGGCACTGGCGACAAAAACATCGAGATGCGGAATGCCTGCGAGCACATTCTCCCAATTGCTCTCGTTCGAAACATCCAAGCGGATCGCGGCGCGCTCGTCGATATCGGCGGACAGCACCGTGGCGCCTTCGCGCGCAAACTCCTCCGCCACCGCTCGACCGATTCCCGACGCCGCACCCGTCACCAGCGCTGTTTTGCCTTTGAGTCGCATGCCACCATAATGAGGGAATGTCTCCGAGTGCCGGTTCGGAAATCGTGCATGTCAGCGATACTGCGCTCATGGTGGCCGCGTGCCGCGCCTTGGAGACTGCCCGCCCTGACGGGTTTATCCGCGATCCGTTTGCGGAACGGCTGGCAGGGTCGCGCGGCATGGCCATCGCCCAAGGCCTGGAGCGCGTCGAGATAATGTGCTTCGGTGTCGGCATCCGCAGCCACTTCATCGACGATCTAGTGGCGTCCGCGATAATCGAACACGATATCCTGACGGTTCTGAGTCTCGGCTGCGGGCTCGACACGCGGCCGTGGCGCATGAAGTTGCCGGCCGGTCTTCGCTGGATCGAAGTGGACTATCCCGCGATGCTGGAGTACAAATCGGAGCGGATGGCTTCTGTCGCGCCCGTGTGCCAGCGTGAGACGCTAGCCGCCGATCTCACCGATGCCGCCTGCCGGCGCACCATCTGGAAGGCCGCGGGCACATCGCCGACGCTGATGATTACCGAGGGTCTGCTGAGTTATCTGCCCGGCGCGACCGTGGACGCGCTGGCGACCGAGTCGACTATTGGCAGCGCCGTCCGCTACTGGATTGCCGACCTGACCTCGGCAGCCTTCGCGCGCATTGCGGGTGAGAATAGCGTGCGCTCGGTCGAAAACGTCCGTGCGCCGGACTCCATCGATGGGGTGGAGATACTGAGTCGTGCGCGCGCAGCCGGTTGGAACACGCTGAAGCAGTACAGCTATCTCACCGACATTCGCCCGATCGCCGGACACCGCATGCCCGCGCCGCCGCCGGCCGATCAGCCGCTTCCGATTTCGATGGACGATCCCACGGGCGTGAGGCTGTTCGAACACGCATGACCGCGCTGATTCGCAAGATCCACATCTACGCCGGATTGCTGGTGTTCGCCCAACTCATCATCTACGGCATCGCGGGAGTTGCGGCCACCATCTACGCGGGTTCGGAGCGCCCCAAGGTTCCCTACGCTACGCGCTATGTCCCATTCACCGTGCCACCGTCGGCAACCGATAGACAGGTGGCCGCGCTCGCCTACCAGACTCTGAATTTCCCGCTCGCACGGCCCATCCCCGATTGGTTCCTGCGCCGGACACCCGACAACCACGTGCTGCTCGATTTCTACAACATCAACGGCATCCGTCGTGTGGTCGTGCTTGAAAGCGAGCATCGCCTGCGAGTGGAGGAGATTCACAATAATCTCGCGCTGTTCCTGGGCGACGTCCACGCATCCACGCCTGGCGATGGGGAAGCGCCTCCGCTCATCCGCGCGTGGGCCTGGTGGAATGAAGTGGGCATGTGGATTCTGCTGGGATTCTGCGTGTCCGGAGTGTGGCTGTGGCTCGCGACGCGTGCTCGCTACCGATGGGCGTGGGTCTCGATTACCGCCGGCGTCGCATCGCTCGTGGTTCTTTGGAGCGTGTTCCGATGAACTACAAAACGCTGCGGACCATTCACCTGTTGTGCGGGGCCTTCGCCGTTCCCGCGCTTCTGATGTACGGCATCAGCGCCGTGCAGATGGCGCATTCGAAGTGGTTCTCCTTGAAGCCAACTGTTACCGAACGCGACATTGCGATGGTGGCGGGCTATGCCGAAGGCCGGAAACTCGCGAACGATCTGATGGCGCGCGAGCCGATTCGCGGCGAGATCGCGACGGTGAAGCAGACGCCGGCGGGATTCGATCTCCGGATCCTGGTGCCGGCGACGGTTCACGAGATCCGCTACGAGTCCGCTACGGGCCGCACGCATATCCGGACTTCTGTTTCGGGCACGATGGGCATGCTGAACCGGCTTCACCACGCGGCTGGACTCCGCCATTCCTATGTCCCGCTGCAAATCTGGGGCGTGTTCGTCGCCTTCGTGTCGCTGGCCACGCTCGGACTGGGCGCCACCGGAATCTGGATGTGGTGGCTGCGCAAGCAGGAGCGCACCTGGGGTGTTGTCCTGTTGTCGGCCAATCTGGTATTCGCCGTCGCGATACTCGCGATGTTGCGTTCGGCCGGGCCGTGATCGGTCGCTTAGAACTCGAGTGAACGCAACGTGAAATCGCGAGTTTTCGAGCCGGTGTTCTTGATGGTCACCGCCGCTGGATCTTCGATCTCGAAGGTCATGGATCCTTGTGCGGTCTGCACGGTCAGGCGCGGCCGCTTGTTCGCGCAGTCAAACTTCAGCGCCTTGCCTTGTACTTCTTTCACCGGATTCTGCACCGACTCCGTGAAATTGCTGTCCGCTGGCTCCCGCCGGATCAACCTCGGCCGCTCGCCGGCGTCCCGATACCTACCGGATACGGGTCCGCCCGGAATTGCCTGTGCCACTGCCGGCCCGCTGCTCGCCGCCGCACTGTTCTGCTGGTTCTCCACCGCGTCCAGGTACTGCAGGAGATCTTGCGCGCGCTGGACCGCATCCGCATTCTTGGCCCATTTCTTCGCCAGTTCCGCATTCGCCCGCGCGTTGGCGCGATCGCCGGTGCGCATGTACGCGAATGCCAGCGCGCCGAACAACCATTCCGCCTGCTTCTCGTCGACCCGCTTCACAGTTGCCAATGACTTGAGTGCGCCAGGATAATCTTGTTTCGCCAGTAAGATCGATCCGAGTTGAATTCGCGCCTCGACGTAGTCGGGCTTGAGTTCCACGGCCCGATTCAGAGCGGCGACCGCGTTCGCATCATCACCCGATTCCGCCGCCAAACCCGCGAAGTGGTAACACATCCGCGGATTCCGATCGCCCGCCGCCACCGCCTTGCCGAAGTGTTGGCGGGCTCCCGCGGCGTCGCCGGTCTGCCACGCCAGGTACCCTAGCGACTCCTCCACTTCCGGCCTCCCCGGGTTCTCCGTCGCGAGTTTCTCGTAGGCTGCGCGCGCCTCCTCCGGCTTCCGGATCATACTCAGCAAGTCCGCCAGCGCCATGCCCGACTCGAAGTCCGATGATTCAGTTACGACTGGATCCTCGGCCGACTTATCGAGCTTCACGGGAAATACAGCCGCGAATAGCTGATTCCCAGTCAAGTATGCGTGCAAGTCTTTCTCTAACTCACTCACTGGCATACCGAGTGCGAGTTGCGAAGCCTCCGCAAGAGTCTTCCCGGCGTTGATTGCTTCTACGAACTGCCCAAAATGCGCGGAATAGCGTTTTCCCAGAAACAACATGTGCATCAACACCCAACCTTCGGAATAGGGCTCTGCGCGAGAATTCGATGAAGTGCCCAATTGGCGCGGGTTTCACGATTTCAGGGTTCCCGCCGCCGGTACCGGTTTGGCGACCCGTGGCCAGGGGTGGCAACCGGCCGATGGTTCGTCAAAACCGATGAGTGTCT
>JBBQGE010000108.1:0-20557 GCA_038322675.1 Bryobacterales bacterium
TCCTTCGTGTTTGGATCTGATCACGCTCCTGCGTAAGGAAATGGCCTTCCATCCCAACTTGCTTGCTTCCTTAGGCTTCAAAATCACCGATTCGGGCTTGGTTCAGGCCGCCGCTGCTTGAACAAATGTAGAAACTCCAGACATCGGCGTGTCCGCCGATCCGCTCTCCCAACGTGCTGAGCAGTGTCTCGATATTTCCCATGGGTCGATGTTACCGCTTATGATTCCCCTTGACGATCTACAAGAGTCACGCCGTTGTAGATCATCTAGAGGAACACGCATGGGCAAACCGCCGATCTCATTCAAGGCACCCTGGATCTTCTGATTCTGAAGACCATCGCACTCCAACCGGCGCACGGGTGGGCCATCGCCGAACGGATCCGGCAGGTCTCAAGCGAAGTTCTGCTGGTGCAACAGGGCTCGCTATATCCCGCGCTCCACCGTCTGGAACAGCAGGGCTGGATCAAAGCCGAATGGGGCGAATCGGACGCAAATCGCCGGGAGAAGTATTACTCCCTGACTGCGGCGGGCCGGAAACAGCTTTCGAAGGAACTGGCCAATTGGGCGCGGCTTTCGAACGCGATCGGATTGGTAGTCCGCACGGTGTAGGAGGTCTCATGCGCTTTTGGACCCTTGCAAGATTGCGTATTGCTTCCCTGCTGCGGCGATCGCGCGTGGAAGCCGATCTCGATGAGGAATTGCGATTTCACCTCGACCGCGAAATCGAACGGGGCATCGCTCGAGGGATGACTGCGGAGGACGCGAGGCTCGCCGCCCGACGGGTAGTCGGAGGTCTCGATCAGATCAAGGAAGAGTGCCGGGATCAGCGCCGCACGCGAGTGCTCGAGAACTTGGCGCAGGACACGCGCTATGCGCTACGAAACCCGCGCAAGAGTCCGGGATTCCTGGTGGTTGCCGTTGCCGCACTGGCGCTGGGCATCGGCGCGAATACCGCTGTGTTCAGCATCGTCGATGCCGTTCTGCTGCGTCCGCTGCCCTATCCCGATTCGGAGCGACTGGTGCAGATTTGGAAGACCGGCGTGACGACCGAAGCGGGCGGTGACTGGGTTTCGTATCCCGACTACCTCGATTACCGCCGCTATCAGCGGTCGTTCACAGACATGGCGCTGTATCGATATTGGCTGTTCGCGTTCGGCGGTAAGGAGCAACGCGGAATCGTTGATCGGCGTCTGCGTATCCCCGAACACTTTCGACGTTCTTCGTGTGCAGCCTTCGCTCGGCCGCGGATTCGCTTCCGGCGAAGGTGTGCCGGGCCGCGACCACGTCGCAGTGATCAGCCACTCATTCTGGGAGCGCCGGTTCAACAGCGATCCGTCGGCGGTGGGATCCGACGTGCAGATCGACGGCGCCTCCTAAACGCTGATCGGTGTGGCCGCGCCCGGTTCGCGTTTCCAATGACCATCCCGAGTTCCGGCATGTCCGCCGCACAGGGCGTCGACATCTGGGTCCCGCTGCCCGAATCGATGCTGTTCCAGGAGCGCGGCAACCACAACTACTGGGCGATTGGGCGTCTCGGGGACGGAGTCTCGCTCGGCCAGGCGCAATCCGACATGCCGCCATCGGGCGGCGGCTGGCTGAGCAGTACCCCAGGACCAACCGCGACACTGGAGTTGCGGTCTCGCGCATTCTGGATCACGTGTACGCCGGTGTTCGTCCCGCGTTGTTCGTGATACTCGTGGCGATTTCCCTGGTGCTGTTGATCGGATGCGCGAACGTAGCGAACCTTCTGCTGGCACGCGGAGTTCTGCGGCGGCGCGAGGTGGCGATTCGTGCCGCGATCGGCGCCAGCCGCGGACGGCTGTTCGCGCAACTGCTGACCGAGAGCGTAGTGCTCGCGGTGATTGGCGGCGCCGCGGGACTCGCCGTGTCGAAAGCCGTCATCACGATGATCGTGCAGCTAAGCCCCAACATCGTGCGGATGGACCAGGCGTCGCTGGACCTGCGCGTTCTGCTGTTCACCGCGGGGACCTCCGTGCTCACGGGCATTGTGTTCGACGCACTGCCCGCGTGGCACGCGTCGCGCACCGACCTCGCGACGTCGATGAAGGGTTCCGGCGCTCAACGGCGCTCCGGACCTCTGGCCGCACTCGTCGTCGCGGAACTGGCGGTAGCTGTCGTGCTGCTCGCCGGTGCAGGGCTGATGATGCGCAGTTTCCTGAATTTGATTCATGTCGATCTTGGATTCAACCCGGCTGGGGTGTCCGCAGGCTGGATTATGCTGCCGCCCACGCGCTACCCGGATGCGCCGAAGCAGGCGCGATTCTTCGAAGCCGTCGTGGACGCGCTCGAAAAGATGCCCGGCGTCGAGGCTGCGTCCGCCGTGAACGCGTTGCCGATGACCGGCATCAACGACGGCGCTGGGGTCTGGATCGCCGGGGCTACGGATGCGCTCGCCGTCGACCAGCGCAAGATTGCGGGCCAGTACTTTCGCACGCTCGAGATTCCGCTATTGGCCGGGCTCGGTTTCGATCATAGCGATCGCGCCGATTCGGCCGCCGTCGCGATCGTGAGCGAGTCACTCGCTCGCAGCTTGTGGCCTGACGCGAATGCCATCGATCGTCACGTCAGCACCGGCAACGTTAACGGCGTCCGGCAGTGGAAGCGCGTGGTGGGCTTCGTGAAAGACGTGTCACATTACGGCGTGGACACACCGACGCTGTACTTCCCCGAGTCGCAGCAGCCCGATCCGTTTATGCAGATCGCGGTGCGTTCCACCACGGATGCATCCCGGCTCATCGTCACGGCCACCGCGTCTGTCGACTCCGCGCAACCGGTGTTCAACGTGGATCGCATGGACGACATAGTGACTCGATCGGTGTCAAAGCGCCGGTTTGAGGCGGTGATCCTGGCCGCCTTCGCCGGGCTCGCACTGATGCTCGCGAGCATTGGCATTTACGGTGTCACATCGTTCGCCGTCAACCGGCGATCGGAGGAGATCGGAATCCGGATGTCGCTTGGGGCGCGCCCGGCGACAATGCTGCGGATGATTCTGGGACAAGGGATGCGCTGGACGGCGGTCGGTCTAGCGATTGGCATCACAGGCGCTCTTCTGGTGACCCGGCTACTTCGATCGTTGCTGTTCGGCGTAACATCGACGGATCCCACGACGTTTATCGGAGTCGTGGTCCTGCTGGCAGCGGTGTCGCTGGTCGCCAACTACATCCCGGCCAGGCGCGCGCTGAAAGTGGATCCGGTCGCCGCGTTGCGAACGGAGTGAACTAAGTCCTAACTGTGTCCCAACACTGAGTGCGGCTGATAGGGCTCTTCCAACTGCCGCATCTCCGTGGTCTCCAGTTGAATCTGCAGCGCCGCGACGGCATCCTCCAGATGCTGCATCTTACTCGCACCCACAATCGGAGACGTCACTCCGGGTTGCGCGAGTACCCACGCCAATGCCACCTGAGCATTGGAGACGCCGCGCTTTCGGGCCACCTCGCCGACGCGCTCCACCACTTTGAAATCCGACGGCTGGTAGTAGAGCTTCTGCGCATAATCGTCGGTCTTGGCGCGAATCGTCTCTCCGTAGTCTTCCGGGCTGCGATTGCCCGCGAGAAATCCGCGCGCCAGCGGACTCCACGGGATCAGTCCGATTCCTTCTTCGCGGCAGAGCGGAATCATCTCGCGCTCTTCTTCGCGATAGATCAGGTTGTAGTGGTTCTGCATCGACACGAATCGGGTCAGCCCCATCTGCTCCGCTACATACAGCATCTTGGCGAACTGCCATGCGAACATCGACGACCCGCCGATGTAGAGGGCCTTGCCTTCCCGGACGACATCACTCAGTGCCTCCAACGTCTCCTCAATCGGCGTGTGATAGTCGAAGCGGTGGATCTGATAGAGATCGATGTAATCCGTGCCCAAGCGCCGCAGACTATCTTCCACCGCGTGCACGATGTGCTTTCGCGACAGACCGCGCTGATTCGGATCGTCGCCCATCGGGTTGAAGACCTTCGTGGCAATCACCACCCGGTCGCGAGACGGTCCGAAATCCTTCAACGCCCGGCCCACAATCTCCTCGCTCACACCCAGCGAGTACATGTCGGCCGTGTCGAAGAAATTAATCCCTAACTCGAGCGCGCGCTTGATGAAAGGGCGGCTCTCCTCTTCCTCCAACACCCACTCGCGCCACTTCTTGGAGCCATAGGTCATCGTGCCGAGACAGATTCGCGAAACCTTCAGGCCCGTCGATCCTAATCGTGTATATTTCATCTCTGTCTATTTTCCCTTGATCGCGATACGCTTGCCAGTCCGCGCCGACTCCCGGGCCGCCGTCAGAATCTCCGTCACAATCATGTTGTTCTCGAGCGACGACAAGCCGGACGGCTTCAGTTTGCCCCGCACCACGGCGGCGAGGTACGAGATCGAGTCGCGCTGATCCTGAGGGAGCGGCCCCGGAGTAACGCGGCTCTCCTCCTGATCGCCCTTGTTCCGGACTTTCACCGACGTGCCGCCGGTCGCAATGGCGTAGGCATGATCGGCGTAGACTTCCAGATCCTTGCGGCTGAACGGCCAGTTCCACGACGCCTGGATGATTCCCTGCGCCCCCGGGTATTCCACCAGAATTGTTGCCTCATCATCCACGCGCGGATAGATGGACGGCTTCAATGTCTGCGTCATCGCGGTCACGGCCACGGGATGTTGATTCTCCATCAGCCACGTCATCAGATTCGCGCCGTAGCAACCGAAATCGAAGAGTGCGCCGGCGCCGTTCTTGACCGGATCGGAGAGCCATCCGAAGAACTCCGGCGGCACGCCGATTTCTTTCGGCCCCTGATGCCCATCCATGGCCACCATCTTGCGGATCGGGCCGCCTGCCTTCTGGTTCTTCATCATGTCCCAGATGAACGCGTGACTCGGGTACCACGTGGTTTCGTAATTCACGATGACGTGAATCCCCGACCGTTCCGCCGCCCTCTGAATTGCACGCGCATGGTCCATGCTGACGGCCAGCGGTTTCTCCATCATCACGTCGATCTTCCGCGATGCGCACGCCTCCACGACGGCGGGATGATCGAAGGTGTTCGTGAACGATGCCACCGCGTCCGGCTTCACCCGATCGAGCATCGTCGCCACGTCCTTGAAGAACAGCGAAGAGTCGAGCTTGTACTTTTCGGCATATCGTTTCTGCAAAGCCGCATCGGGATCGGCGATTCCCACCAACTGCACGTCCGTCCGATTCCGCATCGCGCGAAAGAACCCGTCGACGTGCCCGTGCACGAGTCCGGCAATCGCTAAACGCACCGGAGCCGCGGCCGCGGGAATCAGGCAGAGTACGAAGAGGGTGAGGAGTCGTATCATGTTTCCCGATGATAGCGAATTCTCTTGACCTGTCTAAAGGTTCAGGGTTGATTCTAAGTGAGGACGATGCTGACGGTAACCAAACTCGCTGAACGCTGCGGTCTGAGTCGCAGCACCGTTCTGTATTACGAATCGATTGGACTCTTGCGAGCGTCCTCGAGGAGCGCCGCCAATTACCGCGGCTACTCCGAACAGGACGCCGCGCGGCTGAGGCAGATCTGCACGTATCGCGATGCGGGTCTGAAACTCGCCGACATCGGCGTGTTGCTCGACCGTCGCGCCAGCGATCCGGCGTCCGTGCTGGAACGGCGCCTGGCAGAACTGAATACGGAAATCGAGCGCCTGCGCGATCACCAGCGGTCGATTCTGAAACTGCTTCGTTCGAAAAACTCACTCTGGAGAAGAAAGAACATGACGAAAGAAAAATGGGTATCCATCATGAAGGCCGCGGGCTTCACCGAAGCCGACATGCACCGATGGCACAAGGAATTCGAAAAATCGGCGCCCGCCGATCACCAGGAGTTCCTCGAATACCTGCACATCCCGCCGGGCGAAATCGGTTCCATTCGCGAATGGAGCTGCAAGTAGACGCGCTCAACACCTCGGGAGGGATGCACAATCCCTCCCGCGTGATACACCCAGGTGTGATACAAGGGACCGATGCCGGATTTCGAAACGCGCACCTTTCCCGCGACGATCGACTGCCGGTACCTGCTCGCAGCGCCGTCCGCGCCGTCCGCCGAATCCGCGCTCATCGTGACGCTCCACGGCTTCAGTGCGAATCCGAAGTCCATGCTGCGGTTGACGCGGATTCTATTCGGCGACAGCCACTGGATCGCAGCGCTGCAGGGGCCGAATCAATTCTTCCTGGGTCCCGGCCGGCCGGAAGTCGGATATGGCTGGATCACGAATCAGAACCCGGCGCCGTCTATCCGCTTGCATCACGAGATGGTCCGTCGCGTGTTGCACGACGTATCCGCCGAGCACGAAATACCCCCGAACCGGCGCATTCTGACAGGCTTCTCGCAGCCGGTGGGTCTCAACTACCGCTTCGCCGCAACGTGCCCCGGTGAGATTCGCGGAGTGGTTGCAATCTGCGGCGGATTGCCCGGAAATTGGGATGATGGACCTTATGGCAATGTCACGGCAGCCGTTCTTCACATTGCGACGCAGAGACCTCGGCGCTCACGAGAAGTTGACCACTTCTGCTCACATAGAGTTGACCACACTTGAAACGGGCCATGCCACGTGGCAAGAACAGGTCCGGCATTATCATCCACGCGGCCACGCGTGCAAGTGTCCTGTGTGCCGTCGTGGCCTTGACGTTGCTCGAGATTTTGCCGGCCGTGCCGTGCGGCACCGACCCTACCCGCCCGCAGCTTTAATGGGTCATTCTTCGTGAGCAGACCCGGGTAACTTCTCGCGAGTGCCGAAGGGACGCAGGAAGACGAATACTATCCGCCTGCCGTCACGGAACAGTACTGGTGCGCGACATTGACCGGTCGTATATCTGCTGCATGGTCCGCATATCCGTGATGGGGAGGCCCGGGTTCGCCGACCATACCGTCTGACGAACCTCCGTAAACAGACTCTCGGTTCCCGCGCAGGGAGTTCGGATCATGAACGCCATGGAATTCGAGGGCTTCAACGGCCAATAGACCGTGCTGGGAGGTTTCTTATCGGCACCGTAGTGCCGGATGTCCCCGGCCACTCCAACGATTTCGCTCCAGGCGTCGTTGGGATTCGAGCGGATCTGTTTGCCGATGGCGTTCCGTGCCGAGCCCCAATACTCACTTGCGAAATTCTCGCTGACCAGCACAACCTTTCGTTTCTCGTGAATGTCCGTCCAGGTAAGATCGCGGCCGGCAGCTAAGGGCGTTCCAAGCGTTGCGAACGCTCCGGGGGCCGTGGTGATGAAACGCCGCAGCGGCGGGATCTGGTCGGCCGCGTACGGGTGATCCCTTGAGAAAATCGGATCCTGCGAAGCAGAATTTGTCATTGGCAGCCCGTTCATCAGGCTGACCGCCGAGACTCCGGGAATGGACGCCAGACGGTCGGCAATATTCTGCTGGATCCGGGGAATGTCGGCGTCCGATTGCGCAGCGCTCCTTGGAATGGAAATGCGAAGTGTCTGAAGTGCCTCCGGTCGACCAAATAGCCCCACCAAACGGTGGTGCAACGTTACGGCGCTTGAGCTAGTCTATGTTAGTAGAATCGGTTCGACACCAGCGAGGAGCGTGCAATGCCTGTTTCGACGAATCTGGGACTCACCACTGGCCAAGCTCCCTTCATTGAGGAAGCACGGATCCACGGCGAGTTGTACATCCAGCAGCCGTACGATTTGTACACCGGCGAGAACCATGCCGCATGGCAGCGTTTGTACTCGCGGATGCAGCCGCGTTGGGAACGGTACGCTAACGAGCATTTTCTCGCAGGTATCGGATCGCTGTGCCTCAATCCAGATCGCGTGCCGCGCCTGGAGGATGTGAACCGGTTCCTGTCACCGCTCACGGGGTTTCGTGCCAAGGCGGTGAGCGGATACGTACCGGCCTTCCTGTTCTTCGATTGTCTGCGAAATCGAGAATTTCCGACCACCATCACCATCCGTCGCAGCGATCATCTCGACTATTTGCCTGAGCCCGATATCTTCCATGACATCGCCGGCCATGTCCCCATGCATACCGACAAAGCCTTCGCCGATACGCTGGTGCGATTCGGCGAGTGCGCGCACACAGCGGTGGATCTGGCTTCCTCGATTCGCGACGAGTCGGCCCGGGTGCACACGATCACCAGCGTGATCAAAGCGATGGCGCGCTTCTTCTGGTTCACCGTTGAGTTCGGCTTGATGCGATCGCGCGAAGGCGAGATCAAGGTGTACGGCAGCGGTCTGCTGAGTTCGCACGGCGAGATCGCGTACTCGGTGGACGCCCCCGAGGTACAGCGCTTCCCGGCGCAACTCGAATGGATGATCAACCAGAGTTTCGAGATCGACCACTACCAGCCGCTGCTGTTCGTCGTTGATGGCTTCGACCACCTGTTCAGCATGGTGGATGAACTCGAAAAATGGATGAAGGCGGGCAGGCTCAGCAATGTCGCTCCCGGCGAACCGCACATCAACGAAACGGACGTGAAAAGCTTCCTCCAACGAACTTCCTGACGCGCGTGTGATAGCATCGCGGGTTGGAGTTCAGCCTTTGAAACGCCGTACCTTTCTTGCCTCCGCAATGGCTGCCGGAGCCGTTGCACTTGACTCCCGAGCGTCTGCCGCCACACTGGGCAGCGGCCGGATTCCCATCGGCCTCAATACCTACTGCCTCCGTGCGATGCGCTGGAACGACTTCCAGTTGATCGACTACGCCGCGGGGCTGAAACTCGACGCCGTGTTCCTGCAGGACTCGCTCGACCCCGATCGCAACAGCCTGGAGCACTGGAAGAAGGTGCGAAGCTACGCGGCTGACAAGGGCCTGCATCTCGAAGTTGCGATCCTGGGCGCGGTGCTGCCGAAGTCGCCGGATGGATTCGAGGAGTCGCGGAAAATGCTGCTCCACGGCGTTGCGGTATCGGCCGCCGCCGGATCGCCGATCGTCCGATGCCTGCACGCGTCGGATCGCGCGCACCTGCCGCCGGGATCCATCGAGCAGCACATGGACACGATGATCAAGCTGCTCAAGAGCGTGCGGTCGCAGGCCATGGATGCGGGCGTGAAGTTCGCCATCGAGAATCACAAGGACCTGCTCGCGTGGGAGATGCGCCACGTGATGGAAGGCGCGGGGACCGAGTTCGTCGGCTCGTATCTGGATACCGGAAATCCGGTGTTCGTGTGTGAGAATCCCGCGACCACCGTCGAAGTGCTGGGACCGGTGGCGCTGACGTTCCACCTGCGCGATTCTGCCGTGTACGAGACGCCGCAGGGAGCCGCCGTGCAGTGGGTGCCGCTCGGCGAAGGCAATGTCGATTTCAAGAAGCTCATCGCTCGGATGAGGGAGATCGCGAAGCCGCTCTACATCTACATCAAACCGATCACGGGCCGGCCGCCGGCGATCATGCCGTACCTCGAGCAGCAATACTGGCAGAACTATCAGGACATGCGCGCCGCCGATTTCGCGAAGTTCCTCGATCTGGCGAAGAACGGTCATCCCTACGAGGGTCATCAGGTGATGGAGGACATTCCGGGGCGCGCGCTGCCGGAGCCTTTCGTCGCGGCGATGCAGTATCAGCAGCGCGAGCACATGGAGCGCAGTGTGGAATACGCGAAGAAGGTGCTGGACTTGGGCGTGCGGTGGAGGTCGTGATGATTCGGCGATTAATGGCGGGATTGCTGCTGTTCGGAGCGCTGGCGTTTGCACAGAAGCGAACCCCTATCATCTTCGATACGGATATCGGCGACGACATCGATGACGCGCTTGCGCTCGCGTTGGCATTGCAGTCGCCCGAACTCGATGTTCGCGCGGTTACCACGGTGATCGATGACGTCGATCTACGGACGAGACTCGCCTGGAAAGAACTCGGCATCTACGGCCGCCGCGATGTGCCGCTGGGAACGGGTGCATCCGAGCCGCTGCTGGACAAGGTGTGGAACAACAAGAGCCGTCAATATGACGTATTGACCGATGCCGACGTCTTCCCGCCGGCTGCGCGGAAGCACGCATCAGAGCTGATCATTGAAACGCTGATGGCATCTTCGGAGAAGATTACGCTGGTGCCGGTGGGTCCGCTGACGAACATCGCGCTGGCGCTGAAGACGGAACCGCGAATCAAGGATCATATCGAGAAGATCGTGCTGATGGGCGGCGCGTTCTTCCCACCGCGAGCCGAGTACAACATAATGCGCGATCGCGTCGCCGCCGAGATTGTGTTCAGTTCGGGGGTCCCGATCACGGCCGTCGGGCTGGACGTGACAATGAAGTGCAAGCTGCAGGGCAAGGACATGGAGCGCCTGCGGTCGTCGAATAATCCGGCCTCGAAGTTCGTCGTGCAGTTGATCGAGTTGTGGCAGAACGGACGGCCGGATCAGTACCCGACGTTGCACGATCCCCTGGCCGTTGCCTCCACGCTGCGATCGTCGTTGATCGAGACACGGCTTGGAGAGGTGCAGGTGGAGACGGCGAGTCCGCTGACGTTCGGGACCACGGTGTTTACTCCGGCCGAAAAGGTGAAACATCCGGTAACAACGCATGTCGCCAATGAAGTGGATGTCCGGGGATTCTTGGACTTGTTTGTTGACCGGCTTTCGGCGGCGCCGCGGGGCCGGTAGTTCGTAGAATGGAAGAGAGGTCGCAGGATGTATCCTCTCAAAAAGGGCAAGACGACGTCGCAGGCCCATGTCGGCCTGCCCGAAGGCACGTTTGAAGAAGAGCACGGCCGGAAAGGGTTTTACGGCAAGAGCGCTCACCTCTATCACACGCATCCCCCTACCGGGTGGGTCCGATTCGAAGGAAAACTCCGGCCGCACTGCTTCGATTTGAATAAGTTGGAGCCTTCGGACCTGAAGGATCCGCAGGGTGCCCCTTCCGCAATCCTGGGCAATAACGACGTGCGGCTGTATGTTTCACGGCGCTCGCAGCCGATGCCGTTTTATTTTCGGAATGCCGACGGAGACGAGTTATATTTCGTGCATCGCGGCCAGGGAGTAATTGAGACGGACTTCGGACCGATGCGTTTTGAACGTGGGGATTATATTGTCATTCCCCGAGCCGTGACTTATCGAATTGTGCCGGAGAGCACGGATAATTTCTTCCTGATTATTCAGTCGCGGACCGAGTTTGAGCAGCCGGACAGAGGATTGATCGGGCAACATGCGCTTTACGATCCCGGTGTAATTGAGACGCCCGACCCGCAGCCGAAACTCGACGATAACAACGAGTGGGAAGTCCGCATTAAGGTGGAAGACGAATACTCGAAAGTCTTTTATCCGTGGAATCCGATGGATGTCGTCGGCTGGAAGGGCGACCTCACCGTGTGGAAGATCAATATGCGCGACATCCGGCCGATCATGAGCCACCGGGCGCACCTGCCGCCGAGCGCGCATACAACGTTCTGCACCGAGGGCGCGGTGGTGTGCAGCTTTCTGCCGAGACCGCTGGAGCAGGATCCCGAAGCGCTGAAGGTTCCGTTCTTTCATCGCAATACCGATTACGACGAGTTCCTGTTCTATCACGACGGCGATTTCTTCAGTCGCGATAACATCACCGCCGGTATGGCGACTTTGCATCCTCGGGGGATTCATCACGGTCCGCATCCGAAGGCCTTGGCGAATCAGGGTAAAAAGAAAGAGACCGATGAGAGCGCGGTGATGCTCGACGGTCTGAACCCAATCCAGGTGCTGCCCGCGGGTGAGCAGGTGGAGTGGCAGGATTACTGGAAGAGTTGGATGGAGAAAAAGTAAGGGAATGTTCGCATCGTGTCTGCGGGTTGTGCTCGCCGTGTGTGTCATCGCCGGTTGCAGCAGGGGATTGCGAGGTCAATCGGCCACCACCGGCGCTCTGGAAGGCACGGTGGAGAATTCGTCGGGCGAGGCCATCCCGAATGCAACGGTGCGGTTGCTGAATCGTGCGACCGACGGGAGCCAAACGGTTGTGTCGGACGCAAACGGCACATATCGATTCGCTCTGGTGCCGCCGGCGACGTACGAAGTCACGTTTACCGCCCCGGGCTTCAAAACCGCGTCGATGACAGATGTGGCAGTAAATGTTTCGGAAGTCCCGGCGATTGCGGCGACACTCGAGCCCGGCGATTCGAGCGAGACGGCAGCGTGCCAGTGCCGGCTGGTGGCGTCAAGCCCTTCCACGGGAACACTCGTCGATCAGAAGACTATAACCGCCGTGCCGCTGAATACTCGCAACTTCACGCAGGTGCTGTCGATGTCATCGGGATCGGCGGCGGATGTGAATAACGCCGGCACATTGGGGCGTGGAACGTCCAGCGTGAACGTGAACGGGAATACGACGGCGGGCGGTTACACCATCGATGGAGCGTATGCGCCTTCCACCGTGCCGAATCCCGATACGATATCGGAGTTCAAGATCCAAACCTCGCAGAACGACGCGATGTTCGGAGCCATGGTACCGAGCACGTCGCTGGTGACCAAGCGGGGCGAGAACGACTGGCATGGGGACGTCTGGGAGTTCCTTCGCAATGACGTCTTCAACGCGAATGCCTTCTTCCGGAACGCGACCGGGCAGCAGAAGCCGAACCTCAAGCAGAACCAGTTTGGAGCCACCCTGGGATCGGCGATCAAGAAGAACAAGCTGTTTGTGTTCGGGTCGTATCAGGGGACCCGGCAGGTGAACGGCCTGGACCCGACCTCAATATCCAACTTGATTCTGCCGGCATTGGGATCGGACCGGTCGGCCCAAGCGCTGGCGGCGCAGTTCTGCCCAGGGAATCATGCCGGAGACTCGCGCTTTCAGACCTTCGCCGGCGGCAAGCAACTTGACTGCTTCAACCGCAACACGGAGACTACGGCGGCGATCAATTCTGTCGCGTTGCGGATGCTGCAGTCGAAGACAGCGGACGGATCGTATCTCATTCCGTCGCCGCAGACGCTGATTACTTCAGGCAGCAATGCGGGACTCGGTTTTTCGGCGTACAGCCTGCCGTCGACTTACAAGGAGAATCACTATCTCGCGAATACCGATTGGGTCAAATCCTCGAAAACCACTCTCTCGGGCCGGTTATTTGCTGCGACCGTGGACCAGTTACGCACGTTCGGGTCGCCAGGAGGGTATCCGGGCGCGCCGGTAGTGCCGGGTTGGGGTGCATCGCAGGCATTGACGGCGACGGATATCGCGACGAGTCTGCGTCTGACAACCACGGTCTCGGCGAACGTCGTAAATGAGGCGACCGTGACGTTCACGCGGAACAACACGGACGCAGTCGGCGTCGACATCCCGCTGGCCTCGGAGTTCGGCATGACGTCGGCGGATCCCCTGTTCGCTCATCCGCCCGAAGTTACTGTGCTTGGGCCGCTGGGAACGTTCCGGCTGTTCGGCACCGATCCCAACGATAACCATTTTCAGACTGTCACGAATTCGTGGTCGGACAACCTGTATTGGAATCGGGGTAAACAGCGAATTCGCATGGGCGGATTCTTTCTGACTCAGTACAACGGCAGGTCGGACACGGGCGGCGCACGCGGCAAGATGACGTTCCAAACATTTTCTGATTTTCTCGTGGGTTTGAGCGCCGCCGGGAACCTGAGCCCGTCGGGGCGCAGCAACGTGCAGACTGTGCAGGCGAGCGAGGGCGTCGGAGCCAATGGCGAAGTGGAGTACAAGTACCGGCGTCAGTATGGAGCCGTCTACATCCAGGACGACATCAAACTGACTCCACGATTCACGCTGAATGGGGGTCTTCGATGGGAGTACATCGGGCCATCGGTAGACACGGCGGGGACCATCGGAAATGTGCTGCCTTCGGTGCTGCAGTCGGCGGCGGTCCCTCCCGTGGCAGGCACGCTGGCGGGATATATGGTGGCGGCAAATTACAATCCGGCCCTGGTGAATCCGTACACCGGTCAGCCGTTCGGAGCGCCTCCGGACGGCGTGCTAGTCAGCTCCAACAAGAGCTTCTATCAGAACAGCACGCCACTGGATAAGTTCGCGCCGCGTGTGGCGTTTTCTTGGCAACCGTTCGCGGGATCGAGCCGGTTAGTAGTGGGCGGAGGCTATGGATGGTTCTTCCAGGCGCCCCCGTTCAGCGGGAACGCTTCGTCGGCGCCGTTGTTCACATCGCCTCCATTCGCGCAGAGTTTTACGAACACCGATGCGAGCAACAACTTATCGAGTTTCGAAAAGCCGTTCCCAGCGACAACGCTCGGATTTATCGCGCGGACGCCCTTTTCGCAGCTTTCCGATCGTGTGGCAGGTCCCGAGTATGATATTCCGCGGCTGGAGCAATGGAATGTCAGCACGAAATTTCGGATCACCCAGCAATTATCCGTGGATGCGAGTTATGTCGGTTCGCACGGCGTGCGGCTGCTGTTATCACACGGGCTGAATCAGCCGTTGCTGGCGGGCGCCGCGAATCCGGTCAACTGCGGTTACGATGGCGTGGTGGGCGATTGCATTACTGCGAACACGTCACAGAATGCAAAGCTGCGCGTGCCGGTGATGGGCGAGACTCCCACCGCGCTGCTGGCCAGCGAGTTCGTGGGCGAGTCGAGTTATCACAGCCTGCAGATGACTCTGCGCGGCCGCCTCGCAAACAAGTTGACATTCCAGACCGCTTACACATTCTCGAAGGCGCTGAGCAACACGAGTGTGTACAACGATCAGAACTCGCTGGAGCTGGCTCGCGGCCGCACGTCGTTCGATCGGGCACACCGCATCATCGGAAATTTCGATTATCAGCTTCCGGGCGTGTTCCATGGCCGGGGACTCGGAGCGGGCTTGCTGAATGGCTGGTCGGCAGCCGGAATCGTTGTCGTTCAAAGCGGCCTGCCGATGACTCTGACGGATCCAGGGGCGGGCGCCGTGTACGGCCGTGCGGGCACGTCCACCATCACGATGTGTCCGGGTGCGACATACGATCAACTGACGACGGCCGGCGGCGTGGGCGACCGGTTGAGCCGCTGGGTGGATACTTCGGTCATCTGCGGCGCGCCCGCTGTGGGATCGGATGGCGCGACCGGATATGGCAGCGCGGGCCAGAGTATCGTCACGGGACCCGGGCAAGTCAACACGGACTTTTCACTCGGCAAGCGCGGCCGGGTGGGCGGCCTGCGGGAGGATGCCGAACTCGCATTTCGCGTAGAATTCTACAACGCGCTGAATCATTCACAATTTTCGAATCCCGGTACGACGTTAGGTACGGCGAATTTCGGAGTGATTACGCAGACGTCGGTTGCACCGCGACTCATCCAGTTTGCAATGAAGTATCTCTTCTGAGAGGGTACGATGATGCCGGCTGGGCGGGACACGGCGAGCCTCAATTGCTACGCCGGCCCGTTCTACTCCCGCTTCCACAGCCGCAAAGCCAGAGCCCACGCGATGGCCGGCAACAGCATTGCCAGTCCAGTTACAAAAGCGACCGTCCGCACGCTGATTCCGTGGTCCACAAAGATGCTGCTGGTATAACTCACCACCGCCAGCGTCGCCATGCTAAACGCGAATTCAGCCGAGAACACCCGTCCGCGAAAACGATCCTCCGTCTGCTGCTGAAGGAGAGTCGTCGACGCAACCCAGATGATCGACCCGCCCGCGTGTGCAATCATCAATGCCCCGAATGCCATCCAGATGGTCGGCGCACCCGACAGCATCAGATAGCCAGCGGCGCCAAGCCCGAAGCCGCCAAGGATCGAGAGTCGCAGCTTCGGCCTCGACGATCCCGCTATAGACGTACAGAGCAAGGCTCCGATGAGGGCTCCCACTCCGCGCGACGCCAGCAGGATGCTCATCCCCATTGTCGAAGCCTGACTGCCGGTGAACCCGTCGATGTGGACGGGGAAGATCCGCTCGCCCATAATTGGAATAATCACCCAATTAGTGCCCATCAGGCTAAGACCTGTTTTCACGAACAGCGTGACGGCGAGCCGTACGTCGCGCACGACGTAGCGAATGCCTTCCAGGATCGGCGTGAAGTCGCCGAGGTCCCGGATCCGCAACGGCGGACGGTTCGCGGCATGTGGCTCGTCGAAACTCATGCGCCGTATGAGATTCGCCGAGAGCACAAACGACAGCGAGTTGATCACGAACACCGTGTCGCGCCCGAATGCCGCCGCGACGAATCCGCCGAGCGCCGCTCCGATGGCGAAATTGAACGACCACGTGGTGGACGACAGCGCGTTCGCAACCACAACATCGTCGTCGCTCGCGATATTGGGAACCACGGCGGATCGGGCAGGCTCGAACAAAGCCCACATCACCGTTTCCAGGAACAGCAACGTGTAGAGCAGCCAGATCGCCTCCCGCGAACGGACCAGCAGCATCGCCAGCACGATTCCAGCACGCGCCCAATCGGCGAAGATCATGACGTTCTTGCGGCGCAGACGGTCGTTGATGACGCCCGCTGCCGGCGCGACGAAGAATTGCGGTAGCACCTGGAGTACGAACGCGAACGCTACGGACTGCGCGGTTCCGGCCGTTTCGAGTAGAAAACTGAAGATGGCGACGGAGTAGAACCAATCACCGAGTTCGCTAATGATTTGCGCGGACCAGAGTAGCCGGAAATTGCGATTGGTTCGGATCAGCCGGCCGTAATCCTGGAGCGTGACGGCGGATCCGGGCATGTTAGCGGTCGGTGTACAGGCCCATGGCGCGCTTCACTTTTTCGACGGTGTCGTTGGCGACCACCGACACGCGTTCGGCGCCCTGGTGCAGAATTCCGGCGATGTATCCAGGCTCTGAGGTGATTTCGCGGTACCGCTGCTGAACCGGCTCAAGGTGCGCAATTACGGCATCGGCGACGGTGCGTTTCAAATCGCCGTAGCGCATCCCTTCGAAATGCGTGCGGACACGATCGTCGGGCCATTCGGTGAACGCTTGAAAGATAGTGATCAGGTTGGCAACGCCGGCGCCGGGCGCGTCGAAGTTCACACCGGGTTGGGAGTCGGTGGTGGCTCGCATGATCTTCTTGCGGATTTGATCCGACGGTTCGAGCAGCGATACAGCATGCCCGGCGCCCTTGGCGGACTTGCTCATCTTCTTGTCGGGCTCGTCGAGTCCCATGATCCGCGCGCCCACCGTGGGCACTCGAGTCTCGGGCATTACGAAGGTCTCGCCGTACAGCGAGTTGAAGCGCTGAGCGATGTCGCGGGTGAGTTCGAGATGCTGCGTCTGATCGTCGCCGACGGGCACCAGCGCCGCCTGGTACAGTAGGATGTCGGCGGCCATGAGGACCGGGTACTGTAGCAGTCCGTCGCCGACGGTTTCCTGCGCAGCGGCCTTGGTCTTGTACTGCGTCATGCGCTCGAGCCAGCCGACGGGTGTGACGCAGGTGAGCATCCACGCGAGTTCAGCGTGAGCGGGCACCGACGATTGCACAACGATCGAGGAATGTCTTGGATCGATGCCGATGGCCAGCAGCACTCCGGCGAGTTCTTCGATCTTGGCGCGGAGTTCGGCCGGATCCTGGTAGAGGGTGACGGCGTGCAGGTCGACAATGCAGAAAATGCTGTCGAAGTCGTACTGAATCTTAGCCCAGTTCTTCAGCGCTCCCAGATAATTCCCGATGTGTGGATTCCCGGTGGGTTGGATACCGGAGAGGACTCGTGCTCTCATGCTAATGGTGGGACCAAATATTATCGTAAACGAAGTGACCGCTGAAAAGTGGGTTTATGGCGGCGACAGCCTGGCCCGTGTGGAAGGCCAGGTGGTGCTGACACCGTATCTGCTTCCCGGCGAGACGGCGCGTGTGGAGGCGGTTCAGGAGAAGCCTGGACTCGTGCGGGCGGTCGCGCGCGACATCGTGGCGCCTTCGCCTCATCGGGTGGAACCCCCGTGCCCCTATTTCTACCGCTGCGGCGGCTGCCACTATCAGCACGCCGAGTACAGCTTTCAAGTGGAGCAGAAGGCAGCGATTCTGCGCGAGCAGTTAAGGCGCGTGGGCCGGATCCAGTACGACGGCGCGATCGGCACCGTGTCGGGTGAACCGTTCGGATACCGCAATCGGACGCAGTTTCACATCGACGGCGGGCGGATCGGCTACTACGGTGAAGGATCGCACGAGTTAGTGGAAATCGATCACTGCCCCATTTCGTCGCCTAAGATCAACGAGGTGCTCGGTGAGTTGGTGCAGATGGCCGGCGACTCGCGTTGGCCGAAGTTCCTGCGCGTGCTCGAGGTGTTCACCAATGAGACGGATGTGGTGCTGAATGTCGTGGAGTCGGGGCAGCCTGTGTCGCGCCGGTTTTTCGAATGGTGCGAGGATCGGATGCCGGGCTCGAGCGGCGGGTCGCTGGAGTACGCAGCGGCTGGGCAGACGTTTCGCATCAGCCATAATTCGTTTTTCCAGGTGAATCGATTCCTGGTGGATGCGTTGGTGGAGTCGGCGGTAGGGCACGCGTCGGGCGGCACTGCCTATGACTTATACGCCGGGGCAGGACTGTTTTCGGTGGCTCTGGCGCGTGGGTTCGAGCGGGTGGTGGCGGTGGAGTCGGGGACGAGCGCCGTGCGGGATCTGCAGTTCAACGCCGAGCGCGCGGGAATGGCGGTGGAGGTAGAGCAGGCGAATGTGGAGGCATTCCTGCCGGGGTTGCACAAGGCTCCGGACCTGGTGGTGGCCGACCCGCCTCGCGCGGGATTAGGCAAGTCGGTAACTAGGGAGTTAGCGCGGTTGCAGGCGGCCCGAGTGGTGATCGTGTCATGCGATCCCGCGACGTTGGCCCGGGATTTGGCGGTGCTGCTGAGTGCGGGGTACACGATCGAAGGGATCACGATGTTGGATCTGTTCCCGCAGACGTATCACCTGGAGGCCGTCGTGCGGCTGCGGCTACAATGAGGCTGGAAGCTAATCTTGGCCGGTGCTGGGCCTGGTCTTCAAAACCAGCGTGGGGTGCCTGAGGTGTCCCGGTGGGTTCGACTCCCACTAGCTTCCGCCATTGATTTTAAACTGCTGATGGTGGACAATTTGCAAGTTGTCCCAAAGTTGTCCCACAAGTGAGGTGATGGCCAACACGCTAACCTAACCCTCCACCGGCGGTACTCCCACAAACGGGTTGATGGTGAGATCGTCTGGACCTGTGATCACGCGGAAGACAAGGTTTTCGAAGCCTCGCCGCACGCGGTGCATGTCGGTACTGCGGTGTTCACGCTCCTCGTTCATGAGCCGAGCCCGAGGTCAAAGCGCGATCTGACGAAGGACTGTCAGTGTCCGATCGTGTGCGACGGTTCGTTGGCGAACGAGCCAGAACGCATTCGCCGCAGGTCATTGGGGACGATTAACTGGGAGCAGGCGAAAACGCTCGCGACCGAGTGGCTGAAGTGGGGCCAACTGACCGAGCCGATCAAGGCCGTCGTTCGCGCCGAGGACAACGTGATTGTCGAGCAGGCGATCGAGCGCTTCAAAAAGTCGAAGGGGCCAGAAGGCGAGAACCTGGACGATCTGACTCTCAGGAAGTACCAGATCCTCCTCGGCGATCGGTTGCTGCCCTGGTGCAAGCGGCACGGCTACACCTTCATTAGCCAGCTCGACAGCATGATAATTTGCGAGGACTTCGTCCACTCCTGGCGAAACCTGAATCCGAATCAGAACAAGCCAAACCTGCCATGGCAGGACAAGCTGCTGTCGCGCACTACGAAGGTCGCTGAACTCAGCCGCTTTCGCTACTTCCTCGAGTACTGCGTGGACAGTGGGTGGCTCAATACCAATGCGGCAAAGAAGGTCAAGGTGGAGGACCGCGGCGCAGGCACCGCGAAGTACGGCCTGAACCCGGACGAGTACGAACGCGTTTTGGAGGAGGCGCGCCGCTGGAGAGATTCCTGAGGCCGGCTGAATGGGAAGAAAGCCAGCGAGTTCCAGGTCATGATTCCGGTACTACGCTGGTCGGGGCTCCGTATCAGCGACGCTGCTATGCTGAACGACCGTCAGGTCCTAAAACGGGGCGGTGGGTACGTGATCGCTCTCGAGACCATGAAGAAGACGGAGAACCCGGTCCGGGTACCCATTCCGGCATTTGTCGGTGAAGCGCTGTTCGCACTGCCGTTCAAGGGTAGAAAAGAGGGGGTGAAGTACTGGTTCTGGACGTGTCAAGGCGAGACGGACACGTGCGTCAACGCGTGGCGTAACGACATCGCGGAGTTGATGCAGCGGGCGCAGAAGCCCGATCAGGCGGGACGCCTCGAGGACCCGTTCGAGCATAACGCATCGACACACACGCTGCGCCACACTTTCGCGTGTTTGGCCTTGGCGGCTGGTGCGCACTTGTCGCAGGTCCAGAGGTGGCTGGGGCACACATCTCTGAAGACCACGGAGAAGCATTACGCGCATGCGAACAAGCACGCGCACGCGGTGTCAGACGCCGCCTACGACGAGATGGTGAGGGAAACGGTCCGCCAAGGTGGTCCTGCTGAACCGCCGAAGGTGATCCCGATCCACCGCAAGGCGGCTCGCTAGACAAGCTATATGCGGACCCGGCCTTTCGACCGGATCCACAATCACGCCTTCCTGCTTCACCTCGCCAAGTCGGGGCTGTCGAAAAGAACCGTCCAGAACCATGTCGACAATATGTGGGTGCTCGGCGGAGAGATCATCCGCGACGTGAACGATGATCCTTCTCTGAGAAAGGTCGCCGCAGAGCAGT
>JBBQGE010000109.1:0-20438 GCA_038322675.1 Bryobacterales bacterium
ATGATAGATAGGGCTACTACCGGTCTGGAAAGCACCCTGGCCTCCGGCAGCGATCCGCCTGGTGTCTGGAAGTGATTGGAATAACCGCTCCTGCGCTGCCAGGAGCGGTGTGTTAAGAAACTTCTGACGCACTACACTAGCCTGATTCCGAGGTCTCGTGCTCAAGGCAGTGGTGACGTTTGGGGGCCGTATTTTGGCCCGCAACGATCCCGATTAGAAGAGTACCCGTTTTGCGCGACTCGGGCCGCCGGCCGCCTCCCAAAGGAGTGGTGATGGCACGAAAGCGGAAGCAAGGCGGCAAGGCGAGCAGCGCAGCGATGCCAGTGATGCGTCCAGACGCTGCCGGCATCGATATCGGCGCAACGGAGATCTTCGTGGCGGTGCCTGGGGATCGTGCCTCGGAGAACGTGCGCTCATTTCCCACCTTCACTCAAGACCTGTCTAGCTTGGCCGACTGGCTCCAGGCGTGCGGGATCAAGACGGTGGCGATGGAGTCGACGGGGGTCTACTGGATTCCATTGTTCCAGATTCTGGAGCAGCGCGGCTTCGAGGTATGCCTGGTCAATGCCCGGCACGTGAAGAACGTTCCGGGGAGGCGCACGGATGTTTGCGATTGCCAGTGGCTGCAGTTCCTCCATTCGGTGGGATTGCTGAAAGCCTCGTATCGTCCGGCGCAGGAAGTGTGCGCCATCCGGTCACTATTGCGGCACCGGGAAAGCCTGGTCCAAATGGCGGCGACTCACGTCAACCACATGCAGAAAGCGCTCGACCAGATGAATGTGCAACTGCACCACGTGATCAGCGATATCGTGGGACAAACTGGATTGGCAATTGTGGACGCCATTCTCGCGGGGCAGCGAGATCCCCTCGAACTGGCAAAGTTGCGCGGCGAGCGCATCAAAGCGAGTGAGGAGGTGATCGCAAAGTCGTTGGTGGGCGACTACCGGCACGAGCATCTGTTCACGCTGCGGCAGTCGCTGGAGGCTTACCGGAGTTATCAGAAGATGATAGACGACTGCGACCGAGAGATCCGGCTACAACTGGAGGACCTCCAACCGCCCACTGCTCCGGATGAGCCCGCCACGCGAGAAAACGATTCCGCGAAGAAGAAGCAATCGGCGGAAGGGATTCTTCGGGCCGAGTTGCAACGCGTGTGGGGCGTGGACCTGACCAAGATCCCTGGGATTCGGACGGGGATTGCCCAAACTCTGCTCGGGGAGATCGGCCCCGACTTCACAAAGTTCCGAAGTGCCTCGGCGTTCGCCTCCTGGATGGGGTTATGCCCGGACAACGACATCAGCGGAGGGAAAGTGCTCTTCGTCGCGACGCGCAAGGTGAAGTGCCGCGCCGCACTGGCACTACGCATGGCCGCCCAGTCACTGCATCACAGCAAGAGCGCCCTTGGCGATTTCTATCGCCGCATGCGAGCCAAACTCGGCGCGCCGAAGGCCATCACCGCAGCGGCCCATAAGCTTGCCCGCATCATCTTTCACCTGATCTCCACACACCAGGAATTCGACGACTCCAAATTCGCCGCCGACCAACTGCGGTACCAGAAACGGCAGGAGGCGAAACTTCATGCCAAGGCAAGATCAATGGGATACGCACTCATTCCCCTTCAAGCCTCCGAGTGAGTTTCTTAGAAGAAGCGGCTGGGGAGCACGCGATGGACGCGAGCGGCCGGGGAGCACGCGATGGACGCGAGCGGTTGGCGAGCACGCGATGGACGCGAGCGGCTGGGGAGTTGTTCCTTAGAAGCTAGGCATAGACCGATTATGAAACCGAGCGATTACTATTCTGACGTCGTCAGCCGTACGAGCGACTGGTCTGATCGTGCAGACAAAGAGGGGTTTGTGCCATTTCGCGAAGTGCTGCTCTGGGCGAGCGCGCATCTGAAGACCGGCGGGCGGCTCCTGGATATCGGTTGTCAAGGAGGACACCAGACAGCGTACTTAGCAAGACAGTTCGACGAAGCGTACGGCCTTGATATTGCAGACTACGGCGAGATGTGGCGGCACAATAATCAGGCGCGGTTTCTTGTACACGACGTAGACGCAGCTCCGATTCCCTTCGCCAGTAAGTCATTCTCGACCGTCGTGTGCTTAAACGTGCTGGAGCACGTCTTCGACGTGTTCGGGCTGATGAAGGAGATTGCGAGACTACTCGAAGACGGGGGAACTGCATTAATCATGGTTCCTAATGCCGGGCAGATCAAACATGTTTTGTCCTTAGCCTGCGGCTGGGTACCCAGGACCGGATCGAAGTCGAGTGTGTTCTCCGAATCGACGGGATGGGACGGACAACACCTCCACTACTTCACGAGGCGCGAGATATCTTGGCTGATTCGGCACGTTGAACTGGAGGTAAAATGTACATATATTACAGGGCGACTACGTTTCCTGAAGAGCACCTGCCCTTCTTTGCTTAATGGCGATATCGTGTTGGTGGCCACGAAGTAAGGGCCGCCTTCGCGGCAGGGCAGCAATGTCCCGAGTGGAGGAGTGGTCCTGACGGCCTTTACAAGCGTTCGAAAAAGGACCTGTGTGGCAGACTACTTGGTCTAATGTCGACTATTCACATTGTTGCCAAGGTTGGCCGTCAGTCATTTGGCTTGGGTGCCGTCGCGCTCAACTTGGTCAAGCAACAGTTAGCACAGGGCCACGATTCGGTTGTCTGGTGCCTTGATCGATTCGAAGAGGTCGAATGGGCGCGGCGGTCCTTCGATCTCGCGCCGCGCCACGTACGCCGTTTCAGCGCATTCGGCCCGGTCTCGATCGGCTACACCCCAGAGATGGAGCGAGCAGCACTGGACGGCTCGCAGGTCGACATCGTACATCAGCACAGCATTTGGAGCGGTCTGTCGAGAGTGACCAGCGAATGGCGGAGACGCCACAGTGTCACCGTCGTTGCCGCACATGGAGCGCTCCAGCCATGGGCGTTGAAGAAGGCCGCCTGGAAGAAAAGACTCGCTCTGTTGGCATACGAATCGGAAAATCTGCGTGGAGCGAGTTGTCTGCATGCTTGCGGAGAGAATGAGATTTCCGACTATAGAGAATACTCGTTGAAAAATCCGATCGCGCTGTTGCCGAATGCAATCTCCGCCGGATGGCTGGAAAGCGCAGGAGATCCAATCAGGTTTCGTGAAGCAAAGAATCTTTCCGTCGAACGTCGAATTATCTTGTACCTGTCGCGAATAACTCCCAAGAAGGGTCTGCCCATGCTGCTTGAGTCCATGCATGAGCTTCGAAACGAAATCCAGGACTGGATCCTGCTTATTGCGGGGATGGATGAGTTCGGCCATCAACGTGAACTGGAGGCTCAGATCCGAGCCTGCGAGTTGGGCCGGCATGTTCGATTCGTTGGCCTGCTGCACGGCCAGGAGAAGCGCGACGCTTTTGCGGCTGCGGACTTGTTCGTGCTGCCGACGCACAGCGAAGGCAGCCCCATGGTTGTTTTGGAGGCACTAGGGGCTGGCCTTCCGGTTCTTACAACGAAGGGCGCGCCTTGGGCGGATCTAGTGCGGCACGGTTGTGGGTGGTGGACGGACATTTCCACTGACGGCATCCATGATGCGCTCCGCGTTGCTCTGAGGCTGCCGAGGACTGAGTTGGCGGCAGTCGGTCAGCGCGGTCGCAAGCTCGTAGCCGAAAAATATAGTTGGGCGGAGACGGCATCGAAAACAATTCGACTCTACGGGTGGCTTCGGGGGAGGGGACCCGCGCCGGATTTCGTTCACTTTTTCTAAGTTATGTGGACCATCACCGGTGTCATTGCCTGGGACTGGGGTTTTCTGCCTCGCGACTCTATTGGGGAACCTGCCCTGCGGTGCTCACGGACTGACGAACCATACGACTCCGCGATTGAGCGGTTCTTCGCGTTGACGAGCAAGGCCACCGTTGCTCCCGTTTACACTTCAACATCATGCAAACAGTAGGACCGAAAGCGCAGGTACGAGAGTTCTGGAGCCGCTCGTCGTGCGGAGAAGTGTATGCTGAGGGGGAGACCCTCTCACAGCAACTGGAGCGGCAAGCCCAGGCGAGGTATGAACTCGAGCCTGCGCTTAAGGCCTTCGCGAAGTTTCCGAACTGCCGGGGCAGAGATGTCCTGGAGATCGGAGTGGGCATGGGCGCCGACCACCTGGAATGGGCGAAGTCCGGGCCGCGGTCGCTGACAGGCATTGACCTCACTGATCGTGCGGTCGAGTTTACGCGTGCCAGGCTGGCTTCTATGGATTTGGCTCGGAGGTTCGGGCGGGGGATGCCGAGGTCTTACTCTTTGCCGACAATTCTTTCGATCTGGTGTTTTCGTACGGGGTGCTTCATCATACTCCGAACACGGCCCAAGCGATCCGAGAGGTTTATCGAGTGCTGCGGCCCGGTGGGATCTGCCGGATCATGATTTACCACAAGCATTGCATGGTTGGCTATATGCTCTGGGCGAGGTACGGTCTCCTGGCACTTCGACCGTTTCGGTCCTTGAACGACATCTATGCCCAGCACCTGGAGAGCCCTGGAACAAAGGCATTCACCGTGCATGAGGCCCGGCGGATGTTTGATGCCTTTTCCTCGGTTACGATCGACATCAAACTGGGCCTCGGCGACCTTTTGCAAGGCGCGGTCGGTCAGAGGCACCGGGGAGCACTGCTGAACGGCAGCAAAGCGTCCGTGGCCTCGCTGGTTTATCAAGAGGTTCCTCCGAAATCACGGAATGGGCATGATGATTGAAGCTGTGAAATGAAACAGGTTATTCAAAACGTTCGGTCGGGTGCGACTGGAGTCAAGGAGATTCCCGCTCCGTTGGCCGCGCCTGGACACGTGCTAATGGCCACGGTGGCCTCGGCGATTTCGGCCGGTACGGAACGTTATGTGGTCGATCTTGCACGGAAGAGTTTAATCGGCAAAGCCCGGCAGCGGCCGGCGGATGTCAAGCGAGTTTTCCAGAAGCTGAGGCAGGAGGGTATCCTCACTACGTTAACACAGATATCCGCGAAACTCGACGACCCCATGCCCCTCGGTTATTCGGCGGCAGGGACCGTTCTGGAATGCGGAACTGGTGTTCAGGAATTCAAGCCGGGAGATCGTATTGCGGTCGCGGCTCCACACTCTACGATTTCCGTGGTCGGGCGCAATCTGTGCGCTCTGATGCCGGAAAATGTCACCTTCGAACAGGCTGCGTACACTTCAATTGCCGCGATAGGGCTTCAGGGCGTACGGCTGGCTCAGGTCGGCCTCGGCGAATCGGTGCTTGTCGTCGGTCTCGGACTCATCGGTCAAATCTGCGTTTGCCTGCTAAAGGCGCAGGGCTGCCGGGTGTTCGGAGTTGATATTGATCCCGGTAAGCTTGAACTAGCTCTTACTTTGGGTGCGGACGCGGTTGCAACAGGCTCTCCACTCCAAACTGTCAAGGATTTCAGCGGGGCCTTCGGGGTTGATGCCGTCATGTTGACGGCTGCCACGGAGAGCAATGAGCCCATCGAGTTTGCTTCGGAAGTCTGCCGTACCAAAGGGCGGATCGTGCTTGTGGGGGTCGTAGGTCTGCAGATCCCACGGCCGCCGTTCTTTAAGAAAGAACTTGAGTTCACGGTTTCCTCTTCTCTCGGTCCGGGGCGGGGAGACCCAATTTATGAAGAAAAGGGAGTGGATTATCCGGTCGGGTATGCCCGGTGGACCGCTCAACGGAACATGCAAGCCTGCCTCGATTTGATGAGCCGCGGCAAGCTTCCCGTCGAAAGACTCACCTCACATCGTTTTCCAATTGATCGAGCCCCTGAAGCATACGATCTCATTACCACCCGGCGAGAACCGTTTCTTGGGCTCTTGCTGGAATATTCGGATTCGACCGAGAAGCCCCAAAGGCGCATTGACCTGCGGGCCGCCGGCTCCCGATCTGACGCTCTCGGGGTGAGCTTGATTGGCGCCGGCAATTTTGCCCGCTTAGTGATGTTGCCAACGCTCATGAAGATGAACGGCATTGCTTGGCGCGGCATCTGCACGGCCAAAGGGTTTCATGCGGAGCACACCGGGCGCAGCACCGGATTTGAGTTTGCCACTACGGACGTCGCCGAGATCTGGAACGATAGGGACACTGCGGCAGTATTCATCACTACCCGCCACGACTCACACGCCTACTTGATCATCGCCGCCCTCCGAGCCGGAAAACACGTTTTCGTGGAGAAGCCGCTGTGCATTCTGGCAGAGGATCTCGATCGTATTGCTGGCTGTATCGAAGAGTTGGGTGATCGCTGCCCGTTACTGACGGTCGGGTTCAACCGGAGATTTGCTCCAGCGACGAAGCGTGTGAGGGAATTCTTCGCAGGGGCCAAACCGCTGAGCCTTTCGTACCGCTTTTCGCCAGGCTATATTCCTGGCGACCACTGGACCCAGGATGAAGAGGTTGGTGGTGGACGAATCGTAGGCGAAGCTTGCCATGCTATAGACACGTGTGTATCAATTGCGGGGTCGCCCCCGATCAAAGTCTACGCCGAGTCGGTAGCCAAGTGTGGCGGGATTGAAACTAGTGACGATCGGGTGTTCATTACTCTCCGGCACGCGGACGGCAGTATTTCCTCGATCTCGTACCAAACGGGTGGTGACAATGCCTTTCCCGCCGAGCGGATTGAAGTCTTAGGGGGCGGTCGGACTGCTGTTATCGACGCGTGGCAGACTGTGGAACTCTGGCGCAATGGAAAGATGGAACGTTCGTCGGCCAAGAAGGACAAGGGTCATCAGGGGGAGTTTGCCGCGTTTCTCTCCGCTTGTCGGGCCGGCGGCCCCGCGCCTATCCCATGGGACCAGCTTCACGGGGTCACCTGGGCATCGTTGATGGCGGTGCGCAGTTTACGGGAAGGTTGTCCCTTCAATCTCGAAGCTTCCGACGAAGAAGCTTGATTTCATGTGTGGAATCGCTGGTATCTTCCATTACGCTGAGCCAGACCGGCCCGTTGATCGCGATCTGCTAGTCCGCATGACGCGGATTCTGGCTCATCGCGGCCCAGATGCTGAAGGCTTCCACTTCGACGGCAACCTCGGGTTCGGCCATCGCCGGCTTTCTATCGTGGATCTCTCTCCCACCGGCGCTCAGCCGATGTCCAACGAGGACGGTACGTGCTGGATTACCTACAACGGCGAGTTCTATAACCATGGCTCCTTCAGAGAGCGCCTACTCGCCCAAGGCCATCGCTTCCGGGGCCCTTCCGATACCGAGACATTGCTCCATCTCATGGAGGAGTCTGGGCCGGAAGCGCTATCCGAGGTGGCCGGCATCTTCGGATTCGCCTTCTGGAACTCGCGCTCGCGCCGCCTCACACTGGCCCGCGATCCACTCGGTGTCAAACAGGTCTATTACCACGACGACGGTCGGCGCATCGTCTTCGCCAGCGAAATCAAGGCGCTGCTCCTATGTGAGGATGTTCCACGCGACCCCGATCTTGAGGGCATCAATCAGTACCTTCATTTCCACTCCGCTCTATTTGAACGGACCTTCTTCCGGGGTATCCGGCAGCTCCGCGCTGGAGAGTACCTTGAAGTCGGGCGCTACGGCGCCAATCTGCGCTCGTATTGGTCAGTTCGAGATTTCACCAGTTTTGGTAAGGCTCCGGAGCAGCTCGTCGAGGAACTTCGCGGCCAACTTGGCAATGTGGTCAAAGACCAATTGATGTCCGATGTTCCCGTGGGCTCTTTTTTCAGCGGTGGTATCGATTCCAGCGCCGTCGCGGCTTATGCCTCTCGCAGTGGTAAGAGACCGGTTTGCTTCGGGGTTCACTTCACTGGGCAGGGAGTCACCGACGAGCGGCCCTACCAGGAAGCTGCCGCCCGGGCGCTTGGGCTGGAACTGCAATTGATCACCATGGATGGCTCCTCCTTCCCGGACGACCTGACGCGCCTTATGTACCACCAGGACGAGCCGGTGATCGGCGCGGCGATGTTCCCTATGTTCTACGTCAGCCAACTCGCCGCAAGCCAAGTGAAAGTCTGCCTCGGCGGGCAGGGCGCTGACGAAATCTTCGGTGGATACGCCCGATATGCTCTGGGGCGACCCTCTCAAGTGATTCGTTCCTGGTTCACCGGGCGCAGCGGCCGATCCCAAGCCAATGATCGCACGGGCGATGTCGGTGGCAACCTTCGCTGTCAGCTTTCCGACACACGCCCGATTTATCGCCTGCTGAGCAACGCCGGGAATCTAATGAATTGGGAGAAGAGCTATTTCGAGAACTTCGCAAAAGTTCCTGAAGCAACTTGGGCGCGGGTGTTCCAGTCGCCGGACTTTTGCAGCCGGGAGCGCTGCCGTCAGTTGTTTCACGAAACAGTGAATCGCTCTCCCGCTACAGATCCGGCGGACAAGGTCATGCATTGGGACGCCCAGACCTATCTAACCGGTCTGTTTCACCAGGACGATCGAATGAGCATGGCCGTCAGCCTGGAGTCTCGCGTACCTCTCGCTGATCCTCGCTTGGTGAGCTTCGCTTTCCGCACCGGTTTCGACGTAAAGTTCCGCGGTGGCGCTAGTAAGTGGCTCCTGCGCCAAGCGGTGTCGGACATCCTCCCTCAAAGTGTCCTGACTCGCCGCAAGGTCGGCTTTGACACGCCCGCTGAGTCCTGGATGAAGAGACAGCACTCCGGCTTTCTCCGCGACGTATTGCTATCGAAGCGCGCGCGCCAGCGTGGTTTTTGGAACAGTAAAACTATCGAAGACTTGCTGTCCCATCAGAGTGCTCCGAACTGGTTTGACGTCGTCTGGAAGGTCCTCTCCATTGAAACTTGGAGTTCTATTTTTCTGGATGGCTGCTTTGTTGGTGCATCCTTGCCGAGGGCAGCCTACACCCTCCGGAATTCTCCGAACCCTGCGGGACTCGCTGCGACCCGCACTTCCCCTGAACTGGAGTTGCGCGAACTCTGGCAGGAGGGCCGCGAGCTCGGGCTCCGCAAAACTCTGGCCCGCAGCATGTGGGAAGTGAAGACGCGGGGCGGAATTGCCAGAATTACCAACACCAACACCAACACCAACACCAACACCAACACCAACGGGGACTTCCGGGCAGTCTTTTCGGAGCCGTCAGCGGTAGCGAACGCGCTTCGCCCGCTCATGGCCCCTGAAAGTCTTTCGGGCCTCGTCTTTCAGGCCACCGAAGCGACCCGCGGTCGTATTCTTTGCTTCGGCAAGTGGATGGCCGATTTCGGCAATCCCATCGATTGGCACCGCAATCCCCTAAGCCACAATCGGTGGCGGGCTGAAGCCCACTGGTCAAGTTTGCTTGCCGACGAGACGCGGGTGGGAGATGTCAAGTTCAGTTGGGAAGTAGCTCGTTTTCCGCAGGCGTATAGCATGGCTCGTTGCGCTACCTTTTTTCCGGAAACCGCGCCGGATCTTTCGTCCGCTTTCTTATCACAGATTCGAGACTATTTGGAGCATAACCCGGCCGGCCAGGGAATCCACTGGAACTCCGGCCAGGAAATAGCCCTGCGCCTGATGTCCTGGCTGTTTGGCCTTAATGTGTTCTTTCATGACGGTGCGCTTCCCGCGGATCTTCATACAGAGCTGAGCAAACACATCTTCACCTGCGGAGCACATATCGCCTGCCACATAGAGTACGCACGCGAATCCGTCTACAATAACCACCTGCTATCGGAAGCGCTGGCCCTCTATATTGCCGGCCGCGTCCTACCAGATGTTCGAACAGCTTCCGCCTGGGTCTCGGAAGGGAGGGGATTGCTTGAACAGGAAGCCAACCACCAGATCTATCCTGACGGCTCCTACATCCAGCAGTCGCACAACTATCACCGTTTCGCGATCCAGATCTATCTGTGGGCTCTCGCCTTCGCGAGGTCTCATGCTGATCCGATTCCACCCGATTGGACGCGTGCGCTAGAGCGCTCCCTCGACTTTTTGCTCGCTCATCAGAACCCGGTAGACGGCCGTCTCCCGAACTACGGTGCAAACGACGGGGCGCTTCCGCTGCCGCTTTCGAGTTGCGATTTCTCCGACTTCCGGCCCACTTTGCAAGCGGCGAGTATCATGACGCGCCATGAAAGGGTGTACGACCGCGGTCCTTGGGACGAAATGGCAGTGTGGTTCGGTGGCCCCTCCGCGCTGGACCTTCCGCTTCGCAAGGTCAACCGAACCTCTGTCTCCTTCTCGCACACGGGGCATCACGTCCTGCGTGGCCGCAAACCGGAGAACTTCGCCGCCTTCCGATGTGGAACCATTCTGGATCGCTTCTCTCAAATCGACATGCTGCACCTGGATGTCTGGTGGCGTGGTCACAACGTCCTGGTCGACCCCGGCAGCTACTTGTACAACGGACCCGAGAAATGGCACGGCCATTTTCTTCGCACCGAGAGTCACAACACGGTTCAGGTGGACGGCCGCGACCAGATGCTTCATTACCGAAAATTCAAATGCCTGTATTGGACCAAGGCCGAGCTGTTGCGCTTCGAAGATTACTCAGACTGGGCTCTCTGTGAGGGCGAGCACTACGGCTACCAACGGCATTCTGGTCGCTGCGTCCATCGGCGCTCCGTGCTCTTCGTGAAGGATGAGCTTTGGGTGATAGTGGATCGCATGGAAGGTTCCGGCACTCATCGAGCGCGCCTGCACTGGCTAGGCGGCGATTTCCCGCATCGCCCAGGTCCGGACGGACAGGCTTCGCTTCAATTGGAAACGCCGGACGGCCCTTTCAACGTTAGCGTGTTCAATGGCGCCGGCGGTCTTCTGTCGGGTGAGATCGTCGTCGGCCAAGATGATCCTCCGCGCGGCTGGCTCTCCAGATACTACGGCGTAAAAGTTCCAGTGCCCTCACTCTCGGTTGAGCAGCCTAGCCCGCTTCCGCTCGCGATAGTCTCCGTCCTCGGACCAAATGTCCCCTCCGTCTCTGTGTCGGCTTCGACTTGGACTGTTATGGCCGGTGATCGTACGCTTGAGTTCGAACTCGCTGCGGACGGGATCCATCCCAGTTCCGTCAAACTCGCATCTGTCCCCGTTGCATGAAAATCTTGATTGTCCACCAATACTACTTGATGCCCGGTCAGCCGTGCGGATCGCGCTTCAACGAGATGGCCCGGTTGTGGGCTGAACGCGGCCACGCCGTCAGCGTCATCGCTGGAACGGTAGACCACGCGTCAGGCAAGGCACCGGAGCGCTATCATGGCCGCTGGGTTACCAAAGAGAATGACGGTGCGGTGCTAGTGTACCGGTGCCACGTGCCAACGACCTATGCGACGAGCTATGTGGGCCGCATGTGGGCCTTTCTCGGTTTTACATTGTCGGCCTCGATGGCCGCTCTTCGTGCGCCTCGTGCTGACGTGGTTATTGCCACCTCACCACCTCTGGTCGCTACGATTCCTGGCTGGATAGCTGCCCGGGTCTCTAAACGCCCTGTCCCTTGGATCTTTGAAGTTCGCGATTTGTGGCCGGAGAGTGCCATCACGACGGGAGTATTAAGATCTGGATCACTCTTGACGAGGCTCCTGTACGGACTCGAAAAGTGGGCGTGTCGAAGTGCGAGCAAGATCAACGTTTTGACTCCGGCCTTTCAAGCAGACATGGAACGGCGCGCACTGGCTGCACCTGCAAAATTCTGCTACGTGCCGAACGGAGCGGATACAGATTCCTTCCGGCCCGGTTGCCGCGACAACGAGATGCGCCGCCAGCTTGGCTGGGGAGATCGATTTGTTGTCATGTACGCCGGCGCTCACGGCCGGGCAAACGCCCTCCAGCAACTTCTGGAGACTGCGGCGGAACTACGAGATCGGCCAAATATCCTCATAGCATGTGTCGGAGACGGGCCAGAGAGGGAGCGGCTAACGAAGGAAGCTGCACGCCGCGCTCTCGACAACATCCGGTTCTATGGGCCCAAGCCGAAAGGTTCCATGCCCGAGATCGTCAATGCATGTGACGCTGGCGCTGCGGTGCTGCAAAACAACCCGACATTTCGAACCGTGTACCCTAATAAGGTGTTCGACTACATGTCATGCGCGCGGCCAATCCTTCTCGCCATTGACGGCGCAGCCCGCGACTTGGTGTGCGTCCAAGCCAAGGCCGGGGTCTTCGCCGAGCCGGAGAACCCGAAGGCTCTTGCTTCGGCCATCCGTTTCTTGGCAGATCACCCCGACGCCAGAGCCGAGATGGCGGCCAGCGGGCGACGGTGGGTGCTTGAAAACGCAAGGCGCGATGTCCTTGCAGAACGGTATCTAGGAGTCTTGACCGATTTGCTGAAAGCAAGTGGCTCCACGGCGATGCCCGGGAGAGCGGTGGTTGGTGCTCAAAAACATATTTGATCGCAGCTTCGCAGCCGTCGGGCTCCTCACCGCATCGCCACTTATGCTTGTGTTGGCGTGCTTGATCCGCGTTCGAATGGGCAAGCCGGTGCTGTTTCGACAACTTCGCATTGGTTGTGGAGAGAAACCGTTCATGTTTCTCAAATTCCGAACGATGATGAACGTGCGAGATTGCCTCGGCACTTTCTTCCCCGACGAGGCACGCCTTACCGCACTGGGCCGTTTCTTGCGCGAAACCAGTCTAGACGAATTGCCTCAATTGTGGAACGTGATCAACGGTGACATGAGTCTGATCGGCCCACGGCCATTGCTGCCCGAGTATCTGCCCCGCTACACCGCGCGCCAGCGCCGCCGCCACGAGGTCAAGCCTGGCATTACTGGCTGGGCTCAAGTAAATGGACGGAACGCCCTCAGTTGGGACGACAAATTCGATCTCGATGTTTGGTACGTGGACAACTGGAGCCCGTGGTTGGACTTCAAGATTCTTTGCGCGACACTGCTGGTGGTAGTCCGACGTGACGGCATCAGCCAGGCGGGGCACTCGACGATGCCTGAGTTTCTGGGAACTCATGAGACGCACTGATGAACAGGGTGGGCGGCTTCGGTGGCTGTACGATCTATGTGTTGGACGAATTTATGCAACCCACAACCGATCGACATCGATTCGGAGGGCGATATCAATCTGTCTCCAACAATTGGCGGATGGTGGCCTGGGACTCAACGTTGGAGCGGGACGAACGAGGGTCCATCCACGGATCCTTAATCTGGACCTCACGCAGACGCGGGAGGTGGACGTGTGCGGGGACGCCGAGGCCCTACCCTTCGCGAGTGGCACCTTCAGAGTTATCCTTACTCAAGAAGCGCTGGAGCATATTCGAAACCCCAAGGCGGCGCTCGCAGAGATGCACAGGGTTCTGCATGAGAGAGGAGTTTTGTACTGCCAAGTACCATTCGTTATCGGTTACCACCCGGGCCCCACTGACTTCGAGCGTTGGACTCGCGAGGGAATCGATGAGTTACTCCGGTCCGCTGGCTTCCAGTGTCAGGAGATTGGCATTAGTGTCGGCCCAGCGACTGGCTGCTATCGGATTGCGGTTGAGTTCTGGGCCGTGCTCTTTAGCTGCATTTCGTCCAGGTTATACTTACCGGTAAAAGGACTCGTGGCATTACTTCTCTCTCCAATGAAACTGTTGGACCCGCTGATGGCCAGATCCGTGCAGGCCGACCGCATAGCTGGCGGTTACTACGTCATTGGGCGAAAACATGTCGGTACACTCGGCTTATAACGTACTAATCTCCTCTTGTGGCCGGAGAGCGGGGCTCACCGAATGTTTCCGTCAAAGCCTAAGGAACCTTGGAAACGTCGGTGGGGTCTACGGTATTGACTCGTCGTGCAGCGCACCAACCTTTCATCTTACTGACCGAGCCTGGAAGGTGCCGCGCTGCACCGAGCCCGACTTTGTGGACAGAGTACTGCAACTCTGCGAAGAACAGGGAATCAGGCTTCTGATTCCAACGATTGACACTGAGCTTCCCGTATATGCGACGGCCTTGGGGGCCTTTGCTGCGATCGGCGTTACGGTCTGCGTTTCCGCACCCGGCGCCGTTCAGATCTGCTGCAACAAAGTCGCGACCTATAAATGGCTGCAAGCGAACGGTTTCCCGACCGTTCGGCAAGCCGATCTATCTTCAGCCTTGCTCAACCCGTCCGACTGGCCACTGCCGCTGATCGTGAAACCACATGACGGGAGCGCTTCCGTTGGCGTACGGCGCGTCGAGTCACTGCTCGAACTTGGGTTGATGGCGGAGGCGAGCAGTGGGTATATTGTCCAAGAGATCGCAAAAGGGCGGGAGTTTACGATCAATGTGTATGTGAATCGGTCGGGCGAGTGTATCTGCGCGGTGCCGCATTTGCGCATGGAGGTCAGGGCGGGCGAGGTCTCGAAGGGGATCACAGTGAAGGAGCGTCGATTAATGAATCTGGCCGAAGCGGTATCCGAGGCATTACCCGGGGCTTATGGTCCGCTCAACATCCAGTGTTTCATGGACGAATCCGGTACAATCCAGATCATCGAGATGAACGCACGGTTCGGTGGTGGATACCCCTTGGCCCACCGAGCTGGTGGACGGTTTACGGACTGGCTGCTGAGCGAACTGGCTGGGAAGCGTATCTCCTATTTCTACGATTGGACCGACGATCTCGCAATGCTTCGCTACGATGAGGCCGTTTTCGTTCCAGGTGAGAGGATCCGAACATGCAGCGAGGCATCTGCGCTGTCTTCGACATCGACGACACGTTGTACCTAGAACGCGACTACGTTTACAGCGGCTTTCTGGAGGTGGGCCGTTGGGCGGCTAAGTGGCTGGATATTGTTGATTTTTCCGAACGTTGCTGGGGCTGCTTCCTGGCTGGGCGACGGTCGTCGATATTTGATGAGGTGCTGCGCGAATCCGGCAGAGAGCCTACCGCCGAAATAGTGTCAGCTTTGGTTGAGATTTATCGGACCCACACACCCTCGATCGCACTTGCTGCGGACGCCTCCGAGGCTCTTGAAGCCATTTCGCGTATCGCGTCGATTGCGGTGATCACCGACGGTCCGGCGGTCAGCCAGAGCAGGAAAGCCGATGCCCTCCTGTTGCAATCGTCCGCTGCGCCTATAGTGCTTACAGAATTGCTCGGCACCGATTTTCGCAAGCCGCACCCAAGGGCTTTCGAACACGTGAGCCGGTGCAGGCCAGCGAGACTATACGTCTACATTGCGGACAACCCGCTGAAGGACTTCACGGCTCCGAAGCAACTCGGTTGGGTAACTGTCCGCGTTAGGCGCAGAGGTGGACTGCACTACGACCTGGAGAATTGCCAGATTACGCCAGACCACGAAATGGCTGACTGTTCCGGCGTGCTAGAAGTAGTAGCGCAACTATAGAACGGCAGCTTCGAATGAACTACGTAGGGCGGATATGGCCTACTGCCCTACAAGCAGGAGACCGACATGTTACGATCTGTGGCATACTGGCAGCTCGTTCGCGCATTTGCAATTCCGGTCTTCCGGAGGATCAACCTTGGCGAGATTAGAATACGCCATCATTGGACTGGTGACGCTCTAATCCTGCACTCTTTCAAGCATAAAGGTTACTGGTTTCACGGAAAGCGACGCGAGCGTCGGGCGCTGGAATCAGTTGGGCGGCTTCTGTGCCGTGGTGACACAGCTCTGGATATTGGAGGGCACATCGGCTATATGGCCCTCTATTTCGGACACCTTGTCGGTCCAGCTGGGCGAGTGTATACCTTCGAACCGGGAGTCAATAACCTGCCGTACATACGTCAGAACGTCCGAATGTGCATGTACGGCAACATCACGCTCTCAGAACAGGCGATCGGTCGAACCGAAGGGAGCGCACCCTTGTGGATTGAGGACCTTACAGGGCAAAACAATTCAATGATTCAGGGGTACGGAGTCTTTGCGGCGAATGTCAAGAGTGCTCACATCAAGTCGAAAGTACAGGTGACGCAAGTTTCGTGTGTGGCGCTGGATACTTTCGTGCGACGAGAGTTGCTTCGGCCCGACTTTGTGAAGGTCGACGTTGAAGGTGCAGAGTTGGATGTGCTGAACGGAATGCATAATACGCTCGTGGACGTCAGGCCAGCTCTTCTAATTGAGTTGACACATCGGCACTCCGAAGTTCTGCGGGTCCTTAGCGACGCAGGGTATGGATTATTCGATGAGGATCTCCGCCCAATTGATGATGCTACCCACATAGAGGGTAACTTTTTTGCCCTTCCGGCGGAACGGATTGACCGGAACGGCATTTACACACGACCGGTAGCCGTGAAAACATAAGTCGGGTTCTCCTTACTCGCGCCATCGCTATCCCTCGTGAGTGCACAAGTTCATCCGGCACGGCGTCGTCCCCATATGGCTGGGCAATTATGAAACGTGTCCTACTTTCAGTGCCGCACATGGGCGGCTCGGAACAAGGGTTTGTGCGCCAGGCCTTCACCTCAAACTGGCTTTCCACTGTTGGCCCTAACCTCAATGCTTTCGAGCAGGAGTTTACTGACCGCATTGGCCTGCCTGTGGTCGCGCTTGGGAGTGGTACCGCCGCCGTCCACCTCGGCCTGCGTCTTCTCGGCGTGGGCCCCGGCGACGAAGTGTTCTGCCCAACGCTCACGTTCGCCGCCAGCTGCAACCCCGCCCGGTATCTCGGTGCCGAGCCGGTCTTCCTGGATAGCGACTATGCCACCTGGAATCTAGACCCTAACATCCTCGAAGATGCGTTTCGCGAGCGCGCACGTCACAAGAAACTACCGCGTGCCCTCATAGTGGTGCATCTTTACGGCCAGTGCGCCGACATGAATCCCATCCTGGCACTGGGCCGCCGCTACGAAGTGGGGGTGCTTGAAGACGCTGCGGAAGCCCTCGGTGCGACCTACGGCAATCGGGCGGCCGGAACCCTCGGCGACATCGGTGTCTTCTCCTTCAATGGAAACAAGATCATCACGACCACCGGCGGCGGAATGCTCGCCTCTCGTAATGCCGCCTGGGTCGATAAGGCGCGTTTCTGGTCCCAACAGGCCCGCGATCCCGGCATCGCTTATGAACACTCCGAACTCGGCTACAACTACCGCATGAGCAATGTACTCGCGGGCATCGGCCGAGGCCAGCTCGAAGTGCTCGATCTGCGCGTAGAACAGCGCCGCACCATCGCCTTCCGCTATCGCGATGCCTTCGCGGACCTTCCTGGCGTCTCACTCATGCCCCAGGCCCCCTACGGCCTGCACACAAATTGGCTGAGTTGTTTCCTCATTGACCCTGAACTGTTCGGCTGCACGCGGGACGAGTTGATTCAGGCGCTGGACGCGGTCAACGTGGAGGCTCGTCCCGTCTGGAAACCCATGCATCTCCAGCCCCTCTACGCAGGATGCGAGCGCTTTGGCGGTGAAGTTGCGGAGGATCTTTTCTGCCGCGGCATCTGCCTGCCAAGTTCCAGCAGCCTCTCCCGGGAAGACCAGTTGCACGTCGTTAACGCCGTTCGTCGCACCGTTCGGGCCAGGGCTTTCGACGAATTAAGTGGCGCACCGCCAGATATAGCCATTACTGCTCCCGCCAACTAACGCTCACCGCCACCATGGTTCGCAAGATTCACACCCTCGTTGAAACGCTTACACGGTTCCACCGCATCCTGGCGTGGTCCGCTCAGATCGGCATCTTTGCGTTTTCTGGCCTCCTGGCATTTCTGCTGCGGTTTGATTTCCGTTTACCGGACAGATACTCGGCGCATCTCGTGCATGCCCTCGTGATCTGGGTCGTCGTCAAGATGATTGTGTTTCGGATAGCGAATCTCGACCGCGGATGGTGGCAATACGTTTCAGTATCGGATCTCCTGCGGATCGTGCTCGGTAATATCGCTGGTTCGGCGCTGAGCTTCGGTGCAATCGTCTGGCTCGCACCGGCAGGATTCCCTCGCTCCGTCTACCTGCTCGACCTGATGGTTTGTTTTCTCGGCACCGCCGGTCTGCGGGTGGTCGTGCGTCTCATGGCCGAAACCGCCTCGCACGTTCGGAATGGCGCCCGGGTTAAGCAGACATTAATCTACGGTGCGGGTGAATCGGGTATCAGCCTGCTGCGCGAGATCCAAAAGAACCCCAAGCTTCCCTATCGGGTACGCGGCTTCCTCGACGACAGGCGCGAAAAGAAGAGGCTTCACATCCTGGGTGTACCCGTCCTCGGCGGTGGCGACCAAATCGAAGCTCTGGCGGCGAAGTACGCGATCGACATAATCCTGATCGCGATTCCGTCTGCAACCGGCACTGAAATGACCCGAATGCTCGAGCTATGCCACGGCGCTGGAGTCGAGTGCAAGACCGTGCCGGGCCTTGCCGAAGTTATCGAGGAACGCGGCTTGGCTGGCCAGATCCGCGACGTCGCCGTCGAAGACCTTCTCGGCCGTACCCCCGTCCGGCTCGAAGAAGCTCAGATTCGCAGCACCCTCGAAGGCAAGGTCGTCCTCATCACCGGCGCTGCCGGCTCCATTGGCTCCGAACTCTGCCGCCAGATCGCACGCTTCCACCCAGCCGGAATCGTTGGCATCGAAATCGCCGAATCCCCGCTCTTCGAAATCGACCGCGAAATGCGCCAGGCCTTCCCGGATGTTCCTTTCTACCCGGAAATCGGCAGTGTCCAGAACCGCACTCGCCTCGACGAGGTCCTCCAGGAGTATACGCCCACCGTCGTCTACCACGCCGCCGCTTACAAACACGTCCCTCTGATGGAGACGCACGTTTTCGAAGCCATCGAAAACAATGTCTTCGGCACTTACAACGTCGCCGCGGCCGCCGCAGAACACGGAGTCCAGGACTTCGTCATGATCTCCTCCGACAAAGCCGTCCGGCCAACCAACATCATGGGTGCCACCAAGCGCATCGCCGAACTGCTGCTGCTCGCCATTCAGAATGGTCGGACAAAGTACGTGGCCGTTCGCTTTGGCAACGTGCTCGGCTCTAACGGGAGCGTCATTCCCATCTTCAAGAAGCAGATCGCTGCTGGCGGACCGGTCACCGTCACCCACCCCGACATGCGCCGCTTCTTCATGACCATCCCCGAAGCCTGCCAGCTCGTCCTGCAAGCCTCTGTCATCGGAGAAGGCGGCCAGATCTGCGTACTGGACATGGGCGAACCCGTGAAGATCGTCGACTTGGCCCACAATCTGATCCTTCTCTCAGGTCTCAAGCCGGACATCGACATCAAAGTCGAATTTTCCGGCATGCGCCCCGGCGAGAAGCTATACGAAGAGCTGAGCACCATGTCCGAGGAAACCGTGCCCACCACCCACGAAAAGATCCGCATCTTTGTGGGAAACGGCATGCCCGAAGGCGACATGCTGATCTGGCTCGACACTCTCCGGGACATCTGTCTCGCCCGCGACAGCGGACGCTTGGTCGTAGCCCTCAAAGAAATTGTGCAAGACTACAGCCCCAGCGCCCACCTGCTGAAGCGCGTCATCCAACCTCGCCCCTTCGCTGCCTCAGCTCCGGCCCACCATTGAAGTATTTCCTCATCGCCGGCGCTCGCCCTAACTTCATGAAGATCGCCCCCATCCACCGGGCGTTCTCCGCGAAATGCAACGGGCATCACCTGCTCCTCGTTCACACCGGCCAACACTACAGCCGAAACATGTCGGACGACTTCTTTCGCGACCTCGGCATCCCCGAACCCGACATCAACCTCGAGGTCGGCTCTGGCTCCCACGCCGATCAGACCGCTCGCGTAATGCAAGCGTTCGAACCCGTCTGCCTCGATCACCGCCCCGACTGGGTCATCGTGGTCGGCGACGTCAATTCCACCCTCGCCTGCGCTCTCACCGCCAAGAAACTCGGCATCAACGTTGCCCACATTGAAGCCGGCCTCCGCTCCCGCGATATGTCCATGCCGGAAGAGATCAACCGCCTCTGCACGGATGTCATCTCGGATCTTCTCTTCACTACCGACCCCATCGCCGGCGAAAACCTGCGAAACGAGGGTGTCGCAGCCGAAAAAATTTACTTTGTCGGCAATACGATGATCGATACCCTGCGCCAACAGATTGATCGCGCTCGGCAATTGCCCCTGCCAGAGGGCCTCGCGCCCGGTAGCTATGCCGTCCTCACTCTGCATCGCCCGGCCAACGTCGATTCACCGGACCGCCTCGCCTCCATCCTCGGCGCCATCAACGCCATTGCGCAGCGGATCCCGATCGTCTTCCCGATTCATCCCCGCACCGCGTCACGGCTGAACGGTATGGCACTCCATCCTGCCATCCAAACCGTCGAACCGATGAGCTATCTGCCCTTCCTGGGCTTAGTCGCACGTTCCCGCATGGTCCTCACGGACAGCGGAGGCATCCAGGAAGAAACCACCGTCCTCGGCATCCCCTGCCTGACCATGCGCCCCAACACCGAGCGCCCCATCACCTGCGAAATCGGCACCAACATCCTGGTCGGCACCGACCCCACCCGCATAATCAAAGAAGCCAACGCCATCCTCGACGGCCACACCCGCCCCGGCGCCATCCCCGAAAAGTGGGACGGCCACGCCGCCGAACGCATCGTCGATATCCTCCTCAGCCAGTCGGTAGGCTCTGCGTTCTCTGCGTCCCTCTGAGCCTCTGCGAGAACCGATCTTACCG
>JBBQGE010000110.1:0-20085 GCA_038322675.1 Bryobacterales bacterium
GGCCTTGGGCATCAAACGCGAGGTCCGCCGTAGGCGCTCCTTATTCTTGCCTCCGACGCCGCACCGGCCCACCATTAGCTTGACCAACTTGCCGGAAAATAAACTGAAAATCTCAAGAGGAAAGATCGTGACCCGTTACAGCACCACCCTCCGGACGAAACCACTGAACTTCACCTGGTAATACGGATAGGTTCAATTCCTGCCGGAGGTCATTCCGCAGGTCCTTAAGCAGGTCATTGAAGGACCCTCTGTTCGTAGCTTTCCATTCTCGCAAGAATGCTTCTTGATCTCTGATTTGCGATTCGCTACCAAAGAGTTGGATATCGGCAAATGCCGCTTCCATGTCGCGGAAGTACTTCGATCCGGGTTCCGGCTTTCGCTGCGCCGCCAGTGCTAGTCGTCGATACGTTTCGATTTGGTACTGCAATCGAATCTCACGCCGCTTGTTCGCTAGATCCCGGCTCGCGTTGAGGTTGTTGCCTATAAACCAACCGAATACCGCGATGACTACCGGAGCTAGACTTACGAGGGTTTTCATAGATTTATTCTATGGCCAGTTGCGAAGTGATGGACCCCAACTCAAAGGTGGTCATGATGGTCTGGCAGCGCCGCGCCCGCCGCCAGCGGCGGGGCTTGGTGGTTCACCTTCGGATGATGTGCGCATTAATGATGGGCCAGGTCGCGAGTTGTGGCGACTCGGAGGCCGTTTCCCCATGACGTATTGTTTCGGACGGTGTAACCCACTGATTCGGAACGTCTCTCGTCGGTTCGAGTGCGCTGCCTCCTCCGTCGTAAGAGTTCGAAACGTGTCCAGACTGGGGAGCCAAATCTCTGAGCCTCCCATTCATACGCTCTCCGATGTCAGCGGTCAACGCCCATCAAATGCGTTCGATAAGTGTGGCCCTTGCAGAATGGCAGGTCAATCAACGTAGCGGGGTCGCGGGGCAGTTCATTCCACCGGTCTTTACTAGAACCTCTATTCCGGCTGACTCCAACTCACGATCGAGATCGAGTTCCGTGCCGGCCATTTCTGCCGCATACCCCGCGATAGCGTCGTGTCTCGCCTTCCGCGCCTGGTCTTTGAGCCACGCGTCGATCGCTTCGCGGGCCAGTGTTGTGGCGGGCACCTGCGCCCGCTCCGCCTCCGCCCTGAGCAGCGTGTAGGTCCGCTCCGTCAGCGGCAGGTGAAAATTCCGCATATCACTCTCCGGCCTCCAATATGCCACAGAACAATGGCTGATCCAATTGGCATGCTGAATGGCAATAGCCGACCCACTGGAAACAACAGTCACTGCGGCGCCAAATCCGAAACGAGCCACGAGTTCACCGGCACCGCACCGCTGAGCGCTCCTGCTATGGCTCGCAAGACGCTCCTGACGGCGGTTACGCGACGTTCGTTCCCGTTCATCCCGGTTGCCACACTCAGGGGGGAGACGCCCGAGGAAACGGAGCGCAATGTCACCGAAGCCGTCAAATAGTTGGAATGCGTGTGTCCCCAAAACCCGTTCACAAGCAAACTCCCCGGCAGAATCAACAACATAGCCCTCAACCCCTTGACCCCGCATGCTCCAATAAAGGTAGAGAGAGTCGACCCGCACCGGACCGATCCTCCCGGCCGCCGCAACCCCGGCCCAAATCCCATAAGGAGCACCCCATGACCCCCTTCACCGTCCTCGCCCACGAGTCCCAGTCGGAATTCGACCACCTGCTTGCCACCCTCGACTCGGAGCACAGCCCCGCCGGCACCCATCAGCAGTTCCTGGTTGAACAGATGGCCGTCGCCCGCTGGCAACTCGCCCGAGCCCGCCGCCTCGAAACCCTCGCCCTCGACCTTATCGTCCTCGATGAGACGAACTCCAACGATCCCGACGCGCGCATCGTCCGGCAGCTCGAAAAATCCAGTCGCGACGCTCTGTCTACCCTCGCCCGCCTCGCCGCCCAGGCCGAGCGCGCCTATTACAAAGCCTTCCACGAACTCACCGCCGCCTGGAAAATACAAAACGAAGCCAAACTCGTTGCGAATCTCGACGCTAACCTCCTCCGCCGCGTCGTCACCGCGCCGCCGCCGTCCGGCCGCACTCAGCAGAACCAACCCAAGCCCCCGAAATCCGCGCCGGCAATGCCCCTCCGTGCCCAAATGCCGGCAAATCTGGCCCTATGCCTGTAACCATGCCAAATAACGTGACCGCGCCAGCATCCGGAAGAGGGTCTCGCGCGTCTAACCCATCAGCGGACTTGCAATCTGCTGTTAGACTATCGTTTAGAGAGGGCGTTCCCTTCCGTATGAATAGCCGGCTGAAGTATGTAGTGGTCACCCTATCCACGTTTGTGGTGATCGTGTTGCTCCTCGGAGCCCGCCAGGCCGCTGGCGTATCCTCATCGTCATCGACGGATGACCAATACCGGCACCTCGCCGTCTACACCGAGGTCCTTTCGCGCATCAAAAGCGACTACGTCGAAGAGCCCGATCTGAAGAACGTCACTTTGGGCGCGATGAACGGACTCCTCGAGTCCATCGATCCCTACGCCAGCTATCTGAATGCCGATCAGTACAAGCAGTACCTGAAAAGCAGGACCGCGAAGAAGGCCGGCGTCGGACTCGTACTCTCCAAGCGCCTCGGCTATGTAGGCGTGGTAGACGCCATTCCCGGATCGCCCGCCGATAAGGCCGGTATGAACACCGGCGATATTCTCGAAAGCATCAACAACGTCTCCACCCGTGACATGCCTCTGGTCTATGCCCAGATGCTGCTGGAAGGCGACCCCGGAACCACCATCGAATTGGGCCTACTGAAGTTCAGCAACCCCGAACCGACCAAGCTGACCCTGACCCGCGTCGTCGTTCACGAACCACCGGTGACGTCGAAGATGCTGCAGGATCAGATCGGGCTCATCCAGGCGCCCGCTGTCGACGCGTCTCGCCTCCGCGAGATCCGGTCCAAAGTGGAAGATCTGAAAAAGCAGGGTGCCAAGCGATTCATCCTCGATCTCCGCGATAATTCGACCACCGAGCCGGAACAAGGCGTCCAACTCGCCAATCTCTTCCTCGACAAAGGTCTGATCTCCTATGCCGAGGGTCAGCGGTATCCGCGTCAGAATTTCAACGCCGATGCAAACGACATCGCCGGGAAGTTGCCGCTGGTCGTTATCACCAATCGCGGGACCGCCGGTGGTGCCGAAATCGCCGCCGCTGCGTTGCAGGATGACAAGCGCGCCGAAATTGTTGGAGAGCGCACGTTCGGCGATGCCGGAATCCGCAAACCGATTACGATGGACGATGGCAGCGCCGTCATTCTCTCGATCGCGAAATACTACTCGCCTTCCGGCAAGGCCATCCAGGACAACGGCGTAACTCCCGGTGTCTCCGTCGTCGAAGAGCAACCGCAAGTGGAGACTGACGACGAGGGCAACCCCACGCCCGGCGAGACCACTCCCAAGCCGAAATCCGAAGACGTCATTCTCAAGAAGGCCATCGACATCGCCGTGAATGGAGTATCCGCTTCCGCTTCCAAGAACGGACAGAACTCTGAACGCGACCTGTCGCCCGGAATGACTCCGCTGCACATTCCTGCGCCGCCGCAGAAATAACATGTCAGGAGATCGCCAGTAACGAAATGCCGATCTATGAATACCGGTGTGACAAATGCGGGGATGTCTTTGAAGTCAGGCAGAAATTCTCCGACTCCCTGCTGACCACCCACGAGAACTGCGGAGGGAACGTGACCAAAATGCTCTCCGCTCCTGCCTTCCAGTTCAAAGGCACCGGTTGGTACGTTACCGACTACGCTCGCGGCGGGAACTCAAACAAAGCCGAAGGCAAAGACAAGGAAAGCAAGGACAAGAAAGACGGCGGCACGTCCGGCGACAAAGGCGACAAAAAGGAAGCCAAACCCGCCGCCGAGTCAAAGCCGGCCCCGGCCGCGAGTTCCGACAAATCCTGACCTACTTGTGCAAGACCTTGTGCTTGATATCGGGCCAGAACTCGTAAAACACACTTAGTCCCGCATCCAGCCCTAGCGACATCGTCCCAGCCACCAGCGCATCGCCGGAACTCCGATATCCTGGCGGATACCAAGTCCGCGAAACGAACCCAGTCCCATAGGCCGCCAGGAACCGCGCATAATTCGGCTCCACTGTCACCCCGTCGTCCTTCCTGGTCCGAAAGGTGTTCAGAATCGCCTGGCCCGTCCGCGGCCATACACCCACCGCCCTCACCGGAATCGGTCGAGGATCCTGGTGCAGCGCCGCCTCGAATCCAGCCATCAGCACCTGCTCCGTTAACCGGCTGCCCATACTCGATGCGAACCGGATTCCGTACCCGCCGATGTTGCCCTGCCACCCATCGGGGGTATTTGCCGCAAGTGTGATTCCCGACATCAAAGCCGTCCTCAATAACGTACCCGGATCCACTGATCGCTTCAAGCGGTACACTAGCTTTCCCCCGGGACTCATCGGCTTGTACGGCACTGGCTTGATCCCCGGCGACACCTGCGCAAACATCGGCGCTAACCCGATGATCGCTCCTAGAACTGCCGTCTGTACTTTCATCTGCAAATAGGACACCCCGCGTTACACCCCAGTTTCGTATTATGGGCACATGAACCGCAGAACCTTCGTTCGAAGTTCGATCTCCGGCGCGGCCCTCGCCGCCCAAACCGGTTTCGCCGCCACCACCCAATCCGGCGACATCCCCACCCGAATGTTCGGCAAAACCGGGCAAAAACTCACCATAGTCGGGCAGGCCGGCGGCCGGTTTTCGATGATCGGCGTTGAAGACGCCAAAGCCATCACCCAACGCGCCTACGACCTCGGAATCAATTACTTCGACAACGCCGCACTCTACGGAAACGGCCGCTCCGAAGAGATCTACGGCGCCGTTCTGCCGCCCTTCCGCAAGAAAATCTTCCTCACCACCAAAGCCGCCGGCCGCACTCGCGCCGAGGCCGAGGCCCAACTCCACGACTCACTCCGCCGCCTCAAAACCGACTACGTCGATCTCTGGCAAATGCACCAGGTCAGCGAAATGGCCGAGGTGGACCAGATCTTCGCGCCCGGTGGCGCCGTGGAAGCCTTCGAAGCCGCCAAGAAAGCCGGTAAGTGCCGCTTCATCGGATTCACCGGCCATCACGATCCGCACGTCCACCTCGAAATGCTGAAGCGCTATGACAAGTACGACACCATCCTCATGCCCCTCAACGCCGCCGACCCGTCCTACTTGAGCTTCGAGAAACTCGTTCTGCCCGTCGCGGTCGAACGCGGACTCGGCATCCAAGGGATGAAGAGTACCGCCAATGCCAAACTCCTCCAGAGTCTCAGCGTCCCCGACTGTCTTCGCTACACCCTCAGCCTGCCGATTCATTGCCTCGCCATCGGTTGCACCACCATCGGTCAACTCGAAGACGACGTCCGCGTCGCCAAGTCCTTCAAGCCTCTCGCAGAAGCCGAACTCGCCGGCTTACGCAAACAGGCCGCGCCGCTCGCCGGTCCCAAGCTCGAAGACTGGAAGCGCGACAAAGAACAGGCCGGCGTGGCCTACCCCCGTCACACCGACGCTTAGAACGACCAGCGGAAGTTCAGCAATCCCGTCCGCGGTGATCCCGCGGGCGGGAAAATCGCAGTCCCCGTGATAACTCCAGCATTGCTCCCCACCGCCAGCACCGACTGGCCATTCGCCGTCGGAGGGCTCGCCGCCAGAGGCTGCCCATAATTCACGTGGTTCAGCACGTTCTGAAACGAAATTCCGAACTGCAGCCGGCCGATCTTCTCGAACTGGAAATTCTTCTGCACACCCAGGTTCATCAACACATAACCCGGGCCTTCTATAATGTTACGGCCCGCCGTTCCAAACCGCCCCGCATTCACCGGTGGCGCCGCGAACGCCGACGGGTCAAACCACTGGCTCAACGTCTCGGGATATGTCAGCGGCGCCACGACATCCGGCCGGCCACCCACCACATTCGTGTTCGATGGATCCCGCCCCGAAAACACCGGATTCAGCCAGTTTCCCGAAGCCAGATTTAGCAGCGCATTCAACTGCCACCCGCCCCAAATCTTGTTCTTCCCGGGTAACTCCCAAATCGCGTTATTGATCCATTGATGCCGCGGCACCGAATACACATTCGCACGATCGCGCCGCCGGTCGTACGCATTCTCGATCACCGTATTCAACTCGGCGTCGCCGGTGTCATCGATCTCGCTCAACTCCTTCGCCCAAGTCCACGACGAGTTGAACAGCACACCCTTGGAGAACCTCTTGAATACCGTGGTCTGCAGCCCGCTGTACAAACTGTTCGCGCCGTTATCCGCATAGGTGATGGTGCTGAACAGCGGATACGGTGTCCGCGACTGAGCGAACGGAGTCGTCGACGGTAACGGCTGATTTACGTTCCGCCGGTACACTAACTGCGACCCTTTCGCCCCGAGATAACTCACCCGGATTCCTAAGTCCCTCCATAACTCGCGCTCCACCGACAGCGTGTACTCCATCGAGTAGTTATTCCGGAGGTTCGGCGCAATCGCGTTCAACGACACCGACCCCGCCGCTCCCGCGTTCGCAAACGGATTCGCCAGTGTGTACGCCGGCGCCGACGCCGGATTCGTGATGGTGGTCGAGAACGAGTAAGGACCGCTTGCCAGCACCCCCGCGATATCGCCCGAGAAGTGCCCGTAGTAGAGTCCCCAACCTCCGCGCACCACCGTCTTCGCGTTGTTGTCCAACTGATACGAGAATCCAAATCGCGGTGCGAAGTTGTTCTTATCCGCCGTCCGCAGACTCTCGGGCAGCCCCACCTCGCTCGCCGTCTTGACGGGAATACTCGACGGGAAGTACGGACTGAACAACGCCTTCGATTGCGCGTTCGGAACGACGATCGACCCGCTTGCCAGGTCGAACGAATAGATATTCCCATCCCTGGCAGTTACGGGGTCGTTGTACTCGTAGCGCAACCCATAGTTCAACGTGAGCCGCGAAGTTACCTTCCAATCGTCCTGAGCAAACACCGCCCAATCGAAAAACCGATTGTACTGCGTCGGGTACGGATCCACTCGAGTTACCGAGGTCGGCAGGCCGAGCAAGAAATCGGCATAGGCGACGCCAGTATACCGGCCTGTAAACGAGTAACTCCCGAACAGCCCCGAGTTAGTCGTCAGATACCGGTTCACAAACCAGTTCACATACTCGCCGCCGAACTTGACCGAGTGCTTGCCCACAACCCACGTCATGTTATCGGCCAACTGCCAGTGCCCGTCGTTCACCGGATTCAGCAGCGACTGCGTCACCGGACTAAACCCCGTAATGCTGAAGTTCGGAATCCCCTTGATTCCAGCCCGTGACGGAAGCCCCTGAATGCCGACCGCGTCCAGCAAATCCTGCCCCTTCACATCCGCATCCGACTGCGACACCAGCACCACGACGCCCGCCCGGAATTCGTTGATCAGATTCGGCCGCAGCGTGAACACATCGCCCAGCGTGAAGAAGTTTACCCGCCGGATGTTGGTGGAAGTCCCCACCGAACTCGGCGGCAACTGCGACCTCGATCCCGGAATCTGGTAATCATCCTTCTTCCACTGATACCGCAGGAAAGCCGAATGCCGGTCCGCGAAGTTATGATCGATGCGGCCCTCCACCAGACTGTGTACTTCCGGCCCGTTATACGACGCCCGGTAGTTCGCCGCATTCGAACTCGCGCCGCCCGAATTCGGCAACGGGAAAAACAATTGCTGCGCCTTCACCGCCTGCGGACTCAGCAGGTCCGCGGGAATCATGTTCCCGGCGAACGCCGCCCCACCCGCATACGGATTCTTCACCGTCGCGCTGCCGAAGTTCCCTGCCCGGTACGCTGCCGACGGAACGCTCGCCGCCACCGGCGGAAACGGATACGACCGGATCCCGCGAATCCCTTCAAACGTGAAGAACCCGAAGGTCCGGTTCTTGATAATCGGACCGCCGCCGCTCACCCCGTAATCGTGTATGTTCTGAAACTGCTTCGCTCCGAGGAACGGATTGCTCGCATCGAGGAAGCTATTCCGGACATAGTAGAAGATGTCGGCGTGGTACTGATTCGTACCGCCGCGAGTTACCGTCGTGATCGTGCTCTGCCCGCCGAACTCCGCGCGAGTGGTCGCGACGTTCGCGCTGAACTCCTGCACCGATTCCATCGACGGCTGCGACACCGGATCCGGCAGCCCGAAGTTGCCGAACGTGGTCTCGATTCCGTCTACCCGCAACTTCACGCCGTTGGCCCGGGCACCCGGCGACAACCACGCCGCGCCCGCCCCCACCTGCACCACGCCGGGCACCGTCAGTGGCAGAATCTGCGCCGTCAGTCCCGAATCGCCGGCATTGTTGTAAACGCTCCGCAGGTTGGTCGGGAGATTCAGAATCTCCCGCCGCGTCAGATTCTGATTGATGGCCGGAGTGTCGATCTGCAAAACACTTGCCGCGGTATCGCTGACCGTGACCTCCGCCGAGGCCGACGCGACTTCGAACCGTAGATCCTGCCGCACCGTCCGGTACGCCTGCAGTTCAAACGGAACGGTTTCGAAGTTCCGGAACCCCGGCGCCGTGGCCGTCAGCTTGTACTGAGCCGGAGGCAGATTCGGAATCGAATAGACGCCCGACTGGTTAGTCGAAACCTGATGCTTAACCGAGGTCTGCAAATTCTCGAGCGCCACCGCCGCATTCGGAATCGGCGCACCGCTCGGATCCATTGCAACACCAGTCACGGTCCCAAGCGGCGACTGCGCCATCAGGAGTGAGAGTAGAAGGAAGGATAGGAATAAGACCCGCTTCACCATTATTCCTATCGTGACATACCTCTCACGGCCCAGGCCCCGCGTATGTGGTTATATAGAAATTTCATGTCCAAGATCGCGTTTCTATTCCCCGGTCAGGGGTCGCAGGCACCAGGCATGGGTAAGGCACTCGCTGCCGAGTACCCGTCCGCGGCGCGCATTTTTGAGGAGGCCGATCGCGTGCTCGGATTCGCGATCTCCAAGCTCTGCTTCGAAGGACCGCAGGAGCAGCTGAACCTCACCGAGAATACCCAACCCGCGCTTGTCACGGTTTCGATGGCGCACTATGCCGTCCTGCGCGAGAAGGGGATTCAGCCCGATTACGTGGCCGGTCACAGCCTCGGCGAGTACTCGGCGTTGGTAGCTGCCGGATCTCTCGATTTCGCGGCAGCCCTGCAACTGGTGCGCAAACGCGGCCGGTACATGCAGGAGGCCGTGCCGGTAGGCGTCGGCGCCATGGCCGCTCTGCTCAAAGTTCCTGAAGGCAAGCTCGATTCGATCCTCGCCGATGCGGCGCAGGGCGAGGTGGTATCGGCCGCGAATCTGAACTCACCGAACCAGGTGGTGATCGCGGGACATGCGGGCGCGGTGCAACGGGCCATCGATCTCGCGAAGGCAGCGGGCGTGCGTCGCGCTGTGCTGCTGACGGTCAGCGCTCCGTTCCATTGCGCGCTCATGAAACCGGCGCAGGAGCGGCTCCGCGCAGATCTGGATGCTGCCGAATTCCGCGATCTTTCCGTGCCTTTGATTAACAATTTTGCAGCTTGCGAAATCCGCACCGGCGCCGAGGCGCGCCGCGGACTGTATGAACAGGTGCCGAATCCGGTACGCTGGGCCGATTCCATGCGCTACCTTTCGGCCCAGGGCGTTACCGTATGTTATGAAACAGGCTCGGGGAAAGTGCTCGCCGGCCTCATGAAAAACATCGATCCGTCGATAGAAACCGTTGCCGGTGGGTGACGCGGGGACACTTGCGAATCTATACTGAGGGCGTGTGGTGTCTCGACGCACCTGCCGTTGCCGCTTCATTTTTGTTTTACTAATCTTTTTGTGGGACCTGGAGGGAAAATGCTGAATTGCCCGAAATGCGACGCCGCGCTGGATATCGAAGAAGAAGATCTGGACGAAGGCGACACCCTGACCTGCGATGAGTGCGCAGCCACGGTGACTGTGACCAGCACATCGCCAGTCGAACTCGAGTTGGCCGATGACGATGACGACGACGACGATGACGACGACCTGGACGATTTCGATGAGGACGAGGAAGAAGAAGACGAGGAGGACGAAGACGAAGATTGGAAGTAAACTGCAGCGGTTGACGCTCGCGGCTGTTGTCGCGTACTGCACCTTGGCCGTAGCAGCATCGCCGGCGAGAGACAAGGATAAGGATAAGAAGTCCGAATCGTACGCGCTTGTGGCGGGAACCGTGTTCCGCGACCCCGGATTCGCGATGCCGGGCGTTGAGGTGGTGCTGATTCCCGCCAAGGGAAAGAAACAGAAAACCGTGAGTGACCATCGTGGGGAATTCGTGTTCAGGGTTCCCCCGGGGCAGGCCGGCTACACCCTTGCAGTGTCGGCTAAGCGCTTCGAACCGCAGCAGAAAACGGTGTCGGTTAACGGTGAGGAGCGAGTAGAAGTAACTTTCTCGCTAGTTGCTTCATCGAATCAGTAGGTGCAAAATGAGAACCAAACGTTTCCTCGCGATTGTAGCCGTCCTTTTCGCCGTGTTTGCCGTCTCGGCCAGCGCCGCGGCAAAGGATGAGAACGCGAATACCCGCGTTGTTCAGGGCGTGGTCACGAACGCGAGTGACGCTCCGGTGAACGGCGCCGTCGTTCAACTGAAAGACACCAAGACCCTGCAAGTCCGATCGTTCATCACCCAGGAGAACGGGAAGTACCACTTCGCCGGTCTCAGCGACAACGTGGACTACGAGGTGAAGGCCGACCATCAGGGCGCATCCAGCGGCAGCAAAAACGTCAGCGTTTTCGATAGCCGCAAACAGGTGATCATCAACCTGAAGTTGAACAAGTAAACTACACCCGCACAGCGGCAGTGGCGGCCTGCTCCTGCCGCTCGACATCTTTCACGATGGTGCGCGAGCCGGCCCAAAGCACAAGGGCCAACGCTACCGACAGAATCGGAATCACGATCATTGCCTGCTGTAATCCGATGGCTCGGAACGCTTCGGTGACCATGCCGGACCCCGATGCTTCCGCCGCACGTCGCGCCATCGCATCGCTCAACCGTCCAGTTAGAAACGGTCCCATCGACGCGCCGCACATGTACATCAGCATGAAGTAGATGGCCATCGTGGTTCCGCGCTGCGTCGGCGGCACGATGTCCTGAATGGACGAGTACACCAGTCCGTAGTAGGAGTTCAGCGCGCCGTAAGCGATGGTCAGCACCACGATTACCAGCAGCGTCGAGCCCTTCGGCAACATAACTCCGGCCAGAGCAAACGGCGCAGAAAGCGCGATGATAACCGCAGCCGAAAGCATGCGTCCATCCTTGCGGCGGTGCACGATTTTGTCGCCCCACGATCCCGCGAACACTCCACCCGCGACTCCTCCGATCAGATAGACGACTCCGGTCGCCATTCCCGATTGTGCCAGCGTGAATCCGTGTATACGCGAAAGGAACGCGGGCAAGAACGTGCCGATGGCGTACATGTTGAAGTTGACGAACACGCCCGATGCGATGATCCACCACAGCGTCGGGACCCGCAGCACGCTCCACATCGATTTCTTCGGCTGGTTCGGCGCGGGACGATGAATCTCGGCGGCGCCGCGCTCGGGTTCGTACACGATCATGAGCAGCGGGATGAGCAACACCGCAGGGGCGGCGGCAATCATCATCGCGACCCGCCACCCGAATGCCTGCGCAATCGCCCCGCTGAAGAAATAGCTGAGTGCACCGCCGACCGGCACTCCGAGCATGAAAAACGCCAGCGCTCTGGATCGCTTTGACGGCGCAAACAGGTCGCCGATCCAACTCGTCGCGGCGGGCGCGGCAACGGCTTCACCGACTCCGACGCCGAGGCGCGACACGATCAGTCCGTTGAAACTGGTGGCGAAACCCGCGAAGGCTGTTAGCGCACTCCAAACCAGGATGCCGTAGGCCAGGAGTTTCTTGCGGCTCCACACGTCGGCGATCTTGCCGAGCGGCACACCGACAATCGCATAGAGCCAGATGAACAGACTGCCGAGCAGTCCGATTTGGGAATCCGACAGGTGGAACTCCTTGCGCATGGGCTCGGCGAGAGCCCCCGCGACATTCCTGTCGTAGAAGTTCATGATATTGATCGCAACGAGGATCAGTAAGGGGAACACCAGCCCCTGTCGACGCATGGTTCTGAATGCTACCACATGTTGCGTCACCGTGCGGCGACTGGTACAGTGTGTCGATCAGCAATGCAACCCGCTGTTGACGAACTGACGGCCCGATGCGCCGAAATCGCTACCGCTGCAAAGCAGGGGCGGCTGGTGCCATTCCTGGGCGCGGGTATCAACATGTGCGGGCGCGTCCCGGCCGAGTTTGAACTTGGCGCCAATCTGCCCAGCGGCGGCGAACTCGCCAAATATTTAGCGAAGGAGTTCAACTACCCCGGCGGCAGCAGCCTGGATCTGGCTCGCGTCGCGCAGTTCGTGTTGGCAACCAAGAGGAACGGGCCGCTCTACATGGCGCTGCGGAAAGTCTTCACGAACGTGATGACTCCGACGGTGCTCCACGACCTGATCGCCCGCGCACCGAAACGTCCGCGAGTAATCGTCACCACTAATTATGACGACTTGATGGAGCAGGCTCTCACCGCCGCCAACATTACGTTCGACATCGTCTGGTATGACGCGGAGGGCAAACATCGCGGCCAGTTTCTGCATCGCAAATCAGGCGAGGAGAGGCCGGTAGTGATCGATTCGCCATCCACTTATTCGGATTTCAATCTGAAGGATCGGACCGTGCTTCTGAAGATTCACGGCGCCATCGATCGGTCACCCCGCGATCCCGAACGCCCGCAGGACAGCTTCGTCATCACCGAGGATCATTACATCGAGTACCTGCTGCGCAGCGGATCCGGCTCGTTTCTGCCGAGCATGCTGGGCGAGGAAATCGGCGAGTGCCACATCCTGTTCATCGGCTACGGACTGAAGGACTGGAACATGCGCGTGCTGCTGAAGCGGGTGTGGCAGGAGAGCCGATTGGAGTGGCCGTCGTGGGCGGTTCAGCTTGGAATCGATGAAGTGGAAGCGAAGCTGTGGGAGGATCGCAACGTCACGCTGATGGAAGTGGACCTGGCGATTTTCGCGAAGAAGTTGAAGGAGCAGTTCGGGTGAAGGATACGGTCCGTGGTCCATACAAGGGTCTGGTGCCGTATACAGAAGAAGACTATCCGTATTTCTTCGGACGAGGCCAGTTGCGGCGCACGATTGCGGCGAATCTGAAGTCGGTTCCGCTGACGGCGTTGTATGGACCGAGCGGGGTGGGCAAGAGTTCGCTGCTGATGGCCGGCGTGGTGCATGATCTGAACGAGGCGTCGAAGACGAACCTTGAAGAGCGCGGCCGGATTGGACACATGGCGGTGCCGTTTCGCCGGTGGCAGGGCGATTACCGGCAGGGGCTTGCGGCCGAACTCGAGGCACGCGCGCAGACGCTGCAATCGGCGACTGGCAAGACGGGAACTTTCGAGGAGGTCGCCGGGGCCTGGATTGAGAAGGGCTACGGGCGTCTGCTGCTGATTCTCGATCAGTTCGAAGAGTTTTACATGTATCATCCCTCCGGTGAGGAGCAGATCGGGTTCGGGCGATTGCTGGCGAACTTGATCGATCAGGGCGCGCGAGTGTTGCTGTCGCTTCGCGAGGATCAGTTGTCGCTGCTGGAGCGGCTTCGCCCGGCGCTGCCTGCAATTTTCTCGAACCAACTCCGAGTGGATCATCTGGACGAGGCTGGCGCGCGGGAAGCGATCGAGAAGCCGCCGGAGGAGTGGAATAAGCGCGAGGGTGGCAACTGGACGGTTGATCCTAGGTTGACCGACGCAGTGATCGCGCAACTTGCTCCGGAGGCGATGAAGCGGCAGGCGGCAGCGGTGGGAATCGGCACGGGTGGAACAGGAAGTTCTGCGCAGATTCAGGCGCCTTGGCTGCAGATTGTGATGAGCCGTCTGTGGACCGAAGAGGTGAAGACGCAGACGCTGAAGGTGGAAACGCTGAACCGGTTGAAAGGGGTTCTGGCGATTGCGGAGCGGCATCTTTCGGACGAGATGAGCGGGCTGACGTTCCGCGAGAAGATAGCAGCCGCGATTCTGTTTCAGAAGTTGGTGACGCCGTCGGGCACGAAGATTCTGTACCCGAAGAAGGACCTAATCCAGGGTTCCGGATGGCTGAGGAGCGCGAAGGAATCGGTGCTGACGAAGCTATCGGGCGGCGGGAGAATTCTGGAGCCGATCGAAGCCGGCGAGCCCCGCTATCAGATTTATCACGACCAGTTGGGTCCGGCGATTCTCGGTTGGCGTCAGCAGTTTGTGACGAACACGGTGGCCGTCGGTGTTCTCACGGCGGCGATCAACGTTCTGGCTATTCTGGCGCTGCTGGCATTGCCGCGTTATTTCAGTGCCCAGACTCAAACGCAGGACGTGACGGTGGGCGCGTCGGCGTTGGCGTCGTTGGACCGGAAGGATCTGTCGTTGGATGTGCGGCGGAACCTGGCGATTTATGCGCTGGCCGGCACGGGTGGAAATCCGGTGCTGCAGCAGAAGGCCGAGCGCGCGCTCGCCGATGTCGGGATTGCCCGTTTCGGATTCACGCGGTTATGGGGTGTTGCGTTTAGCCCGAACGCATCGTACATTGCGCTTGCCGGCATTGGCGACGCGGTCTGGCTGATGCACCGGGATAGCTCGCGGAAAATAGACCAGAGCTATGATGTGCGGCTCTTAAAGACGGGATCGACATTTGCAGTTGCGATGCAGTCGCAGGTGCTCGCGGTCGGATCAGTCGATGGGATTGTAAGACTGTATGATCCACAAACCGGCGAATTGAAACACGAACTGAAAGGGCACACCAGGCCAGTGCTGCATGTAGCCGTCAATGAGAACGAGTCGATGGTGGCGAGTACGGAGGGCCTCGATTTGCGACTTTGGGGGATCCACAGCGGTAAAGAACTGGCAACATTGGCGAGCGGCCTATCGTATTCGATTGCATTCCATCCCAAACAGCCGTTGCTGGCTGTGGGCCTAAACGGAGAAATCAACTTGTTTCGCGTGCCTTCAGGTGTGTTGATGAAGAAGGAGGAACGGCCCGGATCGGTTGACGTCATTCGTTACTCAGAGACGGGGCAAGAGATTAGTGGCGGCTCGAACGGTCGTATCGGGTGGGTTTCGAACGGTGTTCAGTATTCGCATCCGGTAGTTGGGCTCGCTTTGCTGACGCGCGGAGTTATGGTCGGGCTGGAAAACGGTGACTTGATTCTGGGACCGAAGAACGAGAACGTGAAAGCGCCCATCGCTTCGATGGACAGCAGTTCCGGGGGCACCCTGGCCGCGACCGTCGATCGTGAAGCGACATTCCGTATCTGGGATGAATTGCTGCGAAACATCGTCACGATGCCGACGGCGAACCTGAAACCGGTCAGTTTCGATAACGGAATCCTGCGGATGATCGGGACCAAAGGAATGGTGGTGGATTGGAACCTCGCCGCGAGTACCGCGCACATCGAGTTGAACTCGCCGCAGACTCCGGAACCCGCCAAAGTACCGTACGTTCGAGCGTTGGGAGGGCTGGTGGTGGTGCTTCCGCGCGACCTTCGCGAACTCGCACCCGCCGAATGCAGCCAGTATCTCGGCGTACCCCAATGTCCTCCGAGACCCTCCCTAGAATAAGACCTTTTGATCTGTTTTTGTGATGTAATGGAGTCGTTATGCGACCCCATCGCGCCAGTATTCTTCGTGAACATTTGGAACGTCGGCAGGCCCTGGTAGTACCGGGATGCCACGACGCGTTATCCGCCCGCATCATTGAATCGGCTGGATTCGCCGCCATCCAGGTGAGTGGATTCGGCGTCGCCGGAGCGCTGCTCGGGGCGCCGGACGTCGGACTCGTGGAGATGAAAGACGTTCTCGATCAGACCTCGAACATCGTGAATGCCGTCGAGATTCCGGTGATGGCCGACATCGATACCGGGGGCGGAAATGCAATCAATGCCGCGCATATTACCGAACGTTTGATTCAAATGGGCGTGGCCGGCGTGAACATCGAAGATCAGGTGTTCCCGAAGCGCTGCGGTCACATGGACGGCAAGCAGGTGATTGCGGCCGAGGAGATGGCCGGGAAGGTTCGCGCGATGAGCGACGTCCGGCGGCGCCTGCATGCGGATCTCGTGATCAACGCGCGCACCGACTCGTGCGCGCCGCTCGGATTGGAGGAGGCGATCCGGAGGTCGAATCTGTACCTGCGCGCGGGCGCGGATATGGTGTTCATCGACGGAATCCGCACGCGGCACGACATCCAGCGGGCGTTGGATGAGATCGACGGGTTGCTGTCGGTGAATCTGATGGACGGCGTGACAGGCGTGAAGACGCAACTGATTCCGATTCCGGAACTGGCCGCAATGGGAGTGGCGCGCGTGAGCATTCCCGTGGCGTCGATTCTGGTGGCGCATCGCGCGATGACGGATTTCTTCCGGGCATTGCACGATTCGCCGAGCGGTCTGCTGGAAGGCCAGACGGGCTGGCTCAGCACGTTCGCCGAGTATACGGCGTTTGTGGGTTTGAAGGAGTATCGGAAGCTCGAGGATGAATATCTGCCCGAGTCATCGATCGAGCAGAAGTATGGAACGAAGGTGATGTAATGACGATAGCTGAGAAGATTCTGGCGCGTGCTTCGGGCCGGGATCGCGTGCATCCGGACCAGATCGTGACCGCGCGAGTGGATCTCGCGATGTCGCACGAAAATGCCGATCTCGTTCGTAAATCGTTTCTCGAAATCGGCGTGGAGCGGGTGTGGGATCCGGAACGGATTGTGATCGTGCTGGACCATCGGGTACCGGCCGAAAGTGAGCGAACAGCGGCCACGCATAAGGCGATTCGCGAGTTCGTGGCACAGCAGGGGATTCGCAATTTCTACGACGTCGGGCGCGGAGGGATCTGTCACCAGGTGCTCGCTGAACGCGGGCATGTGCTGCCCGGGATGGTAGTGGTGGGGACGGATTCGCATACAACCACGCACGGCGCGTTCGGCGCATTTGCGACCGGCATCGGCGCGACAGAGATGGCGGGTGTTTGGGTGGAAGGCGAGTTATGGCTCAAGGTGCCATCGACGATTCGCATTGAGGTAGATGGGACGCTGCCGCCGTGGATCTCGGCGAAGGATCTGATTCTGTATGTGATCGGGCAACTCGGGGCGGACGGCGCCGATTATCGCGCGGTGGAGTTTGATGGGCCGGTGATCCGATCGATGAGTGTGGCTTCGCGGATGACGCTGGCCAATCTGTCGATGGAGATGGGCGCGAAGGTTGCGTTCACGCCGGTGGATGATGTGCTGTTCGACTGTCTGGCGAAGACCGCTCCGACTTGGGATCCGGTACGACTGGATGCGGACGACGATGCGGAGTACGAGCGGGTGTTGCGGGTTGACGCGGGGTCGGAGTTAACCGAACCGCAAGTGGCTTGTCCGCACTCGGTGGATAATGTCCGGCCAGTATCGCGACTGGTGGACGTGGAGGTTCAGCAGGCGGTGTTAGGCAGTTGCACGAACGGGAGGCTGGAAGATCTGGAAGTGGCCGCGTGCCTGCTGGCGGGGCGGCGGGTGCATCCGCGCACGCGTCTGCTGGTGATTCCGGCGTCGCAGGAGGTTTACCTGGAAGCGATGCGGCTTGGATATTTGGGCGCACTGATCGAGGCAGGCGCTATGGTGAATCCGCCGGGATGCGGACCCTGCGTCGGGGTACATCAGGGCATTCTCGCGGCGGGTGAGAATTGTATTTCGAGCACGAACCGGAACTTCATCGGGCGCATGGGGAGTAAGGATTCGGCGGTGTATCTGGCGTCGCCGGCGGTGGTGGCAGCGTCGGCGATTGCGGGACATATTGCGAGCCCACAGATGGTGCTCGAGGAGGTGCCGGCGTGAGTCGAGACGTGCGTGGGGTTGTCGCGGCGGTGCTGCCTGCGAATATCGATACCGACATTTTGTATCCGGGCCGGTATCTGAATATTACAGACCGAGAGAAGACCGCGGAGCACTTATTCGAGTTAGCCTATCCCGAGTTACGAGCGCGACTTGGTCCGGGGACGGTACTGGTAGCCGGCCGCAATTTCGGGTGCGGATCGAGCCGGGAACAGGCGGCGGCGTTGAAGTTCGCGGGGGTCGAGGCGGTGATCACGCCTTCGTTCGCGCGGATCTTCTTCCGGAATGCCATCAATTTGGGAATGCCGTTGGTGGTATCGGCGGAAGCAGTGGAAAAGGTGCGCGAAGGCGATCAGCTCGAGTTAGACCTGGCGGCTGGATCGATTCGGAATATTACGCAAAGGGTGGAGTATGCGGCCGCGGCGCTGGATCTCCGGGGTATCGAGTTAATCGATGCCGGCGGGCTGGTGCCCTATCTGAAACGCAAACTAACGCAAACACGCCGCGTAAGGGATTTCTATGTCAAAACCAAGGATTGCATGGCTGCCGGGCGACGGCATCGGACGGGAGTGCTGCGATGCCGCCCGAATGGTTCTGGATGGAGTGGGCTTCGAGGCCGAATACATTCACGGCGACATCGGCTGGGAATTCTGGCAACGGGAGGGCGATGCGCTTCCGGAGCGGACGATCGAGTTGCTGCGCCACACCGACTGCGCGTTTTTCGGCGCGATCACCTCTAAACCGGCGAGCGTAGCGGATGGGGAGTTAGATCCGTCGTTGCGCGGACGCGGGTTTGTTTATCGAAGTCCGATTGTACGGATGCGGCAGATGCTAGATCTCTACACGTGCTTGCGACCGTGCAAGGCATTCCCCGGAAATCCTCTGAATTATCGCGAGGGTATCGACATAGTCGTGTTCCGCGAGAATACGGAGGGGATGTACATAGGCGTGGAGTTTCCGCGTGTTCCGAAATCGTTCTTCTCCGAACCGGCGATGACACGAATTCCGCCGGATGCGGCGATCTCGATCCGCAGTGTGACGCGGAGTGGTTCCGAACGCATTGTCAGGGCGGCGTTCGAGTATGCCGTGAAATACGGGCGGCGGAAAGTGACGGCGGTCCACAAAGCGAACGTGTTAAGGGCGACGTGCGGAGTGTTCTTGGACGCGGCGCAGAAGGTGGCGAAGGAGTATCCACAGATCGAGTTTGAGACGGCGAACGTCGATGCGATGTGCATGTGGCTGTTGAAGAATCCGCTGAGTTACGACGTAATTGTAACTACGAACTTATTCGGCGATATGTTGTCGGATTTATGCGCGCAGTTAGTCGGCGGCATGGGATTTGCATATAGCGGGAATATCGGTGAGAGTTATGCGGTGTTTGAACCGACGCATGGCTCGGCGCCGAAGTATGCGGGATTGGGGAAGGTGAATCCGATCGCGACGGTACTGGCCGCGAAGATGATGCTGGAGTGGTTGGGGCATGCGGAGAAGGCGTTGCTGGTGGAGCGAGCAGTGGCGCAGGTGGTTGCAGAGGGTCGCCATCGGACGTATGACCTGGGCGGGAGTGGCTCGACAGGTGAGATGGCGGAAGCTGTTTGCGCCGCGGCCGGCGCGGAGGTGTGTGCGGCGTAGCACGAGGACACTGCTGCGCCGCACCTGCCCGTCATTTGTGCGATGTTTCGTGATCTTCGCGAACTGACACCTGCCGAATGCAGGCAGTACCTCGGCGTTCTGCGGCTGGCAGAGTCGACCGCCGATGTGTTTAATGTAGCGGTTACACACTTGACGGTATCATTTGGCACGCTAGCCTATGTTATGATCTCTAAACTGCAGAGACTCATTTGAAGTGCTGTCTGTACAGCATTGATGTTAACAATGTTTCTTTTCGCAGGCGGGGTGGCAACCGCTGACTGCGATCCAAACAACGAGTGCCTATCAGAATGTCCGGGCGGGTGCGACCAATATGTGGGCACCGGTTTCGATATCGACGCGCAATGTACTAATTTCTCGGATGGAGCCGCTTGGACTGAGTATTACTGCAAGTGGGGTATTTACTTGACTCAGGCAGCCCCAACCTGTAGTATGGCGGGCCATGGAAGAATATCCGCGTTCCCTGGCCGAATTCGAGGCTTGGTTCGACACCGAGCAGGCTTGTCGAGACTACCTGTTCCGCCTTCGATG
>JBBQGE010000111.1:0-19971 GCA_038322675.1 Bryobacterales bacterium
CTCCCGCCGCATTCCTTCTCCATAACCCGACCGTTTCGGAAAGCGGTTTAGTTCAACGAACGTTTACATCACCGGGGCGGCCCCGCATTCGATCTTGCCGGGACTTTAACCCCGCCCCGCCGATGTAAACTTATGCGTTCACAAATTTCAAAAATTAATCATCTCCCAACCTCTCAACCACTTACGTACTTCGTACCCTCCACCCCCGTTCGCCCCCACCGCTACCCTAAAATCGAAATGACACCCGAAAATATCACCCCAACCACCCCGGCCCTCGAGCCGAAACCCATCAGCGAGCGCCGCCTCGCCGCCAATCGCGCCAACGCGAAAAAATCCACCGGCCCCAAAACCGAAGCCGGGAAGGCCAAGGTCGCCCAAAACGCAACGAAACATGGACTCTCCGCCACCCACTTCATCCTCGCCCACGAAAACATCGACGAGTTCGATGCCTTCCGCCAGGTCTACTTCCAACGCTTCCAACCCCGCGACGGCGTCGAAACTCACGTCCTCAATCAACTCATCCACGGCATGTGGACTCTGCAGCGCGCCTGGAAATCCCAAAACGTTTCCATAGACGTCCAGATGGACCTCATGAGACCCGACCTCGACCGCGAATACAAGAGTCTCAATAACGACGAACGGCTCGTATTCGCCATGGACGAACTCGCCGAAAATCCCAAGATGCTGCTCCTCCGGCGCTACCAGACTGCCCTCGAGAACCAGTACAGCCGCGCCCTGAGAAACTACGAGCGCCTCCACCACCAGCCCCTCTCGCCCGACTCACCCCCCACCCCCGAAACACCCCCCGAGCCCATCCCTGAACCCGCTCCAGAACCCCAAACCGCCGTACCTCAACCTCCCATTACGAAACAAACCCAACGGCACCCGCAAACCCGCCGCCAACCCCGCGCCCGCCGCGCCAATCGCCGCCGGAACTCCCGTATCACCGCTACCTCCATCAAAAGCGTAAGGACTACAGAAAAGACCCCTTGCTAAACTAAGAAGGAACAATGACCTACGACCTCATCATCATTGGGAGTGGACCCGGCGGATATTCCGCGGCCGTCCGCGCCGGTCAATACGGCCTCAAGACCGCCATCATTGAGAAGGATCCCAAACTCGGCGGTACCTGTCTCCACGTGGGCTGTATCCCGACCAAGGCCCTCCTCCACTCCGCCGATGTCTGGGATTACCTCAAGAACCCCGGCGAACAGGGCATGAGCTGCGAAAACCCGCAACTCGATTTCAAAGCCGTCAACGACCGGAAAAACAAAATCGTGGCCAAACACGCCAAAGGTGTCGAAGGCCTCATGAAGAAGAACAAAGTCGAGTGGATCAAGGGCTACGGCAAGCTCCAAGGGCGCGGCAAAGTCGAAGTCACCGGCGACAAAGGCACGCAAACTCTCGAAGCTCGCAACATCATGCTGGCCACCGGGTCCGCCGCGCGCATGCTCCCCGGACTCCAGCCCGATGCCGACCGCATCCTTACTAATATCGAGATTCTGAATCTCCGGTCCGTGCCGAAAACCATGATCATCATCGGCGCGGGTGCCGTCGGTGTTGAGTTCGCGTCCATCTTCAATCGCTTCGGCACTAAAGTCACCATTCTCGAAATGCTGCCTCGTCTCGTCCCCGTCGAAGACGAAGAGGTCTCCAACGAACTCGGCAAGCACTTCAAGAAGACCGGCATCCGCATCGAAACCGGCGCCAAAGCCGGGAACATCCAGAACACCGGATCTTCGGTCAAACTCGACGTCACTCTCGCCAACGGCAACACCGAAGCCATGGAAGCCGAGTGCCTCCTGGTCGCCGTCGGTCGCAAGCCGATGACCGGCAATATCGGACTCGAAACCACCGCCGTCCAACTCGATCGCGGATTCGTCAAGGTGAATCCCTATCAACTCACCAACGAGCCCGGCGTCTATGCCATCGGCGACATTGTGGCCGGCACTCCCCAACTCGCGCACGTCGCGACTATGGAAGGCATGGTGGCGGTGGCTCATATGGCCGGCAAACCGGTGCGGCCCATCAATAAGAACCGCATCCCCGGCGCCACTTACACCGATCCCGGCATCGGCAGCGTCGGACTTACCGAAGCACAAGCCAAGGCCGAAGGCTTCAAAGTCAAGGTAGGCAAATTCCCGTTCCTCGCTAACTCGAAAGCCACCATTCTCGGCAAGCATGAAGGCTTCGTCAAAATCATCGCCGACGAGAAATACGGCGAGATCCTCGGCGTCCATATCATTGGACCCGAAGCGTTCGAACTGATTGCGGAAGCCGTCACCGCCATGGAAGCCGAAGCCACCGTAGAAACTATGATGAACACTATCCACGCCCATCCCACGTTGTACGAAGCCATGGGCGAAGCGTTCAATTCCGTCTACGGTCTCGCGATTAACTTCTGAAGCTCTATGCGACCCTGCGAATTTCACGACCTCGGACTCGCCGGCTACAACGACGCCTGGAATCTCCAGCGCGATCGCGTCGAGCGCCGCAAGGCCGGTGAAATCCCCGATCAGTTGCTGATCGTCGAGCATCCCCATGTCATCACCATGGGTCGCAACGGCCACATGGAAAACATGCTCGCCGGTGAGGAGATACTTCGCCGCGCGGGCATTGCGTTCGTCCATACCAATCGTGGCGGCGACGTCACGTATCACGGACCGGGGCAGATCGTCGGATACCCCATCATGGATCTGCGAGAATGGAAGCGCGATGTCGTCGCCTACGTGCGCGGCATTGAACAGGTCATCATCGACACTCTGGCCGGGTTTGATATCCAGGCCGGCCGGCTCGAAGGTGCAACGGGTGTGTGGGTCAACGGGGCGAAAGTCTGTGCCATCGGAGTCCACATCAGCCGCTGGGTTACCTCACATGGATTTGCACTGAATGTCGATACGAATTTGAGCTATTTCCAGTACATTGTCCCGTGCGGACTTACCAAACCAGTTACCTCCATGCGTACACTGGGGTCGGAAGCTACTCGCGCGGAAGTGATAACTCGATTGACCGGCTGCTTCGCCCAATACTTCGGGCTGGAGATGGTTTCGCCGGTGCTGACTTATTAACGGAGAAAAAATGATCGATGTCGTCATGCCCCAGATGGGCGAGAGTATTGTCGAAGGTACGCTGACCAGGTGGCTCAAGAAAGCCGGCGACCGCGTCGAGCGCGACGAGCCGCTCTTCGAGATTTCCACCGATAAAGTGGACACCGAGATTCCGTCGCCCGCCGCCGGACTCCTCGCCGACGTCCTGGTCGAGGAAGGGAAGACCGTCGGCATCAACACTGTCGTCGGACGAATCAATGAATCCGGTGCCGCATCCGGCGTTGGACCGTCGGCCCAAATCGATGCGGGCGGCGCCAGCGCCTCTCCCGAAGAGCAGGCCCCCGCCCCATCCAGGATGGCCGCCGAAGCCCGCCCCACTCCCGTTCCGCCGCCCGCCATCTCGGCAGAGGACACCAACGCTCCCCAACCTCCCGGGCCTGCCGCACCGGCCGCCCAAGCCTCCCAAACCGAACAGGACGAACCCGCCGGACCCCTCTCGCCCCTGGTCCGCAAAATGGCCCGCGAGTACAACATCGATCTGAAGCAGGTGCGCGGCACCGGCGCCGGCGGCCGCATCACCAAGCAGGACATGGAAAACTACATGGCGCAGCAGGCCGCTCGCACTGTCGCCAGCGTCACCGCGCCGTCTTACTCGCAGCCCGCCGCCTACAGTGCTCCCCCGCAACAGCAGGCTCCCTCCATGCCCGCCGCTCCGCCCGCGCCCGCCGAAATGCCCCCACTCCCCCGCGGTGAGATGGCCAAAGCGCGAGTCGAACCCATGAGCGGCATGCGGCAGAAAATCGCCGAGCACATGGTGTTCAGCAAGCGCACCTCCGCCCACGTCACCACGGTGCACAAGGTCGACATGACCCGCGTCGCCCGCATGCGCGAACGCTACAAGGCCGCCTTCCAGCAGCGCTACGGATTCTCGCTCACTTACTTGCCCTTCGTCGCCCGGGCCGCCGGCGCCGCGCTCCGCCAGTACCCCATCCTCAACGCGTCCATCGAAGGGACCAACATCATCTATCACAATGAGATCAACCTGGGCATCGCCGTCGCCCTCGAAAACGGTCTCATCGTGCCCGTCATCCGCAACGCCGACGAGAAGAACATCGTCGGACTCCAGCGCTCCATCGTCGACCTCTCCACCCGCGCCCGCTCCCGTCAACTCAAGCCCGATGAAGTGCAGGGCGGCACGTTCTCCATCACCAACTTCGGAAGCTTCGGCAGCCTCTTCGCGACCCCGGTAATCAACCAGCCCCAGGTCGCCATCCTCGGCGTCGGATCGGTGGAAAAGGCGCCCGTCGTCATCGACGATGCCATCGCCATCCGCTCCATGTGCTATCTCGCGCTCACCTTCGATCACCGCTTGATCGACGGCGCGATCGGCGATCAATTCACCTCCTCGGTGAAACATATCCTGGAGAACTGGTCCGAAGAGATCCTATAATCGGCGCACCTATGGCGCAACCAGTCTCTCGCCCCATCACGGGCGATGACATCATCTCCGAACTGATTCGCAACCTGGAGGCAGGCGCCTTCAAGGTCCGCTACACCACGCTCGTCCCGTGTGTCTTCAACGTGTACTTGCACGCCGAAGATTACGAACAGATCCGTCCCATCCAGGGCTTCGTTCGCTCGGAAGCGAAGGAAGCCCTTAGTGAGCATCTGGCCAAGCTGAACAAAGGCTCGTCGATGCCCTCGGTCACCCGCTGGCTCGGCCTGGGCTCCGACCGGCAACTCGAGTTCAAGGCGCTGAATGAGGAATGGACCATCGACTTCCATCGCGACGACGAGGAACGCCTCCGCCGCGGTGACATCGAGGTCTATTCCGAACTTGGTTCCTCCGAGGAAACCGATCTCGGCGCGGGCGCCAAGACCACGTTCATCACGCGCCGTCCGGTCGAAGCGGCGCCCACCGGCGAAGCCGTCGCACTTCCGCGAACGGATCGCCATGCATTTGCGTACATTCGGTATAAGGGGCCGGACGGACAGGTCACCTTCCCGGTCACGCGCGACCAGACCGTGATCGGCCGGGGCGGAAAGGCATTCTGGGTGGATTTGAAGATCGACGGTCCCAGCGATGTTTCGCGCGAGCACTGCCGCATCCGGCGCGACCCGGAATCCGGCGCGTTCTTTATTAAGGATGTGAGCCAGTACGGAACCACCGTCGATGGGCACCAGATCCCGTCCAGCCTCGAACGAGGCCCGGCGGGCGACAAGGTCGATCGAAACATCGAAGCCCCGTTACCAGGTAAGGCGATTCTGGGACTCGCCGGTGTGGCGTTCCTGGACTTCGAGGCCGCACAATCGGAATGACCGAAAAGCTGTTCTTCCTCCGCATCCCGTTCCTCTTCCTGCTGGCGGCCTTCATCGCCTTCATTGCCTGGCTCGGAGTCCGCCGGAGCGGCTGATCGCCATGAACGTCAAGTCCGATCTGTTGTTCGCGGGGCTCTCGGATACAGGCCGGGCCCGCAAAGAGAACGAAGACCGTATCCACATAGATGCGGATCGCGGCCTCTTCATCGTGGCCGACGGTCTGGGCGGACATGCCGCCGGTGAGCGCGCCGCCGAAACCGCGGTGGACATGATTAAGACGCGTCTCGCCCGCCAGACCGGAACCGCCGAAGAGCGCATGCGCGAGGCCATCGCGGTGGCCAACAATGAGATCTACGATCTGGCCGCCGAGAATCCCGAGTGGAGCGGGATGGCCTCCGTCGTCACCGTCGCTTTGATCGAAAATGGAAGTGTTGTGGTAGGTCATGTCGGCGATTCGAGGTTGTACCTGCTCGAGCCCGGCACCATCCGCAAACTGACCCGCGACCACTCGCCCGTTGGCGAACTGGAAGACTCGGGCAAGTTGAGTGAGGCGGCCGCCATGGCCCACCCTCGCCGCAATGAAGTGTTTCGCGATCTCGGTTCGGAGCGCCACGGCCCCCACGACGAAGAATTTATCGAGATCCTGGAGTTTCCGTTCCAATCGACAAGCGCCCTGCTGCTGTGTTCGGATGGCCTGAGCGATCTGCTTCCGTCGGACCTCATCCGGCGCATCGTCGAGCAGAAGGCGCGTACCCCGAAGACCGCGGTCAAGGCTCTTGTCGATGCCGCCAACGATGCGGGCGGCAAGGACAATGTCTCGGTAGTGTTGGTGGAAGGTCCCGGGTACGCCGCGGCCGTCATTCCGCCCCCCGCGCAGGCCCCGATGCCCCCGCCCGTGCGGGTCGCCCGCTCGAGCGGCGGAGGCTTCGGCCGGTTCATCGCCGGACTCCTGCTCGGCCTCGTCATCGCTGCTGGGGCTTTCTTCGCGCTCCGGCCCTACTTCCGCCAGACAGCGGACGGAACGTCCATAGCGTACGGCAACGTCCGTCTGCCGGTGGTCTGGAAAGTCGTGTCCGGTGGCAGCATCGCCGATGCGCTCGCGAACGCCGAACCCGGCGATACGGTCAGCGTCGCGCCCGGCATGTATCAGGAGTCCATCCGCATCCGCCCGGGTGTCCATCTGGTCAGCGCCCGCCGCCGCGAAGCCATCCTGCAAGGCGACGTCCAGGCCGACGGTGTACTCGGATCCCGAGTCACCGGATTCCGCATCGAGGGCCCCGCCGCCACCGGCATCCGCATCGCCGATTCGGACCTGGAAGTAACAGACGTCGAAGTGACGGGCATGCACGAAGCGGGCATCGAGATCGACGCCGGTTCACCCACCATCCGGGCCAGCACCATCAAGGACAATCCGGGCACCGGCATCGTAGTGAAAGGAGCCGCTCGTCCGGTCATCATCAACAACGTGATCGCCCGCAACGGATCGGCCGCCAACCACCCCGGGCTCCACATCACCGGAACCGCCGCCCCGGTGGTGACCGGCAATGTCATCGAAGACAACGACGCCGAGCAGGTGTGGGTCTCCCCATTGGCAAACGTCGAACAGCTCCTGCAAGCCAACGTGATCGCCCCCGGCTCCAAGCACCCGAAAACCGAGATCAAGGTGGTGACCCGGTGACGCCCCAAAACCGCTTTCGTCCATCGTCCGCCACCACCTCGCACCGGCTATGGTCTAGGTCACGGCAACCCACCGCCTACGCGGTTGCGTCACCCATCGCCCCTAACTCCAGCCCAGCTCAACGTGGTGACCCCATCGTCCGCCTCCACCTCGCACCGGCCATCGTCCAGACCACAGCGGCGAGGCCGACCCGTCGGCCCACCACAACTCCAGCCCAGATCAAGGTGGTTACCCGGTGACGCCCCAAACCTTCGGGCGCTTCACCATCATCCGCAAACTTCCCGCAGGCGGCATGGGCCGCGTCTACGAAGCGACCGAGACCATGACCGGCCGCCGCGTCGCGCTCAAACTCATCGATCGCGGTACGGACTCCGACAGCATGCAGATCGTCGCGGCCGAGCGCCTCGGCGTCGAACTCCACAAGCGGCTGTTCGCCCTCGACCCCCGCATCACCGCGGTCTACGACTCCGGCGAGACTCCCGACAATCTGTTCATCGTCATGGAGTACATCGACGGCGAGGATCTGTCCGAACTCGCCGCCAAGCAACGCATCGGCTATCCTTTCGCCGCGCGCATCGCGCAGGACGTGCTCGAAGTCCTCAGCCACGCGCACAACTTCGCGACGGTAATCAACGGACGCGAGTATCGCGGAATCGTCCACGGCGACATTAAGCCTCGCAACATCCGCCTCACCACAGTCGGTCAAGTGAAGGTGCTCGATTTCGGCATCGCGAAGGCCCTGTCCACGACGCGCCGGTTCACGCAGAATCTCTTCGGCAGCGTCCAGTACTCTTCACCCGAACGCCTCATGTCCGGCGAAGTGACCATCAGTTCCGACCTGTGGGCCGTCGCCGTCGTGCTGTACGAAATGGTCGCGCGTCATCCGTACTTCGAGGCGCAGAGCCCGGAACGTCTAAACGCGATCATCCGCGGTTATCGCGAAGTGCAGCCATTGCCCGACGAATGCCCCGAGCCGCTGAAACAGATTCTGCAGCGCTCGCTCGATCCGCATCCCGCCATCCGTTATCAGAGCGCGGGGGAGTTCGCGGCCGATCTCGCGCAGTTCCGCGCCGGCGGCACCATCACCCTTCCTGCGGACATAGAAGCTACGCGCCGCACCTATCGCGAGGCGAACGGCGGCGACGATTCGGAAACTCGCCGTACCTTCGCCGGCGTCGGGGTTGAGACCGGTCCGCAATCGCAGCCCGACATGACCGCGCGGTCGAATGGTAACCCGCCCATCATTCTGCCGCCCGCGCCTCCGAAACCGGTGACGCCGCCCAAAAAGACGACTGGCATTCGCTGGAACCGAGTGGCGCTCATCGCGTTCGCCCTAGTCGTCGCGTTCGTCGGATACCTGATCTACAGCGAGTTCGAGACCTGGTCCGAAGCACGTGCGCTCGCGCGCGATCTGCAGTCGGAACGCGTGCAGAAGTTGGACACCGCCTGGGATCAATATCAGAAGTTCGTCTCGCACAGCAACCTGAGTTGGTCGACGTGGGCTCTGCAGGACGCCTTGCGAGACCGCCTGCTCGCCGACGCTGAACACGTGATCCTCGATTACCGCAAATCGGAAATGCAGGTTATCAACGAGGCCGATTGGATGCGCGCCCGCGCCGGTGCCGCTCGAGCCCTGCAGTTGAAGCCGGGAGATAAGACGGCCCGCGGCACCTTGCGACTCATCGATGGACACTTGGCCCGCATCCGCGGCACCTACCGCCGCGATGCCAAACTCCTGCAGGAATCGCGCCAGAATTTCGAAGAGGCCGCGCAGTTGTTGCCGAAATCGCCGGACCCGTGGCTCGGGCTCGCTCGTCTATACGTGTATTCGCTACACGATGTGGATAAGGCAGCAGCCGCGCTGAAAGAAGCCGAGAAGCGCGGTCAGGAAATCGGGAAGCGCGAGACCGCTCAGTTGGCCGACGGCTTTCGCGATCGCGCCGACCGCACCTTCCGCGAAGCGCAGTTGAACCTGCACAGCCCCGAAGTGCAGCGTTACCTGGAATTGGCGAAAAAAGATTACGAGCGTGCGCGCGAGTTATACGAGAGCATCATCCCGTGGGGCGGCGCCGCGCAGAATCTGCACAAGACATACGACGGCCTCGAGCGCGTGGAACACGTGAAAGCCACGCTCGAGCAGGAGCACCACTAGATGGCGGTAACGCGCAGCACTGTCGCCGATCGCGAGCGCCGTGGGACACCGTTCCAGATCCGCAACGCCAGTGTGCGCACACCGGAACTGATCGGTCTGCTGGGTGCGTTCGTCGTCGTCATTGCCGCACTGGTGCTGGCTTATCTGGGCCGCACGGCGCGAATGGAAGCGCCCGCGACTCCGCCGCTCAACCTCACAAAGGTCCAGAAACTCGAGCAGGTGATTCCGTTCCTCTCCGCGATTCAATCAGCCGCCGAACGCAACTACATCGCTCGCAAGATCTTCGAAAGCGTCCGCGACTCGGCACCACCGAACGTGGGCGCACTCGGCCGCATCCGCGTACCCGTGAAGGAAGTGCTGCACACCCGCGGTCTCCAAACGCTGCAACAACGCGCGCGCGAACATCAGGGCGAAACCCTCCCGCTGCTCACCGGATCTGAACTCAGTGAAATGAAGCCGGGCCTCGTCGTGCGCGACCTCGCCCAATATCGACGGCTGCTGTGGCTGTGGGGCGCGGTGTTCATCATTGCGTTTCTCGCCGTTCACTTCTTCTGGACCGCTCGCGGATTTAAAAGTATATTCGCAGTACTGCCGGCGCTCGCCATGCTCAGCGGCTTCGGATTCGTATTGATGGTCACGCTGCGCGATCCCTTGCGCGACACGATGATGTTCGTCGATTTCGTTCAGGGAGTCGCGATGGGCTGCGTGGTGCTGGCGGCCGCGAGTCTGGTGGACTATCGCCGCCTCACCGGCCGCCTCAGTTATCTGCCGCTTCTCGCAGCATTCGGATTGTCCGTGTTATTGATCCTGTTCGGCAGCGGCCCCACCGGCAGCGACGCGAAGGTGAATCTGCTCGGCTTCCAACCCGCCGAAGTGATTCGCGTGCTCATCGTCTTCTTCCTCGCCGGGTACTTCGCCGATCGTTGGGAACTGTTGCGAACCCTTCGCGAGCAGCGTGCTTCCAAGTGGGTCGAGGTCCCGCGCCTCGAATATCTGCTGCCCGTCATCGCGGGCATAGCATTGGCCCTCGCGTTCTTCTTCCTACAGAAGGATCTGGGACCAGCGCTGCTGATTGCCGCACTATTCCTCGGCATGTATGCAGTGGCTCGCGACCGTTACCTGTTCTCGGCTGCCGGATTCGCGTTCATCCTCGCCGGCTTCCTCGGTGGCTATCTCATCGGATTCCCACGCACCGTCTCGAATCGCGTCTCGATGTGGCTGTCGCCGTGGGATAACGCAGTCCGTGGTGGCGAGCAAGTGGTTCACGCGCTCTGGGGCTTTGCGACGGGCGGAGTGCTCGGCACTGGCGCCGGACTCGGCGATCCCCAATTGATGCCGGCCGCGCACACGGACCTGATTCTCGCGGTCATCGGTGAAGAGTGGGGATTCATCGGGGTGCTCGCGGTGCTGCTGTTGTACTCGGTGCTGATCTGGTTTGGATTCCGCACCGCCCTTCGCGCGCGGTCCGACTATTCGTTCTTCCTGGCGCTCGGTCTGACGCTCACGGTCGCGCTGCAGGTGGCGCTGATCGCCGGTGGAGTGCTCGACATTCTGCCGCTATCGGGAGTGGTGCTGCCGTTCCTGAGTTATGGCCGCACCGCGTTGATCGTGAACTTCCTCATCTTCGGAATTCTCATCGCGCTCGCGCAACAGGCGCAGGGCGGCGCCGATACGGAACCCTTCCGAGTGCCGGCGCGCGCCATCGGCATGCTGCTCGGGATCTTCGGAATCGTGCTGGTGGCGAAGGCCGCCTACATTCAGGTTCTGCGCGCCGATCCCACGCTCGGCCGCGGCGCGCTCACGCTGCAAGCCGACGGATTCCGCCGCTTCCAATACAACCCGCGATTGCTCACCATCGCGCATAGCATTCCTCGCGGCACCATTTACGATCGCAACGGACTCCCGCTCGCCTCCAGCGATTGGGACGAGATCGCAAAGCATCGCGATGCGTACGCGCGAGCCGGTATCACGCTGCCCGCGGCGGAACCGGACGATTCGCGATATTACCCGCTGGGCGCGCGCACCGTGCATCTGCTCGGCGATCTGCGCAGCCGCGCCAACTGGGGTGCTCGCAACAGTTCGTACGCCGAGCGCGATTACGCGGTCACGCTTCAGGGCTACGACGACCGCGCGACTGTCGTCGCCGTGAAACAGCCCGGCACTGGAAAAGCCGCGTACACCGTCCGTTACGATTTCCGCGAGTTGGTTCCGCTGCTCCGCCATCGCTATGAGCCGAAGAACGCTCAAGTCCGAAAGGTGCTCGATCGCGATCGCAATCTGCACATGTCCATCGACGCGCGGCTGCAGGTGCGCGCGGGCGATCTACTCGAGAAGCAGTTGCACAAACTCGGCAAGACCAAGGGTGCCGTCGTCGTGCTCGATCCGTCGAACGGCGACATGCTGGCGGCCGTGAGCTACCCGTGGCCGGACGACATGCCTCCGCAGCTTTCGCCTCCCGGCGCCGACGACGCGATACTCGACCGCGCACGCTACGGGCTGTATCCGCCGGGGTCGTCATTCAAGGTGGTGACGGCCATTGCGGCGCTGCGCAAGGATCCGGCGAACGTGAATCAGCAGTACTCCTGCATCCGGCTGTCGGACGGCCGTGTCGGCAACTACGTGAAGGGCTGGGGCCGTCCCATTCGCGACGATCCACAGGACCGCACGCCGCACGGGACGCTCGCTATGGAGCGAGGACTCATCGTGTCGTGCAACGCCTACTTCGCGCAGTTGGGCGTATACCGCGTGGGCCCCGAAGCGCTGCTCGACGCAGCGAATCTGCTGGGAATATCCGTGGCGTCGCCGAGCAATGTGAAGACGCTGAAGCAGGACCTGGCGCAGTCATCGTACGGACAGGGGCAGGTAGTCGCGTCACCGTTCCAGATGGCGCGAGTGGCGGCGACCATCGCGAATAACGGATCCATGCCGTACGGCCGTTGGGTCACCGGCGAAAACAACGCGCGGCAGCAGGCACCGCAGCAGATACTCGATCCCAACCTGGCGAAGGAAATCGGCACCTTCATGCGCGGAGTCGTGACGTCCGGCACTGGACGCTCCGCCGCATCGGCGACGGTTCCCATCGCCGGCAAGACTGGCACGGCGGAATTGGAGAAGGCGCCGTCGCACGCTTGGTTCATCGGCTTCGCTCCGTATGGCGGCACGCGGAAACTGGCCTTCGCGGTGCTGATTGAGAACGGCCGTTACGGCGGCACGGCATCGGCCCCGCTGGCTGCCGACATCATGAGCGCAGCGAAACAGGAAGGGCTGTTTGAGAGGGTGGAATGAGCCGGCTACACGACTTCGAACGCATCATCGATGAGAAACTACGCGGGCTCTTTCGCGGGCAGGCTCCGCAGCAGGGCGAGAAGCGCGAACTGATCGAGGTGCACCGCGCGATTCTCGACGAGATCGCCAGTCGCGTCGAGTCACTGCCGCGCGGCCGCCGCAGTTATCCGTATCCGCAGACGATCGTGCGCGTCCTGTTGCCCGATCCGGAACGGCGGCGCGCCTACGAGGTGGCGTTTGTCGAAGCGGGCGCACTGGGTCGCGACATCGCCGGACGTCTGTCGGACGAGCACGTGGAGTTGCCCGACGCCTTCCGCGTCGAGGTGGAACTGGTTGATGAACTCCCCGCTGGGGTCGCCGATCGCGGCTTCGATATCTCCTATAAGTCCTCGGAAGCCCCACGTGCAACGAACGTCGAGATGCCGGGCATCTGGCTGAAGGTGACCAACGGAAAAGCCGAGAGCGAGGAGTACTCGTTCCGCAAGGCCCGCGTGAATCTAGGCCGCCTGTCCGACGTAGTCGACTCGCGGCAGCAATTGATCCGCCGCAATGATGTAGCCTTCATCGAAACCGGCGACGCTCCGAATCCCACGGTTTCCCGCACCCACGCCCACATCGAGTACGACAACGCGTCCCAGTCGTTCCGCCTCTTTGACGATCACAGCGCGCAGGGCACCCGCGTGATTCGCGACGGCGGTATCGTCAACGTTCCTCAGGGCGCGAGCAAGGGAGTGCAGTTGCGCTCGGGTGACGAGATCGTTCTCGGGCAAGCGCGCGTCGCCTTCGATCTGCAGCACGACGGGCACACTCAATAGCCGTGCAATCAGAGTGGGGTGGGCAATCCCGCCCGCAGCCGGCTTTTAGCCGGCTGGACCCACTGGATAGCGGGTCTGCGGGCTAATAGGTTGCCCCACGTAATCCCTCAATAGCCGATAAGATAGGCGGTGATGAGACCCGCTTATCTGAAACTTGCCCTTCCGTTTCTCTGCGCCGCGTTGACGGTCGCGGCTGCCGATATCGAACAGCGCATCGACCAACTACTGGCGCGCATGACGCTCGATGAGAAAATCGGGCAGATGTCGCAATCCACGGCGATGCAGAGCCCGCTGTCGGACCGCATCAAGGACGAAATTCGCAAAGGCCGGTGGGGGTCGTTCCTGAACGCGGGCAATGCAGCCGACCGCGCGGAGGCGCAACGCATCGCCCTCGAGGAGAGCCGGCTCAAAATCCCGCTCATCTTCGGGCGCGACGTGATTCACGGCTATCGCACGGTCTTCCCAATTCCATTGGGACAGGCGGCGAGTTGGGATCCCGATCTCATTCGCGATGCGGCGCGAGTCGCGGGCAGGGAAGCGGCCTCAACGGGAATACACTGGACGTTCGCGCCGATGCTCGATATCACGCGCGATCCGCGATGGGGCCGCATCGCGGAGACCCTCGGCGAGGATCCGGTTCTGACATCCACGCTCGGTGCCGCGATGGTGCGCGGCTTCCAAGGCGATTCGCTCGATTCTCCCGACTCCATCGCCGCTTGCGCGAAACACTACGTCGGCTACGGCGCCGCGGAAGGCGGCCGCGATTACAACACCACATGGATTCCCGAAGTCCAGCTACGCAACGTGTTCCTGCCGTCGTTCCGCGCCGCGAAGGAAGCGGGTGCGGCCACCTTCATGAGCGCATTCAACGATCTCAACGGAGTGCCCACCAGCGGCAACGAATTCACGCTGCGCAAGGTGCTCCGTGACGAGTGGAAGTTCGACGGATTCGTAGTGAGCGATTGGGAATCCATCCGTGAGATGATCCCGCACGGGTACGCAGCCGACGGCCGTGAGGCTGCGTTCAAGGGTCTTCGCGCGGGTGTGGATATGGAGATGGTCAGCGCGCTTTATCACGAGCATATGCCCGACCTGGTAAAGAGCGGACAGGTGCCCGAGAAGTAGATCGACGAAGCGGTCCGCGACATCCTACGTGTGAAGTTTCGTATGGGCCTGTTCGATCAGCGCGCCGTTGCGCCCGCGCCATCCAATACGCAGTCGCAAGAGGTCGCGAAACGGATCGCGACGGAGAGCTTGGTGCTGCTGAAGAACGACGGCGTGCTTCCGTTGCGCTCGCAGCGTGTTGCCGTCATCGGACCGCTTGCCGACAGCCCAGTGGATCAGATGGGCAGTTGGGTAATGGACGGACTCAAGGACGAAGTGCAGACTCCGCTCGCGGCCTTTCGCAAACGGCTCGGCGCGGCGAACGTGGCGTGGGCGCCGGGACTCAAGACCAGTCGCGACATGAGCCACGATGGATTCGCTGCGGCGATCCAGGCCGCGCGCTCCGCGGATGTCGTGCTGCTGTTCGCCGGTGAAGAGCAGATCCTGTCGGGCGAGGCGCACTCGGGCGCGTTCCTGAATCTGCCCGGTGCGCAAGAGGCGCTCGCAGCCGAACTGGCAGCGACGGGCAAACCGCTGGTGACCGTCATCCTCGCAGGCCGTCCGCTTACGTTCCCGAACGTGACGGCGCAGTCCAAAGCCGTCGTGTACGCGTGGCACCCGGGCACGATGGGCGGCCCGGCAATCGCTGACGCCTTGCTCGGCGATGTCGCACCGTCGGGAAAGCTGCCCGTCACGTTCCCACGAACCGTGGGGCAGATCCCGATCCACTACGCCCACATGAACACGGGCCGTCCGCCGTCTCCCAGCGAGTTGGGCATTCCCGCCGGCACGCCTGTCGATCCGAAAGGGTTCACCTCGAAGTACCTTGACGTCGACTTCACGCCCGAGTACCCGTTCGGCTACGGTCTCTCGTACACCACGTTCGAATACTCGAACCTGAAACTGTCGTCTCCTGAGATGGCGATGGGCGGATCGGTGGACATATCGGCGGACGTCGCGAATACTGGATCCCGCGATGCCGACGAGATCGTGCAACTCTACATTCGCGACTTGGTGGGCAGCATCACCCGGCCCGTCAGGGAACTGAAAGCGTTCCGTCGCGTGCATGTGAAGGCGGGCGAGAAGCAGACGGTGTCGTTCACGCTGAAGTCGTCCGATCTCGCGTTCTACAACGACAAAATGCAATATGCGGCCGAGCCCGGTCAGTTTCATGTCTGGGTTGCGCCTTCGTCCGACAAGGGTGTTCGCGGCGAGTTTGTCTTGAGATAATGGAAGGAGTCCGTCTGGGCCCTTTCCATGCTGTCTCAATTTGATCCGCTGGTTGCGGAATGGTTTGCCTCGCGATTTGAACGCCCCACCGAGCCGCAGATCGAGGGCTGGCGCGAAATCGCGGCGGGCTATGATGTTCTCATCACTGCGCCCACTGGTTCGGGCAAGACGCTTGCTGCCTTCCTCATCTGCCTTGATCGCCTGGTTCGCGCCGCGCGCACAGACACGCTGCCCGACGAAACGCAGGTGGTTTACGTCTCGCCGCTGAAGGCGCTATCGAACGATGTCCGCCGCAATCTCGAAGTGCCGCTGCAGGAAATTGCGCAACTGGCGAAGGATCGCGGCATTCCGCTAGCGCCGATTCGCACCGCTGTACGCACCGGCGACACGCCTGCCTGGGAGCGACAGCAAATGTTGCGCGAGCCTCCGCATGTGCTGGTGACGACTCCCGAGTCGCTGTTCATCCTGGTGACGGCGGGCAAGTCGCGCGAGATGCTGCGGACCACTCGCACGATGATTGTGGATGAGATCCACGCCGTTGCCGACGACAAGCGCGGATCGCATCTCGCGCTGACGCTGGCTCGATTGGACGCGCTGGCGGCGCATGGAAAATCGCAGCGCATCGGACTGTCGGCCACCGTAAAGCCGATCGAAGAGGTTGCGCGCTACCTCTCGCCAGACGCGCGGATCGTAAATGCGGGTCATCGCCGAGCCATGCAGCTTTCGGTCGAAGTGCCCAACGACGAACTCGGCGCGGTGGCGACGAGCGAGATGTGGGCCGAGATCTACGATCGCCTCGCGCGTCACATACAAGCCACTCGCACCACGCTGGTGTTCGTCAACACACGGCGGCTGAGTGAACGAGTGGCGCACGCGCTGGCCGAGCGGTTAGGCGCGGACGTGGTGCTGCCGCATCACGGGAGTCTTGCACGCGGTCTACGGCAGGATGCGGAGATCCGGTTGAAGACCGGTCAACTGCGGGCCGTAGTCGCGACGGCATCGCTCGAGTTAGGCATCGACATCGGAACCGTGGATCTCGCGGTTCAGGTGGGCTCGCCGCGGTCGATCGCGGTGGCGCTGCAACGCATCGGACGATCGGGACACTGGATTGGAGCGGAGCCGCGCGGCATTCTCTTCCCGACCACTCGTGATGAACTCGTGGAATGCGCCGCGATCATTGCGGCGATCCGGAACGCCGATCTCGAAGCCATCGAAATTCCGCGGAATGCTCTCGACATTCTGGCGCAGCAGATCGTGGCGGAAACAGCCGCCGAGGCTTGGAGCGAGGACGAACTGTTCGAACTGGTTCGCAATGCCTTGCCGTATCGCACACTCGAACGCCGCGAGTTCGATGAAGTGGTCGAGATGATGTCCGAGGGGATCGCCACGTCGCGCGGCCGAAGCGGTGCTCTGCTGCATCGCGACCGCGTGAATGGCTGCGTGCGAGGCCGTCGCGGGGCGCGGCTTGCGGCGATCACATCCGGTGGTGCGATTCCGGACAACGGCGCCTACGCGGTGATTGCGGAGCCGGAAGGCAAGACGGTCGGCAGCGTCGACGAAGACTTCGCGGTGGAGAGTCTCACGGGCGACGTGTTTCTGCTGGGCACGCATTCGTGGCGGATTCGTCACGTCGAGCCCGGCCGCGTGCGAGTGGAAGACGCGCAGGGTGCGCCGCCGTCGATTCCGTTTTGGCTGGGCGAAGCTCCGGGCCGGTCGCCTGAGTTGTCGGAGGCGGTGTGCCGTCTTCGCGAGCGTGTGATGAACGATGCCGATGATGGCCGCGCGTATCTCGCAACGTGTGGTCTCGATCAGGGCGGCATCGATCAGGCGATTGCGTATTTGCGATCGGGCGCGGCGTCGCTGGGTGCGATGCCCACGTGCACGACGGTGGTGGCCGAACGCTTCTTCGACGAGGCCGGCGGGATGCAATTAGTGCTGCACGCGCCGTTCGGATCGCGAATCAACCGCGCGTGGGGACTCGCGCTGCGAAAACGATTCTGCCGCACCTTCAATTTCGAACTACAGGCTGCGGCCACCGACAACGGCATCGTGATCAGCTTGACCGATCGTCACGCGTTTCCTCACGAACTCGTGTTCGAGTTCGTGAGGACCGCGACTGTGGAAGACGTGCTGACGCAGGCGCTGCTGGATTCGCCGATGTTCGCATCGCGGTGGCGCTGGAACGCGAGCCGCGCGCTGGCGATTCTGCGATTCAGCGGCGGCCGGAAGGTGCCCGCGCCGTTGCAGCGCATGCGCTCGGAGGATCTGCTGGCGGCGGTGTTCCCGGATCAGGTGGCGTGTGCCGAGAATCTCGCTGGACCTATTCGTATTCCCGATCATCCGCTCGTCAACGAAACCATCCGGAATTGTTTGTATGAGGCGATGGATCTGGATGGTCTGAAGAGCTTGTTGCAGGGCATCGAGTCGGGCGCGATTCGGACCGTGGCCATCGATGCGGCGCGGCCATCGGTGTTGTGTCACGAGATTCTGAATGCGAACCCGTATGCATTCCTCGACGATGCACCGCTTGAAGAACGCCGGACGCGTGCTGTGCAACTGCGCGGCACCACACGCGCCGAGATGCCCGATGCCGCGGGTCTGCTGGACGTGTCGGCCATCGAGCAGGTGTCGGCGGAGAGTCGGCACGACGTTCGGGATGCCGACGAACTGCACGATGCGTTGCTGACCTTGTTCGTGCTGCCGCCCACAGCCGAGTGGCAGCCGTACTTTGATGAACTGGTCGCAACGGGACGAGCGTCGTCAATCACGCGTGAAGGGCGGCCGTTCTGGGTGGCGACGGAACGGCGCGACATGCTCCATGACGTTCCGGCGATGCTGCGAGGATGGCTGGAATCGAGCGGACCCGTGACGGCTTCGGAACTGTCGGAACGGCTCGCGCTTTCTCGCGAGGACATCGACATCGCGCTTGCGAAACTCGAGGCGGAAGGGCAGGTGCTGCGCGGCCGTTTCCGTCCCGATGCTGCCGAAACCGAATGGTGCAATCGACGGATACTCGCACGCATCCACCGGCTGACGCTGGGACGGTTGCGTCGTGAAATCGAGCCGGTGAGCGCGCAACAATTCCACGAGTTTCTGTTTCGATGGCAGCATGCGGCTGTCGGATCGAAACTGCACGCGGCGGACGGACTGCTGGAAATCGTGCGGCAGTTGCAGGGGTATGAGGCGCCGGCTTCGCTGTGGGAGTCAGAGATTCTGTCGCGGCGCGTCGCGCATTACGAACCGTCGTTGCTTGACGAGTTATGTCTGTCGGGTGAAGTGATGTGGGCTCGCGTTTCGCCGCACCCGGCACTCGACGACGGCCGTCGCGTGCGACCCACGCGGATCGCGTCGGTATCGTTTCTCCTGCGCGAGGATGCAGACTGGCTGCTCGGATCGCCGCAGCCGGTAGATGCTGAGTCGCTGTCGCATCCCGCGCGCGAAGTGCTGCAGGCGCTTGAACGGGACGGTGCTTCGTTCTTTCACGATCTGACTCGCGCAACGTCACGGCTGGCCAGCGAAGTGGAAGATGCGCTCTGGGAGCTTGTCGCGGGCGGACTCGTGACCGCTGACGGCTTCGAGAATCTGCGGGCGCTGATCGATCCGAAGCGCCGGCGCGGCGAGGGGCGGGGAAGGCATTCGCGTCCGCGGCATTCGGCAGGGCGGTGGGCCCTGGTGCGGCGTCACGCTGGTCCGGTCGCGACCGACCGCATCGCGCAACAACTGCTCTCGCGCTGGGGCGTACTGTTCCGCGATTTGCTGGCGAAGGAGAGCATCGCTCCGCCGTGGCGCGAGTTGCTGGTGGTGCTGCGGCGCATGGAGGCTCGCGGCGAGATTCGCGGCGGACGGTTCGTCGCCGGATTCACGGGTGAACAGTTCGCGCGTCCAGAGGCGGTGGACCTGCTGCGATCGTTGCGGCGCGAACGCGCGGAGATCGACACGGGGGGCGTGCCGCCGTATGATCCGCTACATCTGTTCGGGGTGATCCTGCCCCGGCCTGCGGTAGACTTGTCCGCATGTACACCCGTCGCGATCTCGCTAAGTTAGATCTCGTCTCGCCGATTGCCGCCGCGCTGGGAGCGCCGCGCATCGATTCGAAAGTGAATGGCGTCATGATTGGCGCGCAGTCGTATAGTTTTCGCGATCTGAAGCCGCGGAATGTAGATAGGGCCATCGACGCCTATAAACAGGTCGGGCTCGGATATTGCGAGCTATGGCAGGGCCATATTGAACCGGAATCCGAGGATGCAGCGGTGGCGTGGCGCAAGAATCCGCCGCTGGATCAGATGAAGCAGGTTCGGAAGAAGTTCGACGATGCCGGAATCGTGCTCTACGCGCTGAACT
>JBBQGE010000112.1:0-19615 GCA_038322675.1 Bryobacterales bacterium
TCCCAGCGATCGTTTGACTGCTATCAGATGCTGCCTCTTCAGCAGCTCAATTACCTCGTCCACCACGCTGTATTTCAATCCGATGGCGAGGGCCAGATCGCGCCCGGTGACGTCGCCGCGGAAATACAGCATCTTCAACAACAACTGCTCGATCATGGCAGACGGCAGTCCCGTATCGCCGATGTGCTCGGGTACGGGGGGCACTACACGCTCGTCGACGTCTTCAACTAGCGGCAGGTCGGGGCTCTCGGTCCCAGTCATCAAGATACAGTTTGCGGTTTCCAGGGTTCCTAGGCAATTCGGTGAACACCGTAATTCTGGTATCGGTCCTGTAAGGCGCTCCCACTGTTACACTGAAGAAAAGCTGAATGCGTCAAAAAGTACGTTCAACCACCATCCTCTGCGTGCGCAGGAACGGAAAAGTCGTGATGGCCGGGGATGGTCAAGTGACCTTAGGGCAGGAGGTTCTGAAAGGCACTGCCAAGAAATTGCGGCGGTTGTACAACGACAGGGTGGTGGCCGGATTTGCCGGGTCCACGGCCGATGCCTTCGCCCTGTTCTCGCGCTTTGAATCGAAGCTCGAGCAGTACAACGGGAATCTGCCCCGCAGCGTTGTGGAACTCGCCAAGGAGTGGCGCACCGACCGCGTGTTACGCCACCTGGAAGCTCTTTTGTTGGTTGCAGATGTGAAGGACATGTTCATTGTCAGCGGGAACGGCGACGTGATTGAGCCCGATAACGCAGTGTCCTCCATCGGATCCGGCGGACCGTTCGCCAAGGCCGCGGCTACCGCGCTGATCGAGAATACAAAGCTCGGCGCGCGGGAGATTGTCGAAAAATCCATGACAATAGCCGGTCGCATCTGCATCTACACCAACGAGAGCTTCACGTTCGAGGAACTCGAGTAATGGTGATCTATTTGCCTTCTCAGGCCAACGACGAACGGCCGATCCTCGACGAACTCACCCCGCGCGAGATCGTTCGTGAACTCGACCGCTACGTCGTGGGACAGGCCGACGCCAAGCGCGCCGTAGCCGTTGCGCTGCGCAACCGCATCCGCCGTCAGAAGCTCGATCCGGACATGGCCGAGGATGTGATTCCGAAGAACATCCTCATGATGGGCGCCACCGGCGTCGGCAAAACGGAGATCGCGCGGCGTCTGGCCAAACTCGCGAACTCGCCGTTTCTGAAAGTGGAGGCCAGCAAGTTCACCGAAGTCGGTTATGTGGGCCGCGATGTCGAAGCGATGATTCGCGACTTGGTGGACATCTCTATCGACATGGTCCGGGAGGAGCGCCTGGAAGAAGTGGCCGAGCGCGCCGAGCGGAATGCTGAAGAGCGTCTGCTCGATCTGCTGATGCCGCCGCAGTCCGAGCCCGCCGAAAGCAACGAACGAACCCGCGAAAAGCTGCGCGAACGGCTGCGCGCCGGCAAACTCGACGACCGCATGGTGGAAGTCGAGGTGAAAGAGCGCGGTCCGACGTTCGAGATCAGCACCAACGCCGGCATCGAAGAGATGGACGTCAATCTGAAGGACGTCCTGCCGACCCTGTTCGGCGGCCGCACGCGAAAGCGCAAAATGCGGGTGGGGGAGGCTCTCGAATACTTGATCCAGGAAGAGGAGCAGAAGCTCATCGACATGGATCAGGTGACCCGCACGGCGCTGGAACGCGTCGAGCGGAACGGCATCATCTTTCTGGACGAGATCGACAAGATTGCCGGCCGCGAATCGGGGCACGGTCCCGATGTCAGCCGCGAGGGCGTGCAGCGCGACATCCTGCCGATCGTCGAAGGCACCACGGTCAACACCCGGCATGGATTCGTTCGCACGGATCACGTTCTGTTCATCGCCGCCGGCGCTTTCCACGTTTCGAAGCCGTCCGACCTGATCCCGGAGTTGCAGGGCCGTTTCCCGATCCGGGTGGAACTGAAGTCGCTGACCAAAGACGACTTGATTCGCATCTTGCGCGAACCTAAGAACGCATTGATCAAGCAGTACATCGCTCTGATGGATACCGAGGGCGTGAAACTGACCTTCACCGACGATGCTCTCGAAGCGGTGGCGGACTATGCGCAGAGGCTGAACGAATCGAGCGAGAACATCGGCGCGCGGCGGTTGCACACCATCATGGAAAAGGTGATCGAGGAGATCTCATTCGACGGTCCCGACCTCAAGAAGAAGAACGTGAAGATCGACGCCGCCTACGTGCACAAACGCCTGGCCGACATCGTGAAAGACCAGGATCTGAGCAAGTATATTTTGTGATGTCACGGCGTCAGGCCCGGGCAGCCGGTTTCCTGCTCGCCTGTATTCTCTGTTCAGCTTGCGGCTACGTCGGCGACGTGATGCCGCCTGCATTGAACATCGCAATGCCGGTCCGCGATCTGCGGGCGGTGGAATACGGCGACACCATCGTGGCCGATTTCACCATCGCCCCGCTCACCACGGAAGGTCTGGTATTGACCAAACTCGGGACTGTCGATGTTAGTGTGGGCATCGGTCCGGTTCCGTTCAATGCGGAGCAATGGGCGGCGACGGCATCGCGGGTCACTGTGAATCATGACCAGACCGGCCCGGTTCATGTGTCCTTCCCCGCGGGTCCCTGGGTTGGGAAAGAGGTCGTCATCGGAGCCCGTGTCGTGAATCCGAAAGGGCGCGCCTCGGACTGGTCGAATTTCGTCGCGCTGCGCATATTGCCGCCGATTCCCGCACCCGTGCAACTGGTCGCGGAACCGGCACCAGCGGGCGTTCGCCTCAAGTGGCAGAGTACCGCCCCGGCTTTTCGAGTGTTCCGGCGCGGACCGGAGGACAAGGAACCGGTGCCGGCGGGCAATACCGAGGCGCCCGAATTCGCCGATACGGCCGCCCGGTTTGGCGTCGCGTACCAATACCTGGTACAGGCGGTGAACGGGACTACGGAAAGCGTCTTGTCCGCTCCAGTCGCCATCACGCCTACCGACATCTTTCCACCGGCTGTCCCCGCGGGACTCAGCGCCGTCGCCGGTACGAATTCCATCGAACTTGTCTGGGAACGCAATACGGACGCGGACCTGCGCGGATATCGAGTCTACCGGGCGGTTGCCGGTGGGAAATTCCAATCGATCGCCGAACTGGTGGAGACCCCCGCCTACAGCGACCGGCAGATCGAATCCGCGACCAGCTACCGGTATGCGATCGCGGCCGTCGATCTGGCCGGAAACGAGAGTAAAATGTCGGCTGCGGTCGAGATTGCCGCCCCCTGAAATCATGCGAAGAATTCGATACTCCCTGAACCGCGCCATCGCGCCCACAACCCCGGATACTCCCGAAGTCCGCTACGGCGATCTGGATTCCATCGAGCTCAGCACCGTGCGTCTGCTGCCGCCCTGCGCGCCGACGAAGATCGTCTGCGTGGGGCGCAATTATCCGGAGCACGCCAAGGAACTCGGGAACGAAGTGCCGGCCGAACCGCTGATCTTTCTGAAGCCCCCTTCGTCGTTGATTGCCTCGGGTGACGCCATCGTCTATCCGTCGAATTCGCAGCGCGTGGATCACGAGGGCGAACTCGGCGTGATCATCGGGCGCCGCGCGCGAAACGTGCCGCGCGAGAACGCGATGGAGTACGTCCTCGGTTACACGTGCGTGAATGACGTGACGGCTCGCGATCTGCAAAAGAAAGACGGACAATGGACGCGTGGAAAGGGCTTCGATACGTTCTGCGCCGTCGGGCCGTGCATGGTGGCGAAAGAGGATCTGCAGTTGGCCGATCTTCGCGTCGTGACGCGCGTTGACGGTGACGTGAAGCAGGACGGCTCGGTCGCGGACATGATGTTTCCGGTGGATGCTATCATTTCTTACGTAAGTGCGTTCATGACCCTCGAGCCAGGCGACCTGATCGCCACGGGGACGCCACCGGGCGTCGGTCCAATACAGCCGGGGTCCACCGTCCACGTTGAAATCGCTGGAATCGGCGTTCTGGGAAATCCGGTCGTCCGCGATCTGGAACAATCACGCCGAGACCGCATCGAACCTTAGAAGGAGTGGAATGTGAAGTTTTTTCTGGACACAGCAAACCTGGATGAACTGCGGCGTGGCGTGGAACTGGGACTCGTCGACGGAGTCACCACCAATCCCACGCTGATCGCAAAAGAAGGCAATCCGATCGAGGATCAGATCCGCAAAATCTGCGACATCGTCGACGGAGATGTCAGCGCGGAAGTCGTCTCCACCAAGAGTGACGAGATGATCCCGGAAGGCCGGAAACTGGCGAAGATTCACAAGAACGTCGTAGTGAAACTGCCGCTCATTCGGGAAGGCATTCGGGCCTGCTCCACGCTTAGCAAAGAGGGGATCCGCATTAATGTGACGCTGTGCTTTTCGGCTGCGCAAGCGATGCTGGCGGCCAAGGCAGGAGCGTACATTGTCAGTCCGTTCGTGGGCCGGATCGACGACATCGGGTGGGACGGCATTCAGTTGGTCCACGATATCGTCCACATCTACGAGAATTACGGAATTGAGACACAGGTTCTGGCCGCATCGCTCCGCACTTCGATCCATGTGACCGAAGCGGCGAAGGCCGGTGCGCAAATCGGAACCATGCCGTGGAAAGTGCTGGATTCGATGTTCAACCATCCGCTGACGGATAAGGGGCTGGACCAATTCCTGAAAGATTACGCCAAAGTCTTTCAGGAAGCGCCGGCGCTACGATAGGAAAAGATGTCTGCAGCCGCCTGGCAGGTGACCGGACTGGCCATCTTTGCCGCCGCTATAACCGCTCTCGGTGTGTGGATTCTGGTGCTGAACCGGGACACACCGGAAAAGCGCGAAAGGCAACGGCGTCTGACGGTCAATATGCGCGGGCGTCTGGCCGATGGCACGGTCACCGACGTTGAACCGAACGTGGTTTACTACTCGTATTGCATCAGCGGAGTAGAGTACCGCACGTCGCAGGACCTGTCGCAGATTGCGGAACTGATGCCGCCGGAACCGGAACGTCTGATCGGTCCGGTGACTTTGAAGTACGCGCCGAGGAATCCCGCCAACTCGATCGTGGTGTGCGAGTCGTGGTCGGGTTTACGGCCAATGCCCGTTAAGGAGATAGTCCCGAATGACGTTGCGTAACGTATGTCTCAGCGCCGCCGCCGTGCTACTGCTCGGAGCGGGGATTCTGATCGGCGCAAACAAGTTTGGCAGACCGCAGACGGTGCTGCACATTGTTACCGTGCGGTTCAAGCCTGACACTTCCGCGGAGCAGCGGCAGGCAGTTATCGACGGAGTAGCCACGATGGCAGGCAAAGTGAAGGGAATCAAGAACGTCTGGCTGAAAACTCTGAAAGTGCAGGGCGAGAATTACAATAACGCGTTCGTCATCGAGTTTGAAAACGAAGCGGCGTTTAAGGCCTATGATAACGATCCGGCGCACCGCGAGTGGGAGAAGTCGTATCTGCCCGTTCGGGATCGCAGCACCACTCACGACGTCACGAACTGACCTACCCAATACCAACTGACCTACCCAATAAAGAAGGGCGGCCCGATGGCCGCCCATTCTAAACATTACCGGCAGGGAGCCGGTACAATTCACTACGCAACTTTGGATCGATCACTCTTCCGGTCGCCGACAACCGGAGGACGGATGGGGAGAACTTTCGCTTCGGGAATCGGACACGGCCGGACGAGATTCATGCGGGGAGTGGAATTAAAATATTCATCTACAGGAAAGAGTGCGTAAGGCTCCAACTCCGCCAATGCCTGTCCGAGCTTTTTCTGAATCCGATACACGTCGTGAAAGAAGGCCCCGCGGTCGACACCCAGTCGCCGGCAGCACATGCTCCAATCGGCGCCGAGCAGAAACCGGAAACGGAAGATCCGGTATTCGTTCTCGTCGAGGGTCCGCTGCGCCACCTTGATAAAGTCGGCAACGTATTCTTCATCCTTCCGGCCCCAGGTGGTGCGCCGATTCGGGCCCGCATGGACTTCCAAAGTCACCTTGCTGAGATACTTCTCTTTCTCGACGCAGGTGCGGAACCGGTTATAGCAAACCCGGAAGATTCCCCGCGTCACGCAATCACATGCGTTAAGGGCGCCGCCGCGGCCTAGAGTTAACCCCAGGCCCCGACAAACCGTGCATTTATGAGCCGCAAGCGCTAATGTTTTCGATCTGGTCCAAAGCATTTTTTAATGTCCTCCGGGCGGATTCTCTTGTTCCGCCCTGGTGTTATGCCTCAATACTATTCCACTAGGAAATAACGTCAACAAGGAGTACGAATATTTTTCCGGTATCAAATCGGGCGAACACCTGGGCTGCGAATCTAAGAGATTGATTTAGAGCGGGATATTGTGGAAATAAGAAAAATACTATACTTGCCAAATTAGTGTAAAAAAGTGCAGAATTTACTAGAGTACTATCCACCCTATTTCAGGGGGAAATAGTACCGGGCTATGCCGACGATCAGTTTTGGGATGCTACAGACGCGGCTTCTCACCAATCTCCGGTTTCGGATCCGAAACGGTGAAATCACTGAGCGTGGTCTGGCGCGCAAGACCGGCATCTCTCAACCACACGTCCACAACCTGCTAAAGGGCATCCGGGGACTCACTCCCCATCTCGCCGACCACTTAATGACCGGAGTCGGGATCGGGATTCTCGACTTGATGGAGCCGGACGAATTGCGCGGCGGTTTGTTCCAACGGTCGCGTGAGCAGGATATTACGCTGGAGGTGCCGGTGCTGCGTGACCGCCTCGGCCCGGGTCTGCCCTGGCCCGCCGAGCCGAGCCGGTTCGAGAGCCTTCACGTACCTCTGCGATTTTGTGGAGCTGTCGGGAGGCGGACGCCGGGACATGCGGGCGACTGGCTGTTTGTAGCGCGCCTGGGCGACGATCCGCGCATGGTGCCTGTTCTGGATCCAGGCGACCTGGTACTGCTGGACTCCTCCCCGAGCGCACTCGAGTGCGACGATCCGGAAGCTTTGTTTGCTATCAGTTGGAATGGAGAGAGTCTCATCCGGTGGATCCGTCGCGGGCGTGGATCAATATACCTGATCTCCGTGGAGGACCGTGATGACCCCCAACGATGGCAGCCGGTGAGGGAGGAAGCAAGCGCTACGGTGGTGGCCGCCCGGGCTATCTCTCTACGTTCTCTGTATCCGCCGGAACTGGTGTACGATCCCCTGCTGCCACCTCGCGATAAACGTCGAGAACCTGTTCGGCAGTCCGGTGCCAGCTAAACCGGCGCACTTGCTCGTACCCGTTCAGGATGCAGCGCTGCCGGAGCGAATCGTCCAACAGCGACTCGCGGATGCCCCGGGCAATGTCGAAGACGTTCTCGGGATTCACGATAATCGCGGCATCGCCGACCACCTCGGGCAGGGAACTGACGCTGGACGTGATCACCGGCGTCCCGCACGCCATGGCCTCCAGCGGTGGCAAGCCGAAGCCTTCGTACAGCGACGGGAAGACGAACGCGGCGGCCGCCTTGTAAAAGATGCGGAGCGTGTGAATCGGAACGAACCCAAGAAACCGTACTGCGTTCTCGACGCGGCTCTGAATTACCGAGTGCCGGACCGCGGGATATTTCGAAATTTCATCCCCGATAATAATTAGCCGCAGATCCGAATATACCGAGTGCCGCGCCAGTTCGCCGCGCAGTACCGCGAACGCCTCCACCAGGCGTGGAATGTTCTTCTGCGGGCGGATGGTCCCGGCATACAGCAGAAACGGGTAGTTGATCTGGTACCGCTCCATGATGCGGTAGCTCTCTTCGAGTTCGAGACCCCGGGCGGGAGCCGTGAAAATTGGGTCTGGAGCGTTATAAATCATGCGGGTACGGTTCGCCGGGATGCCCAACGTGTTCTGGACATCGCGTCGCGTCGCGTTCGATACCGAGATGACGCGATCGGCTTTCAACAGGCCCTGCCGCAGCCAGTGCATCCGCAATTCCTCCCGCACGCCGGTCCGGCGGTCGCCGAACAGTAGGTTACTCATGTCGTGAACGGTCACAACATACGGTTTGGGCATCAGCGGCGGCACGGCATTCAACGGAATGTGGAATAAAGTCGCATCGAATTTTCGTAAGAAATGCCCAAAACTGATCGCGTTCATCAGACGCGATCGCGGGCTCTCGTGGATTACGGTTTCGAAGTTGGAGGGAACGGCCGGAATCTCGCGTGCTTCCTTCCCACCCGTGATGATGAAGTACTGATTGATGCGATCGACCGCTCCGAGTCCGCCGATCAGATTTCGAATGTACGTGCCGATGCCGAAGTCGTTGATCCTCCTGGCGTCGAACACGATTCGGAGCTTCATTAGCAACTGCCGTACGCGCGGGCTTCGAGTTCCGTGATTTTCCCCACCCGCCGCGAGTGGCGTCCCGCTTCAAATTCGGTGGAGAGAAAGATCTGAACCAGACCGAAGGCCGCTTCGCGATCCAGGTAGCGGGCACCGAGAGTCAGCACATTGGCATCGTTGTGGGCTCGCGTGAGGCGCACTTCATCCTCGTTCATGGCCAGCGCGGCGCGAATTCCCGGGACTTTGTTGGCCGCGATGGACATGCCGACACCGGTGCCGCAGACCAGCAGGCCGCGGGCGGCCTCGCCGGATGCCACCGCTGCGCCGACCAGTGCGGCGTAGTCAGGATAGTCGGTAGAATCCACGGAACGGGTGCCGAAATCGACTACATCGTGACCCGCGCCCGTCAGGAGATCCTTCAGTTCCTGTTTGAGGGCGTATCCAGCGTGATCGGCTCCGAGAGCGATTTTCATCTTTGTTCAAAGTTTATCATCCGGGTTGGCGGTTCCCGATAGAAAAAGGGCCGGCCCGACGGCCAGCCCTTGGGAAACAGTGAGAGATCGGACTACTTTTGGACGAGCCAGATCGGGAACGGGGTACTGCAAGTCGGCTGATCGGCCGACGGCCCACCGCACACGAAGACATAGGTCTGCATTGTCGGGAGATCGGCCGGAACGTGGATGTTGACCTGCTGAACACCGGGCACTCCGGGAGCAGCGCCACCGTAGACGGGGACCGGGACGTTCCGGTCGTGAATCTTCGCGGTAATCACGCCGTTCTCCGGCAGGCCAGTGGCGAATACCTGGATAATTGTGTTGGTCTCCGCGGGATTTGCGGCGCCATTCACAGCATTATTCTGATTCAGAACGCCGCCCGGGAACACCCCCGGCGCCGAATCGGCGAGTTTCACCGAAGACTGCGGGCTGGGATTCCCGTCCACCGAGACCACCAGGCTGGCCACGTGCTTGCCAGACAATTCCACCGGCACCTGAAGGTTGATCTGGCTCGCACTGGTATACAAGAGCTTAGCGGGCGTGCCGTCAAACGTGACCTGAACGGCCTGCCCATACAACCGCTGGCCCTTGATAGTGGCCAACGAACCCGGGACGAGGACAGTCAGTCCACCATCCGCTGCATTCGTGACGCTCTCGATGGCCGGAGGAGCGCTGTTGACGCCAGCCTCCCTGACAACCAGCGTGACGGAAATCGTCTTCGTGCCCGACAGCGGACCGGCATCCAGCAGAATGGTGGCCGTGTAGGTGCCGGGTGCGAGGCCGGTCGTAAGGGCGTCCACTCGCAGAGTGCTGTTATTCACGCCCTGAGCCGGACTCAATCGAATGAAATTCGTGGCCCCTGCACCGTACGAGACCGTCGCGGTCCAGCGGAGCACGCCCGCACCCTGATTATGAATCGGGAGGTACCGGGTCACGGGCTGACCGGCCGGCGCGGTGAGGTCGAGCGGTGTCGTATCCACCTGAATTTGCGGGAAATAACCGGCATTGCAGTCGTTCAAGCTGGAGCAGTCGCTGGGCGGCGCCGTCTCGATGAAGCGGGGAATGGGGGCGGTTTGCGATTGCGTGACCACGGTGGACACCGGGGCGAGATTGATGGAGAAGTCAGTTTCCGCGGTTCCCGAATTCGGAGCCAGGCCGAGGAAGGTCGGGATCTGCGCACTCTCGCGGATGAACGGATTCGTATCGACAACCTCGTACACTGCCACGCCGGCGCCACCCGAGAGCGGTACCTCGCTGACGGAGTTGAATGATGTCTGCACGGCGGGTGCGGTGGTGACCAAGGTTCCACTGGCGCCGTTTGCATCGGTTCCGATAACCCTCACCAGCAGTAACTGGTCGAGCCCGGGCGTGTACTGGCCGCCGGATGCAGCGAATCCGAGATCGCCGGTAGCCGTCGGCACGTCGGCGGTGCTGCCCGCGATCGCGTCGGGCACATACAGGTGCGCCGCTGCGGGAAATCCGGAGTAACGAGCCAAAATGCGAACGCCGGAATCGGCGCGCAGGTTACTCGGGTCGGAGATCGGCGCGAACGCGGATGCAAACCCTTCCGTGACGCGAGTGGTGGAGTACGCCGAGCCCGCAGTCAGCAGATTGGCGAAGTTGATGGTAGCCGGAAGCGGAGAGCCGTACTGATCGCAAACCAGCTTTCCGGATGTGGTCGCCAGTAGGGCGCGGTCGGGGTGGCCGACGATGAAGACGCTGTTCGGTAGGGCGATTCCCGCTCCAGTGAACGACACACTGGCGGTGATCGTCTGTGTGGGATCGAAGCCAAGCTGGCTGGCATTGCCGCGGATGTTCGAAATGCGGATTTCGGCAGCGCCCGCCGCCGACGTGTTGAAGATGACGCCGTTAAACGCAAGCGCATTGGCCGAGAACGGGCGAGCGACGAAGTTCACGGGACCGGATCCGGAGTCGACGGTCAGAAAGACGTCGCTGCTCCCGTCGCTAAGGATCCGATTGGTGACATTGACGTTCAGCGATACGACGACATTGCCGGAGACCTGGGAAGCGGGCTGTCCGCCGGAGCAAGACAGGACGATATCGCCCGTACGTTCGGCGACTCCCTCGGCGTGAACGAGGGCAGGAACCGATGCCGCGGAACAGGTCAGGACGGCAGTTTGAGCGTGCAATCCGGCGCTCAGGACAGCCGGAAGCAACAGAGACAACCAACGATACAACATGGTTTGATACCTCGGAGAAGCAGGACGCGAGGCGTAAGAGCGCTTACGTTACTTCCAGCGTACCAGATTCCCCGGTGCTTTAAAATAGTTGATACCGTTGCCGGATTGATACAATCAAATTAAGCGAAATGCCGGCAACCGCGACCATCCAGGACCAGATCCTCGACCTGAAGAAGCAGCGTCGAGCGGTGATCCTGGCGCATCACTACCAGGAATCCGAGATTCAGGAAATCGCGGACTCCATCGGCGACAGCCTCGACCTATCGCGGCGCGCCCAGTCGTTTGATGGTGACGTAATCGCGTTTTGCGGTGTGTGGTTCATGGCGGAAACGGCGAAGGTGCTGAATCCGACGCGGACCGTCGTGGTGCCGGATCGCGAGGCCGGGTGCAGTCTCGTAGATAGCTGCACTGCGGAGCAATTGACGGCGTGGCGGAAACTGCATCCCGAGTATGCGGTGGTGAGCTACATCAACACTTCGGTGGAAGTGAAGGCGCTCAGCGATATTCTCTGCACGTCGCGCAATGCTGTCGCGGTAGTGAATTCCATCCCCGCGGATCAGCCGATTTTGTTTCTGCCGGACATGAATCTCGGCAACTACGTCAAGAAACAGACCGGCCGCGAGAACATGCGGATCTGGCAGGGCGCCTGTATCGTGCATGCCACGTTTCCCGCGCGTCGAGTGTCGAGAGCGCGGGCGGAACATCCCGAAGCTCTGGTGGCGGCGCATCCTGAATGCCCGGCGGATGTGCTGGCGATGGCCGATTTCATCGGATCGACGTCGGCGATTATCGACTGGTGCACCACTTCGGAGGCCGACGAGTTCATCGTCATGACTGAGAGCGGGGTGAGGCACTCGCTCGAACGGCGGTCGCCCGAAAAGCGGTTCTACTTCGTCCCCAACGAGAACTGTAATTGCAGCGAATGTCCCTACATGCGCCTCAACACGCTCGAGAAGTTGCGGGACTGCCTGGCGAATCTCGCACCGCGCGTAGAGCTTTCCGACGACCTGATCCGTCGCGCCGCGCTGCCCATCGAGCGGATGCTCGCCGTGCGGTAATGCTGACCGACACCTTCGGCCGGGATCACGATAATCTGCGCATCAGCGTCACGGACCGGTGCAACATCCGCTGCTTCTATTGCATGCCGGAAGCGGACGTGAAGTTCGGTCCACGCGAAGAGGTGTTGACGTTCGAAGAGATTGAGCGCGTGGTGCGCGTGGCGGTGCGACTCGGCGTCCGCAAGTTGCGCATCACGGGGGGCGAACCGCTGGTACGGCGAAATCTGCCCGAGTTGATCCGCGTGCTAGCTGGTGTTCCGGACATCGACGACATCGCTCTGACGACGAATGCGGTGCTTTTGGCCGATCAGGCGGCAGCGCTCTACGAAGCGGGATTGCGGCGTCTAAACGTGCACTTGGACACGCTGGATCGGGCGCGATTCTTCGAGATCACGCGACGGGATGAACTGCCGCGCGTGCTGGCGGGCATTCTTGAGGCCCGGCGGATCGGGTTCGGGCCGATCAAGATCAATGCGGTGGCGGTGAAGGATCTGGTGGAGCCAGACATTGTGCCGCTGGCGCGGTTCGGTCGCGAGTACGGCATCGAGATCCGGTATATCGAGTTCATGCCGCTGGACGCGCAGGGATTGTGGCAGCGGGATCGCGTGCTCACGGCGAACGAGATTCTGGCAAGTATCGCGCATGAAATCGGGCCGTTGGAACCGGTGCCGGATGCGGATCCGCGTGCGCCCGCCACCGAGTTCCGGTATCTGGATGGCGGTGGAACGGTGGGAGTCGTGGCGTCGGTGAGCAAGCCGTTCTGTCTGAACTGCAACCGGCTGCGGCTGACGGCGGACGGGAAGTTGCGCTACTGCCTGTTTGCGATCGAGGAAATGGATCTGCGCGGTATTCTGCGGTCGGGTGGAAGCGATGAAGATATTGCGCGCGTCATGCGCGAGAACGTGCTCGCGAAGTGGATCGGGCACGAAATCAATAGCGCTAAGTTCGTGCCGCCGCCCCGGCCGATGTACTCGATCGGCGGTTGAGGACCATCTCGAAGATTTCGATATGCCGGCTGGCGGGAACGCGGCGGATGGCCTCTCCGATGACGTCGAGCGCAAGATCGTCAATCTTCTTGAAGCGGATACACGCCTTCCCCATGTTCAATTTCTTGCCGGTCTTGGACCAGGCTTCGCGGAACCACTCGGCATGCGCGTTTGCGGGACTCGTGGCATCGCCGTAGATGCACATGAGATGGAGCGACATGTAGTTCTTCTGCGACGCGATGGAAGCAAACGGCAGCGGCTGCTTGGGGTCGCAGTGATAGCCCTTCGGGTACACGCTATGCGGCACGTAATAACCGATCATGCCGTACTGAATTCCTTCTTCGTATTGCGGATCCAGGTTTTCGAGGATGACGGTTCGGAGGGCAGTTAGTGCTTCGCGCCGCTCCGGAGGAACCGACTGCAAATAAGCTTCGACCGATTGCGAGTTATTCCGCATCTGAAGATGATAGCGCGTCGAACATCGTGGAAGTGGGCGGCGCTACTATACTGGGATTTCCACATGCGCCCACCCCTCACCCTCTTTCTCTTCGCGCTCTTCGCGTTCGCGATCGTCGCTCAGGGCGCGCAATCCGCTGCCGCCGAGCAGGCTCGATGGAAGAGCCACGCCGCTGCCGTCACCATCATCCGCGACGACTGGGGCATCGCTCACGTGTACGGAAAGACCGATGCCGACACGGTGTTCGGAGCCATCTACGCGCAGGCCGAGGACGATTTCAACCGTATCGAAACGAATTATCTGACTTCGCTTGGACGGCTGGCCGAGGCCGACGGAGAGTCGAAGATATGGCAGGATCTTCGGACCCGGATGTTCCTCGATACAGATGAACTACAGAACGACTACGCGAAGAGTCCGGCGTGGCTGCGCACGTTGATGGAGGCGTGGGCGGACGGCCTTAACTACTACCTCTCGCGGCATCCCGGCGTGAAGCCGCGCGTGCTCGCCCGCTTCGAGCCGTGGATGGCGCTCAGCTTCAGTGAAGGTAGCATTGGCGGCGATGTCGAGAGCGTCCCGTTGCGCGGAATTCGCGAATTCTACAGCGGCGTCAAAACCGCAGCCGAGTCGATTCCTCCAGCACCGGTGTGGCCGCGTGAACCGTCGGGCTCAAACGGGATCGCGATCGCGCCTTCGAACACCGCGAACAAACATGCGCTGCTGCTGATCAATCCTCACACCACTTTCTACTTCCGTTCCGAACTGCAGATGGTGAGCGGCGAAGGGCTGAACGCCTACGGGGCTTCGACGTGGGGCCAATTCTTCATCTACCAAGGATTCAGCGACCGCGTGGGATGGATGCATACTTCGAGCACTGTGGACGCCGTCGACGAGTTTGTGGAAACCGTGAGCCAGCGAGACGGCAAGTGGTTCTATCGCTATGGTGATGAGACGCGGCCCGTCGAGACGCGCCGGGTGAAGGTCGGATACCGTCTGCCCGGCGGCGGCATGGCGAACCGCGAATTCCCGGTCTATCGCACGCACCACGGGCCCATTGTCCGTGCCGCGAGCGACAACAAGTGGGTGGCGTCCAGCCTGATGGTGAAGCCGGTGGAGGCGCTTTCGCAGTCGTACCTCCGGACGAAGGCTCGGAATTATCAGGAGTATCTGAAGACGATGCAGTTGAAAGCGAACTCGTCGAACGATACGGTCTATGCCGATGCCGGCGGGAATATCGCTTTTTTTCACGGCAACTTCATCCCACGCCGCGACGCATCGTTCGACTACACGAAGCCGGTAGATGGTTCGAATCCGGCGACGGACTGGAAGGGTTTGCTCGAGATGGACCAGACGCCGCATCTGCTGAATCCGGCCAGCGGGTGGCTGTACAACACGAACAACTGGCCGTGGTCGGCGGCAGGCGCTAGCAGCCCGAAGCAATCGGATTACCCGGCCTACCTGGACCAGGGCCGTGAGAATTCCCGCGGCGAGCATGCGATGCGGCTGCTGGTGAACCGTCGGGACTTCACGTTGGATTCGCTGCTGGCGGCTGCATTCGACAGCTACATGCCGTGGTTCGAGCAGCCGGTGCGAGACGCCGTCGCCGCGTGGGACGCACTGCCGAAAGCAGATCATCTGAAGGCGAGTTTGCGGGAGCAGATCGCGGCGTTGCGATCGTGGGATCTGCGTTGGGGAATCGACTCGCTACCGACTTCGCTGGGGATGTTCTGGAGGACGGAACTGATGGCCGCAAGGAACGGTGCTGTCACAAGGTCGCCGGCTGAGTTACTGAAAGCGCTGGATGCCGCGTCGCGCAAACTGACCGCGGACTTCGGAACCTGGCGGACGGGATGGGGCAAGATCAATCGATTCCAGAGGCTGACCGACGATCTGGTGCAGCCGTTCGATGACAGCCGCCCCAGCATTCCGGTTGCATTCACGTCCGGGCTGGTTGGGAGTCTTGCGAGCTTCGGGTCGCACGCGTGGCCCGGCACGAAGAAGTGGTACGGGACCAGCGGCAATAGCTTCGTGGCGGTCGTTGAATTTGGGAAAGACCGCGTGCGTGCGCGGGCAGTGACCGCGGGTGGGGAGAGCGGCAATCCGGAGTCGAAGCACTTCAACGATGAGGCCGAACGCTACGCGACGGGGTCGCTACGGGAAGTCTACTTTTACCGCGACCAACTCAAGGGGCACACGGAGCGCGAGTATCACCCGTAGGCAGCAGCGGCCTTACGGCGTTTGGCGAGCAGGAGTCCGAGATAGCAACTCACCGGCCAGGTGAGCAGCCACGACAGCCAGTACCAGTGGGGCCAGCCTTTACTCCAGTTGGGAATGATGGCGGCAATGCCCATCGCTTCGCCGAGGATGAAGAACCAGAGCACATGGCGTGCGGCGCTGCCGGGGGCGAATCGAGCGCAGACCCAGGCGCATAGAATCGAGACGATGACGAAGAGCGTGGTGCTGGCGAGTAGGGCGGTGTTGGACGGAATGCGTCCTGCCTCGAAATCGCCAGGGAAGATGCGGGACAGCAGCGGGTCTGTCAGGAGGACCAGGACAACCGACAGCATGTAGCTGCCGATGACAACGGCCACGGATTTGAGCATCGGTAACTCCTCTCAGTGTTCACTGCTGGAGAATAACAGTCATGATAGCTCATGAGGCGAAGATTCGTGTGCCGCGTTCCAGCCGCCGGCCCGGGCATGTGCGTCGGCCCGCGAGATCAGGCCTTGCAGCGTGCGGAACATCGGCGACCCCGGAGCGGGCTGCCTGGCTAAGAGGGCTTTGATGGTTGCGATCAGAGTCGACAGATCGCCATCGGGGTAGGTAGGCTGCTCGTGTACCCAAACATCCGGATGCGCCTGGACCAGATAGTAGTCGTAGTATCCGAACCGATGACTCCGGTTCAGAAACTCGGTGAGTGTTACGGCCCGGGTGTACAGTCCCATCAGGCGGCGCTCGAAGCTGACCTGCAAGTCAATGTGGCGTCTCAAGCGGATTTCCAACTCCATGTCTTCGAGGGTGCGGAATTCTTCGCTGAAACGGCCAAAGCGGAAAATGCTTTTCTTGCAGGTTAGGGAGCCGCTCCAGCAGTAGCCCCAATTCGAAGGACTCGCGGGGAACGGGTACATGAGTGGGAACACCGCTTGGACGAGGGTGTCGTTGCGGATCGATTCGTCCGGGCAAAACCACAACAGCGCCGTTTCGTTTTCCGCCGGATGCTCCGCATGAAAGTCCAGACAGTACGAGATCATCTCCGGTGCGGGACGTAAATCATCATCATAGAGCAACAGCAGCGGTGCCTCCGCGGTGTCAATCGCCAGGTTACGCGCCGCGGAAGGACCCGAATTCACGATGCGGCGGAAGACAACATTCGTGGAAGCCGAGAATTCCGCCACCAGCGATTCCATGCTTTCGCCGGAGCCATCATCTACGACGATCACCTCGAAAGATTCCCGAGGCGCGGTCTGCGCGGCGAAGCCTTCGAGACAGCGTCGCAGTTCCCGGGGTCGATTGTATGTCGGAACGATCGCCGAGATCTGGATCATGTTCCGGCGTCGATTTTAGTTAGCCTTGCCGGACGCGAGGGAACGTCTGGCGCGCAGATCCATTCGCTGCGGTTCCTTGGCCAGCGCCAGATCGTAATAGCGGGCCGCCTCCTTCCAACAGCGCAATCGGAGATGGCACGTGGCGAGATGCTCGTACGCGAGAGCTCCGAACAGGCGCAGATCGTACGAGGCGTCGCGGCTGAACGAACCCGTTTCGCCGGCTTGTGCGAGCCGCTCGAAATACGGGATGGCTTCGGTGAAGCGATTTCGGTCCATCAGGAATCGTCCCTTGAACCATGAGAATTGAAGGTCGGAAGCGAATCTGGCGAGCGCTTCTTCCAGAAGCTCCGACGCATCGCCCTTGCGGTCCATTTCGAGCTGGATCAGCCCCACCCAGGGTAGGGTGTCGTCCTTCAGCGAATACTGACGGCGTCGGACCAGGTCTATGGCTGTTCGCCACACGCGCTCCGCGTCTTCCGGACGCCCCTGGTCCAAGTGGATGGACGCCAGATGGCACCAGGAGAAGATTCGCTCCGGATCGGCCTGGAGGGCTTTCTCGAGTAGCGGCAGGTTCCGCTCGTTCTTTCGGGCGCGGTCCTCCTTTTCGTACCCGAGATGTTCCATCTCCAGAGGGGCGTTCGAGATGATGCCACCGTGAGCCGCCTGGTATTCGACCAGTGCGGGCCAGATGTTCTCGTGGATGATGCCGCGGAAGCGGATGGACGGATGGTTGCGCCACAGACGGATAATCCAATAGGGAGTCGCGCCGATGCGGGGAGTCAACAGAACCTGAAGGGCGAGGGAGGACGAATCCAGCAGGCTGTGCCTCACCGCCGACGCGCCGCCGCTGATTCGCTCGTCGGCGTCGATGTAGAGGATCCACTGACCGCGAGCAAGGTCGAGAGCGCGATTGCGGGCTGCGGAAAAGTCATCGTTCCAGGGAAACGAGTGTACGACGATGCCGCGGGTTTCGGCGATAGCGGGGGTCGCATCCATCGAACCGGTGTCGACCAGAATGATTTCATCGGCGAAACCCTGCAGCGAATCCAGGCATCCACCCAGGAAGCGCTCTTCGTCTCGCACGACGAGCGTAGCAGAAACTAACGGAGATTCCATCCGGCTCAGTTGCCAGGCCGCCGTGTCGGTACGGCGGCCCAGTTGGAATGGCTTCCTCGTCGCCCTTCTCTAGGGTCCCGTTGGAAGGGGCTGAGCTTGAAAAGGAGGGCAGGCGGCATTGAATGGCGACGATGGTACCGGCGTTACGGGCCCGCATATCGCGGGTGGACACGCTGGGGTGACAGGGGCGGGCGATGGGCCCGGCTGTGGCGGGGCGCATACGTATCCTGAATTCGAAACCGCATAGGCCGGGGTCGGATTCAGGGCCTCAACGCTAAAGGTCGCAATGACGGGGCTTGCAAAAGCCGCACCAGCGAGAAGTTTTTTAAGGAACGCCCGGCGTGCGGGGTTCACTTTTTCGAAAACACGTTCTCTCATATAATGTCCTCCGGAACACTACTGTAGTAATCCTTCGCTTTTCATTTGCTCACGTCGAGTTGTCTCCGTTGCATAGCTCGTAGATCAACGCGGCCACCGGGTTCAGGTAATGAACGCGGTCGCTTTCTTCTTCGTAGACAACATAGCCTGCGTCAGCAGGGACAACTTCCAGGCCTTCGACGCGTTTCGGGTACTGATCCACGACTTGCGGCAAGACCTATTCTGGGATAGAACGGCGGGTATGTCAAGGTTACTGGTACGACTATGCCGTCTTGATGTACGCCATACCGACCTTGAACTCAGTCGGGCGGTCCAGTTGGAATAGCTTCCTCGTCGCCCTCCTTCTTAGTTGGGTTGAGGCGTGCAAGCGGGCATGATCGGCACCGGCTGAACCGCCGTTGTGGGCACGCATGTGGCGGATCCGCATGCTGGCGTAACCGGGACTGGCACTGGGCCTGGCTGCGGAGGGGCACATACATACGTTGAATTCGCAGTCGCATAGGCTGGAGTCGGATTCAGGGCCTCGGCGCTAAAGGTTGCGATGACGGGGCTTGCAAAAGCTGCGCCAGCAAGGAGTTTCTTCAGGAAAGCCCGGCGCGCGGGGTTCACTTTTTCAAAAACGCGTTCTTTCATAATCCTCCAGTACACATACTGCAGTAATCTTTCGCTTTTCATTTGCTCCAGCGCCTGAGTACTTCAGCGACCGGAGGGTCCACCAGGCCAAAGGACTGTTGGACCAGTCCCACAATGTCTTCCGTCGAGTTGTCTCCGTTACACAGTTCGTAGATCAACGCGGCTACCGGATTCAGGTAATGAATGCGGTCGTTTTCTTCTTCGTAGACAACGTAGCCTTCGTCAGCAGGAACTACTTCCAGACCTTCAACGCGTTTTGGGTACTGATCCACGACTGGCGGCAAGACCTATCTTGGGTTACGAGAGCGGTTATGTCAAGACGACTGAAATCAGAGCTTTAGTTATTGATTCGTCAGAAGAATCTGTGGGTGAGTTCCGGCTCGGGGAGCTTGCCAAGTGAATGATATAGGGCCAGTTCGGTGACTCGGAAGGTTCGAAACCCGTAAGATCTTCTCATAGTGACTTTTGCTTTGTTGTTCAGGCCCT
>JBBQGE010000113.1:0-19245 GCA_038322675.1 Bryobacterales bacterium
ACGACGTCCACTCGAGCACATTTCCGACCATGTCACAGGCGCCTTCCGCACTGGCGCCGCATGGATACAGCCCCACCGGTGTCGGGTGTCCGATCTTGCTCTCTTCATAATTCGCGCGCGAAGGATCGATGTCGTCGTTCCCCCAAGGGTACTTCGTGCAATTGGGGCCGCGCGCGGCGCGTTCCCATTCCTCCTCGGCGGGCAGCCTTCCGCCCGCCCACTCACAGTACGCCTTGGCCTGATGCCACGTTACGTTCACAACGGGCCAATTCGGATGCTCCTGCTGCTCATCCCATCGATTCGGTTGGCGGTCCGGCGCGGTCCCTTCCTCCACAAAAGTCAGATACTGCGCCACCGTTACCGGGTACTTCCCGATCCGGAACGGCTTTAGGTTCACTTCGCGGAGCGCCTCGTCCTTCCACGCCTCCTTATCGTAGTTCCGGCCCTTCGGATCGCTAGTCTGCGCCCCGATCCAATAGTCTCGGGCCTCCGGGATCTTCACCCACTCATGTTTCAACAGCCGCGGGTCGCCCGCTCGCCCCAGGGCTTCGGCAGCCGCATGCCTGTCCGGAAAGGGCACGCTCTTCGACTTCTCCGCATCGAAGATAGCCATCACCAGCCGCAACGATTCGCCGTAGCGCTTGTCGGCTACCGTGTATCCCACCAGGTCCGGCAGCAGCGCTCCTATCAATCCTACGCACTTTGCGCGGTCCGCCAGAGCCGGCTGTTCGCCCATCGTGTCCAGCAGCATCCGCAGAAACGCATCTACCTTTCGCGGACCCCAGTTGTGCAGCAGCCCCCCGTAAAGCAACACGGTCTCCCGCCACTCCGGCCTGTAGATTTTCTCACTGCTTCCCAGCAACAACTCGTACTGATGGGCGTCCTCCCACCCGGCAATCTCCAGCGCTGCCAGATACTCCTGAAATGTCAGGTGCCAATAGGCAATTTCGCGACCCCGGCTCACCACGATCCCACTGTCGGCTTGCTCCGCGCGCAGGAACCGCTCCGCCGCCTCGCGGTTGGCGAACCGCTTCGCCAGTTTCTCTCCGGCCCACGCGAGCGCCACCTGCCTTTGCCGGCCTTCTTCGTGATTCTGCATCTCGAGCGCCAACTCCCGCAGGCGCAGCAGGCAATCGCTCGCGGGCATACGCCCCGGGTGCGCGCGCTGCTTTGACAACCACTCCAGGATCGACCCGTACAGATCCACACGCTTCTCCGGCAGCTTCACATTGTTGTGCTGCAACACCGCGAGCGCCGTCAGCATCACTGGATTCCGCGTCATCTTCCGGATCTCCCGGCGTCCGTTCACCGCCGCTTCCAGGTCTTCCCGGAAGGTCCGCTCTTTCGTCTCATCGGTGGAGTACAGTTGCTTCGCCAGCTTCGCCAGGAAGGCGCGGATCGCCTCCGGCTCCAGATCCCCGATCACCACCTCTTCGAAGTCCGCGATCGGGATCTTTCCTTCCGGGCGCGACGTGACCACGAACCGGCAGCCATCGAACGCGGCCGCCGCTTTGCGGATCAGCCTCGCCAACCGCTTGCGCTGGGTCTCGTCCGGCGTTTCATCCAGGCCGTCGATCAGCACGCGGCAGTCGCCCGCCTTCAGCCTGGCGCGGAAGGAGTCCGCGGACAGGCCGCGATTGCTCTCGTCGCATTGTGCTCCGAGGAACAAGGGAATCCACTCCGGAGTTGTTGGATCGGAGGGGCCCAGTTTCTGCTCCTGTTGCCGGGCGATGTGGGTGGACAGTATCGCCGCCTCGATGCGCACCGGGAGCGGGCCGCCGGTCGCATGCTCGTTGCACAACTGGAATGCAACGCGCTTCAGGAAGGTGCTTTTGCCGGAGCCGGGGTCGCCCACCACCAGCAGTTTTCGATGCGCGGCGAGGGCTTCCTCGAGCGGGATGGACTGGCGGTCCATCTCACCGCGCCTGGCCGGGTCCGCGCCGGGCTTCGACGAGGTGGTGAGGGGAATGTAGAACTCATCGATCGGGAACCGGTAGGCGCGATTGTCGCCGACGATGAGGCCTTGCACGTCGAAGTGCGAGGTTTCCTCGCGCAGGGCCTTGACATAGCGAGTGGCGTCGACGGCGGTGGCGAGCGTGGATTTTCCGGCTATGACGGGATGGTGGGCTATGAGGTATTTGTCGAGGTGGTCGCGAATCTTCTCGCGGAAATCGGCCGCACCATCGTAGGCGAGTTCGAGGCCGAGGCCGCGCATCTCATTGCGAAACTTCAGAACCTGCGTCATTTGCTCCGATTCCGCTACGTCATCGGGCGAGTAGGGAGCTTTGTTGAAACAGATCACCACTTCCGGTCTGTCCGAATTGCGCCACGCCGCGACGGCCGCGCGGATCTCGTGCTCGGTCCCGGTCTCACCGCCCATTTCCGGGATGGGCGTGCCGAAGCGCTTCCACAGGATGCCCACCACGATGTCGCATTGCCCGACCGGCAGGTCTTCGTCGATCAGCCCTTGCGCGCCTCCTTTGTGGAGGCGGCGACGGGCGTCGGTGTTCCAGCCGAGCACTTTGAATTGCACGCCGCGTTCGGCCGCCGTGGTTCGGTTGAGGGCCGCGGCGACGTCGGCGACGTGATTCCTCTCAGTGGCAACGTCACCGGGCGAAGCGACGAAGAGGCTGATCTGCGCCATCGAGATTCCAGAATACTGTATCAGAGGATATCGATTCGGCGCCGCGGCTAGTGCCTTCAGCACCGTATCCTGCTGTAGAAGATCTTAGGCAGATTCGAGATCATCCGCCATTGATTCCCGGCGCGAGATCCCTTCGCACCAGCATAAGAGTATTGCTCCTGCCTGACGGCGCAGCCTCTGGAATACCGAGGTCGACCCGATCGCCGCTTTCCGCGACATCCATCCGACCTTCGGGACCGTGCTTCTCCCGCACAACCCCGATACCAAGGACATCGTCGCCGGCCGCCCCTGAGATCTCACTCTCTCCGGCCACACGCACGGCGGCCAAGTGATCATCCTTGGAGTCGAACGCCGTTTCCTTCCGGTCGGAGGCAAACGGTACGACACCGGTTTCGGCGAGTGGACCGGGCGTTACCTCTATGTCACGCGGCGTCGGCAGCCTCGGCGGCATTCGCCTCAATTGCCGCCCCGAAGTCACTGTCATCGATCTGATACCAACCAGCGATTCGGATCGGTTAACCTGAAAGGTTGAACGCAGTCGTTCGACAGTTTTGATCATTCACGGCATCAGTGTGCATTCAGTGACTCAACACTCGCACACGCGCCACCAAGGACTCATTATGGAAATCGTCAAGGTAATTGGAAGAGAGATTCTCGATTCACGCGGAAACCCGACTGTTGAGGCGGATGTATTTCTCGCCGACGGCAGCCTGGGCCGCGCAGCCGTTCCATCCGGTGCATCCACAGGCGAGCACGAAGCCGTCGAGCTTCGCGACGGCGACAAAGGCCGCTATCTCGGCAAAGGCACCCGGATTGCCGCCAACAACATCACCGAAGAGATTGCTCCGGCCATCTCCGGCATGGACGCTTCCGAGCAGTTGGCGGTGGATCACAAGATGATCGAACTCGACGGCACGGCCAACAAAAGCCGCCTCGGCGCCAACGCCATCCTCGCTGTCTCCATGGCCATCGCGCGCGCCGAAGCCGCATCGCAGGGCACGCCGCTCTATCGCTATCTCGGCGGAGTGCAGGCCAACCTGCTGCCCGTGCCGATGATGAATATCCTCAACGGCGGTGCGCACGCCGACAACTCGGTGGACCCGCAGGAGTTCATGATCGTCCCCTACGGCGCCGAAAAATTCTCCGAGGCGCTGCGCATGGGCGCGGAGATCTTCCACACGTTGAAGGGCGTTCTGAAAAAGCGCGGCTACTCCACGTCGGTGGGCGACGAGGGCGGTTTCGCGCCCAACCTCAAGTCGAACGACGAAGCCCTCGAGGTGGTGCTCGAGGCCATCAACAGGGCCGGCTACAAACCCGGCGATCAGGTCGGCATCGCGCTCGATCCCGCAGCCAGCGAATTCTACGACGCGGACAAGAAGAAGTACATCTTCAAGAAGTCGGACAAGAGCGAGCGCACCAGTGAGCAGATGGCCGATTTCTGGGCCAATTGGGCCAGCCAGTATCCCATCATCTCCATCGAAGACGGCATGGCCGAAGACGATTGGGAAGGCTGGAAGTTGCTCACTGACAAACTCGGCAAGAAAATCCAACTCGTCGGCGACGACCTGTTCGTCACCAATGTCGATCGCCTGAAGATGGGCATCGAACAGGGCATCGCTAATTCGATTCTGATCAAGGTAAATCAGATCGGCACCGTCACCGAGACGCTCGACGCCATGCGAATGGCCACTAATGCGGGCTACACGTCGGTGGTGTCACACCGTTCGGGTGAGACCGAGGATGCGTTCATCGCCGACTTCGCCGTCGCCACCGCCGCCGGCCAGATCAAGACCGGATCCGCCAGCCGCACCGACCGCATCGCGAAGTACAACCAGTTGCTTCGCATCGAAGAGGAACTCGGCGCCGGCGCTCACTACGCGGGCCGCAAGGCATTCCGCCAGTAACTCAGGAGCATTCATGTACAAACTGGTGTTAGTTCGCCACGGCGAAAGCGATTGGAACAAGCAGAACCGCTTCACCGGCTGGACCGATGTCGACCTGTCCGAGAAAGGCCGGGAGGAAGCCAAGGAAGGCGGAGTCGTCCTGAAGGCCGAAGGCTTGACCTTCGATGTCGCGTACACGTCGGTGTTGAAGCGAGCTATTCGGACCCTTTGGATCGTGCTCGACGAGATGGACCTGATGTGGATTCCGGTGCACCGGTCGTGGCGGCTCAACGAGCGGCATTACGGCGCGCTCCAGGGACTGAATAAAGCGGAAACAGCGGAGAAATTCGGCGAGGCGCAGGTGAAAATCTGGCGGCGGAGTTATGATATTCCGCCGCCCGAGCTAACTCCCGATGACGAGCGCTATCCCGGCCTCGATCCGCGTTACGCAAACCTGAGTAAGCAGGAACTCCCACTCACCGAGTGTCTGAAGGATACGGTCGCTCGATTCCTCCCGCTCTGGCACGAGACCATCGCGCCGGAAATCAAGGCGGGCAAAAAGGTGCTGATCGCCGCCCACGGCAACAGTCTGCGAGCGCTGATCAAGTATCTCGATAACGTACCGGAAGAAGCAATTGTCGAACTAAACGTTCCAACGGGAATGCCGCTGGTCTACGAGTTAGACGAAAATCTCAAGCCGGTCAAGAGTTACTATCTCGGCGACCCCGAGAAAGTGAAAGCCGCCATGGACGCCGTCGCCGCGCAAGGCAAGAAGAAGTAGTCGTACGATTCGGGTCCGACTTCATCAGCCGGGCCCACCCTCCGCGGGCGTACTCTAGAAGCAAGGTGGTCATGCCGGATCGACAACAGCTTCACCAACTGGTCGACCAACTCCCGGAATCGGAAGTGGCGGCCGCTGCGCGATATCTCGAGTTTCTCAACGGGCGCGAACCTCCGGTCGACGAAGAGATGTTGGCGCGCATCGACGAGGCACGAGCCAGTCAATCCTCGGGTATTCCACACGAAGACGTGTTGAGAGAATTCGGGCTTTGACCTTCACCTGGGACCTCGCGGCTCGCGCGGACCTGCGTCGTCTGGACCGCGAACCGCAATGAGAATTCTCTACGCTCTGACTCGATATGGTGAATCCGGAGAAGGCGACGTGAAACAACTAACCGACAGAAACGGCTTGTATCGGCTCCGGGTGGGCAAGTGGCGAGTGTTCTTCGATCACGATACTCCGGGGACTGCCCGAATCCGCGGAATCGATAATCGGGGCCAAGCTTATTAAGACTCCTTACCCCGTCCAATCCACGCCATCAAATAACTCCCGCAACCGCGCCGCCTTCCCCCGATCCACCATCTCCACAAACCCGATCCGCCCCTCCAGATGCGCTCGAAAATCCGCCACCTTCGCCCGATTCTGCGACTCCGCGCCCAACCGCACACAATTCGTCAGAATCGCTTCGAGTAACTCAACATCCCGCCGCCGCACCGCCACCGCCCGATTCACCACCAACCCCGCAATCTCCTGCCGCCCGCCCTGCCGCATCATCCGGGTCTTGCGAAAATTCACGCTGAACCCCTCCTCCAGTGTGATCGCCGCCGCGTGCGCTGCGAATCGCTCCACACCCCGGCTGAACTCGTCACCGCCCGAGAACGCCAGATCGTCGGCATACCGCGTATAAGTCGCACCCGCCGATCGCGCCAGCCCCGCTAACCGGCAGTCCAAACGGTACGCCATGAGATTTGCCAGCGCGGGCGAAGTTGGCGCACCTTGCGGCAGATGCGGCTGCGCATAGGTCTGCCGGACGTCGTACCACTTGATCGAATCCATGCCCGCCGGCCGCGCGCCCCACCCATCGCCATCCACACGATTCGTACACACGCCCGCCAGCAGACTCGCCACACTATCCGGATACCCGGCCGTCCGAAACAGCGCCTGTACGCGCGCCGCCGGATAGCCCGGAAAGAAATCCTGCAAGTCGAGCCGCAACACAACGCTTCTACCCGCATGCGGCGCCGCAAACGACACAATCGACCGGCCCTTCACGAACCCATGCGCCGCCGGATGCGGCGGAATCCGATCCAAAATATCCGTCAACACCCGCCACTGCACTTCCTTCAGCAACTTCTTCGGACTCTCGATCAGCCGCACTCCGCCCGACCGCTTCAACAGCACTCGATACCAGTAATGCCGCAGTTTCTGGCTACGGCACAGCCCCTTCAGATCCGCGAGCCACTCCAGTTCCCCAACACTGAGCGACAGCCAATCCGCCAGATCCCCTGCTGTCTCGATCGCCGGAACGCCCCACGGCCGAGCCGCCGCGACGGGCTGCATCCGCTGCGGCTCGGCGATCCACTCCTCGATCGAAATCTCGCCGCGATATTTTGCGCGCGCCCGCCGGAATCCCGGATCGTCCACCAGGAATCGGACCACGTCGCGATGCCGCGGCCGGACTCCCGCGCCGAACGCCTCCACATACCGCACCGCCAGCGGCCGGATCCAGCGCCACCGGCGCCCGAGCGTCCGCGCCGCCCGCGCTTCCACCCCAGCGACCTCCGGCGCACCCGCGGCCAGACTCCGCGCAAGAACACTAATCAAGGCCGCTCTTGGCATAGAATTTGGCGGCGAAGGCCCAACGTGTCTCTCTCTGCGTGAGCAGATCTGCGTGGTATCGCAGGGCCCGCTCACGCGACGAAATGCAGCCTCAACAAAATCCCCCGGGGTAGCCCCGGAGAGGCCAACCGAACCCGAAAGCCCGATCCGCCAAGCTTGAGCCTCCGCCGCCGAGTGCCATCATAGCAGCCATCCACCCAATGCCCCGCAGAATTGCGCGCAACCCATCGGCATTGCTCCGCATCCATCGTCAATACAGTGCACTCTCATACGCGACTACCCGCACTCACGTTATCGATCGTCTTCGCACTGCCGTTGACAGCGCAGAGCCTCGAAAAGGAAGCCGCGCTCGGAAGGCATTTAGCCGATGAAATTCGGCAGCATACCACCCGTCTGAACAGCCCCGGCGTCGAAGACTACGTGAACCGTGCCGGTCAGAGACTTACTCCGCACATTCGAGGTGCGGAGTATCCTTTCGTCTTCAGCGTGATCGTCGACGATCCGTGCGGCCTCATTCACGAACCGGAAGCTCTGCCGGGCGGGTACGTCTTCGTTCCAGCCGCACTTCTTCTAGCGGCGCAGGATGAGGGCGAGTTCGCCGGCATGTTGGCCCATGCCATGGCGCATGTTGCTCAGCGGCACACCACGCGCTCGGGCATTCCATTGGTCTTCCTCGGCTGCTCCGATCAAATGGCGATTCCGAGGGCTTACCTGCCCACCCAGCGGGAGAATGAGGAGGAAGCGGACGCTGTCGCTGTTGAAGCGACGTCGCGTGCAGGTTTCGATCCGGCGGGCTTGATCCGGTACATCGAACGGGTGCAACCCTCCGCCAGTGCCAGCCGGCAAGGGACCTCTCCGCTGCCCGATCGCGATGACCGGCTCGCCAAAATGCGCTCGCTCATCGACAACCTGCAGCCCCAGGCCCACACCGATTCGAACCTGCGGTTCCCATCGGTTCAGGAAGAAGTCCGCCGCCTGATCAACGCCCGAATTCCTGGACCCAAGCCCCCACCAACACTCCGGCGGACCGGCTCGAGATAGCACCGCCTCTTCGCACATCAGCGCGGACGTTCGATCTCCAGGCACCCCAGCGTAAACGCGTACGCGAACGCTCTCCCGGAACCCTCCGAAGGAAGCCCATCAAAAAACACAAACATCCGATTCGGATCTCGCTCGCCGTACTGCAGTGACGGCTTCCACGGTCCCGCATGCCACCCCCGATCCTCCGCCGTCATAATCTGCACCGGCGCGCTCCAATCGCGAAGATCGGACGACGGCGAATCGCATCGGCACCACCACAGTCCCGTCTCGGACGGCGGTTCGGACGCGCCCATCCAAACTCGCGAGAACACCGCTTCATAACCCGACTCCACGCGCACGACGCAGAAGTCGAACATCCGCTGCTCCGACGGCGCGAACATCTTGTGCCGGGTCCAACCGCTCCGTCCGTCCTCACTCTCGGCAAATCCGTGCACCAGGTAGTCCTGCTGATTCGACCCCGCCACATACCACAGCCTCCACTTACCGTCCGCGTAAATCAGATTCGGCTCGTACACGCTGACGCGCTCCCATCCCTCCTCGGCCATGAATACGGGAGCACTCTGGTCCGCCCACTTCTCACCATCCCACTCGAGATAACCGATCGTATACGGACCCCACGCGTATTCCGCGCCCCCGGCGTAGTAAATCCTCTCGATCCACTCACCGCGCCCGGGATCCCAACCTTTCACGTACGAAGGACAGTGCCGGCCACCCTTTAGATCCCACGACGCGCTGATCTGCTGTCCCGCCAGCATCTCGACCTTGGTCGGTTCCGTCGCGCTCTCCGTCAGTGTCCAACCAGTCGCCGACAGAGGCACCCCTTCCGGAAGACAGGCGCTGAATAACTGAATCCCCTCCCGGTTCAGAACTTTCCCGGCGAGATACATCCACCATCGTTGACCGCGCTTCCCAACGGAAGCATCGGTGACCACTACCGGATCGCTGAGCGGAGCAAAACCCTCCGAAGGATCCCAAATCTTGGTTTCCATGCAAGGAATATTCTACTTAATCCGGTAGAGCGCAGAGTGGGTTGCAACCGTTCACTCTGACGTAGACGCTACCGCCGTTCGATCTGCAGCGAGATGGCGGAGAATCCCGCGACGAGCGTGTCGTGCCACTCGCGCCCGATGCGATTGCGCTCCCCCAGCACGGCGGCGTACCGAAGCCGGAGGCTGTGCAGGCGCCATTCGTAAAAGTCGAAAACGGACGAAGCGCCCGCCGCGATCAGCAGCAGTGTGAACCACCACGTCTGATAGAACAGCGGGAGTTGCCGGATATCGATCTGAGCCGGGTCGCTACACTTGCCCAGGCGTCGCGCGCCTGCACCTGGAACGAGTGGAGCCCGGGCGACAGCCGGCTATAGCGGGCCGTACGTTCCACTCCGGCGTCCACCCAGTCGGGGTCAAAGCCGTTCAACCGGTAGCGGAACTGAACTTCGTGCGGCACTGACAAACGCACTGCAGAGTATCGAATCTCGACGCTGCGCGCCTCGGCCGCAATCCTGGTTTCCGACGAACTCGGCACCATCGTGCCGTCCACCGCCACTTGCTCGACGCGGGCGACAGGCGGCTGACGCTGAGTCAACGGCCGCGGCCGCACCTCGACGAATCCTTTCGCGGTTGGGAACCACAGGTTGCCGTACCGGTCGCGGCTGCCCGAAGGCTGCGACAATCCATGACACTCGATGGTTCGCATGCCGTCGTCCAAGGCGTGATGCATCAGCGAGAGCTTGCTCCTTCTTCCGTCGAGGACATCGGCGAGGTCGCCTTCGCGAAACTGGAGCAGGCCTCTGGGCGAACTGACCCAGAACGAACCGAACGTGTCCTCGAGCAAGCGGTACAGCGGATACCCCGGAAGGCCCTGCCGCGTGTCGAGCACCGTTGTGCGAGATGGCTCTACCACGACGAGCGCGCTGTTCGAGATGGCCGCCCAGATCCTGTGGCGAGAGTCCTCGAACAGCGATTCGACGCCGTCCACCGGCGCGTCGCGCACGGGTACATATTGCATGCCATCGAAGTAGCCGAAGCCGCGATTGGTCCCTGCCCAGATCCGGCCCGCCGAATCTTCGAACAGCGTGGTGATCTCCAAGCCCGCGAGCAGCGGAGCCGGTGGCGGATCCACCGGTCCGCCTTGCGGCATCGAAACACGCCATGGTCGGAAGTGCCAATCCACAGCGCGCCAGTGCGGTCAAACAGCAGCGCCGATACATGGCGGAATAGCGACTCGTTCTGATCGCCGTAATGCTGCACGGGGCCCGCACCGAAACGGTAGAGCCCTTCCCGATTGCCGACCCAGATGCGGCCGTTGCGATCGCATCTCAGCGCACGGATCGCAAAGAACAAGGTCGGGACGGGAGCCGGGATACTGGCCAGTTGACCGCCATGCAAACGGTAGAGTCCGCCTCGCCAGGTTCCGAGTAGAAGATCGCCCGAAGGCTCGTGTGCGACGGTTGTTGCGAAGTTGCCACGCAGTCCCTCCGGCGTGCCGAACGGAACCAGACCCGGATCTTCCCACCGGGCCAGGCCGCCGCTTCGCGTGCCGATCCACAAGTCTCCTTCGCGATCCTCGGCGATGGTGCGGATGTAATCGTCGGGCGAGCCGTCGCGCGAATCCCACGCCTCCGTCTGTTGACCGACGCGGAAGATGCCCTTTCCCCAAGTGCCCGCCCACACCAGACCGTCGTGATCCTTGAGGATGCTGACCACCGGGACCCGGAACGTCCCCCGCTCGCACGAGACTTCGCCCCTTCAGTTCAAAGATCCCCTGGGTGGTTCCCACCATCATGCGGCCACCGCTTCTTGCTGCCTTCGCGAGGGTATCGCCATGGCCTGCGCCGTTCGGAATCTCGCGAGTCAGCGTGCCGTCGCGGAACGAGAACAGACCCTCCGAGGTGACGATCCAAACCGCGCCGCCGGTGTCGCGAGCAAGCACGTTCCAAGCGGTCTGGGCGGGCGGACGCAGACCGCGGACACGCTCCATGCGGCCGTGTTCGACGCGGATCATGCCGCTGCGCGTGCTCGCCCAAATGCGTCCGGTGGAATCTTCGAGTATGTCGAAGACGGAGTCGACGCCCGCGATGCGAGTGCCCGTGACGCCGTCGCGCACGCTGGCGAGAATGCCGTCGAACGAGCCCAGCCAGAGCGCGCCGTTATGATCGGTCAGCATGGCCGAGATCCAACGTCGCGACAGTTTCAGCGACGCATCCGCGCGCAGCGGGCGGAAGGTGACGCCGTCGAACCGGACCAGTCCCTCATCGGTGCCGACCAATAGATCGCCCCGGGGCACTGATCGATCGCCGTCACGTAGCTGTGTGTAGCTGTGTGGGAGTCCCGATTCAATCTGCCAGTTCTGCTTGTGATATTGCGAGATTCGGAGCGTCGGGTCGAGCGCGCAGACGGATAACGTGCCCAACGCCAGTAGCAGCGAAGCCGAGCGGAATACTGCACCCCTTGCCATAGTTCCGGGCGATGTTAGAGAAGAGTTCTCTATATCATCGCTCAGTTCCGGAGGCGCGGGCGTCAATCGTAGCGGAACATCGCAGTGGCGGTGCAGTCGCGGTCGGCGATGAGGCGCGCCCAGTAGGCGTCGAAGCCGTCCGGGAAATGATGAACCAGCGGCTTGCCGGCCTCAACCGCGAACGTCTCGTAACGCTGCCAGTTGCCCGTTCCGGTCAGGTCCATTTCCAGGCTGACCTTGATAGGTCGCTGGCCTGAGTGGCTGAGCGTGAGTTGTTTGCGGTCGTAGCCGGTCATCAGGTACGGATCGGAGGCGTCATTGGTGCGCACCGCCGACTCGTGCCACGGGCCTCCTTGCCCGCGCGGTTTCCCGAACTTCCACAGATCGTCGATTACTCCCATCCAGAGCGCCACGTGTCCATCATCGGATCGAACGAGATGATTCGACGGCGCCGCGCTGCCCACGATTCCACTCATGATCATCAGCCCGCGATACGAGCAGTAATCGTGCACGCGGCGGTTGTGAGTCGCGATGGGGCGGACCATCGGCACGCCGCCCGCATTCTCGGCAGGCAGTTCGTAGAAGGTCCCGTGCGCGTTCAGTACGTCGCGCTCGGTGCAGACTTCGCGTGCGACACGGGCCTCGCCGAATACGCCGGGTTTGTCGAACGCAGAATCGCCCTTCGGCAAGCGCCAGCGCTTCCCGGCTTCGTCGAGATAGATCACCGAAGCGGAGTCCAGTTGCAGGATGTTGTGCGGAATCGCGACGTTCTTGCGCATCCATTCCAGGCTCCCGTTGTCGTTGATCCGGCGCAGTTGGAGATCGGCCGAAAGTTCGTAGAGTTGCGGATCGCCCGCGGTGCCGTGCGTCCCGTGTTGTGCCACAAACAGAAGCGTGCGCTTGTTGTCGCCGCGCGGCCAGACCAGACCGCCGCTAACTGCGTCGTCAGTCGCGCGCGCAATGCCATCAAAAATTGCGCTGGCCTGTGCGGGCCGTCGATCCGGATTCGAGTAGTGGAAGTAGACGGTAGCGTGGGCGGCGGCAGCATCCGGGCGCATGCGGATCCACGCACCCTTCGACTCCGCGGGGAAAACTCTCCATCGATAACTGCCGGACGGGACCTTTAGTTGGTGCAGCGGAGCCCACTGGTTGCTGCCGGCGCGATCGATTTCAAAGTGGAACGTCACATCGTGCGGCGACCGGTGCGCGACGTGCACCATCCGCCTCTCGTATCCGGAGAACAGATACGGGTCCGACACCGCGTCCTTGGAGACATCTTCATCGGCCCAGACAGCACCACGGCCGATCGGCACTCCAAGATCGTCGAGCCGGCTCGGCGCCACGAACCAGAGATTCGACTGCGATTGGCCCGGTCCGGCAATGCCGCCCTTTGCGCGGCGCTTGTTGGTGAACTCCGATTTGGCGGCGTCATCGCAGCCGATAACGATGCGGTCGCCCCAACGTGCGAAGTCGCCGACTACCTTGAGATATGTCGACCGCGGCGCGATTCCAGCGGAGTTCGTTCGCGAGAACGTCCGCGGAAATCGCCAGAAGGTACCGTGCATGGTCATCAGCCAATCGCCGCCGCCGACTTCCCGGATACGCGGCCATTCGGTGTTCCAGCCGTGCGCGCCGTCGTAGGTGTGAGTCGCCTTCGGCAGACGATAGCTGTACCACTGACCACCGTCGAGCATCATCAGAATGACGGAGCGGTGATCCCATCCAACGGTCCACACCGGATCCTTGCCGGGGCTCGAGTTGCCGTAAATGCCGCCGGATCCCGTGACCTCGGTGAATTGATTGCGGCGGACAACGGTCCAGTCCTTGTCGTTCCACTCGGCGAGACAACCGGCCGGAATATCCGGCGGCTTCGTTTCGCCGCCGAACTCGCCGTTGTTCGCGTAGATGAGGCGGCCTTGTCCGGAGTAGAGTCCTTTGCCGTGATATCCGGGAAGCAGCGGACCCGCGATGTTCACCGCCGCTTTGCGCGCCACCATGTGGTTGCCGTCTTCGTACAACTGCTTCACCGCCAGCGAGTGGACGTCTACTTCGTAGAAGCCTTCCTCCATCGTGGCGTAGTAGATCTTGTCGCGAGGCGAGGTGAGATGGCGCGCATTGCCGGTGGGCCGGCCTTCCATCTGCGTGTACGGGATCGCCCTCACATTGCGCTTTCCGTCAATCGCATATGGGCCGATGAATAACTGGTTCGACTCGCGATGAATCATGCGATTCGCCGGCGTTCCACCGATGCTTTCCGGCCGGATGACGACGTTCAGATCTTCATCGATCTCGTAGAGTTTGTCGTCCGATCCGAGCGGCGAATGCGGCGAGTAACTGACCACCCACAAGCGCCCAGCCCAGGGGACTACCGCGCCGGTGCCGCACTCGAGCCCGCTATTGTGCGTGGCGAGATGCGGATAGATGCCGCTGATCTCGCGGCGGGGCGTGGCGGCCGTCAGCGTCACCAGCGGGGTGGCGAGGGCCGTCTTCAGAATGTCTCTTCGCGTGAATCGCATAGTCGTGTAGTTAGAAGCATTCAATCATGGCCGGCGGACAGGATGGGCGCAAGAGCGTCAAACCAGTGGTCCGCCATCTTCTTCGCACCCGCGGCGTTTGGGTGCACTCTGTCGGCGATCGTGTCGGTTTCGTAGTCGAAGCCCGCGGCCTGATTGACCAGGATCACTGGTTGTTGCGGCGTGTTCAGCCGCGATGCGAGTGCCGCGAGTTGCTGGTTGAGTTCCGGGATGTAGGAGTATTTCGGCAACTTGCCGCTCGGGATCACTTCCGCGAGCAGCACGATGACGTGCGGATTGAGGCGGCGCGCGGTTTCGATGATTTGATTCGTGGCGCCGATGATCCCGGGCACGGGGTGTTCTGTATCGAAATGATTGTGGCCTGCATGCAGCAGGATGATGTCGGCGGGATTCGCGCGATAGAGCCGCTCGATATTAGCGGCGAGAAACTCGGTCGTCTTGCCGCCGTAGCCTTCGTGATAGAGAGCCGCCGGTTCGCCCTCGGTGTGCCGGGATCCGACGAAGCGGACGCGAAAACCCGCCGCTGCCAGATGCTCCGCAAGCGGCACGCGATAGTTGCTGAAGTCGTGCGACCCCTGGGTGATGGAATCGCCGAGGGACAGGATGGTCCACTCGCGTGCACGAAGCGGGATGCGCAGGTTGTAGGAGTACGGGCGCGATGGGTCCTCGTCCGCCGCGCAGAGCAGCACGGCGGGAGTGCCGTCGTTCGCGAAGAACACCTGCGGCCGCTCCAGCGAATTCAGTTTCTGCTTGCGACCGCCGGCCCAAGTGACTTCGGTGGTCGCGACCAGCGGGTGCGGCGATAATTTCCAATCAAACCCATCCGCCGACTCCCACAGCGCGAGCGACTTGCCGGCCTTCGTGAAGTAGCCCTGGTTGTCCTTTACGATCGCGTAGTATCGATGCGCGGCCTTGTCGTACCAGGCGAATGGATCTTCGGCCGGGAAGTCCACGCCGGGGGTGGTGAAGATCGGGCGCAGTTGCTTCGTGAACGGGCCGGTGGGGCCGTCAGCGGTGGCGGTCAGGTGCACTACCGGACCGCCGAAGGGCAGCGGCCGCTTCCGCCCGACCGCCTTGTAGATCATGAGATAGCCGCCGTCGGGACGCTGGGCGACCGGCGGATTGGAGACTAGCAGCGAGTCGGGCGCATCGGGATCCGAACTGACATCGAGCACAGGTTTGTCGAACCTCTGCCAGGGTCCGTTCGGGTCATCGGCGACAGCAACGCCGATGCGCTGATGATTCCGGTGTGTCCAGTTGAGGGATCGAGAGGCCTTGCCGTCACCGATGTTCCCCATGTAGTAGAGGTAGATCTTCTTGCCGATGCGAAGTGCCGTCGGGTTGTGCGTGCAGAGCCCGTCCCAGTAGTGTTTCCCGCGCGCGGGCAGCGCGACTCCCGCATGCCGGAACGGCCCCTCCGGCGTGTCGCCCACCGCATGCGCGATCTCGGAGTTCGTCACCCAGGCATTGTGCCCGAGCCTCCGAGGCCACCGCGAATAGAAGATGTGATACTTGCCGTCGGTGCCGGCGATCATCGTCCCGCCCCAAATGTAGTAATCGGGATCGATGAGTTTGGCTGACTCGGGAACCGGTTGAAGTAAGGACGCGAAATCGATCCGGGACTGCCCAGTCGCGGGCATCAGTAGCGTGAACGCGACGGTCGCGACGAAAGCGAAAAGCCGCACACAGGGCACGATAACAGAGTTGCCGAGAACGACCGGCCAAGTCATCAGAGGATTGGAGTATGGTGGCGTAGTCCGAAAAGACTACGGACTTAATGGTGGACTTGGCGGAGCAGAAGCTGAATCTGCACAACACGGCGGAGATCGTGTTGTACGCGGTGCGGAAGAAGGTTGTAGTCTGACGAAAGGAGCTTCACTCGTGCAGCGGATCTGTTTTGTTTGGCAAGGGAAGAAATCGCGGCTGGAGCCGGTGTTTCTCCGCGACGGCGGCATGTTCTTCGAGGACGCCGAAGGCCGCGACGAGCGGGTGCTCTACCTTGCCTGACACGCTGCGGGTGGGGCTCTTCGGGATCGGCCTCGACGCCTACTGGCCGCAGTTCGAGGGTCTTGAGCAGCGGCTGACCGCCTCGACGGCGCACGTCGCGGCACGGCTGGCACGGCCCGGAATCGAGGTAGTAAATCTCGGGTTGATCGACAGTCCCGAGAAAGCGGCCCGCGCCGGCGATCAGTTCCGCGCCGCTTGCGTGGACCTGCTGTTTCTCTATGTCAGCACGTATGCGCTGTCTTCCACTGTGCTGCCCGTCGTTCGGCGGGCGAAGGTGCCGGTGATCGTGCTGAATCTGTCACCGGGCGCCGCAATTGATTACGCGACCTTCAACGCGATGACGGATCGCGGCCGCATGACCGGCGAGTGGCTCGCGTGGTGCCAGGCGTGTCCGGTGCCAGAGATCGCCAATGTGTTCAAGCGTTGCGGCATCCCGTTCTTCCAGATCACGGGCGTGCTGGATGAGTCGGCGGCGTGGTCGGAAATCGGCGAGTGGCTGGATGCCGCGCGTGTCGTGTTTGCGATGGAGCGCAATCGCCTTGGCGTGATGGGCCACTACTACGGCGGGATGCTCGATGTGTACTCCGACCTGACGTTGCAGTGCGCGGTGTTCGGTGGGCATATCGAGATCGTCGAGGTTGATGAGTTGACGGCGCTGGCAACCGAAGTCGGCAATGATGACGTCGAGGCTCGCGTCGCGGAGTTTCGAGACGTTTTCGACGTGCAGCCAGGCTGCTCGAAAGCGGAACTTGAACGGGCGGCGCGGACTTCGGTGGCGCTCGATCGCATGGTCGATCGTCACGCACTGGGATCTCTCGCCTACTTTCACTCGGGCGACACCATCAGTTCGATCATTCTCGGCTCGAGCCTTCTGACCGCGCGCGGCATTCCCGCGGCCGGCGAGTGCGAAGTGAAGAACGCGCAGGCGATGAAGATACTCGACTGCTTCGGCGCCGGCGGATCGTTTACTGAATACTACGCGGTCGATTTCAACGACGACGTGGTCCTGATGGGGCACGACGGACCCGGTCACATCGCCATCGCGGAAGGCAGGACCAAGGTCCGGCCGCTCGGCCTATATCACGGCAAAGTGGGCCGCGGGCTTTCCGTCGAGATGTCGGTGAAGCATGGCCCGGTGACGCTGCTGTCCGTGGTCGAGTCCGAGGGCCGCTTGAAGTTGTTGTTCGCGGAGGCTGAATCGGTGCCCGGTCCGATATTGGAGATCGGGAATACGAACAGCCGCTATCGCTTCCGCATCGGCGCACGGCGATTCATCCACGATTGGAACGCACACGGGCCGGCGCATCATTGCGCGGTGGGTATCGGACAGGTTGCATCCAGGCTGCGGAAATTGGGCTCGCTGCTGGGGATCGAAGCGGTGCAGGTTTGCTGACGAGGTTCTTATGAGACTGCTTTTATTACTCCTTCTATTTGCTGCGTCGGCGTGGGCCCAGAAAGTCGAGGTTCATTGGGACCAGGTCGAGCGCGTCTCCAAGACAACTCCGACGCTGCAGGTGGTGGTGAATCCGCCGCTGCGGCGCGGGTCGCCGATTCACGACCGCGTCTTCTCCGAACTGAAGAAGCTCGGGGCCGATTACGTTCGCTACGTCCCCTGGCTGCCGTATCCCAGACTCGGTGTCGCCGAACTCGAGCCGCCAACGCGTGACAAGACATCGTGGGATTTCTCGCGGATCGATCCCATGACCATCGATTTCCTGGAGGCGACAAAGGGCCACTCGGTGATCCTCAACTTCAGTACGATTCCGGCCTGGATGTTCAAGACGCCGAAGCCCGTCGAATATCCCGCGGACCCATACGACGTGGTCTGGAACTACACGCAGGGAACCGAACTGCGCGATCCAACCGGGAGAGAGGTAGGCGATTACTATGCGCGGCTGGTGAGTTGGTACACGCGTGGCGGGTTCATCGACGAACTCGGCAAGCGCCACGAGTCGGGGCATCACTACAAGATCGACTATTGGGAAGTTCTGAACGAGCCCGACATCGAGCACGACACCACGCCCGAGCAGTACACGGCCCGCTACGACGCGATCGTCTCGGCAATCAAGAAGGCCGTGCCGGAAATGAAGTTCGTCGGGATCTCCGTCGCGTTTCCGTCCAACGATCCGCGCATGTTCGAGTACTTCCTGAATCCGAAAAACCACCGCCCCGGGATTCCGCTGGACATGATCTCGTACCACTTCTACGCGTCGCCGACCGCGGATCAGACGCCGGAGGTCCAGCAGTATACGTTCTTCGATCAGGCCGACAGGTTCATCGTCACGGCGCGCTACATCGAGGCGATCCGGCAGCGGTTGTCGCCTTCGACGCGGACGACGGTGAACGAGATCGGGTCGATCCTGCCGGGCGATCCCAAGGGCGGTGCGCCGATTCCGGAGTCGTACTGGAGGCTCTCGGGCGCGATGTATGCCTATGTCTTCGGTCACCTCGCCGAACTTGGGATCGATGTCGCGGGAGAGTCGCAACTGGTGGGATATCCGACGCAGTTTCCGAGCGTGTCGATGGTCGACTGGAACACCGGAGCGCCCAACGAGCGATTCCGTGTGCTGCAACTGTTGAAGGACAACTTCCATCCTGGCGACAAGCTGGTGAAGACATCGAGCGGCAGTCCGTACGTGTACGCGCTGGGATACATCGGCACGGATGGAGCGCGAAGGCTCCTGTTAGTGAACAAGCGCAACCGCGATATTGCGCTGACGATTCCGGGCAAAGGGCCGTACACGCTGCGAGGGTTCGCCGTCGCCGTACTACGATATTGACGCACCGGGTGGTGTTCGGTTCGCGCAACCCGCGATCGCCGCCCACCGGCAAACGCGCACCTTGGGCCGTATGGAATGGAATCGAGCAATGGACTCTAACGCCAGATGAAGTCGACCTCCTTACGGTCACACTCTGAAAAATGATTCGTCAGAAGAATCTGTGGGTGAGTTCCGGCTCGGGGAGCTTGCCAAGTGAATGATATAGGGCCAGTTCGGTGACTCGGAAGGTTCGAAACCCGTAAGATCTTCTCATAGTGACTTTTGCTTTGTTGTTTAGGCC
>JBBQGE010000114.1:0-19190 GCA_038322675.1 Bryobacterales bacterium
TCGGGCGAATGCGAACTCATCAGCAGCGCACGCCCCAGGCGGAAGTGGAGATTCACAGCGGCTGGATTCTTCTCGAGCGCCTTGCGATACTCGGCCACAGCGGCCCCAAACTGGCCCTGGGTCTCCAGAATCTCACCCGAAATCTGGTTCACGCGGTACGACGATGGGTTCGTCTTGTAAAGCTGGTAGATGGTGTCGTTCCAGGCTCGCATGTGGAGCCGCGCGGCAATGTAGAGGACGTCCGCATCGGCCGGATACTGCCGCTGCAGTTTCTGCACGATGGCCCCGGCAGCGTCCCAATTCGAAGCCGCGATCTTGCACTGGGCGAGAGCGAGTCCGGCCAGCCGCACAGTATCGCCGGTGGCCGCAGCGAGCCCCGGTTCGGCTTCGGCGCACCGGTTTGTCGCGGCCAGAGTCAGTGCAAGAAATGTGCGGGCACGCGGATCGCGGCTCTGCTTCAATTCGCGTTCGGCGGTGGTGTAGTCGCCCCGGTTGAACGCCTCGAGTCCGTGAACGAACGGGTCCGATTGGCCAATCGCGAGCGCCGCGACGGCGAAGAATAACCTAGTGGCCCGCATCGTCCAACATCACGTCGAGTTTGCCGAAGCGATGACGATCGGCACCCTCAAAGTAGCGGAAGCTGAGGAGCGGTGGAGCGCCGGGGGCGATCTCGCGCCGAGGATCGGCGAGCCGCTCACGGGTGCTTTGGATATCGAGCGCACGGCCGGAGCGCGCGATCTCGGCGATGAGCGTGCTGGCAGTTACGTCCGCGCTCACCTGCGGAGGAGACAACAGGAAGATCAGCAGAGCGGCATTCATGGCTGGAGGCCTCGCGGTTCAGGTTGATAATACCATCTCATCGCTTCAACGACTCGGCCAGTTTCTCGTGCAGCGCACGCTCGCGTTCGGCATCCTCCTTGCGGCCCAACCGATCGTATACTTTCGCGAGGCGGAAATGCGCCGCGGGGTCGTTGCCGCTGAGTGCGATGGTCCGTTCATATTGCGCGGCGGCGCCGGTCCAATCGCGTTTGCGATCGAGCAGCACTCCTAATTGAAGGTGCGATTCGGCAACGCGGTCGTCGATCGCGATCGCCTTTTCCAGCAAATGCACCGCAGTGTCCACTTGGGATTCGCCTCCCGACGGCGGCAGTGCGGCGATGATCGCCTTGGCATGCAACAGGTAGCCGAGATAGACGTTCGGATTGCGAGTTTCGAATTCTTTGAAACGGCCGGTCAGTTCAGGCAGTCGATTCGCGGCGTGTTCCATCATGCGCCCGACGAAGACGTAGGGCTGAGGGAGGTCGGGCGCGAGTTGCATCGTCTTGAGGAATTGGTCGACGGCCTCAGGGAATTTTCGCGCGCCGTAATAGGCCACGCCCAGCGCCAGTTCAATTTGCGCGCTCTTGTCGAAGATCTTGCGCGCGTTCTGCAAAACGCCGATTGCCGACGCGAAGTCCTGCTGCAGCAGATAGGCTTGAGCCAGGCGGAAATGGGCGTCTTCTTCGTAGGGCAACATCTGCACCGCGGTTTTCAATTCGGCCACTGCTCGCGGCCACTGCTTTTGTTCGGTATAGGCGCGGCCGAGAATCAAGTGGAGTGGACCGCTGCTGGTGGGAGTGAGCGCGCGCGTACCAACTGCACTCGCCTTGGCCGGATCACCGAGTGCGAGATAGAAACCCGCGACGGCTTCGAGAATCATCGGATCCTTCGCCCCGAGCGTTTCCGCATGCCGCAAATCGTCGAGCGCCGCGGCGCGATTGTTTGCCGACGCATGAGTTTGGGCGCGGCTGAGCCACGTGGCCGCCGTATCGCGCGCCTTCTGGGCAGGGCTCGCCATCAACGACAGCAGCAGAATCAGGATCGTCATGGAGTCTCCAATTCCCGCAGAGCTTTGGCAGCAATCGCGCTGCCAGGTTTGCGGGCGAGTAGTCCACGCATTACGTCCTGCGCCTTCTCGCGATTACCCATGCGGATCCACACGCGCGCGAGATTCAGGTATAGCTCCTCGCTATCCGGCGCCACTTTGATGCCGTATTGGAACGCTGCGATCGCGTCGTTCGGCTGGCCCATATTCACGTACAACACGCCGAGGTTATTGATGGCGGAAGAATCGTCGCGATGAACGGAAATCGCCAGTTCGAACAATTTGCGAGCCTCCACCGTCCGGCCCTGTCTCGCGAGCAGCAGGCCCAGACCGTTCGCGGCATCGCCGTTGTTGGGCTCGAGCGACAGCAGACGGCGGTAGAGTTTCTCGGAGTCGGCCGCGTGACCGAGTTTATCGTGCGCCTGCGCGGCGTTGATCAGGACGTAGCCGAGATCGGGGGCGAGGGAAAGCGCGTGTTCATAACATCGCAATGCCTCGGCGGCATTCCCAGCTTGCATCTCGACGCCGCCCAATTCATTCCAGGCGGCCGGAAGGCGGGGATCCACTTCAACGGCCCGCTGCAGCGATTGGCGCGCTTCGGCTTCCCGATTCTCTCCGAGATAAATGCGGCCCAGAGCCACCAGCGCACGCGCATTGTCCGGATTACGGCGCCGCATCTCTTCGAAGTAGGGCAGCGCTTGCTTCGGGTAACCCGCTTGGAGCAGAGCCCCGCCGAATTTATAGTAGTCGCGGCGCGGAGTCCCAGTGAAGACACCGTCGAAGGGCAGTCCGCGCACCTCCGGCAGCGTGCCGTTCAGCGACCGGAGATCAGCCTGCGCGGTCGCATCGTCGGGCGCCTCAGCGTAGACTTTGCGGACCCGGCTTTCGGCGTCGATCAAAAGGAACAGAGGCGTCTCGAGACCGGTCCGATAATCGAACAGATAGCGCCGGAAAATCGAGTACGCCGCCGCCAGATCGGGATCCGCCTGACGTAGATCTAGCGTGTCCACCGCGACCGAATACGCTGGCACCGTCTCGCCCGCATGGACGATGAAGAGTGCCGGGCCGCGCCGCGTATCCGGCAGCGGAACGGGTTCCCAGAACCACGACGTCTGAAGCCGGGCGCGATTATCGACGTCGAACTTGACGTTGTCCGGCAGGTCTTTCCGCTGGCGCATGGGCTGAGAGGCGATTTCCGGATTTCCTTCTTCGACTGTATACAGAAACCCAGCGGCCAGATTCGATAACTCCTGAACCACTCCAGAGGGCCACTGAATCCGCACTTTTTCCGCATGGCCGCGATCACCGAGGCCGAAATGCAGGCGCTTGGAATGCTGCGAGAGATACGCCGAGCCTGCGACCAGCCACTTCACCTGACCGTCGATGTCCACTTTCGCGCCGATTGCATCGCGGTTCGACTTCGTTCCCCGCAACGCCAACGTAATCGTTTTGCGTGACGTCCCGCAGTGATTTTGCAGCACCCGGACCTGCGGACCCAGCCGGCTCTTCAGAACGATATCGACATTGCCATCCCCATCGATGTCGGTAAACGCGAAGGCGCGACTGTCTTCAGCGCGGTCGAGTCCACTTATTCCGGAGTGGTCGTAGAATCGCCCCGCGCGACGGGCGAATAACACGTTCGGTTCGGGTGCCGCCCAACTGTCGTCCTGCCGGATCAGTTGGTTGATGGCATTCCATCCGTTCTCGTACTCGGGCGCGGCCATGTACTTAGGGGGCGACTTAGATACCACCTGACGGTAGAAGTAACTCATCAGGTCGGTTGGACTATTGTTAGTAACCATCCCACAAGCGACATAGATCTCGGGGACGCCATCGTTGTCGAAATCGCAGCCGTCGCACGACCAGGACCACGGGACAATTTCGGTTCCTTCCGCTGCGCCTGTGTACTGAAACGTTCCGTCGCCGTTATTGTGATAGAGTGAATCGCCCTTGACATGGTGGCGGTACGACTCGCGCACGGAGGCGTCCTTCAGCGTGGGGCCGAAGTTTGCCGAATTCACTACCCGCTGCCCGCTGGCGCTCCACATGTTGGAGACGAACAGGTCCGGGCGGCCATCGGAGTCGTAGTCGAGCCAGGCTGAACTCATGCCTGGGCCGATATCCTCAACGCCCGCTTCGGCGGCCACATCCCGAAAATGCCCGTTCGAGTTCTTGTACAGATTATTGCGGCCGAAGTCGTTGGTGACGTAGAGGTCGGGCCAACCGTCGCCATCATAGTCGCACCAGGCACCCGCGAAGCTGAACCGGTTGTTGTTATGGTCGAGGCCGGCGGCGGCGGTGGCGTCTTCGAAGTAACCGGGTTTCTCATTCAGACGATTACGGAACAGAAAGTTCGGCGGACCGTTCTGCGCATCGTGATAAGGAACGGGATAGCGGTACTGCGCTTCGCTCTGGTAATAGACGTAACTACAGAGATAGATGTCCAGCCGGCCGTCGCGATCGAAGTCAGCGGCACTTACTCCGGTGAAAGATCCTTGCGCGGGAGTGGCAAACCGGAACGCATCCTGGACCAGCGTGAAGCGCCCTTTGCCGTCGTTGAGGAACAGCATCGGACGGTTGGAGCGGACTAATATCAAGTCCTGATGCCCTGAGTTACGAAAGTCGGCGAACAGCGCACAGGTGGTGTCGTCGAGGATGTCGAGTCCCGCGTCTTTCGAGATTTCGTGGAAGCGGCCGGCGCCATCGTTCTTATACAGCCGGTTCGGTAAGCCGCCTGGCTGGCAGACGTAGATCTCGTCGAGGCCATCCCCGTCGATGTCCGCGGCGGCGACTCCATTCTCGCCATAGACATCGATTCCGCATGCGGGATCCAGCCGCGACCGCCAGTAGGGAACGCCTCGCGCGAGTTGCTCGTGAAAGCTCCGATCGTTCTCGAATGAATAACCGGTGACGTCGCGGAACCAAGGCGTGTTCGAGTAAGTGACGATCTCCTCGACGGGTTCCACGTGCGCGAGTTTGCCTTCGGTCCGCTGATATTTCCAGAACCCGACACGATGCTCGAGGCGGCCCTGGTTCTCGCTGCGAATATCGTAACGAAGCACATCGCCGGGCAGCACGTAGAATCGCGAGTAGCGAATGGTTCCCAGCGACTCGCGCCATTGGCTCCATGGAGTGCGCGCATCGCGGGCGTAGACGGCCTTCTTCACGCCGGGTGCGACGTCGCGGTACTCCGCGATAGCGGGGAGATCCAATGAGAAGCCGCCTGCCGAGAGTGCCGATCGAAGGCTGTGCTCGACCTCCATCGCGATCTTCTCGAAAGGAAACTCGTCGAGACCCGGCTCCACGAGCGATAGCAGCGGTTCATACCCGGCCTGTCTCCGGAATTTGACCGGAAACGGCGCCGCCGCATGTAATCGTGGTGCGATGAACGTGCTCGCGCCCAAGGCGGTCAGAAATTCCCGGCGGTTCACGGTCACAATTCCAGATCCAGAGATAGGAGGTTGGCAGAGAGTACAACGGCCGACAGCATGGGAGCAAGTTTTCCTTATTCTCTCACGGGCGGAGCGATGGCACACAATAGAAAAGCCTCGCCCGCAGGCGAGGCTTCTCTGGTCGAACCGATCGAAACTAGCTCAGGCTCAGAACATGAACCGAAGCGCGAACTGAACGTGCCGTTGCGTATTCGGCTGCGTGCTGGTGATGACGCCGAAAGTCGAGTCGCCCTGCGTTGTGCCGGGCTGCCCCCACTGCGGCGTATTCGCGATGTTGAACGCCTCGGCGCGGAATTGCACCTTAAAGCGTTCGGTGAACGGGAAGTCCTTGAACAAGGAGAAGTCCACCTGACGCTGGCCCGGCCGGTTCTGTGTCTGCAGACCCAATGAACCAGGAGTGCCCGGTGTCGGCTTCGTCACCGCCGAGGTGTCGAACCACATCTCCGGACGGCGTCCACCCGCCGGCGCGTTCCCGGGGTCCATGCCCGCAACGAGATCGGGCTGGCAAGTGCCAAACGTACCGACGCACTGGTTGGTGCCCAGCGTGAACGGCGGCCCCGTGCGGAAGGTCAGAATGCTGTTCATCTGCCAGCCACCGATCACGTAGCTGAGCGGTCCGCCGGTGACATACTTCTTGCCTTTCCCGAAAGGAAGGTCGTACAGGAAGCTGGTCACCGAGCTATGACGGATATCCCAAGCGGCACTGGAATAACCGAGAGCGAGATTTCGCCGATCCTTCGAGTTCTGATTGCTGGAACCCGTCAGAGTGGTGCCGCCAGTCGCGAGCGCGTGTCCATAGGTGTAGGTGCTGAGGAACGTAAGTCCGCTCGAGTACCGCTTCTCAAACTTCGCCGTCAGGCCGTGATAGTTGCCGTAGTCGAACGAATCGACGAAGGACAATCCACCGAGTGCCGGATTCGGGCGATTCGAGTCGCAGTTGTAATTCGGGTCGGGACTGTTCGGACAGGTGTTCGGATCCCAAATGCGTACGCTATGAGCCTGGTGATTGCCTACGTACGACACCTCCAGGGCCATATTGTGGCCGAGTTCCTGCTGGATCGCAACATTCCATTTATGAACAATCGGGTTCCGGAAGTTCTGCGTGATCCCTCGGAATGCCGGCGGAACGTCCAGGGTAAAGACGTTGGTCGGGAATCCACCGGATACGCCGTTCGTCGAGTTGAAGTAAGCGTTCGAAGCGAAGTTGTCGAGGCCCGTGCGGTTCAACTGGACCGTCTCGTTGAACGGAACCGCTTCACCGCGGTTCGGGTAACCGCCCTGGTTTTCTTCGCCGCCGTAGAAGACGCCGTAGCCCAAGCGGACTACAGTCTTCTGCCGCCACTGATAGGCAAGTCCGAGCCGCGGGGAGAAATCAAGGTAGTCAGTCGGAATCAGGTACTTGTCCACCTGCCCGCGGCTGATATGGATGAACGAGAGAGCGCCGCCCGGATTGAAGCTCGGGGGCAACGGCGCATCCTGGTTCGGACCAGACGGAATATACAGCGTATTCGTCTGCGGGTCGAAATTCGATTGAGCACCGAACTTCTCCGCGATAGGTGAGAAGATCTCGTAGCGCAGACCCAGATTGACAGTCAGCTTCGGACTGATCTTCCAGTCGTCCTGGCCGAAGAACGCCCATGCCCACTTCTCCGAGGAGATGAAGTTGTTGGTCGAGATCGTGCCGCTGTAGACCTGGCCGAGGAGGAAGCTGGCCATCGGGTCGCCGGTGTTGTTCGAGATGTTGCCGGCAATGGGGGCCGCAGTGGAGTTGGTGTCAAAGCTCCAGTTACCGTGCGGATTCGGAACCTGGAAGAACGGGAACTTGATAGGGCGGAACTCAGCGCCGAACTTGAATGCGTGGCCACCGGTGGTGATGGAAACGTTCTCAATGAAATCCCAAACGTTGTTGTACTCTTTCGAGGGCAGCCAGTCGGACGCTCCGAACCCGCTATACCACTTGCTGAAGTTCGTCGACGGGAGTCCGCCGTTCAACGTCGTGGTGGGGTTGTAGCCGCCGATTCCGAACGCCGAGAACTGGTCGGTATTGGGGTCGGCCTGCGTGCGGGATGTAACCAGTCGAGTAAATGCCACGCGAGTCTCCGAAATCAGGTGTGGAGTCCACACGCGGGTCCAACTCAACATCGCATTGCGCGCCAGGTCTTCCTCGGCTTGTGAAGCGAAGTAGGTGGCATCGAGCGCACCCGGCAGCGGCTGTCCATTGGACTGGCTCTTGTTCGACCAGCTCATCGACCCGAACACGCTGTCTTTGTCGGTCGCCCGCCAGTCGACGCGGCCATCGCCCTGGTCGATGTTCTGCGCCACCGGAGTGACGATGAAGTAGTCATTCAGCGGCGGCCCGCCGGACGTCTGATAGGAAGTGTTCGGAGCCGGGAACAACTTCATGATCTTCGCGGCGGCTGGATCGAAGCGGCTCGTCGGAATCTTGTTGCCCGGGAACGGGTCGCGCACTAGCGCACCGTTTACGGTCTTGGTGCTCGCCGGATCGAAGATCTGGCCCTGATAGATCGCGCGGCCCGTGGCGTCCGTACCGAGTTGCGTGTTGGTCAGCAATTGCGAGAAATCGCCGTTGACCATCGCCTGAGTGGGAATGGTCATGCTTCCGCCGATCCCGAGGTTCAGCGCCTGGCTATTGGAAGCGATGCGCGTACCCTGGTAGTCGCCGAAGATGAAGAGGCGGTTCTTAATGATCGGTCCGCCCACGGCCGCGCCAAACTGGTTCTGCTTGTACGCGCCGCGAGTCGCGCCGTTCTTATTGTTCTCCCAGGTATTGGCGTTCAGCTTCTCGTTTTGCAGAAACTCAAACAGCGTCCCGTGGAGTGCATTCGTTCCAGACTTGAGCTGAACGTTCACCACACCGCCTGCTCCGCGTCCATATTCGGCGTTATATCCGTTAGTCAAGATGGTCATTTCGCCGATGGCTTCCACCGAAGGACCCACGACGTAAGCGGCCTGGTTCAGGAAGTCGATGACGTTGACATTGTTATCGACGCCGTTCAGCAGGAAGTTATTCTGGCCGTTCGAACGGACGCCGTTGGCCGAAAACGATCCGCCCGCTTCATCGCGAGCGCCCGCCTCGCCCGGAACCACTCCCGGTGAAAGTCGTGCGAGAAAACTGAACACACGCGTTCCGCCGAGCGGCAACTGGCTGGCCTGCCGACTATTCAAATCCTGCCCGATGACGGTGCTTTCCGTTTGCAGCAGAGGTGCGGCTGCTGTGATTTCCACCGATTGAGTGATCTCACCAACGGATAGTGTTGTCGGGACATCTACGCGCCCGCCGGGTGTCAGCAGAACGTTTCTCTGAACGCCCTTCTTGAACCCAGGAGATTCGACGCTGACCGTGTAGGTTCCGGATTTCAGCGCCGGGCGAATCCATTGACCGTCGGGGCCGCTGACGACATCGTATGTCAACCCAGTGGCATCCTCGGTGATGGTGACTTTTGCGTTTGGAATGGCGCCGCCTTGTGGATCGGTGACGGTGCCGAGTACGGTGGCGAGGTCGCGTTGAGCGAACACGCAGAGACAGAGGAACAGTAGCAGCGCTACTGCTCTAAGGGTGACGGACTTGGACATTGGCTCCCCTAGATACTAATTAAATGCAATAGTTGCGTGTGCGCATGGTGCACGGCAACCGGGAATAACTGACGTGGATACCCCTTCAGCTAACTTGACATGGAGCAAGGATACCTGGAGGCCTATCTTAAGTCAAGCCTTAAAGCCAATCACGGCAGGAACTTCTATGTTTGCAGAGTTACATTTTCAGTAACAACACAATACGGGAATGAGTGTCTCTGAGACCTACACAAAACGAAAACCTCCACCCGGTGCGGTGGAGGTTTTCAGCAGTCAAGTAGCGGACTCGATCAGAACTCGAACCGAAGCTGCATTTGGATGTGCCGTTCGCTTCCTGCCTGAGTGCTGGTGACCTGGCCGAATTTGGCATCCTGCAAATTGTTGACGGGCGTGCCGAATTGGGGCGTGTTGGCCACGTTGGTGCCTTCGACACGGAACTGGAGGCGGAACCGCTCGGTAAACGCGAAGTCCTTGAAGATGGAGAAATCAAGGGTCCGCGTGGGAGGCCCGTTCATGCTATTGAGCGGGAAGTTGCCGCCGGTCAGAGAGGCGGCCTTTGTGGCAGCCGAGGTGTCGAACCACTGTTCCGGATTCCGGCCGCTAGAAGGAGCCCGGTCCGGATCGCCACCGGCGAGATCGGGCCGGCATGCACCCCATACGCCCTGGCAGCCGTTCCACCGCAGCGTGTACGGGTTACCGGTTCTCAACGAGAGAATCCCATTCACTCGCCAGTTTCCCGCAACGATGTCGGTGAGCCGGTTGATGTTGCCGCCGAAATGCTTGCCTCGACCGAACGGGAGATCGTAGCTGAAGCTGGTCACCATGTTATGGCGAACGTCCCACGCCGCGGGCGAGTATCCGCTCGCATAATCGCGCGGGTCCGGAGTCCCGAAGCCGGTAGAACCACTGAGCGTTGTGCCGGTGTTCGCGAAGGCTTGCCCGTAAGTATACGACGTCAGTAGTTGAAGCCCCTGCGAAAAGCGCTTCTCGAACTTAGCCGTCATGCCATGGTAATTGCCGTAGCCGAACGAGGCTGTGCCCGAGACCCCGCCTAGACTGGGAATCGGCCGCCTTGAGGAGGAAGTGATCTTCGAGTCGGTTGTACCAATGTTGGCCGGGGCATTGGGATCCGGTTGGAACAGTTGCTTGGCCTGGTGATTACCGACGTAGGCTATCTCCAGTGCGGACTGCCAAGGCAACTCATGCTGAACGGCAACGTTCCACTTATGAACCAGGCCATTGCGGAAGTTGGTGTAGACGCCACGGAAGGCGATGGGGGCTGGCAAATTGAACACGTTGCTGGGGTATCCGCCGGAAACGCCATTCACTTTGTTAAAGAATGGATTTTGCTCGAAGTCGCCCGTCAACCCGTCGGGGCCGGCGTGCTGTAGAACCGTTGACTGGTTGAACGGCACAGATTCGCCGCGATTCGGGTTGCCGCCCTGGTTCTCCTCTCCACCGTAGAAGATGCCGTATCCCAGACGGAACACAGTGTGCTCATGCCAGTTGTACGCGAGTCCGATACGCGGGGCGATGTCGGTCTTGTCCCAGGGGATCAGGTATTTGTCCACTTCGCCGCGAGACACCTTCACGTACGGGAATGACGTGGGAAAATTCACTGGCAGCGGAGCATCCTGATCCTTCCCTGATGGAATGTAGAGAGTCAGGTTGTCGTATACGAAATTCGACTGCCGGCCGAACTTCTCCGAGATCGGAGAGAACAACTCGTATCGGACACCGATATTCAGGGTCAGTTTGGAGGTGATTTTCCAATCGTCCTGGCCGTAGAAGGCCCACGCCAACTTCTCGGAAGAGATGAAATTGTTGGTCGAGATCTGGCCTCGATTGATCTGGCCCAAAAGCATCGAGGCGGTCGCGTCGCCGGTTTGCGACGAAAGGCCGATGCCGTTGCTCCCGGCCACCCTGGATGGGTAGGCGGTTTCGTTGCTGTCGAAGTTCATTTCCCCGTGGGGATAAGGAACCTGGAAGAACGGGAATTTGATGATGCGATATTCGGCTCCAAACTTGTAAGCGTGAGGCCCCTTGTTGATGGCCACGTTCTGGATGAAGTCCCAGACGTTCGAGTATTCCTTTGAGGGGAGCCAATCGTTGGCGCCAATCTGGGTGTAGCCATTGTTGCCGCCAAACTGCATCTGCGGCAAGCCGCCGTTCAGAGACGTGATCGGATTGTAGCCGCCAATCCCGAATTCCGTGAACAGATCCTTGTCCGGATTGGCGCCCACTCGGGAAGTCACCAGGCGGCTGTAGCCTGCGCGAGTTTCCGAGATGATCGACGGTGTCCAAACACGCGTCCAACTGAACTGGGCATTGCGTCCCAGATCCTCTTCGGTCACCGCGTTGAACGGCGTGCCGTCGAGGGCACCCGGGAAGAACGGCTGGTTGTATTTGTTCAGATTCGACCAGCTCAAGCTGCCGAACAGACTGTCCTTGTCGGAGAGCCGGTAGTCGACACGTCCATCGCCCTGATCGGTATTCTGGCTACCGGCGGTTGCGGTAGCGAAATCGTTCTGGGGATAAACACCGTTCGGGATGGACTGATTAGTCGCCGGGTACAGCGACATGATCTTGTACGACGCCGGATCAAAGCGGCTCTTTGGGATGATATTGCCGGCAAACGGCGTGCGGTAGAGTTGGCCGTTCACGGTCTGATTGGAGGCGGGATCGTAAATCTGATTTTTCAGAATTGGGTTGCCGAGGGCATCGGTGCCGACTTGTCCGCCCAGCAATTTCGAGAAGTCGCCGTTGATCATGGCCTGGGTCGGGATGGTATAGAAGCCACCGTAGCCCAGATTCTGGATCGCGCCGCCGAACGAGCGGATACGGGTTCCCTGATAATCGCCGAAGATGAACAGCCGGTTCTTGATGATCGGACCGCCCATCGCGACTCCGTATTGATTCTGCTTGAACGGGCCTCGCGGTGAAATGGCACTGCCATTTGCGCGGCTGCCCGCCTTGTTGTATTCCCACCGATTCGCGTTCAGTTTGTCGTTCTGCAGAATCTCGAACAGCACGCCGTGGAGTGCGTTCGTGCCCGACTTGAGATTTACGTTCACCACGCCGCCCGCGCCGCGTCCGTACTCGGCGTTATAGCCGTTGGTGAGGATGCGCATTTCGCCAATCGCTTCCACCGAAGGACCGACTACGAAAGCCGTCTGATTCAGAAAGTCGATCACGTTGACGTTGTTGTCCACTCCATTCAGCAGGAAGTTGTTCTGCCCGTTGGAGCGTACACCATTTGCGGAAAAACCGCCGCCGACTGCATCGCGCGCGCCATTTTCGGCCGGGACCACGCCCGGCGACAAACGTGCCAGATACGCGAATACGCGCTGGCCGGTGAGCGGCATCTGGCTGATTGCTTTTGCGTTCAGATCGGCTCCGAGCGTGCCGCTCTCCGTCTGGAGGATCGGAGCCTGAGCGGACACCTCGATGGATTCTGTGATGTTTCCGACCGTGAGCGTGATCGGAACGCCGACACGGTCGCCGCCCACCAACACAATGTTCTTCTGGGCAACGCGGCGGAATCCTGGGGCTTCAGCCGTGACTGTGTAGGTGCCGGCCTTGAGAGCCGGCCGGGTAAAATCACCGCTGATGCCCGAGACGACCTCATAACTGAGCCCGGTGGCGTCTTCAGTAATCGTAATTTTCGCGTTGGGGATCACACCACCTTGAGGGTCTGTTATTGTCCCTACAATGGTTCCAAGATCTCGTTGCGCGAAGGCGAAAGCAGCGAACAACAGTGCCGCGAAAACTGCTTTGAGTATGGCAGCGTGGCGCATATTCTCCTTAGATTTCAATAGTGTAAGCCGCGGGTCTTCGACGTGACCCACGACCGCTGGCTGAGAGTTACAACTAGTGAAACCCTCCCCCTTCACCTCTCGGTGCCCTCAAATCCAACCCAAACGATGGCACTGGAGAAAGGTGTTTAACCCAAGTTACGTTTCATGAGAATAACCGGACTCGAATATCAAGTCAAGCAATAACTGACCCAGCTTTTTGAATCGTTCGAGAGGGTTGTCAACAGACCCGCAAAGTGAGTAAGCTGAACCTACTGGGGGCAAGAGTGCCAATAACACGCAGAGCGCTTTTCCAACTGCTGTCCGCGGCCATTTCCCACAGGCTCGCTCAGGCGGAAACGAAAGGCACTCCTCGACCGGCTCGCCGTCTGGTGCTAATCACGATCGGTGGCATCCGCCGGCAGGAGAGCTTTTCCCAAGCCGGAGTGGTGCACGTTCCGCATCTATTTAACGACCTGTTGCCGCAGTCGCTGTTTTATCCATTCACCGCTAATGAGGGGGTAACTTCCCACTTCAACACCATCTCGAGTATCCTCACCGGCGTCTGGCAGCACGTCGACGACTGGGGCTCTGAAAAGCCGTCCAATCCAACGCTATTTCATTACTTGCAGCGCCAGAAACACGCCTCACCCAACCAGACGTGGGTGGTGACCAGTAACAAGCAGTTGACGGCGAATATCAGTCCAGGCGTCAACGTAATTCTCGCCAAGCAACTGATGATCGAAGCCGTCGAGCGGATCATCATGGGGCAGACATCGCGGCAGCAACTTGAGCGCCAGCAGATTCTGGCGGAGATGACCGCGGTGCTCGAGACCGACTACGAGCGTATCGGCTGGGGTGTGCCATCTACGTCGTCGTTCCAGGACCCGCAGGTGAAGCAAATGTTCGTCGCCGCGCTCGCGGATTTCATCCACGGCGCGAACGCACCCACCAGCGGCGACGAGTTGACCTATCTCACCGCGAAGGAAGTTATTAAGCGGATTGCGCCCGCGATGCTGATGGTGAATTTCTCCGACATGGAAGTCGCGCACTCGGGGTCGTATTCGCTGCACCTGGGCGGCATCCATCGCGCCGACGAACTGTGCCATCGCATGTGGCAGTTCATCCAGTCCGATCCCGAACTCGCCGCTACTACAACGCTGGTGATCATGAATGAATTCGGCCGTGACCCCGATGGGTCCAGCACCAACGGCTTCTTCAACCATCGGACCGATACTGAATGCTGCCGGATGGCGTGGAGTATGGTTCTGGGCGCGGCCGTCAAAAAACCGGCGATCGTGGAACGCGAGATCCGGCAGGTGGATATGGCTCCGTCCATCGGATCGTGGATGGGACTCAAGGTGGATCGCGGAAGCGGAAGCGGCTTGCCCGAAATCAATGTCTGAAGCAGTACCCGAATTCGCGAAGGATCTGATCGGCCGCCTGCCAAGAACATTCGGCCCGGCGCTCAAGGATCAGTTCCAGCAATGGGACCTGCTGTTCCCCGCCGAGCAGCGGTCTCTGAGGGCGCAACTGCACTGGCTGGACGAACTGCCTCGCGATCGGTTTCAGACACTGTTCGCGCCCATCATCGCAATCGAGGGCAAGATGGAATTGCCCGATTGGCAGCCCGGCACCGTGGGATTGTCGGTGCACGATTCCGGGCTGCTGGCACGGTCGCCGCTGTATCCCAAATGGCGAGTGGAAGTGGAGAAGGTATTCACGGAAGTGGACGATGCGGTGGAGAAATCCGGCGTGCTGCCGCGTCCGCCGCGATTCCTGCTTTGCGTCCTACCCGCCGGCGTGCCATTGACTTCTCAACCGCTTTGGCCCGAACTCGCCAAACACGGGGCCTGGACGAAACTCGACGTTCCGTTCGGACAGATGCTGCCGCCGCTCGCAGAGGCCCTTGCCGAACGCAAGCCCATTGCAGGACTCGAACCCATCGAATCGACCTGGGTGCTCGAGTGCGAGACGAAACTGTCGCCTTTGGCTGAGACCAGCACCGCAACCGTACTGTCGTGGGCCGTGCTGGCCGGTGCACGGCGCGAGTTTTCGTCGAAGCTGAACAGCATCCGGCGCGATTTGCACTCGGTGGATGAGACGAATGAAGAGTTGCGGCGCATCGATATGCGCAAACTGCTCAGCGAACCCGTCGCCTCGGAACCCAGGGTTCGCGAGTTTGTGAGAACGCTGCTGTTGAGCGGGAATGGATCGCTGATCTTCGACAATTCGTTCATCCAGTGGGGCTCCAACGAGGCGCTCCGGCGTGTGCAGCCGCAGGTGATGCTGTCGTGCTTCGGCATCCGGCAGAAGATCAAGCCGTTTAGCGGTTCGGTGCTGTTCGAAGATCAGAAGCGGTCGAATCCCACCCCGGATCAGGACGATCCCGCCGGATCGCTGGTGGATGCGCTGATGCTCTCCGAGTACGTCTACCTCGGCTCGGAGCGAGTGACTCCCTATCGCGAACACACTCTCACTCTGATGGCGGCCGCCGATTTGAACCGCGTTCTGATGCTGGGTCCAAAGTCGATGCCCGCTGTGCCGGTGTCGTTCAACGCCGCTCAACTAACCGCGTTCACGCTCGACTGGCTTCGATCTGCGCGATAATCGAAGTTTCCCATTATGGCGTTTCAAGATTTACTTGCCGAGGCGGCGTCCGCCACCAGCATCACCAAGAAGAGAATCACGAATCCGAACGTACTCAACGAGGCCTACGATTACGAGAAGCCGAGTTCTTTCTCGAGAGGTCTTCGGATGGAGTTCGGCAATGTGGTGCTGCTGCTGATTTCGGGCACCGCCAGCATTGATGAAGACGGCCTCACGGTTCACGTGGGTGATTTCCGTGCACAGTTGCAGCGCACGTACGCGAACATCACGGGACTCCTCGAGAGCGAGGGTGCGACGTGGAAGGACATCGTCCGCACCACCTGTTACCTCCGCGATATCGACCGCGACTACGAGGCGTTCAACGAGGAGCGTACACGGTTCTTCGCCGAACAGGGACTCGAGCCCCTGCCGGCATCTACCGGCATTCAAGCGATTTTGTGCCGTCCCGATTTGTTGGTGGAGATCGAAGCGATCGCGATCTTCATGAAGGGTTAGATGACCGCTTGCTGACGCGCGCGGCTCCGTGTATCAGTGTGTTTCGGAGCCGCGACCGTAAGGGAGTGGAGGATTCTGTGCCGCCCCGATTTATTGGTGGAGATCGAGGCCATTGCGATCTTCATGAAGGTTAGATGCCGCTTGCTGACGCGCGCGGCTCGGCGTATCAGCGTGTTACCGGAGGCTCCATCACCTTCAGCACCTGGCCGGCTGTCACGTTGCGCAGTTGCTGCACCGTCCCGGATGGCCATCGAATCTCGATGAGATCGGCTGAGGCATCGGGGCCCAGTCCAAAGTGGATTGGCCCGGCGCTCGACGACCCATACCCGGACGTGTACGATACGTGGTTGTACTGCGTCCCACTCTTCGTCGCCAACTTGATCTGCGCGCCGATTCCATCGCGATTGCTACGGCTCCCTTCGAGCGACAACTCCAGCCAATGATTCGCTCCGGCACTGTCGTTCATCCAGATCTCGGCTGGTGCGCTCAGCGCTGTCACCACCGCGTCCAGACGGCCATCGCCGTTGAAGTCGCCGATCGCCGACCCGCGATGCCGCGCCGCCTTCTGCGCCGTCAGTCCGGCTTCGGCGGTGAGCGCAGCAAATCGATCGCCGCCCAAGTTACGAAACACCGAGTTGGGCTGATCCACCGTGATTCGCGGCGCCGCTAACGGCGACTGCACGTGGCCTCTGGTGACGAACAAATCCTTCAGTCCGTCGTTGTCGAAATCGAAGATGTTGGTGGAGTAACCCGCCATCGGCAAACTCAGCGACGCCATTTTGCTGGCCGCTGTGATGTCGATAAAATCGTCTTTCCCGGTGTTCTTGAAAAGCGGAAAGGTCTCGTCATCCAGCGCTACCACCGAGATATCGGCGAATCCGTCGTTGTCGATGTCGCGAAAGTCGGCGCCCATGCCCGAGATGAACTCGCCGTTCTCCAGGAGCGCAACATTGACATCGAACGCCACTTCCTCGAACTTGCCGTTGCCCTTGTTGCGAAAGAACAGGTTGTACACTTTGTCGTTCGCGACGAAAATGTCCGGAAGGCCGTCATGGTTATAGTCGGCCATCGCCGCGCCCATGCCTTTGCCCGGATGGGCGCGAATCCCCGACTCGGCGGAAATGTCCTTGAACGTGCCGTCGCCATTATTGAGGAACAACTGATTCGGCGACTTGCCGTAGAACTTCGGATGGCAGTACTCCTGATGCCCCTGGTACGGGCAGTCCGGCTCCTTGGCGCCGTTCCACTGAACGTAATTGGTGACGAAAAGGTCCAACAAGCCGTCGTTGTTGACGTCGAGCCAGACGCCGCCCACCGACCAGAGCGGCCCGTATTCAGCATCCGGACGGTTCAGCCCCGCCTTCTCACTCACGTCGGTGAACGTGCCGTTGCCGTTGTTGTGATAGAGCGTGTTGCGATGAACGCCGCCGACGAAGATGTCCTTGAATCCGTCGTTGTCGAAATCGCCGATTGCAACGCCCATGTCGAACCCAGTGCCCGCGAGTCCGGCTTTCGCGGTTACATCGGTGAAGTGGCCCTTGCCATCGTTGGCGAACAGGCGGTTCGAATACTTCGCCGACGTCTTCTTCAACGTGCGGATGTCGGCGCCGTTGGTGAAGAAGATATCCAGGTCGCCATCGTTATCGAAGTCGAACACCGCAACGCCGCCCGCCATCGTCTCCGGAGCGTGCCGCTCGGGCGTTTCGCAACTGTCGATCGCGAACGCAATGGCTCGATAGACGAAGTGGATCGGTGACGCAGTGGGATCTGCCGCAACGGCATACCAAGCGCACCAGACCGAGGCAGTCAGAATCAGCCACAGGGGTCGCATGCGTTATTCGACACCCCTATGGTAAGTGAATCCGCGCGCTCAGAACTCGTGTTCGTTCACCCAAGTATTGAAGCTGGTGAGCCCGCGATGTTCGCGCCGCAGTGCCTCGATGTCGGCGGAGTAACCCTGCTCTTCGAACCATCGGAACATGACCATCATCTCGTGCCCCATTTTCTGCTCGAACTGATCCCACGGAATTTGCTGGTAGGTGACGTCGTGGCCGCTGCGGCGGGCGAAAACTTCGGCCTGATGAGTCATGGTGAGTTCATCGCCGGCGAGTTCCACGGCTCTGCCGTTCCAGTGGTCGCGATGCTCGAACGCCAGCGCCGCGAAAGCCCCAATGTCGGAGACAGCGATCTGCTGCAGACTGGTCCCAGGACTCAATGCCGAATAGATGTGACCCTGCGCGATCATGTCCTTCATGCCTAGCCAATTCTCCATGAAGAACACAGGCCGCAGAATCGTCAGGTGAGGGAATCCCAGACCGCGGGCGTGCTCCTCCACGCGAAACTTCGTTTCGAAATGGGGGATGCCGGTGTTGAGATCCGCTCCGCCGACAGACGTATAAACAAAGTGGTCCACACCGGCGCGGTGCGCTGAATCTGCGAGCGCCACCCCCTGCGCCACTTCGGCTTCCATGCCAGCCTCAAACGGAGTGGAGACCGCGAATACGCCGTAGACATCCTCCATCGCCCGGCGGAGCGATGCGAAATCGGCGAAGTCGCCGCTGACGACCGAGGCACCCTCGGACCCCAGTTTGCGCGCCGCCGGACTGTCGGTGTGACGGGTGAGAGCGCGCACGGGAAAGCCGCGGTCGCGGAGATGACGAACGGCCGCGCCGCCCTGTTTGCCCGTCGCACCAGTCACGAGTATCAATCGTTTCGAATTCGTTTGAGCCACTAATTCTCCTGTACCGGTGATAGGATGCAAACGCGAGGACAGTAGTTGCGGATGCGGATCGTCTGGATACTTCTTATTACGGTTGCGGTATTGCATGCGACGGATATTCGGCCGGTATTCGTCGAATTCGATCGCATGGCCGGCAGTGGCATCTGGCCTGGCGTCGATCCACGGAACACCCCGGTGGCGGTCTACGACGGCGAGCGGACATGGCTGCGGCATCACCCGTCACCGCCCGCAACTTATCACGCGGACGGCGACCTGTTCGTCGCTCCCGGCAAGGACTCGGCCATTGTAGCCAACACGGCTGCGGAACTCGGCGGAGTGCTGACGGCCACCATGATGATCGAGAGCAACAGCAGTCGCACGGCCAAAGAAAATGCTGCGTTGCTGATGCACGAGTGCTTCCATGTTTATCAGCGCCAATCGCATCCAAAATGGCAGGGCAATGAGGCCGTGCTGTTTACTTACCCGATCGAGGATCGAGACTCGGCGACACTGGTAACGCTGGAACAACAAGGTCTTATGCCGGAATCGTACAAGCATTCGCCGAAGCCCGTTGCGATCAAGGCGTTAGGAGCGGACTCGGCCCGGTGCGAGGGCAGCGCAAAGCTGGTGACCCCCAGATGCGGTTTTTCGGCTACGAGTGG
>JBBQGE010000115.1:0-19139 GCA_038322675.1 Bryobacterales bacterium
TACGAGAATCCCTACGGCCGTGTCGCGACCCGGGCCGCCGTGCTCGAACGGCTCGCAGCCATTCGCGATCGCGCAGCCGCCGAAAGAGCGGTCTCGCAATCCGAAGCCATGCGCAACCTCGACCGGTTCAACCGCCTCGCCTCCGTGGCCGCTCCGCAGATCATGGCGGCGGGTCAGAATCGGTTGGACCGTCGCTGGCGGTGGGTCTTTGCCCACGCTCCCGCTTGGCTGGCCCCTGTGGCCGGTGCCGGCGGATCCTTTATGATCGGACAGGATGGCTGGAGCGTCGCTCTCGCCACCGCGGTAGGCGCAACCATCGGTATCGGATTGGATTGGTTCCGCCACTCGCGACGCGCACCAGGTGCAGCGGATGAGTTTCCGCTGCGTGTCGCACGTCCTGCCGTCGACCTGCTCGCCGCCTACGCTGCGGCGCTTCGCTCTGCTCACTTGCAATCGGCCACCGAAGCGCGAGCCGCCTCGTTGATTCAGGCCCTCGAGAACGTGCAGGACAACAGCCTGGAGGTGACGGAGAACGATCTGGCCGCGCAAGCGTCCGCCGTGCCCTCGACGCCGTTCGTGGAAGTCCGCCCCGGCCATGTCCAACTCACCGGCCCGGTCTTGGTGAAGGCATTGGCGAAGTCAATTGGCGAAGCCATCCGCATCTATGCAGCCGATCCGGTCCTTCTTCCGCAACTCGAGTATCACCTCAAGCAGAACCTGGAACTGCTCGCGCGTTCGGCGATGACGGTACGCCCCGACGTCAGCATCAATCGCTCGCTGTGCCCGGAGTTCTTGTCCATCGGACTGCCCGAAGGCACCAAAGACCCGCTGGTCCTATTCGTTCGCCGTACCTTCCCCGGAGCCGGAATCATCACCGGCTCAGCTCCAGATTCGATCGAGATCATCTACCGCGCGAACAACCTGAGCCGGGGCCAGTTAGCCATCCACGCCCGATCGTCAGAAGCCTACGAGAAAGCAACTACCCTCGAACGCTCCCTCTGGCACTTCCCCCGCCGCATCCCGGCATTATCGAGGGCCTAACCGACTGTCGACTCGAGACATGCGCTCCTCTGCCTTCGGTCTCGCCTCTTGCATCGTGTGCTCATCCGCGGCGAATCGGCTGCCCGGTGCAAATGCCGCAACACGAACAGTAGCCCCTTTGTCCGAGGTCCCACCGCCAGCCCCGTCGCGGCTCGCCTGGTTCAAGAAATCGAGGAAGTAGGTGGCGCTTCGAAACTGGCTACTCTTTGTAGTCTTCTGAACCAATCGTAACTGTACCGGTGATAATAATCCAAAACGTTCGGGTGCTGCGGCCAAAATGGTGCGGATCGAAGCGGCCTGTTTCATACCGGTATTGTTGCTCTGGATCGCAGCGTTCGCTTTGTTTCCGTCCACCTCGACGACGAGTTCGAGCTTGTTGTCTGGCACGGGGAAATCGGCCAGCAACCTGGGATGTTCCTGGCTTGGCGCTAAACTAAACTCTTCCAAGGAGTGTCTCAAACTCGTTGACACGCGCCGCCCGCTGCGTGAGCAATCAATGCGCTGCTGGCGCGTTTCTCATCTTGCGCGCGATGTCAATGCGTGTGACTTAGTGAGTGCTGTCAAGGAGTTTTCTGAAAAGGCGGGTTCGGGATTGAGCCGGCGTTTTGAGTCTCTTCCGCGGCGCGTAAGGGCGAGAGCGAGTAGCGCACGAGAGCGACGTATGAAACCGCTCCCAGGATGAGGAAGAGCCAGACGACATTCAGCGGCGCAGCGTAGCCTCCGGTAGTCGCCTTAAGCCAGCCGCTGAGGAGCGGCGCGACGGCACCGGCGGCGTTGGCTGCCAGGTTCTGTGCTCCAATCGCGCGGCCGATCCCCGCGGCGGGCACCAGCGCCTGCGTCAAGACCCAATAGTTCGCCGTGGTGAGGCCCAGACCGGCGAGGGAGAGGATTGAGAAGAAAATGGCGACATGGTCCGACCGCGCTTGGGATCCGATGACCTCGGTGGAGGCAACCAGGAATCCAAGCACCACGAAGGTTTTGCGAGTTCGTACCGCATCCCAGCCACGGGAGATCAGGGAGTCGGCCATCCAGCCGGCCAGCACCGCGATGACGGCCATCCCGGCGAAGCTGAACATTTGAAACAAGCCCATGGTGCTGAGCGACAGGTGCCGGCGTTCCACATAATAGGCGGGCATCCAGGTCATGCAGAAGTACACGAAATATTGGTAAGCGAAGCTGCCCAGCAGGATGCCCCACATGGCGGGAGCGCGCAACAGGGTGCGCAGGGAAACCGGCGCAGAGGATGCCGGCTTCGCGGACGACGTTCGCGAAGCAGTATCTTTCGCGAGTAGCAGCCAGGGTATGAGCCAGAGCAGCGAACCACCGCCAAGGATCAGAAACATGCCCCGCCAGCCCCATCCGAGCGAGAGCCATACAGTGAGCGGAGCGCCCACGGCCAAGCCGATCTTGGTCCCGCTGAAATAGAGACCGGTGGCCAGGCCGCGGCGCTCCTCGCGGAAATGTTGGTAAATCCACTTGATACTCGCAGGTCCGGCAATCGACTCGCTGATTCCCAACATCACTCGCGCCATGAAAAACTGCGCCGGAGAGCCGAGAAACGCCGTGCTCGCCGACACCCCGCTCCATAAAAGGAAGCCGAGCGCATACGGGATTCGGACGCCATACCGATCGACGATCCAGCCCGCCGGGATTTGCAGAGCCGTGTACGACCAGAAGAAAGCGGAGTTGAGCAAGCCGCGCTGCTGATCGCTAAGGTGGAATTCGCGCTGGAACTCCTTCATCACCAGGACGACGGAGAAGTTCGTCCGGTCCACATAAGAAATGACCACGCCTAGCGTGAGGAGCGCGAGTATGCTCCAGGTTCTCCACTTCGTCGAGGTCATTGCTCCGCGACGATCGATATCTGTTCCAGCGTGGGGTAATGACCTTTGGCGTTGGGGGTGCGATCGCCCGGCGCGATCTGCTGAACAGTGGTCCTGGCCGGCGGCGTTTTGCCGAAGTACTCCGCATAGACACCGTTCATGCGCGAGAAGTCGTGCATATCATCCAGATACACGTTGCTGGCCACCGCGTTGGAGAAGTTCATGCCAGCCTCTTCTAAACCGTCCAGAAGATTTCGCATTGTTTGCCGGACCTGGATCTCGACCGTCGACGCATAGATACCACCGTTGGCTCCCGGGATGAACCCCGACTTAGCAGAACAGAACAGCGCCTTGCCGGCAAGGACGCAGGGGCTGGCAGTTGGACTCGGCTCCATATTTTTCGGGCGAACCGCCTTGCGCTGTGACAGGTCCATGACCGCAACACCGGTGAACTCCATATTCGCGCCGCTGGGCAGACCGGCGACTTGGATAGTGGCACGGGCGGGCGTATTGCCGAACTCGAACTGCGACGCGTAAACCTTGTTCATCACTCCCATGGGAATCGAGGTAGTGAGGTAGGGGTTCACGAAAACCATGTGGCGGAGGTCGAGGCCGGCGGCTTTGAGCGTTTCGGACATCCGATCGAGGGCGAGCTTAACCTGAGCCGCCGGATCCGCGGGGATTTGCCCGGTGTGGATATCGCGTCCAAGGAATCCCGACAAGTACATGCGGCCACCCGCGATGACGCCGGGGCTGAGTGCCGCGCCGGCCGGATAGCCGGGCGGAACGACCACTCTCTTTTTCGAAAGGTCGCGTATGGCGACGGCGTTGATTTCGACTGGCGTATCCGGAAGGGTGGCCACGCCGATGGTGGAGCGGGCCGGCGGATTGTTGGGGAAGTATTGCTTGAAGACGCTATTGAGCGGTCCCTCGTCGGAGTAATCGGTCAGATACACCTGGGTGTAAACGACGTTCTCCATCGTGAGGCCGGCAGCCTCGACGACGATCTTGATGTTCTCGAGGACGTTGCGGAGTTGCCCTTCGGCGTCCGCGGGGATCTTGCCCGACGCATCTTTAGCACCTTGGCCCGAGACATAGAGGTATTCATCGGTGAGGATACCGGGGCTGTAGGGCCCGACAGGTTTCACTCCCGGGGGCGCGACTTGCTTCGCGGCTCCCCATGAATAACCGGCGCACAGAAGCGCGAGCAGAGCCAGATGTTGTAATCGCATTCTCATCCTTTCGGGAATTTCCAGATACGAAGAGCGTTCCTGCCGAGGATCAATTCGCGGTCGGCGGGGGTATAAAAGTCCAGAACTTCGTCGACGAATTGGAGTTCCTTATCCATTGGCAGCTCCCATCGCGGTTTCGGGTATCCGGTGCCCCAGATCAACTGGCGCGGTCCGAACTCTTCATAAACGGCTTTGAAGTATGGAATGGTATCGCGATAAGGGAACGCTTTCAGGAGCGACAGTTCGTACGGCTCGGATGCGCTGACCCAGACTTGAGGGAACTTCTTCAGCCGGAACATTTTGCGGAAGTCGGCCCAGGGGTCGGCGGCTTTGAGATCGGGCTTGCCCAGGTGATCGATCACGATCTTCACTCCGGGGAAGCGCCCGGCCATGTCTTCGAGCATGGGCATCTGCCGCGGGAGGATGTAATAGTTGAATACGGCGCCGAGCCGTTCGGCCTCCTTCCACAGCGGATAATGCTCCCGGGAGTTCAGCCACGTCGCCTCGGGATGGTAGATGGGGCTGAACCGCATGCCTTGGAAGCCGCGCTCCTGGATCCAATAGCGCAGGCGTCCCGCGGGATCGGGCTGCAATGGATCCAAAAGCCCGTGCGCAACAAAGCGCCGCGGGTACCGGTGCAGTGAGTAATCGATGTACGAGTTATCCCAGCCGTAATACCGGGGGTTGATGAGCACGGCATAAGTTAAGCCGAACTCGTCCATCTCCGCCACTTCGTTTTCGATCGGACCTGCCACCGGGACCTGCTTCAAGTCGGGGCGCTCCGGGTGATGGAAGGGGAATTTCGGGTCGAGCGTCCAGACTTCGAGATGGGTGTCGATGATGAGGCGCGCGGGTTTGGCGGCGGCGATGCCGGCGGCCGCCAGAGCGAGGAATTGCCGGCGATTAGCGCGTTGCATGATCCCAATCCTCACTGCTCATGCCATTCAGGTCCCAGACGATATGGCCGTTGCGGATGGTCATCTCGGCAACGAGTTTGCGGCTGCCCTTCATGCGGAGCCGCGCGGAATCGACGAAGCCGAAGTCGCCTTGGACCAGCCGCAGGACGGCGATGTCGGCGGGGGCGCCAACGGTGAGGTGTCCCAGTTCCTCGTGGTGGATCTCGCGGGCCGGATGCCAGGTGGAGCACGCCACTACGTTGTCGAGAGTCATCCCCATGTTGATGAATTTCGACATGACGTTCAGCAGGTTCTTCATGCCGGCGTTCATGCTGTCGGTGTGGAGGTCGGTGGAGATGGAGTCCGGGACGAAACCCTGTTTCACGGCGGGAATCGCCTGCTTCCAGGAGAAACTGCCGCCGCCGTGGCCGACGTCGAAGATCACGCCGCGCTTTCGGGCGTCAAGCAGGTAGGGCAGCAGCCGGCCCTGTGCATCCAGCATCGGCACGGCGGAGAGATACGCGTGCGTGTAGATGTCGCCGGGACGGAGGTGTTTCAGCACCAGATCCTGGAAGGGGCGCTCCGGGCGGAACGTGGCGAAGTCGACCATGACGGGGATGTGTGCGAGACGCCCAGCCTCGACGGCGCGATCCACCGCGATCCATTCGGGCCCCGCATAGTGCGCGATCTTGATGCCGACCACGACATCGGAGTTGCGCCGGGCCACCTCGGCCGTGCGTTCGGGATCCATGTCCTTGGTGTTCTGCTCCACGTCCATGCGGCCGCCCATGCCGCTTCCGACGATGTTGAGCATGGCGAACACCCGGGTCTTCGATTTATTGATGATTTCGTCTCGAAACTCGCCGAAGTTGCGCCAACCGGAACTGCCGGCATCGACGACGGTGGTGACGCCGCTTCGGAACGTAAAGCCATCGGGACGAACACAGTCTTCGCCCAAATACTCGCGGTTCATGCTGCCGGCGAAGACGTGGACGTGCATATCCACCAGTCCGGGCGTGACGTAAAGGCCGGAGACATCGATCGTGCGGCGGGCCTCCGCGGCGGGTATGTTGGCCGCTACCGCCGCGATACGTTCTGCCGAAACTGCTACGTCGAGCACGGCGGAGACCTGGTTCTTGGCGTCAATCACGTGTCCGCCCTTCAGCAGCAGGTCATAACGGGGCTGCGCCCATGCGGCGGCCGCAACTAGAAAAAGACAGATCTTTCGTTTCATTAGTTAGAGCTCAAAAGGCCATACCTGTTGCGCGGTCAAGCCGCAAATCCAACGCTTGTCTTCCGGAGTGAGGAAGGCGATTTGATTTCGTGCAATGTCGATGGCCTGTTTATAAGAGCAATATTTTTCGACTAGCGGCCAATCGCTGCCGGCCATCAATCGCTTCGGTCCGAAGGTGTCGTACAGGCGCTTGATCTGCTGTTGCGAGTCGAGATAGGGGTAGGGCTGGGACGACAAGGACCAGGAGTGCGAGATCTTGACATACAGCTTCGGGAAGCGCCGCAGATCCAGCAGCTTTTGAAGTTCGCCGGGCTGGTGGAGCGGGGTGTCGGCCATGTGGTCGATGACGATGGTGAGGTCGGGGAACTGGTGGGCCAATCGCGCCACATCCGGCATGCGCGTGACGGGGGCGAGAACCGTCATCGGCACCTTCAAATCGCGGCAGCGCTTCCAGAGCGGCGGCATCAGAGGACCTGCAAACCAATCGCCGGACGCGTCGGCTGCGGGGCTGATCCTGACGCCGTGGAATCCCTGCTGTTCCGTCAACTTCGAAAGGTGGTCGGGAGCGGCGGAGTCCTGCGGGTTCACCCGCGCCACACCTCGAAATATTTTGGGATAGCGTTTCAGTACATCGGCGAGGTAGCTGTTGTCCCACGCATAATAAATGACCTGGATGATGACCGTCCGCTGCACGCCGGCGCCGGCCATCAGTTCCAATAGCGTCTCCGCGGAGGCGTCCTTCGCCGGGAGCGTTTTCGCCTGCGGCGCCCACGGATAGCGGCGATCGGTTTTCCAGACGTGCACATGCGAGTCGATGATCAACGGAGGCTGCGCGGCTGCCCACAAACTGGAACTACCGAGAGCGCCTGCCGCGAAGAGCCGGCGCGTGATGCCCTCGTCCATGGCTAGGCTTTCCCCGCTCGCTTGCGGGCGCCTCGGAGGATTTCCCGAAGACGCCGGCCGACGATCAATTCCTCACCGGGCTGCATAGTCATGGAGATAATCTGCAGTTTATTGACGCGTGGAGTCTTTTTATCGTGCTGCACTTTGGAACTCCCTTCGCGGACGGCAGACACGAGGCTGGGGTTATTCGCTGTGAGGACTTCGATGCGCGGTTCGCCTTCGCGCAACTCGCGATCGCAATCGGCCACGGTGAACCCCCATCCGGGTTCGTCCCAGTTCACCGTCAGCGTAGGATACCGGTTTCCGTCCTTCGGAATCGTAATCTCCGTGGTTACGCCCGGCACGGTCTCCACGACGGCCGCGATTCGCTTCACCCGCTGATTCCACTGACGGTTGAGTGCCTCCAGGTCCATCTTCGTCCAGGCCTCCACCGCCGCCAGACACCCCATCACCTCTTCTTTGCCCACTTTCATCGCGCGGCAGACGGCTCCCTCCCACGGGCTGGTATTGAGCAACGCCGCCTCGATGAGGTCCTTCCGGCCGAGAAGAATTCCCGAGCACTGCGGACCGGCTAAGCCCTTCCCACCGCTAAAGCAGAACAGGTCCGCGCCCATTTTGGCGTACAACTGCAGATTCCCGATCGGCGGAATGCCGGCAGCGTCGTCGAGCAACAGTGGCACCGACCCTTGCTTCGCGATGGCGATGGCCTTCTCGAGCCGGTCGCCGAGGGCAGTGGTATAAATCATCGCTGTGTTCGGATTGATGGCCGCCAGCAACTCGTCATGCGTGTGGGCGATGACGAGTTTGGCGCCAGTGAGCCGCGCCGCGCTGTCGAATGCGCTACGCCCGCCGAACATGATCACTTCATGCTTCAGTCCAGTGGTGTCCGGCAACTGCCAGATCTTTTCCGGATCGTTTCCCGCCATGCAGGCCGCGGTGGCGGATGCGATGGCGCCGGCCGCGCCCGAAGTCACCATGCCGAACTCCGCACCCGACAGCTCCGCCAAACGCTTCCCAGCGGCGCGCTGCAATTCGAAGATGTCCACGAACTGTTTGGCGGCTTCCTGCTTCGCGGCGCGAACTTCCGGCAGTTCGAGAGAACCGCTCAGATAGGTCCAGGTGCCGCGGGCGTTGATGAACGGGCGAACGCCGATGCGGCTGTAAATGTTCGCGGTTTTCCCGTGCACTGCCGCCATGGCGCTCTCGCGTACGCTATCGGCAGCCATGCAGCCGAAAACGGGCAGAGCGCCCGCCCATTTGAGAAGTGTACGTCGATCCAGCATTTCCTTCATGGTTGTTCTCCCATCACACGTAAATGGGTTCGAGTTTATTCACGACGTAGTCGCCGCAATGTCGATAACTGGCGCGCGGGCCATTCCGCGTATAGTCCAGATCCACGCAGATCCATCCTTTATACGCGACCTGCTTCAGAATCCGGTGGCAAGCGGGGAAGTTAATATCCCCATCGCCCAGATCGTAAATGCTTTCGAAGAACTTGGCCATCGACGAGTCCTTCTTTTCCACGGTCCCGTTCGGCAGCACGACGTCGGCTTTCGGCGTGGTCCACCGGGCATCCTTGTAATCCATAAAGACCAGCCGGCGCTTGTATTTTTCATACATCCGCACTACGTCGCTTCCACCCAGGTACAGGTGCGCGGTGTCCGGAGCGAAGTTGAACAGGTGCGGATCGGTCAGTTCCATGCACCGATCCACTTCCTCGGGACCTTGCACCATTTCATCGAGATGGTTGTGAACCCCCGCCTTGAAGCCCATCTCCCCAGCGGCTTCACCGATCAGGTTAAAGCCCTTGCACATGGCACGGAATGCGCCATCCACGTCTTCGCCGGGCTTGCGCCGGCCGGGTGGGAACACTACCAAATGATCCGCGCCGAAAATCTTCAGGAACTGCATGGCCTCGCGCGCGTGGTTGACGATGGCCTTGTGCTGGGCGGGATCGTCCGTAGGGCCGCCGAACGAAATCGTCGCCACGTACAGGTTGCGCTTCGAGATTTCTTTTTCCAACTGCGATGCGGTCATCGAATAGGTCTTCAGGATGCCCGGATAGCCCGTCAGCCGCACGCCGATGAAGCCCGTGTCGCGCATGACGTCCAGGATGTCAGTGAATGGCCCTTTAGGATAGTGGGACCACAGACCCGCGCTAACCGCCCACTTCACATTCTTATTTGCGGGGAGCCGGTTCGCCGCACGCGCCAGTGTCGCGGCGAATCCGGCCAGTAACTCGCGCCGATTCATTTCTTCTCCTCTAAGAATTCCGCTGAAGCCACCCGATAGCGGTCTAATTTATCACGATTTACCGCGTAGCCGAGCCCCGGAGTGTCCGGCAATTTGAGCACTCCATTGCGGACGTCGATCCACGGCTCGATCACATCGTCTTGGAACCACCGGGCGCTGGCCTCGACATCCGTGGGGTAACAGAAGTTCGCCAGGCTCGCGAGGGCTGCACCCTGAGCCTGTCCGATGCCGAGTTCGGGCATGGTGCCGACCCAGGCTGGAATCCCGTGCCGGCGGCAGATTCGGTCCATCTCCAGCGCCTTTGCCAAGCCGCCAACACGCTGGATCTTGAAGTTCGCGATCCGAAAACTGCCGAGTTCGATGGCCCGGAGGAGAGTTTCGGGATTTTCCAGGCTCTCGTCCAGGCAAACGGGCGTGGTCACGGCGGCCTGCAGTTCGGCCAAGCCCTGCAGGTTATCGCCCGCATACGGCTGCTCAAACATCATCAAGTCGAATTCCTCGAGTTGCCGGAAAATGTGGAGGTCGTCCGGGCTATAGGCGCCGTTCGCATCGACAAAGAGCGGAATGGCGCCAAAGGCATCCCGGGCGGCGCGAACCACGGCGATATCGCGCCCCGGCTCGATCTTGAGCTTTACTCGCTTGTAGCCGGCCGAGAGATATCGCTCGACCGCGCGGACCATATCCGCCAGGTTGTCGTAGAGCCCGACGGCGAGGCCGGATTCTACTTCCGAGCGTGTCCCTCCCAGGAAGCGGTGCAGAGGCTGCCCGGCCGCTTGCGCCGCCAGATCCCAGAGCGCAGTCTCCACTCCCACCTTTGTGAAGTTTCTGGCGGGTATCCGATCGAGTGCGGCGCTCCACGCGTCTGGAGTTTCGAACGTAGCACCCACCAACGCCGGCGCCACCGTATCGCACAACTCCTTCCAGCAAATCTCAGGAGTGTCGGATGAATAGAAACTGCCGGACATCGGAGACGATTCGCCGAATCCCGTGAGACCGCCGGCGTGAACCGCCACCACGATGGTGTCCTTCTCCGTGACAGCACCGGAACTGATCCGGAACGGTTCTGTCAGGGGGATTCGGACATGGATTAATTCGATTCTATCGATTTTTAACGATATTCGGGTCCCGGATCCGGAATGCGGAACGGAGGCGGTGGGCTCTCCACCCACCGCGGCTTCAAGAGGCTCAGAATACAAATTTCATCACCAGCGTGCTCACGAACTGGCCTCCTTCACAGCACCAGCCGCCGGTCGTGGCGGTAGGTTTGCCGAATAGTCCGGGACTCTTCAGATTGACCACCGAACTGGGGTTGACGAAGTTCGGCTGTTTGAAGACGTTGTTGATGTCGTAGCGGACTTCCAGATGGTACCTCTCCCTGATGTTGACCGTCTTGGCGAGCGACACCTGCGTCCAGTTGAGCGCAGGGCCAGTGACGGTGTTGCGTCCCATCGTGCCTGGAGTAAAGGCCGCCGGGTTGGCAAACGCATTGATATTCCACATGGGATTTTTCAAGTTATTGTTGAAGCGATCGCCGATCCGGTAGTCGGCCACGAGCAACTGATCATCCCCCAGCACCAGATTCGGGCGCAATACGCCATTTCCTGGCAAGTATTGATACGGGCTGCCCGCCGGCGATAACGTGAATGTCACCGGCAAACCGGTTTGCAGCGTCTGGATGACGGAGGCATTCCAGCCGCCGAGCAGATAATCCTTGAAACCGCCGCCGTTCATGAATCTGCGGCCGCGGCCGACTGGTAATTCGTACGTCAAGTACGTAACGAACCGGTTCGTAATGTCGTACCCCGCGCGCGCTTTTTCCAGGCTGCGGTTGTAGAACGTCTCTCCGGTGCAGAGACCGTCGTTATCGCAATCGTCGATCGCTTTGGACAGCGTGTAGAAGCCGGTCATGGTGAGGCCGGCGGAGTACCGCTTTTCCACCTTCACGGTGCCGGAGTGGTATGTAGAATGGCCGAAGTTGCTCCACATATACACCGAGCCGAAGTTCGGGAAGGGTTTGTAGGCCTGCTGGTTCTGATAAATCCCTTTCAGCTTGACAGGGTCGCTCGAGATATTTAGCGGGATGGTGTTGGTATCCCAATTTTCCAGCAGTCCGACGCCGGCGGAGCCCTGATAACTCAGTTCCGCCAGCCAGGAGGAAGCGAACTGATATTGCAGGGTGCCGTTCCAGTTCATGGCGTAAGGATTCCGAAGCGCCGGATCGTACCGGGTGGCGTTCCGGGCGCTATAGTTGGTGCCCACGAAGGGCGAAGTCCCGTTGGGCAGCACGTTAAAGTTCACATTGCCGGGACCCTGGCTCAGGAAGAATGCGGGTTTCGGATTACCGCTGGGCTGCTGCACGGATACAGTGGTCGAATATTCCTCGAAATTCTGATTGAAATCCGTAGTGAACAGGTCCACAGTCGTGATGCCGAATCCACCCCGGAACGCCAGTTTGTCCGAGATTTTATACGCCACCCCGATGCGTGGCTGGAAATGCTTGAAATCACGATTCCCCAACAGCCCCGACGGGTGCGTGATGGCGCCGTTCATGCCGGTCAGCGGATCGGTGGCGTTGGGATCGAACTGGCTCTGCTGCCCGTACTTCGTGCTGAAGGGGCTTTCGTAGGACCAGCGCAAGCCCAGGTTGAAAGTCAGCCGGGGACTAACGGTCCAGTCGTCCTGGAAGTACAGAGCGTGACTCCACCAGCGGGGCAGCCAGTTAGCCAGATAGGTGCTGTAGGTGGCCTGTTGTACGGAGCCGAGCAGGAACGCAGCGAAGTCGTTGCCGGTGCTGGGCGTGAACGGGAAATCGGTGCCGCCGAAACGGTACACGCCGCCGGGCAGCGATTGACTGAACACGTTGGCGCGGGTTCGGAGCAGTTCGTATCCCATCTTGAACGTGTGGCGTCCCACGATTTTGCTCAGGTTCTCCTGCACCGTGTAATTCTCGTCGGCTTGATAGTACGGCGCGCCCGGCATCGAAGCTCCGTAGAAAGCGGCTCCCGTGGAATTGAAAAACGACGGGAAGGTGGCGCCGCTCACGCCCGGAATCCCCAACTGCGAAGCCCAACCTTCGTTGATGCCGAGAGGTGTCCGCGATTCCTTGCGGTGGTTCGCCCCGAGCCGGACTTCGTTGATCAGTGTCGGGCTGAACACGTGGGTGTCGGAGATGACGGCATTGATCTGATCGCTGGGCGTCAGGACATAGTTACCGTCGAGAAGGTCCCAATCCAGCCCGATCTGGTTCCCGTGGGCGCGATTCTGTACCTGGGAATAACGACCGAACATGCGATTCTTGTCGCTGAAGTTGTGATCGATTTTGATGTCATACCGGGTGCGGAAAGACGTGTAATGGCTGTTGGCGCCATAGTTCAAATGCGGTCCGGTGGCGTCGATGATGCCCGATCCGCCCGGATTATTCGGCGCGGCCCAGGGCTGATGACTGAGGAACTTGACCACTGCGGGGTCGAACCGGTTTTTCGGAATAATGTTTCCCGGGAACTGGTCCCGAATCCACTTGCCAGTGGCGTCCTGGCGCGTGGTTGCCGCGTCATAGATGGGGTAGCCTTTCCCGCCAAAAGAGAAATCGCCGTTCAGCATGTCCGGCGTCGGAACATCGGCAAACGCGGACTGGTCATAGGTTTCGTTGTGGCGCGACCAGCCGAACAGGAAAAATGTGCGGTTTCTGCCGTTGTACAGTTTCGGGATGTAAACGGGACCGGTCATCAGGCCTGCCAGCTCATGGTAGGCGAATGGCGCATTGCCCAAGTTGAAGTAGGCGCGGTGCAGCATCGCGTTGTTCACGTACCGGTCCTCGGCCTCCACATGCAGTTGGTTGGTGCCGGACCGGTACGTCGCGCTCAGCAGCCCGCCTGCGGAATGTCCGTTCTCCGCCGGCAGCACGGTGGTTACCAGTTTCACTTCCTGGATCGCGCTTTGGGTGGTGGACATGATGCGGTTAGTTGCCACGCCGCCCCGTACGGGTTCCGTACCCGCGATGCCGTCCATCGAGTAACCGACACCGCGGTCCCGCTGTCCGGCGATGTGAAAGCCGTTCATGCTGGTGACACCCGGCATCATGTACATCGTCATCCAGGTGTAGCGCTGCATCACCGGCAGCGCGTTCATCTGGCTGCCGGCGAGCACCGTGCCCGTAGTCGACGTGGCTGTCTCCAGTAGCGGCGCCGTCGAACTCACGTCCACTTTTTCCGCAATGGTCCCGACGTTCATCTGGACGTCCATGGCCAGGGTGTCGTTCGAGCGCAGCACTACGCTGTCCCGCTGCAGGGTGGCGAAGCCTCCTTTCTCAAACGTCAACCGGTAGGTGGCCGGACGCAGATAGAAGAACCGGTAGATGCCCTGTTCGGAACTGACGGCCGTGAGCGTGATACCCTGTTGCGGGTCCAACGCCGTAACGGCGACTCCCGGCACGATCGCGCCTGAACTGTCCGTGATGTGACCGATGATGGTTCCGGTGGCGGTTTGCGCGAACGCGGGCAGGTTCGCGAAGGCGAACACTGTGGCGAGCACTAGAAGCACTCTGATGGTTTTCATCGTTTCCCTCTAAGCGAACTGTGAGCCAGAATAATGTGCGCAAGCTTAGCACCTGGCGGGAATCCGTGTCAACAAGCGTATACGGCTGTGTCGCGGCAATATGAGAATATCCTAAATGGGCAAAGTAGAAATGTCCTATTGACAGGGGTGACGCTGGAGGTTGCTCAACGAAGGACAACTACTCATGACGCAGACCGATCGGGACCGATTGGTGGCCTTGAAAAAGGCCAAAGATAAGAAAATGACGCAACGGCAGGCAGCCGAGGAACTGCAGATGTCGGAACGCCAGGTGCGGCGTCTGCTGGCCAAACTGCGGAAGGACGATCACACTATGCCAATATAGGCATGTGCCGTCAAATGAAGAGGCTCCCACGGCGCTAACGTCAAGAGGGTTTCTGGCTAGCATCCAGGACGATATCGGCTATGCGTTGTACGCAGCGCAGTTGGGCGAAACGAGCGTGAAGGCCAAGCCCTCTGCATACTCTCGGCGCCGGGGTCAGTCTACGTAACCCATGCCTTTCAGAAGAAGTCCAAGGCTGGGATCGCAACGCCAAAGTCGGAGATGGAACTTATCCGGAAGCAAGTCAAACACTTACGCAGTGAGGTGAAGGATGCCGAAAAGAGCAACTCCTGAACGGTGTCCTTTCGGTGAGGCTGCGTAAAGGGTCGGCACCCTACCTCGCAGTGATCGTGCTCTGGCCTTTCGAAACTGGCGGAAGGCCTCGACGCCAGCGCCGAAAGCTTTACAATGCCATTACTCGTGCCAGGAAGTTGGGTCTGTGCCTCGGCGCTCACGAAAAGTTGACCACCTCTGCTCATTTAGAGTTGACCACACGTCAGCCAGGAAGACCGGCACGAGAACGGACGTGTCGAGAAAAGCGCTCACCTAACCCTGTCCAAGAACCGAAGAATCCCGTTCACGCCTGACTGCTTCAAGGGTGTCATTCACGATCGAAACACCAAGAGGATAACCGGTGCGAAGCACCGGTATGCCGCGTTCTTCGACCAGTTCAGGGCGTTGAGCCGACTCTGCGACTGGAACGTGGGAAACGAGAACGTCCGCGACCAGCGCATCCACCGACACGCCCTTAGTCCGAGCGGCGTTGAGGTAAGCTTGCTCGACATTCTGGGGGAGATTGATGGTGACCGTCATGAGTTCGCTCCTGTCGTTCAGGCTAACATTTCCGGACGAGAAGCGTCTTGTCACGCGGGAAGTGGGATCAATGGCTTACCGCAAACCAGCCCGGTCGTGTAAAAGCGTGCGGCAGAACGATCTGGTTCACGTCTCGCCGATTGCTCGGACGACCCGCCGGCTTCGGCACTCGCGAGGAATTGACCACCTTTGCTCAGCAGAAGTGGCCCCTCTGGGCGTTGCCCAAAGGGTGCTTCGTCTGGCCGTGCCACGCGGCATTCGCCGCGGATGATGATGCCACACCTACTGGCTTACAGGAAACACGAGACTTACGCGCTTGCAGCGCGGATGACGACACCAACCCTCGCCGCGCCACGTGGCCGAGCGTGTCTTTGGTGTGGTCAACTCTAAATGAGCAGAGGTGGTCAACTTTTCGTGAGCGCCGAAGACTCGCCGGCGTGTTGCCTCGATTGGACCGGCGGACGGTTCGCAAGTCGACGCGCTCACGCCTGCTCGACGGTCCGCTGCGCGCGCTTGATGCTACCTTGCGCTCCTCCACCGTGTTATTCACATCGGAAGTTGCGGGCGTCCTCGGTGTCACTGGTTCCGATGTACTGGGCGTGCTTTGGGTCCGCACAGAGCGGGCGGCTGCGACCGGGGAATGCCTGACCGGTGGCGACGACGAAGTCAGGCGCGGTGCGCTTCTCGACCCAATCCACCACCGCAGTGAGCATATCGAAATGGTCGAGGGATGGGCCGCCGCCGCAGTGCGCCATCCCGGGAACTAGAAAAATTCGGCTCCAACCGGCGACCTCCCCGGCTCCGCCGTTGGCGGGGGCCAGTGACTTTTAATAGCCGAGCGTGTCGAGCGCCGAGAACCACGGATCGCTGACGCCGTGGAAGAAGATGAGCTTCCCGCCGTTGAGCGAAAACGTGGAGAGATTGGTGGACGCGGGCTCGACGAGCGGATCGGACGCATGCAATGCCGCCTTATCGACGTCGAGTTCTGTTGCAGTGGTGTATGGGCCGAAGAGGCCGTTACTCCCCAGCGCGAGCAGACCCGGCACCCTTCCCTTCGTAGCAATCCCAGTGTCGTACAGGAACCCAGGATAGACCTGGGTGCCGTAGGCGTTCTTCGGTCCGGCGAAGGCCTTCCTGATGGCGGCGATTTTTCCCGGGGCAATGCAGCCGTCCGCCTGGCCGGCCTTGCAGGCGAGGATTTCGGGATCGAAATTGCAGCCGAGCTGATCGAAGATCATGCCGTCAACTGCGCCGTCCTTCGGGTCGCACTGCTTTGCCAGCGCATCCATGAAGAGAATGCGATCGCCATCGGTGAGTAAATTACCGATCTGCGGCTTGCCGGAGCCGTCTTTGGGTGCGGCCTGGTTGTAGGCCACGGGGATCCATTGGCCGATGGCGAGGTTTGACAGCCCGGTGCGCATGGCCGGGTCGCCCGAGACAGTGGACGGAAGGGATCGGATCGCAGCCACCAGTTTTTCAATTTTGCTTTTGTCCAGCAGGCGCTTTTGATGCACCTTGATCCAGGTCTTCTGACTGACTTGGTCGTTAGGGTGGAGTTTGCGCGCCAACTCCCAAAGGTGTTGGCGCGCGTGATACAGGTCGACGATCTGGATCGCGCCGGGGAAGTGGTCCTTGGCGATGTTCCAGATCCACTCGGCTCCGTCGCCGATGACGACCTTCTTGGCGGCGCGACTCCAGCCGCGCTTCCAGGCTTCCAGGTACAGCCGCTTGCCAAACTCATCGGCGGTCTCGATGGCTCCGGTGTAGGTCGTCGAATCCGCATCGCGCATCGGGTAGCCTTCTTCGTCCCATCCGGTCTGAGTGAACACGCATCCCAATTTGGCTTCGCGCGTATGCGCCGGTTGCCCATCCGACTTGCCTTTGCAACCCTCGGTCTCTTTCTTCACAACCGGCACTCCGGTCCCGTCCATTTGCATATACAGGATGGGGATCGGCTCGCCTACGACGATGGGCAGATCCAGTTGAACGGCCCGCCGGATCTCCTGCTGTTCTTTATGGGCGATATCGCCGCCGATGGCCTCCGCCGTGCGCTCCACCGCCTTGGTGGTCACTTCCAGGTCAGCCAGGATTCTCATCTGCTCGCGGCCGGTGATCGAAGGGTGCCTCTTGGCCTACCAACGCCTGCATGCGGCGCACGCCTGGGGAAACCTCGGTATGGTCAATGTCCAATTCGACATCGACGGGGAACTGGCCCGTGTGACAGTGGGCGCATAAATAGTAGGGCCGCGAGACTTTGGCTGGGCCCACCGCCGTGAGAACCGGCTTGGCACGCAGTTCCCGGTAATGAGCTTGCCGGCCGCAAGGGCAAGCCACGGTGTGGCGGTCGGCGTCCGGCGCCGGGAACTGGAGGAGTTCGGTCAAGGCCGCTGCACCTGCGCAGTGCATGGCCGAGCGCACGGCGGTCTCGACCGCTTCCAGGTCGAGATGCCCGGTTTTGCGGCGGCCGGTGAAGATCACACCTAACCTAACAGTTGCTCTACTTCGTGCGTGACTTCTTGGCGGATCGCTTCGGCCGTTTTTTTCTGGTCCGTTGAGGGCTCCTTTTCAGTGGGCCGTAACCGGCAAATCTCGGCGTTGGTATCGACAAACTCACGACTGAGTTGCTGGAGTCTTCGAAACTCGGCGACTTCGCGCTCCGCCTTGTGAATGGCGGCAGGAGTGGGCAGTGATTCAGAGACGCTCTTGCCGGCGATCTTGTAAGTGAGCCGAAGGTTGGGACCATGGCCGGGTTCGCCGGGCTGATGACACCGGCATTCCGGTTTGCCGCATCGGCCGGAGGTGCTCGTTACGGAACCCGCGCGAAGATCGCCGAGTTGAGCGATCTGCTGCGCAATCTGTTGACGTCGTTGCTCGAGATCGGCTAGGGAACGGGGCATATGGTGGTCCCTCGTCCTAGCGTACTATATACGCAAGGCCTCTGGCCCAATGAAAAATGCCCCTGCATCTGGTCACTTCTGTGTCGCGCACCCAAGCTTCCGCCAAGGTTTGCAGTTTCCCCAAGCCCTTGATAATATAGGTACGTCCTCACGGCGGCATTAGCTCAGCTGGTAGAGCGCCAGATTGTGGTTCTGGATGTCGTGGGTTCAAGCCCCACATGCCGCCCCACTTTGTGTCCACGAAATAGCTGGACAACTGAACCTGCGGTTCGGTGTGATCGGCGGCTCATAATAGTTCTGAGAGGTTGGCATGGAGCGGCACAAGCGTATTGGGCCGCTGATGAACGCGGATTCTGGGGTGCACCCCAGAAGTGAGACACGACGGAAAAGACGCAGCTACCGTTCGATGATAAATTGTTCCCGCCCGTTCGTCTAGTGTTTTAGGATCGGGGTGCCGGTGAAGCGGAGACGGGCAATGCTGGCGAGCAAGTGCGCCCGGATAAACCGGCATGTTGTAGGGGATGAAAGAGCCCTACGGGAAAGGAGCAGCGACTCTATTCCGACCTCGAGTCTTGCGTGGTGCGCTGCGAGGCGTACGGCGAAGCGTAGACAGAGACATCGGTGGAACGGGCGATTGAGCCCCAATAACTGACGAACTGCGTACCGACCTTGTTTGCTTAGCGTCTGTAAGAAACTAACTGTAGCATTATTAACGAGGCATGATGGCGTAGTTCCATTCGCCATGGAAGGTGTCGGGGCGAAGGTGGATGGCAGCAAACTCCTGCTTGCCCACCTTGATCCCTTTCTGGTACTTGCCGGTGTCCAACTGGCTTTGAACGCGCAGGCCAGTTCTTGTCGTGGTGGCTGCGATCAGGTTGACGATGACTGCAGGGCGCCGTGCCTGCGTGTGTGCCCGAGTACCTCCAGAGACTGTCCTTCAAATGGGTGATGTGGGCGGGTGATCGTTACTCGTTCTGGAAAGTGCCGATGGTGAGTAGTGTGTGGTGGTTTCCTTGGATCCTGCTTCATACTACCCCCGGGTTACTGAAAAGATCCGGCTGTTGGTCCATGATTTTGATTCGCAAGCCTTTACGTCGCCCTTGTCGAACTAACACGGCGTCGAGCTCGCCGCGCTTTACACGCTGCAACACCG
>JBBQGE010000116.1:0-18904 GCA_038322675.1 Bryobacterales bacterium
GACCGTTCCTATCCCGCCGGCACCAAGGTTTCGAACGCAGCGATGGCCGAGATCAATCTCCTTCGTGATACCTTTCACGGGGACTGGAACTACGAACTACATCCTCGTCGATGAAACGGTTATTTCCTAACGCTGCCTTAGAACCGTTATTCTTATTACTCGGCGCGGCAGGAGTGGCCTCACCGCCGAGGCGGACGCGAACCAGGCCGAGTGCGTGATTGCGGGCTGCGGAAGAGTCATCGTTTTAGGAAAAGGTGTGAACGTCGAACTCTTCGTCTGGCACAAGGACCGCAGCAGAAACTAGCGGAGATTCCCATCCGGCACGGTCGTTAGGCCGCCGTGGAGTGTGCGGCGGCCCAATGGGATTAGCCTACTCTTCGCCCTTCTTTAGCATGGAAATTCATCAGGAGGTTGAATGGGCTGAGCCTGAGGGGGAGGGCAGGCGGGAAAGAATGGGGCCGACGGTACCGTCGTTGGGGGCGCGCATATCCCGGGTGGGCACGCTGGGGTGACAGGGGCCGGCACGGGGCCCGGCTGCGGAGGGACGCAGATAGCCGCTGAATTCGGGGTCGCGTAGGCCGGAATCGGATTCAGTGCCGCAGCGCTAAAGGTCGCGATGACGGGGCTTGCAAAAGCCGCGCCAGCGAGAAGTTTCTTGAGGAACGCCCGGCGTGCGGGGTTCACTTTTTCGAAAACACGTTCTTTCATATGAGGTCCTCCGGTAAGCCTACTGTTAGTAATCCTTCGCTTTTCATTTGCTCCAGCGCCTGTGTTACTTCAGTGACCGGAGCGTCCACCAGACCAAACGCCTGCAGGACTGGTTCCACAATACTTTCCGTCGAGTTCTTCGTAGGCAACATAGCCTTCGTCAGCTGGGACTACTTCCAGGCCTTCAGCTCGTTTCGAGTACTGATCCACGACTTGCGGCAAGAACCCATTCTGGGATAGAGCGGCGGGTATGTCAAGGTGACTGGCATAGCACAGTCCTTGATGTTACTTACGTTACGCGCTCCTGTTCATGACGGCTTAGGTAGGAGGAACGAGCGAGGACTTCTCGTACAACGGCCTGCGGAACCGATCAGGTTCCACAGGCCCGAGACCGCCACGCATAGTGCGGCGGCCTCTTTGGAGTAACCTCCGTCGTTGTCCGGTTGCTAAATTGGTTCATTGCAGCAGACGAGCAACACCGGCGTCACGGGTACTGGGCCAGGGGCCGGAACCGGATAGGTACACGAGATCCCTGAATTCGCTGTCGCATAGGCCGGAGTCGGAGCCAGCGACTCGATACTAAAGGTTGCAACCACGGGAGCCGCAAAAGCCGCGCCGGCTGACGCGCTCGCCTTCTTCTTCACAGGGCGCGTAGAATTCATCAGTGGGGACTATTTCCAGACAGTCGACGCGTTTGTGTGCTGCTCCGCGTTGACTTGGCACACTCATTCTGAGTGGGAACAGCGGACCTGTAGAGGTAACTTAGAACTGTGATACAAGTGCCGTCCTGCACCGACATCCGTTACGACCGGTGTTGAATCGATGAAACGATTGCTATATGTTTCGGCCCTCCCGCCGGGCTTGCCACGGGGCGGCCGGCTGATCCGCTCGGAGTTGATTTCAGAGGCTTTGCGCGGCGTCTACGAGGTTTCAATGGCCACCCCGGAGTTGAGTCCGCCTCTCGACCCCGCCTTTGACGTGGTGCATGTCTTCCGGCTCGCGGCATTGGCAGTGGCGAAACCCTATCTGATCGCGGCCGGCCGGCGGCATCTCGATCTCGACGATATCGAATCGCGAACCCACCGGCGAATCGAAGCCATTGCGCGAGCGAACGGCGACGCGGCGATGGCTGCATGGGCGCAGGCCGAAAGCCGCCGGTTTGAACTGCTCGAAGTTGCCGCACTCCGCAAGTTCGACCTTGTGTACGTGTGCTCCGAGACCGACCGGGCGACATTGGCGAACCGTTGCCACTCGGAACTGCGAGTCCTGCCCAACGTGGTCCGCTTACCAGTGCCCGCGCCGGCTCCGCTACGGCAATCCGCGGGCGAGCCGTTCCGGTTCTTGTTCATCGGGACGATGGGCTACTATCCGAACTTCGACGGCTATCAATGGTTCTGCAACGAAGTGCTTCCCATACTGCGGCGCATCGCCCCGGCGCCGTTCATCGTGGAGGTAGCGGGATCCGGGTCGGCGGGCCGCTTACAGGCGTATGAATCCGTGCACCTGGCGGGCGAGGTGGCCGATGTTCGTCCTCTGTTCGAGCGTGCGCAGGCCACCATCGTTCCGCTGCGTGCCGGCGGTGGGACGCGGATCAAGATCCTGGAAGCGTTTGCTTATGGGCGGCCGGTGATCTCGACGACAATTGGAGCGGAGGGCATTGAGGCTACCCCGGACCGGCACATTCTGCTGGCGGATTCTCCTGACGATTTCGCCGCCCGTTGCGCGGACCTCATTTCGCAGCCGGAGCTTGGGAATCGCCTCGCGTCTAACGCGTTGCTACTAGTGCGGGAAGCGTACTCCGAATCAGCGCTGAGACGAATCGTCGCGACACTTTAGTCCGGATCTTCGAGCGCGACCAGCATCCATTTCCCACGCCGCTGGCCGATCTGGGCTCGCGGCATCAAGGGGCTCATGACGTCGCGAGCGTTCACGTACCCGATCTCCCCGCCTGAGCTGCGAACGGGAATCCATTGCGACGAGTCTTCGGCCGTCACCGGTCGACCGAGTTGCTCGACGATCTCGAATGACAAGGCCGCGGCGGCCGGCGCTCGTACGTTGGGCGCCGTCCGGAGCGCTGCTTTGTCGCGAATGACGACGAGATGCGTCGCCATATTCACCTCGCGCGGGAATCGCCACACCAGGTAGGGTGAAACGAAAAGAGTCGGATGTTCACGAACGAAGCCGAGCGATAGCAGGTCCGACAGAGCGGGCCATAGCTTCGAGTCCGGATCATCGGGATGCCACATCGCGGCGAACTTCGCCCAACCCGTATCGGCGTCCGCGGGGCCAGTCACTACTTCCTGATCGACCAGCTTTCGGAGTGCGTTGGCGTTGCGCGAGTCGACGGCCGACTGCAGCTTTTTCACGAACGACCGGAACGCCGGATCGCGCGCCGTATCGTCAACTGCATAGAGGTGGACGACGGGCGCAGTTTGCGCCTGAGCGACGAGACACACAGCCATCAGCAGCCGGGACATTGGCACCACCATTGTCCAACAGGCTGCTGCTGCAGTTTTATTGCGCGACGGCTTCGAACTGCTCCTCTTCGGTGGATCCGCTCAGTGCCGTTGTGGAGGTGAATCCGCCGGCGATGGTTTTCGCGATCTCATCGAAATAGCCGGTGCCGACGAATCGCTGATGACGGACCGCGGAGTAACCGCCAGATTCCGCCAACGCGAATTCGCGCTGCTGCAGTGCAGCGTAGGAACTCATTCCGTTCTGCGCATAGCCGCGCGCGAGTTCGTACATGCTCAGGTTGAGCGAATGGAAACCGGCGAGGGTCACGAATTGGAACTTGTAGCCCATGGCACCGAGTTCACGCTGGAATCTGGCGATGGTCGATTCGTCCAGTCTTGCGCTCCAGTTGAACGATGGCGAGCAGTTATAGGCGAGGAGTTTGCCGGGGAACGACTCGTGAATGGCTTCGGCGAAACGGCGGGCTTCGTCGATCGAAGGATCGGAGGTTTCGCACCAGAGCAGATCCGCATAGGGAGCGTAGAGCAGTCCGCGGGCGATGGCGGCATCGAGTCCGCCGCTGTAGCCGCGGAAGCCGTCGGGCGTGCGTTCTCCGGTGAGGAAGGACTCATCGTGCGAGTCGACGCCGCTGGTCACCAGGCGAGCGCTGTTGGCATCGGTTCGCGCAATGAGGACCGTCGGGACTCCGGCGACATCAGCGGCGAGGCGGGCGGCGATGAGTTTCTGAATGAACATCGTGGCCGGCACCAGAACCTTGCCTCCCATGTGCCCGCACTTCTTGGCGGACGCGAGTTGATCTTCGAAGTGCACGCCCGAAGCGCCCGCCGCGATCATCCCTTTCATGAGTTCGAAGGCATTCAATGGCCCGCCGAAACCGGCTTCGGCATCGGCGACAATCGGCGCGAACCAGTACGTGCCGTTGCGGCCTTCGGCGTGATGAAGCTGATCGGAGCGAAGGAATGCATTGTTGATGGCGCGAACCACAGTGGGGACGCTGTTGGCGGGATACAGACTCTGATCGGGGTACATCTCACCGGCGAGGTTCGCGTCGGCGGCCACCTGCCAGCCGCTGAGGTAGATGGCCTTGAGTCCGGCCTGCACTTTTGGATGGCCTGGTTGCCGGTGAGGGCGCCAAGAGCGGGGATCCACGGCTCGTCGTGCAACAATCGCCAAAGCCGTTCTGAACCGATGCGCGCGAGAGTGTGTTCCACCGCAATCGTGCCACGCAAACGGGACACGTCTTCAGGCGAATAGGGGCGGTGAATACCAGCCCATCGCGGATTGCAAGTCCAGTCGCGGGCCAATTCAGTCGTGGAAAAAAATCTCATACGCCCAGTAGACGCGGCAATGGCGATTTCGCCAAATGAAGGCGTCCGTTTCGGGCCACTCGTCCGAATTGACCCGGTGCGCGTGCGTTTTCCGGCGGGTTCTCCTACCATGCCAGCATGGCTCTACTCGCAGCACGTCCTCAACTCAAGCAGGTGAAAATCAATGCGCCTGTCGATAACTCCTGGTCCGAAATCCTAACTCCGCAAGCGATGGAATTCATCGCCGATTTGTCCCGTATGTTCGAGGACCGGCGGCAGGCTCTTCTCGAACTGCGCAAGCGGCGGCAGGCAGATCTCGACGGCGGCATCCTGCCGCATTTTCAACCGTCGACCGCGCACATTCGGAACAGCGATTGGACAGTTGCGCCGATTCCCGCCGATCTGATGGACCGCCGCGTGGAGATCACGGGCCCGGTGGAACGCAAGATGATGATCAACGCGTTGAACTCCGGCGCGAACGTCTTCATGGCCGATTTTGAGGATTCGAATTCGCCGACATGGGAAAACGTGATGGATGGCATGGTGAATGTTCGCGATGCCGTGCGGCGCGACATTCAATACATCAGTCCCGAAGGCAAGCTGTATCAACTGAACGGCACAGTGGCGACTCTAATGATCCGGCCGCGAGGGTGGCATCTCAATGAGCGCCATTTCGTGGTGGACGGCGCTCCCATCTCGGCCAGTCTATTCGATTTCGGACTGTGCTTTTTTCACAATGCGAGGGAGTTGATGGCGCGCGGCTCGGGTCCGTATTTCTATCTGCCGAAGCTGGAGAGTTATCTGGAAGCGCAGTTGTGGAACGACGTGTTCGTGTGGTCGCAGGAGCGGTTGGGGATTCCGAACGGCACGATTCGCGCGACGGTGCTGATCGAAACAATTCTCGCCGCGTTCGAGATGGACGAGATTCTGCATGAGTTGCGCGACCACTCGGCGGGGCTGAACTGCGGACGTTGGGATTACATCTTCAGCTACATCAAAAAGCTGCGTTGCCATTCGGGGTTCACACTCCCGGTGCGGAGTGAGGTGACGATGGAGACGCATTTTCTGAAGTCTTACTCGGAACTGCTAATCCGCACGTGCCACCGGCGCGGGATTCATGCGATGGGCGGGATGGCCGCGCAGATTCCGATTAAATCGGATCCGGACGCGAACCGGCAGGCGATCGAGAAGGTCACTCAGGACAAACTGCGCGAGGTCCGCGACGGTCACGACGGAACCTGGGTGGCACATCCGGGACTCGTGCCGGTAGCGAGGCAGGTGTTCGACGAATACATGCGCACGCCGCATCAAATCGCGAATCGCCGGGACGATGTTCAGGTGACCGCGGCCGATCTGCTAGCCGTGCCGCAGGGCAGCATTACGGAGAAGGGCTTGCGTTGGAACGTCGACGTTGGTATACAGTATCTCGAGTCGTGGTTGCGCGGTTCAGGTTGCGTTCCTGTGTACAACCTGATGGAGGATGCGGCCACGGCCGAGATCTGCCGCGCGCAGGTGTGGCAGTGGGTGGAGTTCGGTGCGAGGCTCGATGACGGCCGTATCGTCACCGATGTTCTCGTGCAGGAACTCATTGCGGAGCAGGTTTCAGAGCTCCGGGAGCGGATCGGGTTTGAGCGGTTCCATGAAGGCCGGTACCGGTTGGCGTCCGACCTGTTGGAGAAGATTATGATCGGATCTGAATTTCCGGATTTTCTGACCCTGGTAGCTTACGATTACCTCGACTGAAACTAGAACCATCACCGGGCAGTTACGCGCGGAGCTGCGAGACGACATGCTGCAGCGCCGCATTACTGCCGGTATCCGGAGGCTGGACGAGCATCTCTCCTCGATCGAGAGCCTGGAAGCTACGGCTCCGCACGGGGGCGAATTCATCTGGCGTGTATCGCAGTGGGTGGACGCGGGATGGGCTTGCATCGACGCGCTGACGTTTCTGCTGGAGCGAATTCCCACGGAGGCGCGAAGCCGGCTTCCGCTCTACGACTATGCCGCCGTCCGCATGGCTCAGGGCATGGCGGCCATGTCGCTGGAAGATCCCGGAGGGGCGATCACGCATTTCTCGTTGGTGCTGGCGCTGAGCCCGGACCTGGCGGACGCCGAGGTTACCGCCACCGCCCACTTCTGGCGCGCGCGATGCCACCGCAAGAAGGGCGAGTACGACGATGCGCTGGAGGATGTGCTGCGCGCGCGGGACTTCGCCGTGCAATCGGGATTTGAGCAGATGGCCGCCGTGATTCGCGTGCTGGAAAGCTGGATCTACTTCCAGAAGGGGCGGCACGGCGAGGCGTTGAAGACGCTGGCCGAGTGCGAATCGGTTTTGGCATCGTCGGGTGACGCCATTTCCCTCGGCCACATTCAATCGACGTACGGCCGCATCTACCGGCAGGAGGGTCGTTACGATCGCGCCATCCGACACTTCAACAATGCAATCGCCGAGTATCGCAAACTCGGATCGAGCCATCCCAACCTGGCGCGGACGCTCGCGAACATGGCCTATGTCCAGCGGTTGGTCGCGCTGGAGTTTCGCAAGAAGGTGGACGCCGAGGTGGCACGCCGGAGGCAATCGGGCGGCGGCATCGGCGCAGGAGTGCCCTCGCAGGCTCGGGAGCGTTTCGCCGAGCTGCGGGACGAGGCCTTCGCGAACCTGAATGAATCGGCGGCCATCTACCGGTCGCACCCGAACCATCGCGGATTGGGCACGGTGCATCTGAATCGGGGATTGTTGTATCTGGATAATGGCGATCTCGACCTCGCGGGTGTTGAGGGAGCCAGTGCGTTTTCTCTTGGCGAGGAGAAAGAGGACACGATCCTCATGGCCCGTGCGCGTATCCTGCAGTGCATGGTGGAGAACGCCAAGGTGGAGGAAGGGCTGGAGCAGGATCCGCGCCCACACGCGGAATCTGCGCTCGACTATGTGCGCGATGCGCTGGCGCTGGCGCGAAAGACGCAGAACCGGCGGCTGTTGGCGCGCGTTCATACGTGGCACGGGCTGACGCTTGCCAATGAATTTTTCCTGAACCATGAGGCGGCGTCGGAAGCGTTGAGCGCCGCCGCTTCGTGTCTCGATCACGGTTACCACGACACGGCCTGGGACGATTTTCAGGCGCTGCGTTCGCGCGTGATCCGGTCGAACAGCGTCGACCAGCGGCTGCACGCGTGGTCGCAGGGCGCGGTGGGCGACAAGAGTTTTCGCGAGATCTCCGAGGAGTTTGCGCAGATCATCATCCCGAAGGTGTGGGAATTGGAGGGGAGGAAGGTAGCTCGAGTGGCGGCCGGCTCTCGATCTCGCCGAAGAAAGTACGGCGGGCACTCACGCGAGCCGGGTTGCTGGGCGCGGAGGGGCGCGGGGATGATGCGGTTTTGTGAACTTCGAGGAATCGGGCTGCGTATAGTCGAGATGGAGGCGTCCATGAACTGGTTCGATACGGTGCTGATCGCAGCGGTGGTGTTGGGCGTGATCGAGGGATCCAGGAAAGGGTTCAGCCGCGCAGCGCTGGGCTTCATCACCTTCCTCATCGCGGTGGGCGGCGCGTTCTGGTTCTACGCTCCAATCTCGTTCTGGCTGCGCTCGTACATGTCCAAGCCGGCGGCGAACGGAACGGCGCTCGTCTTGGTATTCGTCGGCATCATGTTGCTGGGCTGCCTGGCGAGCCGGCCGATTGCGAAGGCCATCGATTCCGCGGGATTGCGCTGGCCAGACCGGATCCTCGGTGCGGGATTTGGCGTCATTGAGGGACTCTTCTCGGCGACCATGATCGTGCTGGTCTTCCTGGCTTTCGGACCGCATCCGCTTCCGCGGGCCGTCGTCGATTCGAGGTTCCTACCCTACCTGGACGGCGCGGCGCACATAGCCGCCTCCGCGACTCCACTGGAGGTGAAGGCGGGGTTCCAGCGCGCGCGGCGCGATCTGGATAAAGTGGTTCCGCCGGTGGTGGGCAAGGGCATTGACCGGCTGGTGAACAGCTCTTTGTAGCTACCAATGCCAACGCAGTTTGACGCCCGCCGATCGCGGCGCCACCACGCGTGTCCCGACGAACACCGACTGGCAGTTATACAAGGCCTTCACCCCGAACGCATTGTTCACCTGGATCTGGAGATCCCATGCGCGCCGGTCCCCGGACATGTGCCGGTAGCCGAGCGCGAGGTCGCTGATGGTGCGGCGTGCCACGCGGACCGGGTCGGTGTTGAAGTTCATGTACGGCACCAGGTCGGCGTAATCGGGATCGGCGGCGAGTTTCTGGGGCGTGGTCGGATTGGCCACCAGGCCGCTGTCATAGCGGATCGACGCCGTGGTCCACCAGTTCCAGCGGATGTCATAGGTGGCCGTGGTCTGCAGGCTGAGCTTCTGATCGTGGTCGATGACGAAGGGGCCGGACGTCAGCAAATTGATGGCGTCCTGACCGATGAAGAGTCCGCCGGTAAAGGGCGGCGTCGAGATGGCGCGGGCGTGGGTGGCGCTGACGGTCGTGGTGACGCGATGAAAGGCAGGCAGTACGATTCGGCCTTCGACGCCATTCACTCGAATCCGCGCGAGAGCGACAGGAAAAATGACCCCGGTATTCAGGAAATTGTTATTGTCCTGCTGGTCGCGCGAGTCCTTGTGATAGAACGAGGCGTTGAGAGTTGCCTTTCCAAACAGCGACTGCTGTAGACCCGCCTCGTACACGTTTTCCCGCTGCGCGCGAAGGTCGCTGCGCCCACTCGACGTCGCGAGCCGCGTGGCCTCTTCGGAACTCGATAACAGCAGATTCTCATTGGGCGGTGTCTGGAAGTTGCGGTTGTAAGAGGCGCGCAGAACGGTCCCAGTCTCCTTCAAGTTATACGCAACGCCGATCCGGGGCTGCAGTTGATTGCCCTGCACCAGAAAACGGTAGTTGTCGTATCGCAGGCCGAGCGAGAGCACGAACCGCTGCCAGTGAATCGAGTCCTGCAAGAAGACGCTGTAGAGACTGCCGCTTCTCCGCTTGGAGAAGAGGAACGGATTCGCGGGGTCCAGAAACAGGAAGAAGTTCTCGCTCACTGGAAAGTGCTGAACGTCGATACCGCCGCGGATGGTATGCGGACCGGCGATGCGGTTGAAGCGGTTCGCGAACGTGACGGTGGTGAGGTGCCGTGCCTGCGACGCGCTTACGGGTATATCGGCGGCGCTCGGAAACAGGTAGGCTACGGTGGGCCGGTAGGCGATGGTCGATTCCCACGTTGAAGAGGGACTCAGCAGCCGGTTCCAGCGAACCCAGACGGACAGGTCGCGCAGCAGTTGCCGCTGGTCCATGCCCACGGCCTGCTGGGATCGCAGGTTCGCGAGCTCGAAGCTCGACCTTCCGGCCATGGCATTGAAGTGCAGCGTGTCGCGGGCTCCTGCTTGCCAGTCGAGACGGAGGAATCCGCGCTCGGTGTTGCCGCCGTTGTGCAGATTGTCGAACGAGACCTGATCGAGAAAGCGGTGGGTCTTGACGGTGGAGATGGACGCGAACCAGGCAAAGCGGCCGGACTCGCCGCCGGCCTGCGTCACGTTCTGGAGCGTGTCGAACTGGGCTGCGGAGATCTGCGTGTTGCCGAAAAGGCGCCGACCCGATCCGGCCGCGCTTCGGGTGGAAATTGCGGCGACGCCGGAGACCTTGGAACCGAACTCGGCGGGGACGTCTCCGGTGTAGAGTTCCAGGCTATCCACCAGCGCGGGGTCGAGCGCTGTCGCGAATGCGCCCGTCAGTTGATCGCTGATGGGCATGCCGTCGATGACGAAGGTGATCTGGTTGTGAGCGCCGCGGGGATGGATGGCGCCATTCGCATTCATGGCGAACCCCGGGAAGGTGAGCAGGTAAGCCTCGATCCCACGGCTCGCGGCGGGCGCCGGCATTTTGTCCATGGCTGCCGAACTGAGAGCCGTCCGAGTGCCGGTGGCTTCGGGATCCACGAGGTCCGACGATTCGGAACCACTGACAGTGACGGTATCCTGCACGGAGGCTAACTCCAGGGCGATATCCAGCGTTAATGGAACGCCGGTGCGCAGGTTGACCTGCCGCAACTCCGGACGAAAGCCGGGCGAGATGCAGGTAAGCCGGTAGAGGCCAGGGGGGAGATTTTCGAGCGTGAAGATGTTGTCTGCACCGGCTTTGAGGTCCCGCGCGAAACCCGTTGTCCGGTTCTCTAGGCGCAGTTCGGCATCCGTCACGGCTGTTCCGCCGGGCGCCAACAGGTGTACCGATAAAGACCCTGTGGTTTCGGCTCCGGCTGTTGAGGTCAGCAGGAGAAATAGTGGAAAGGTAGCCCAGAGCAGCCGTAGCATTAACCGTAGTTAACACCAACTGATAAGCTTAAGTCAACTACTAGTTCGCACGCGTCGTATTGAAAATGTTTGTGCAACGTGGTATGAACGGTTAACGGTCCGGAGGAGGGCGAAGACATGGCTACTACTGTCTGGAGAGGGCATCTGACCTTCGGGTTGGTATCGCTGCCCGTGAAGTTGTTTACTGCCGCACGCGGCGAATCGGTCAGTTTCAATCAATTGCACCGCACAGACCACTCACGTGTGAAACAGGTGCTGTACTGCCAGGCGGAAGACCGTCCCATCGAGCGCAGCGACATTGTGAAGGGCTACGAGTACGAGAAGGGCAAATATGTGGTCATCGACGACGAGGACATCCGGAAGGCGGCTCCGAAGACTGCCAAGGTGATGGAGATTCTCGAATTCGTGAAGTCGGACCAGGTGGATCCGGTGTACTTCGAGAGCGCTTACTACATGTCCCCCGACGAAGCCGGTGAGAAGCCGTATGCGCTACTGTTCGATGCGTTGAAACGCACGGGTTACGTCGGGATCGCGAAGGTGGCGATGCACAATCGCGAGCACATCGTGATTCTCCGTCCAGGCCTGCGGGGCATCGTCCTGCACACCATGTACTTCACCCATGAAATCCGCGCAGTGGAGGAGTTCCGCACCGATCTCAGCCTGGTGAAAGACAAAGAAGTGCAACTCGCGACAGGGCTGGTGGAAGCTCTTGCAGCCGACTTCGAACCGCAGAAGTACCACGACTCGTATCGCGACAACATCCTGGCGATGATCGAGGCGAAGAAGGCCGGTCAGGAAGTCGTGCAGGCCCCGGCGCCCGAACCGGCAAAGGTGATCGACATTCTCGAGGCATTGAAGAAGAGTCTCGACATGGCCCGCAAACCCGCCGGCAAGGAAGAATCGACGCATGCCGAGCCGTTCGAGATGACGGGCACCGACCAGGCGCCCGCAGCGGCTAAGAGGAAGCGCTCGGCGAAACAGGCGAGCGCGTAATCTTCAACAGTTCTTCCGAGTAGAGCGCGCCCGCGGCCGAGTCTTCGTGCTTGAAGAAGACGAACAGGTCGCGACCGCCGGCGAGCATATCCGAAACACGCGCCGCAATCTCCGCGCGCTCCTCGGCCGAATACTCCTGCTTGCGCAATCGCGAATAAACAAACGGCGCGGTCAGCACGCGCGGAACCTCGAGCTTCTCGGATTCGGCCAGGCACAGACAGGCGCCGTGATCCTGGAGCAACTGGTACACGGGATCCGCAAGCCACGTTGTATTTCGAAACTCAAACGCGCACCGTAGGTCCTGCGGCAGTGTCGCGAGGAACTCGGCCAGCAGTCCGGTGTCGCACTTCAGATTCGGCGGAAGTTGGAACAGGACCGCTCCCAAACGGCGGGCCGAGCGCAACGGTTCAATCGCGCTGAAGAAGACATTCGTGAACTCCGATGGCTTCAGGCGTTGGATATGCGTGATGCGCTGGTGAGCCTTTATCGAGAACTCGAATCCCGCCGGAGTCTGCGCAACCCAGCCTTCGAGCGTCGAAGCCGACGGCAATCGCCGGAACGTGTAGTTGATCTCCACCGCATTCAAGCGGGATGCGTAGTGCGACAGGAACTGCTTTTGCGGCAGCTTCTCAGGATAGAAGTCCGGTTTCCAGCTTGGATAGGCAAAGCCCGATGTACCCGCCCAGAGTTGTGCCATGGCAGCCGTCCTCTTATGGCAAAGCGATGGCGCGTTTCCCGTAGCGCCGCACGACGTTTCCGATCAGCGCCAGACCGCAATGATCGTCCATGCTGAGAATCGACTCGGGATGGAACTGCACGGCCTCGATGGGAAGTTCGCGATGCCGGACTCCCATGATGACGCCGTCGTCCGATTCGGCGGTCACTTCCAAACAGGACGGGAACGTCTCGCGGCGGGCGAAGAGCGAATGATAGCGGCCGACTTTGAAGCGCTGCGGGAGTCCTTCGAAGATGCCGGTATTGCGATGCTCGATGACGGACGGCTTCCCATGCATCGGGTAGTCCAGCACTCCCAGCGTGCCGCCGAAAGCCTCCACGATGCCCTGCAGGCCCAGGCAGACGCCGAATACGGGAACCCCCAGTCGGGCAGCGTGCTTGACCAGCGCGGGAACGCCGAAGTCGGTTGGACGTCCCGGTCCGGGTGAGATCAGGATGATGTCGGGAGCAATCTCCTCGATCAGGTTAAGGGGAAAGCCTGCGCGATAGGTGACCACCTCGGCGCCGGTTTGACGTGAATAATTGGCCAGTGTATGGATGAAGCAATCGTCGTTATCGACGAGCAGCAGCTTTACCGATCCGGCGCCTGCCGTCACCGGTTCGGGATTCTTCGGAGCAGCACTCTGAACATTGAGAGCGCGGAAGAACCCGGTAGCCTTCAGTCGGGTCTCGGCTTCTTCGCTCTCGGGTATCGAGTCGAACAGCAGTGTCGCGCCCGCGCCGTATCTCGCCACACCACCGCGAAGATGGACGGTGCGAATCAGGATGCCCGTGTTCATGTCGCCATTGAGCGACAGCATGCCGAGCGCGCCTCCGTACCAGCCGCGTGCATCCTTCTCCAGATTCTCGATGGCCTGCGCGGCAGCCTTCTTCGGTGCGCCGATGATGGTGACGGCCCACATGTGCGTGAGGAACGCGTCGAGCGCATCGAACCCCGGCGCGATGGTGCCTTCGACGTGGTCGACGGTGTGGAAGACACCGGCGTAGCGTTCGATGAGCCGGCGGCCAATCACCTGAACCGAGCCAGGGACGCACACGCGCGACTTGTCGTTGCGATCGACGTCGCTGCACATGGTCAGCTCCGATTCCTCTTTTGCAGACCCGAGCAGTTCCCGGATGTTATCGGCGTCGGTAAGGGGATCGCCTGTCCGGCGAGCGGTGCCGGCAATGGGGCAGGTCTCGACGCGGCGGCCTTCGATGCGGACGAACATCTCCGGCGACGCGCCGATCAGTTGTTCGTCGCCGAATTGGAGGAAGAACTCGTAGGGGCTGGGGCTCGCGATCTGGATGCGTTTGAAGAGTTCCGAGGGCTTACCGCTGAACGGAGCCGAGAACGTCTGCCGGAGGACCACTTCGTAGTAGTCACCTTGCCGCATGCCTTCGCGGACGGCTTCGACGTTGGCCATGTACTCTTCAGGCGCATGGTCGGCGACAATTTCGGAACGCGTCTCGGAGGGCTTCGGCTGCCGGAGCTTTTCGCCGGTGCGCGGCAGGCCTTCGGTGGTGAGACTGCCAAGTGAGAAGTCGAATTGGAAGCGTTCGATCTGCTCCTTCTTGCGGTCCATGAAGTAGATGTCGTCGCAGAGGAACAGGTGAAGATCCTTGGTGTCCTCGCGCGGGAGTTTCAACTCGATGGGATCGAACTGGAACAGCAGGTCGTAGCCGAATGCGCCGATCAAGCCGAGCCGCGAGTCGTGATCGCTACCGATACTTTCGATGAGGGTTCGCAGAATCGAGAAGGCCGAGGGCTGCTTGCTCCGTTCCTCTTCGGGGAACAGCGCGGGCAAAGGCTTCAACTCGCCGTCGAGCGATTCCGCGGTTGCGTGGAACGAGGCCCAGTGCGGGTGTGAGCGAAGTACAGGCTCCAGCAGTTGGAGAATTACGCGGCCGCGATCGTTCAAGGCGCGGAACGACAGACGGCGCCCCCAGGCGATGATTTCGAGAGGCGGGCAGACGCTGGCAATATCCCAACGCGAGTAACGTTCGGGGTATTCGTAGCCGGAGGAGAGATAGATTCCACGCTGCGAGTCGAGGCGCGCGAGGACGTGCTGGAGTCCCTTCTGGAAGTTTGCGCGCGACTGGCGGCGGGTAATTACAATTCCACTTTGAGTCTGGTACTTCGATAACGGCAAGGTATTTTTGAGGATATCACGCGAGTATACTCAGGGAATGGACCGGCGAACCTTCCTTGGAACCAGTGTGGCAGCGTCGGCGGCGTTTGCCGCTCCGGCGCGAAACGGCATTACCAGCTCCGTGATGTTATGGACGTTGAAAGGCACTTTCGAGCAGAAACTCGAGGTGGCCGCGGGCGCGGGATGCCAGTCGGTGGAACTCGTGGGAGAGCACGCCGCGTGGACGAATGAGAATGCCGCGGAGATGAAGAAGATCGCGCGATCGCTGCATCTCGCGATGGACACCATCATCGCGACGCCGGATTGGGGAAAGCGGCCGGTGTCAATGGTGGTGCCGGAGCAGCGGGATGCGTTCCTGGCGGACGTGAGCAACTCGATCAATTGGGCGCAGAGGCTCGAGATCCCGCAGATCATCCTGATGAGCGGAAATGCCGTGCCGGGCAAATCGCACGAGGAGCAATATGCGAGTCTGCTCGAAGCGACCAAGCGCGCGGGCGACATGGCGGCTCGTGCGAACGTAACCATGATCGTGGAGCCGCTGAACTCGAAAGTGAATCACAAGGGGTTCTTCCTCACGACGTGTGTGGAAGGCTTGCAACTGATCAAGCAGGTGGACAACCCGCACGTGAAGCTGTTGTTCGATATTTATCACGAGCAAGTGCAGATCGGGAACGTGACGCGTACGCTGACCGAGGCCGCGCCGTTTGTGGCCGTGTATCATATCGCGGATAATCCGGGACGGAACGATCCGGGCACGGGCGAGATGAATTACGACAACATCTACTCGGCGATCAAGAAGACCGGTTACTCGGGTTACGTCACGATGGAGTACTTGCCGCTGGGCGATCAGGCGGCAAGTCTCGAGAAGTCGGTGAAGCAGATGCGTTCCGTGCTGAGTTAGCGACTCCCGCTACGTCGTGGTGATCGGACTGGCCGGCGCGGGGAGCATCAGCGGATCGTTCGGCATTGCGATCCAGGCGATCACGTAGATGATCAGGCCGACTCCCGTGGGCCAGATCAAAAGTGCCACCATCAGAATGCGCACGAGGGTCACGTCAACTCCGAAGTACCGTGCCAAACCAGCGCAAACTCCCGCGATTTTGCGGTCTACGCGAGGCCGGCTCAGCCGGTTGTAGACAGTCGTTGGATCCTGCTGAACGCCGTATCCCGTGGCCGTCCCGCATTGCGAGCAGAATCGGTCGCGATCATTCAATTGAGTGCCGCATTTGGTGCAAAACATCGTCGCCCTCCATATAATAGATACGCAAGGCAGGCGGAAAAGGTTCAGTAAGCGGTAGGATAGCGGAATGCGACTCCTTCTACTCTCGATTCTGGTGCTGCCCCTGCTGGCGCAAGAGGCACCGCCCGCTGGTGAACACAAAGGCGGGCATCCTCCGCCGAAGAACCTGCAACTGCTGAAACCTGAACAGGTGATGCCCATGATGCGCTCCTTCAAGACGGCCTTGGGCGCCGAATGCACGTTGTGCCACGTGGAGGGCGATTTTGCGAGCGATGAGAAGCCCGAAAAGAAAACTGCTCGGATGATGATCTCGATGACGCGCGACATCAACGCGAAGTTCTCTGACGGCGAAATGCACGTGACCTGCTTTACTTGCCACCGGGGGTCCGAACATCCGTTGACCAAGCCTGAGTGAACGCCGGCCATGAAAGGTGAACCGGTGTGCCCTGTTGAGGGCCGCCGGTTTCTGACGTTACGGGAGCCGCCCCGGCTGCTGATAATCTAGGAACTTCGTACTTTACTCTAACGAACTGAGGACAACAGGAAGTGCAAGTAGTAGCCGGAGTGGACCTTGGCGGAACCGCCGTCAATTATACGTTGCTGGACGCGCAGGAGAAGTTCCTGATCGAGGGACTTTGCGAGCATCCTGCCCGATCGAGAGAGGGGCCGGAGATTTGTCTGGCGCAGATTGAAGAGGGCTTCGGAGTCGCGCTGAAACGGGCGGGAGTCCGGGCCTCCGACGTGGTGGTGGTCGGCCTGGATACGCCCGGTCCGGCGAGCGCGGCAGGGGTGCTGAGCGCCGAAGGATCTACCAACTTTCTGCATCCCGATTGGGCGGGCTTCGACATTCGCGACGGCCTGGCTCGGCGGCTCGGGAAGCCAGTCACGTACCTGAACGATGGGAATGCCGGTGCGTTGTGGGGACATTTCGAATTATTCGGCGCCAACAGCCGGGAAACCTCAATCTCGGCCGTGATCGGCACAGGGTTGGGCGGCGGAGTGATTATCGAGGGAAGCGTCGTAAAGGGCCGCAAAGGATTTGGTGGCGAGTTGGGCCACGTGCTGATTCCGTATCAGAGTATCGCCGGCACCGAGGGATTGCGGCCGCAGTGCAATTGCGGGCGCGTAGGTGACCTGGAGTCGGTGTGTTCGCTCACCGCGATCGGCAAGACGCTGCTGCCGTACTTCCTGCCGAAGTACCCTGGCCACGAGTTCGAGAAGATCGAGATCACGAAAGCGGCGAAGCTGGTGCGCGGAATGGCGGAGAGCGGCGATCCGTTGTGCGTCGAGATCTTCCGGGTGCAGGCGCATGGGCTGGGATTGTTCTTCGACGAGATGGTGAACACGTTCGATCCGGACGCGCTGATTGTCGGTGGTGGGGCGCTGGAGACGGGTCCGGAGTTCCAGAAGTGGTTCCTCGACGAGATCCGGGTTGGCATGCCGGTGCAGCGCGCGGAACAGGCGGACATTCCGATCTACGTGATGCCGAACGGGGACACGGCAGGATCGCGCGGGGCTGCGATTCAGGCGTTGAAGTTTGCACGCGCAGGCGGGTTGGCGCAGGGTTCCGCCGCGGATTAAGTGGAAGGAGCCGGAGCCTTCGAGAACCCCGGCTCCACTTGCAGTTAATCGCCCGCCGCGGGGCTCGCGATGGGAGCGCCGAAATCGTTCAGATCTCGCACGCGCCCGGGTTGCACCTTCTCCGCCCGCGCAGGACGGACGGTGAAGATAAACAGGACGAAGATCAACTCGCCGAGAGCGAACAGCATATCGCCAGGAGCGCGCATCCATCGCAGTTGCTGCATGAGCGGCGAGCCGAGGAATTCGGTCGATCGGGCAAACCAGTATCCCTGATCCACCGAGGCCCAGGTCTGCATGAGTCCGACGGGAAGCAGGCTGAGGATGCACATGCAGAAGAGTCCGGTGTTCATCGACCAGAACGACCACTTCAGCCAGTTCTCGCGCCAGACGGCCGGCGGCCGGTGGTCTCGGCACTGCCGCTCTGCAACTGCTGCGTCAAGCCGGATTGAAGACGTACGGTGCGGCCTCGGCCCCTAAGCACGCCACGGTTCGCGGACTCGGCGCCGCGCCCATCGACTACCGGGCCCGGCGCCTCGACCGTCTCGTCCGCGCCCTCGAACCCGAAGGCGTCGACTACGTATTCGATGGCGTCGGCGGCCGCAACATCGGGCTCTGCATCGGCGCACTCCGCAAGGGCGGCACTGTGGTCGGATTCGGATTCGTCGGCGCTCCGGGGATCCTTTCGAAAATCGGCATGTTCGCCAATCTTTTCATCGGTGCGCGACTTCGCGGGCGCAGCGGCCGCTTCTACGGGATCACCACGCTCTACCGACGGGACCGGCAGCCGTTTCACGAAGATCTGCCCAAGATCTTTGCACTGCTCGTTGGAAAGAAGATCGACCCGCTAGTCACCCACACATTCCCGCTACTCGAAGCACGGCAGGCCATCGAGTTGCTGGCCACGATTTCCGTCAGGGTCTCAAACTGCTTGACACTCGCCGGATTTTCATGTTATTACCTCTGGGTCATAAAGTCAAATGATCGGCAGTCACTGCCGAATTTGGCATGACTATCCCCGAGGCGTAGCCTACTAAACTCTCGGCTTATGAAGGGAGACGTGGATGCGATTGCGACACGCAGTTTGGATGTTCGCCGGGACAATACTGGTTGTCCTTGCAGGCAGCTCCCTGTTTTATGATGCGCATTCGTTACGCATTCAACCCGCGCGGGTTCTTCATCCGACGTACGTCGTTACATCAGAGCATGGACAGATTCGCGGCGGTGTTTTCGAACGTACGCACGACAGCGAAGTCGTACAACTCGGGAAATGGACAGTCCGAAGAAACGAACCACCCTCTGTGCCAACATGAGTGAGACACCTACCCCGCCCGCAATTATTGACCTTTCAGGGGGCGGAGAGATGAGACATCATGGTCGCCGATTTGAAGCTCAATGGAGATTCCCGTATGATCGAGTTGGCAGCGCCGGAGCG
>JBBQGE010000117.1:0-18178 GCA_038322675.1 Bryobacterales bacterium
CGCGGCCGTGGCTATCAGAATCTCCGCTATTTGCTCCTGAAGGCCAAGCGGATGGCCGTGACCAACACCGAATTCATCGCTGTTCACACTGTAAAGAAAGCAGCCTAGAATGCCCGCTCTGTCACATTCTCGCTCAGAGCCGAAAATCCAGTACAACTCTAGGTGGTGCGACTCTCTGGCTCACGCAAGCTATCCAAGAGATTGGACGAATCTCCCGTCATCGCTGGCGCTAAGGGTGATTCTACGAGCCTCATTCCGGTAGCTCTCCATGCCGGACGACGAAATACCCGTCCTCGAGTCCGTCGCGTGGCGCACCACCTCGAAACCCCCAGTCACAACCCTCGCCAAAAAATCTTTCCCCAAACCCTGCAATCACATACCCCCGATTTCAACAGCTTCGACCCCCAGCCTCCCCACACCCCGCCCGATACAATCAAATCGCAATGAAACTTACGGTTATTTCTCACGAAAATCAGTCGGAATTCGACCGCCTCGCCGCAGGGTACCTGGCCGAATTCAAACCCAAGACCGTCCACGAGCAGTTCCTGGTCGAACAACTCGCCCAGTCCCGCTGGCGCCTCCACCGCTACCGCCGGCTCGAAACCCTAGCCCTCGAACAAATCGTCTCCGGCGAATCTGACGAAACGAACCCAGACGCGAAGATCCTGAAATCCCTCGGCGACAAACCCCTGCTCATCGTCACACGCCTGGCCACCGCAGCCGAAAAGTCCTACCACCGCGCCCATCGCGAACTCTCGCAAGGCCGCTCGCGGGAAAAACGAAACGAAGCCAAGGACGCACAAATCTGGCTCCGCGACTCGCTCCAACACATGCGCGACAACCCGGGCGCCCCGGTCCCGATGCCCTGGACGTCCGAACAGAACGAACCCGATTGTCAACTCCCGCACTTCGGAACTATCCTCTACCCGAAAACACCTGAGTCCGGTGCAAAAATGGCCTCAGCGGCGCAAACGTTGTGATAGAGTGAGGGTTCGCGCCTCTTTGAGTCGGGCCAATCAATGTCCGTTCAGATCTTTGTCCACGGCAAACTCCTCGGAATCGACGAATTTCTCGCATCCGCCACTTCGGCGGGCGCCGGAGCATTTCTCGGACGGTCTCACTGGATCAGTCTGCTCGCCGAGCTGCTGCCCCGAGCGCTCCTGGCCGAACTGAACCTGTCCAGGATCCTGCTCGGCGCCAGCGGAGGCGACCAGTTCATGGTGGTGCTGCCCGCCGAAGCGCGCCCGCGAGCGGTCGAGTTTTTTGCCGCAGCCCGCGCCGGTATTGAACAACTAACCGGCGGTTACGTCGGCCTGGCGTGTGTCAGCACCGAAAATCTCGGCGATTGGAGCGATGTCCGCAAGCGTCTCAACGAGGAGATGCAACGCCGGCGATCGGCTCCGGCAGCCCTTCGTGGACCCGAGTTCTTCGAGGCCTTCGACGCGGCCTCCCGGGCCCCGGACGACGAATACTTCGCGTCCCTGTCGGCTCGTCTTGAAGATGCTAAGTCCGTCGGATGGTCGCCCGAACAGCCCGCGCACGTTCTCATCGGAGAGGGCAAGCACACGTGGGATCTCGACGCGAGCCAGGAAGCCATCCCGTTCCTGCGGCACGATGCACTCACCGACGATCACGGCGTGGCAACCCCCGCTGAACTCGGCGAACGTGCTGGGGGCCGTCCGATCTGGGGGGTCCTGCGGGGCGATGTCGATAACTTCGCCATCCGCATGCGAAAACTGCAGACCATCGAGGAGCACCTCCGCCTCTCGATGACTTACAAGCAGTTCTTCGCCGGGGAACTGAAGATTCTATGCTCGATGCCCGACTACTGGCGCAAGGTCAGCATCATCTATAGTGGTGGCGACGATTTCGCTGTCTTTGGAGCATGGGACGCGCTGTTGCCGCTCGGCCGTGAAATTCAGCGCGTGTTTAAGCGTTTCGCCGTCGAGAATCTAGAGGATCTCCCGGGACCCGAGGGCAAGACGATCACGATGGCTATGACGCTCGCGCCCGAAGCGGAGACGCCGCTGGCCAGCGTCTACGAACACGCGGGCCGCGCGCTCGAAATCGCCAAGAGCACGGATAAGGATTGTATCTACGCCCACGGGCGTATCCTGGAGTGGAAACAACTCGCCGACGCGGCCGAGTTGAAGGACGAATTGACGCGACTGGTCCGCGATTTCGGCACCTCGCCGGAATACATCAACGAGCTATGCGGAATCTATCGCGAAACCGGAACGGGAACCCGGAAGCGGGGACGTTCCACTGAGCGGCCTTGGCGCTTTCACCGGAGGCTGAATCGCATCCTGCCGGCCTCGCGCGATCGTGAGTTCCAAAAGGCGCGGACGGAAGTCATCGCGGACCTGGTCGGCAAGAATCCGGCCCATCTGAAACTGCGGCCTTCGGGTCGCGTGGCCCTCGAATGGGCCCGGTTGTCCATTGAAGATCAGAATCATTGAGGCACATGCAAATGGCAGACGCTCAAAACGAACCCAAAGGCCGTGAGAACCGGCCGCCGCGCCCTGACGGCCGCGGTCCGGGCGGAGAGAATCGCGGTGATCGCGGCGATCGTGGAGACCGCGGCGGCGGTCGCGATTTCCGTGGCGGACGTCCCGAGGGACCGCCCGAAATCGATATCGAGAAACTGATCGCCGACAGTCTGTACCTGGATAATCAGGCGCACCTGGTCGTCAGCCGGATGCGCGACATGGATTCGGGAACCAAGAGTCAACTCAGGCGTCTCTACAACGCCGTCCGGCGCGCCGTTCGCGCTCCGGAAAATGAACGCCAGCATGAATTCGTTATGCTGCGCGCCCGGCTGGCGTATACCATCGCCCGCCATTCGCTCCGCAGCCTCGACACGCTCGAGAAACTGCTGCTCCAAGTCACGCGCAAGAACGACGCGCGCGGCTACGAGCGATTCAAGGACCTGTTCGAAGCCATCATCGCCTACAACGAGTAGGCCCCGAGGAAGCCATGAGTTCGCACACCGCGGATACGCAACTGAAACTGATTGGAAAACTGATTCTCGAAGGCGAGCTGCAGTGCGAGACAGGACTGCACATCGGCGCCGGGAAAGGATCGCTCGAAATCGGAGGCGCCGACAATCCGGTCGTCAAAGACGCCTTCGGAATGCCCTATGTCCCGGGTAGTTCGCTCCGGGGCCGGCTGCGCTCCCTCCTCGAACAGGCGAGCGGCGCCGCTGCACCTTCGGAGCTCGTCTACCTGTCCAAGCGCAAGGGGCAGGAGGTCCGCATTCATCAGAGCAACCGGCCCGACGACGAGATCTGCGTGATCTTCGGCCGGAATCCCGGCCGCGTGGAGAAGTTCGGCGGCGACATGTTCGAAACCTCCAACGCCACTCCGGCCCGTCTCGCCGTGTACGATGCTCCGCTCATCGCGTCGAGCATCACGGCCCAGATGCGTGAGAACCTCGATGACGAACTCACCGAAGTGAAGAGCGAGAATGCCATTGATCGCATCACCTCGCAGGCGAATCCGCGCACGCTCGAACGCGTTCCCGCGGGCGCCCGGTTCAAGATCCGGATGGTGATGGACATCCTCTCGGAGGCCGACACTGAACTGGTGCCGCGTCTGTTCGAAGCCATGCGAATGCTCGAAGACGATTCTCTCGGCGGAGGCGGATCCCGCGGGAACGGGCGTGTTCAGTTCTCCGGTCTGAAGCTCATCTGGCGCAGCCGGTCCTTCTACGCATCCGGCGCGGGCGAAGAGACACTCGCCGAGGCTGCCGATCTGGGCGGAATCCAGACTGCCGTCAACGACTCCGGCTTCGCGGCGCGGCTTGTTTGAGGAGCCGGTACGGCCATGAATCCCGGTATCATCGTACGGCTACGTCCGGCCGGACCCTGGCGAATCGGCCCGGCGTCCGGTGCTCGCGACGTCGTTGAACACATATTTCACAGCGATTCGCTCTACTCCGCCGTCACCAGCGCGATGGCGGAGATCGATTCGCTCGACGATTGGCTCGGCGCCACGGCAAACGCCGAAATCGAACCCGCGGTCCGGCTCAGTTCCGGCTTTCCGTACCAGCGCGATGCCCTCTTCGTGCCGCCGCCGCGCAGCGTCTGGCCGCCCGCCGGATCCGGGAAAGTCCGCTGGCAGGGCGCGCGGTTCGTGCCCGTCAGTCTGATTCCTCGCCTGTTCTCCGAGCAGACGCTCGATGAGGACCGTTGGTCTGTCGACGGCGCTACCGGCTGCCTGCTCCCGTCCGACCGCGCGCAACAGGGACCGTTTCGTAACTCCGTCCGAACTGCAGCCGCCGTCGATCGCCTCACCGGAGAATGGCTGCCGCACTCGACGGCCTGCCTCGAGTTCGCGCAGGATGCTGGACTCTGGTGCGCCGTTTCGTTTGCCGATGAGACTGCCCGCGACCGCTGGTCCGGTCCGATTCAGGGCGCGTTCCGCCTGTTGGCCGATTCCGGCTTGGGCGGCGAGCGATCCCGTGGCTGGGGCCGGAGCGAGCCGCCGGAGTTCACCCACGGGAACCTGCCCGATCTGATCGTCGAGCCACCCGCCGGTGCCACCGATCAGGTTTGGTGGCTGCTGTCCGTGTTCTCGCCGGGTGAACAGGATCGCGTGGATTGGACCCGTGGTCATTACGCCGTCCTCACCCGCGGCGGCCGTGTCGAAAGCCGTGCCGGATGGGGCGCTGAGAAGCGAGTCAGCCGGGTGATCTCTGAAGGGTCCGTGCTCGTCGCGCCAACGCAGCCGGTCGGCCGTGCCGTGAATGTCGCGCCTGAGGATTTCCCGCACCCCGTCTGGCGCTACGGTTTTGCGCTCGCCATCTCTATCCCGGTGAAAGGAGCGGCCTGATGAAGTATCGCGTCACATGCCTCACTCCCACCCTGGTCGGTGACGGCCAGAAGCTCTCGCCCATCGATTACATGGTGTGGAAAGACCATGTGAATGTGTTAGATCAGAGGCGAATCTTCAAGTTATTGGCGAAGGGGCCGAGGCTCGATTCTTACCTCAACCAATTGAAGAAGTCCGACCGTCTGGACTTCGCCAGTTGGGGCGGATTCGCCCAGAACTTTGCCGGGCGGCGCATCCCGTTTGAGGATCCAAGCCTCAGCACCTACTGGCAGCGGGCTCAAACGGACGATCTGTTTATCCCGACCTTTGCGTCGGGTCCGCGCGGGCCATACCTCGCGGCCAGCGCCATCAAGGGAGCGCTTCGGACGTCGGCGCTGTTCAAGCGTTGGGACCACGAGACCATGGAACAGGCCTCCCAGCGCGCGGTCACGGAACGGGTCATGCGCCGGGTTTCGAATGCTGCCGAAAACGAAGCGCTCGGAGCCTCGGGTTCCGACCGTATGAAGTTTCTGGCTGCGGCCGATTCCGATCCAGTGCCAGTCTCGTCGTTCCAGGTCTACCTGCTTCGAGTCTCGACTATGCAGACCCGCGGCGGCGGCAAACTGGAACTCGGATGGAAACAGAGTCCGCGCGGGACCGTGGACGGCCGGCGGCCAGAGGACAGCACTCCGGTGTTCGCCGAAATGGCGATCCCCGGAACCGTCTTTGAAGGCGACTGGCAGGAGAACGAATTCCTGAAGCGCCCCGAGATCTCGCGTGCCCTGCATTGGAAGCAGCCTGACCGGGCCCACGTTCTGGCGGCAGCGAACGACTACGCAGCGGCTCAGATCGAGTTGCACCGTAAGTATGCCGACGCTCTCGGACTTTCTGGTCTGACCGAAACGCTGTCCGAGTTACAGGACCGGCTCAATCTGGTCCGGGCCAACCGCGACGCCTGTCTCCTGTCGATCGGGTGGGGCGGCGGCTTCTTGAGTAAGGCTCCTTACCTGGACACAGGTGACGAGGCGTATCGTCAAATCCTCCGGGCGCTGCCCTTCTACTCAAGGGCAATCCAGACGGGTCTGCCGTTTCCGAAGACCCGGCGGGTGGTGTTTGTCGGCAACCGGCCGCGCGCGCTGGCGGGATGGGTTCAGTTGGAGGTTTCGTAGCCCCGAGGAACTATCGAGCTAGGTGCATAGAGCAGGCGTTCCGGTACCCTTCCCATCGTGGAAGTACAATACCACCAAAATCTTAGCTTCCCTCGCTCAATCGGGTCGTGATACATTCAGACTAGGTAGAGGGCGGGTTTAGGCGCGTCCTCTACTGGTGTCTGACTATGTATAATGCCTTCTTCGGTTTTGCGGAGAGCCCATTTAATCTGAGTCCGGATCCGAGTTTTCTGTACCGTAGTGTACAGCACGAGGAGGCTCTCGCCAACCTGATTTACGGCGTCCAGAGCCGCAAGGGATTCATCGTTCTTTCCGGTGAGGTCGGTACCGGCAAGACTACCATGCTGGAATGTCTGCGCGACTTCCTGGAAGCGCAGCGCATCGAATTCGCCTTTATTTTCAACTCGCGGATTACTTCGGACCAGTTCTTCGAAATGATCGCTTACGATCTGAATCTCCGCTGCCAGCGGACCTCGAAGACCGAGGTTCTGTTCCAGTTGAACGAGATGCTGATCCAGCAGGCGAATTCGGGCAGGACGACGGTTCTGATCGTCGATGAAGCGCACAATCTGGAGTGGGACGTGCTTGAGGAGATCCGTATGCTGGGCAACCTCGAGAACCGCCGCGGCAAACTGATCCAGGTGATCCTGGCCGGTCAGCCCGAGTTGGATCGCAAACTCGATGCTCCGAACCTGCGCCAGTTGAAGCAGCGAATCGTCCTTCGTTGCTCGCTTGAACCGTTCAGTGAGACGGACACGGCTGAATACATCGCGAGCCGGCTCGAACGGGTCGGGGTGACGCACCAGACCATCTTCCCGCCGGACGTGGTCGCCGAACTGCACGTCCGCGCTCAGGGCATTCCGCGACTGATCAACGGAATCTGCGACAACCTGCTGTTGACCGCCTTCGCGCTGGAGACCCGGATCACCACTCTGGAGATGCTGGAAGAAGTCAGCAAGGACATGCGCCTGGAATGGCCAGGCAAGCGAGTAGTCCGCGGAGCCCGTTCCCGCTACTCCAACGAACCGGTGGAACAGACCCCGTTCTACACCCGAGGCGACTGAGGTTCGGGTTCCGGCTCGCGAGCGGCGAACACCCGCTCTGCCATCGCGGTCATCACGGCGTCGAGACCCTCACCGGTTACTGCTGAGATTCGATAGAACGGCAGCCCTTCCTCGGCCGCGCGCTGCTCCAGCGACTCCACTCGTGACGGGTCCTGCGCCACGTCCATCTTCGTGGCTACCACGATCACCGGCTTCGCGGCTAACTCCTCGCTGAAGCTCGCCAGTTCCTTCATGATCACGTCGAAGTCATTCACCGGATCGCGTCCCGAGAACTCCGATACATCGACCAGGTGCGCCAGCAGACTCGTCCGTTCCACGTGCCGCAGGAACTGCGTCCCGAGCCCGTGTCCCTCACTCGCGCCTTCGATCAGACCCGGAATGTCCGCCACCACGAAACTCCGGTCGTCATCGTCGCCGACCCGCACCACGCCGAGGTTCGGCTCCAGCGTCGTGAACGGATAGTCGGCGATCTTCGGTTTGGCGGCCGAGATCCGCGAGATCAGCGTCGACTTGCCCGCATTCGGGAACCCCACCAGCCCGACATCCGCCAGCAGCTTTAACTCGAGCCGGAGCGTCTTCACTTCACCCGAATGGCCGGGCTCATGCTCGGTGGGAGCTTGGTGGGTCGAGGTCGCGAACCGGGCATTTCCACGCCCGCCGCGACCGCCCTTCGCCACGACGAACCGGTCGGCGGGCTTGGTGAAGTCGTGGAGTTGCTCGCCCGTGGCATCGTCGTACACGATCGTGCCGACAGGAACCGGCACGTCAGTATCGCGGCCATCGCGTCCCGTTCGATTGCTGCCTTCGCCATGCCGCCCTCGCTCGGCTTTGTGTTCCGGGTTGAAACGGAAGTGAAGCAAAGTGTTGTGGTGTTCGCTGCCCACGAATACGACGGCGCCGCCGTGCCCGCCATCGCCGCCGCTCGGTCCGCCGCGCGGTACGAACTTCTCGCGGCGAAAGGCCAGGCACCCATTGCCGCCATCACCAGCCTTCACCAACACACGGACTTCGTCGATAAACGTGATCAAAGCGCTGCGCCCTCTACTTCTATTATGGATGGCTCAGCTTCGAAGGGCGACGGGGCGGGGCTACGGCGCCGCAGCTGAGCGCGTGGCCATGGTCGACTGTCGAAGACGGGCGGGGGCCGGTGCGCGATGGATGGCTCAGGTCCGAAGCGCTGAAGGCCGGGGCTACGGTGCCGTGCTCAACGACTGTCGAGGACGGACGAGGGCCGGTGCGCGATGGATGGCTCAGCTTCGAAGCGCCGCCGCCGGGTCGATGGAGGCGGCTCGCCAAGCTGGGACAGCACAGGCGAGCGAAGCGATTGCCGCCATGATCAAGGCTGTTGCGAGATAAGTCAGCGGGTCCGCGGGAGTCACTTGAAACAGGAGCGATTGGGTCACACTCGCCGCCAATACCGCCGCTCCGGCACCAGCGAGAAACCCTCCGCCCGCGTACCATAGCACCTCGGACACGATGACCCGCGCGACGTTGCCCCGAGTCGCTCCAAGAGCCGTTCGAATCCCGATCTCGCGAGTCCGCTGCTCCACCGCATACGACAGCAGCCCATAGATCCCGATCACCGCCAGCAGCATCCCGCACCCGGCCAGCGAGGCCAGCGACAGTGCGCTCATCCGGGCTCGAGCCAGTGTTCGCTCCACCAGACTGTCCATCGTCGTGACATTGCTGACCGGCTGAGTCTTGTCCGTCTCGAAGACGGCGCGCCGGACGGCTGCGGCCAGCGCCCACGGATCGCCGTGAGTCTTCACGACGAAGTCGCTGCGAAACAGGGCGCGCTGCATCAACGGCACATAGAAGTCGGGTCGCGCCGCCTCCCACTCGTGATACCGAACGTCCTCAACCACTCCCACAACGGTGAGCGAGGGCGCCTTCGGACCCGAACCCAGCCGAAGTCGATGCCCGACCGCATTGCCGTGCGGCCAATGCCGGTTCGCCGTGGACTCGTTGATGATCACGGTCTTGACACTCTGCTCGTTATCGCTCGCATCGAAGTCGCGACCTGCGAGCATGCGGATTCGCATGGCATGGAAGTACGCCGGACTGATCACCTCGAAGTTGCCATTCGGATTCGTCTCGCCCTCCTCGATCGTATACTTCGTGTCCCAACCGACCGCGCCCGATAACGGCCGGATCAAGACAGCGCCGGCTGACTCGACTCCCGGCAGCGCGCGCACCCGCTCCAACACTTGGGTGTACAGAGACTGCCACGCGGGCCGGTCGGGTAGTTGAGTGGTCAGCCGAAACGTCAGGACGCGCTCGGGGTTGAATCCCGGATCGATTGCCGACAGCTTGGAGAAGCTGCGAACCAGCAGTCCCGCGGTCACCACCAGCATCACCGAGAGTGCAACCTCGCCTGCGATGAGCCAGGGTCGTACGGCGCGCGGCGATTGTGTCCTCGGTGGCCGGGTTGAGACGAATGCCGGCCCAGCACCGAACAGGAGCACGGTCAAAGCCGTCAATCCCACACTCACGGCGAGCACCATCCCATTCAGCGATACCTGATCCATCCCTGGTAACTCGGGCGGGGCGTACCAGCGCAGCAGCACGATGCCCGCTTGCGCAATGCCGAGCCCAACAACACCCGCGGCTACGGCGATGACGGCCGACTCCGATAGTAGAAGCCGAATCAACTGCCGCCGCCCGGCGCCGAGTGCGGACCGGATCGCGATCTCCTGTTTGCGCTCGGCGAAACGGGCGAGCATCAGGTTCGCTGCATTCGCGCAAGCGACGCAAAGAACCAGCAGCACCGCCACCATCAGGATCAGAACCGCCGGGCGCGCCGAGCCGTAGATCTCGGTAAGGATCGGAATCACGGACGGGTTCAGTTTTGGCGTTCCCGGTGGCCGGATCGCATCGGATTGCCGCAGCGCAACGTTCGCGCTGGCAGTGGCTCCGACCATCGATCCGACTCGTGCTACCGACCGGAACACGCCGAGTTCCGCGTTCTTCTCCACGTCAGGCCAGGACGGCTTCAGCGCGGTCCACACTTGCACATCACGCGGGAAATCGAACTCGGGCCGGGCAATGCCGATCACAGTCACGGGCGAATTGCCGGACTGGAACTGGCGGCCAATGACGCTGTAGTCTCCGCCGAATCGCGACCTCCAGAGGCCGTAACTCAACACGATGCGCGCGGGGGCGCCGGGTTGGTCGTCGGATGAGTTGAGAAAGCGGCCGGCGAGAGGAGTTACCCCGAGAACCTCGAAGAAGTTGCCGGTGACGGTGGTGCTGTCGACGTGCTCGGGAAGGCCGTTGAACGTGAGCGGAAAATCCAGATTGACCGAGGAGGCGAGCGCGATGTCGAAAGCCTTGCTGAGCGCGCGCCAGTCGGAATAGCTCAACTCAACCTGTTGCTGCCCGTGCGCCGGATCGGTGAGCCAGACCGCCGCGACCCGGCTGGTATCGCGAACGCCCATCGACTGGAGCATCATCGTGGAGAACACGCTGAAGACCGCCGTGGTGGCGCCGATGCCGATGGCGAGTCCGGCGATCGCGGGAAGGGTGAAGGCGGGTCGTCGGAGGAGCGGGCGAAGCCATCGAATCATGTGTGTGGGACGGCGTAGGTCCGCCGGCGTCACGCGCCGGGGCCACTCCAGTAGACCAGGAGCATGATGACGAGAAACAAGATCTCGACAATGATGATTCGCCAAGGTCCGGCGGGCTTGCCTTGGTGTTCCATCCAAGCCAGGCTGAGGAGCATGCCCGAGGTAATGCAGACGAGCGGCATCGCATAGAGAGATCCGCGCGGGCCAGTGCGTGCTGAGGTGATCAGTAGTCCGCAGCGCCATGCGACCACGCCCGTCAGAACCGTGCAGGCAGCGAGGGCGGCATGGATGGGCTTCATGGATTGATCCAGTGTAGCGCCTGATATAATCGCGCGGAAGGAGTATCACATCTGAAATGGGCCAAACCACTTCCCGCCGGTTCTTTCTCGGCGCGGCCACTGCTGCCGCCGCCACGCGCGTTTGGGGCGCGAACGATCGGATTAGCGTTGCCATCGTAGGACTGGGCGGACGCGGATCGAATCATTTGAGTATTTATTCGAAGCTTCCGGAGGCCCGCGTGGTGGCACTCTGCGACATCGACCAGGCGGCTCGCGAGCGCGCACAATCGCGGCTGATGACCAACACTGGCGAGAAAGCCAAAGAGTTCACCGATATGCGCGATGCGTTTGCCGATCCGAGCGTGGAGGCGGTCTCGATCGCGACGCCGAATCACTGGCACGCGCTGGCCGCGATCTGGGCGATGAAGGCCGGCAAGGATGTGTACGGCGAAAAGCCCGCCTGCTACAACATCTACGAAGGCCAGCGGATGATACAGGTGGCGCGCGAGACCAAGAAGATGCTGCAGATCGGCTCGCAGCATCGCAGCACGCCGTTCAAGATGAAGGCCATGGAGTCGCTTCATGGGGGGCTGATCGGCGACATTTACATGGCGAAGGGATTATGTTTTAAGCGCCGGGCGTCGATCGGGCACAAGCCTGACGGTCCGGTACCGCCGGGCGTCGATTGGGATCTGTTCCGGGGGCCCGCGCCGATGCGTCCCTTCAATCCGCTGCGCTTCAAATATAACTGGCACTGGTTCTGGGACACGGGTAACGGCGATATCGGCAATCAGGGTGTGCATGAGATAGGAATCTGCCGGTGGGCGATGCAGGATCCCGACATGCCGAAGACGGCGACTGCGCAGGGCGGCAAGTATGCCTACACGGACGACCAGGAGACGCCGAATACGCTGCTGGCGAGTTACGGCTATGGATCGCGCGAGATCGTGTTCGAAGTTCGCGGATTGCTGACGGGTTCGGAGGGCTTTCCGGTTCACCGGCGGGGCGGTGCTCCGGCGGCCGGAGCGGTGGCGCCTCCGAATTCACCGGCGCCGTTAGCGACTGCGCCGAAATCGGGAACGCCGATCAATGTGATGGTCGGCAATCTGTTCTACGGAACCGAGGGTTGGGCCGCGATGAGCGATCAGGGATTCCAGGCGTTCAAGGGCGAAAGCAATGAACTCGTGATGGACGAGCGTGCTGAGCGCGGTGACGCGACAGCTCTGCACATGCAGAATTTCCTGGCGGCCTGCCACTCGCGGAATTACAAAGATCTGCACGATGAAATCGGAAATGCCTATCTCAGTGCGGCATTGTGCCACCTGGCGAATATCAGTTACCGAGTGGGGAGGAAACTCACGCTAACTCCGGGCCCGAAATTCCAGAGTGACGCCGAGGCGGATAAGTTGCTGACGCGGGATTACCGCAAGCCCTACGTGGTTTAGCGGGCGGCTTGGTTGCCGGTGGTGGATACCGGCAGGACCTTCGGCCGGTGCGATCCGTAGCGAAGGGCGTAGACGTGCGTGAACTCGGCGCCGAAGAAGAATACCTGCGCCGAGTAATACACCCAGATCAGCACAATCACCAACGATCCGGCAGCGCCGTACGTGGATGCAATGGTCGCGGTGCCGAGATATAACCCGATCAGATATTTTCCGATCGTAAATAGAATGGAAGTTACGGCGGCGCCGAGCAACGTGTCGGTCCAGGCGATATCGGTCTCGGGCAGCACCATGTAGATCAAGGCGAACAGGGCGATAAATACGAGCAGTGAAAGCACGCTGTTGGCGATCTCCAAAACCCAGGCGGGGATGGGGAGAAATCCGCTGACGAAGGCGCCTGCCGCGGCGAGTGCCGCGCTGAGTAAGAGGGAGACGAGCAAGACGAATCCGATGGCGAGCACCATTCCGAAGGAGAGAAAGCGTTCGCGGATCATCGACCAAATCCCGGCATCGGGTTTCGGGGGCACTTCCCAAATCCGGTTTAGAGAATCACGAAGTTCGACGAAGACGCCGGAAGCTCCGAAGAAGAGTGTCAGCAGTCCAAGGAGGCTGGCAACGATACCGGAAGAGGGCTTGGACGCATTCGCCACCACCGTCTGAATTGCCTCGGCCCCCTGAGTGCCGACCATTCCCTGAATCTGCGCCATGATCTGGCCTTGCGCCGCTTCGTGTCCAAACGCCAGACCGATGACGGCGATGACGACGATCACCAACGGCGCCAGCGCCAGCACCGTGTAGTAAGCGAGGGCGGCGCCGAGTTTCGGTGCGTTGTGGCGCGTCCACTCGCTAAACGTTTCCTTGATGAGCGGGAGCAGCGGTGGCATCATCATAGGGACGCGGGTTTGCTTGGAACCCTTTCGCGGGGGCTACCGGCTATATTTCTCCTCGATCGCTTTGACTTTCGCGAGGCGGCGGACGTGACGTGGTTCACCGCTGAAGTTGGCCGCGAGGAATCGCTCGACCAACTCGCGCGAGACCTCCGATCCTACGACGCGCGCTCCGAGAACCAGCACGTTCATGTCGTCGTGTTCGACGCCCTGGTGTGCAGAGTACTCGTCGTGCGCGAGACCGGCGCGGATTCCCGGAATTTTATTGGCCGCCACGCTGGCGCCGACGCCGGAACCGCAGATGAGAACTCCGCGATCGGCTGCTCCAGCTAGTAACGGTTTCGCGAGCGCTTCGGCGTAATCGGGATAATCCACCGGATCGTTTGTGTAGGTTCCCGCATCTTGTACTTCGTGGCCGAGTTGCCGAATATGTCCGGCAAGCGCATTTTTGAGATCGAATCCGGCATGATCGCTGGCAATGACGACTCGCATAACTCTTAGAATAGTACTTAGGAGGGAATTGAATGCAAAGAAAAGCGTCCGCGACCTGGAATGGTGACTTGAAAGGCGGTAAGGGCCGCATCTCGACCGCGAGCGGTGTGCTCGCCGACACGCAATATTCGTTCTCGACACGATTCGAGAACGGCGCGGGGACGAACCCCGAAGAACTGATTGCGGCCGCGCATGCGGGCTGTTTCTCAATGGCGCTGTCGGCGCAACTGACGGAAGCGGGGTTGACCCCGGACGAGATTACGACCGAAGCGACGGTGAGTTTGGAGAAGGGCGACGGCGGGTGGGCGGTGACGAAGAGTCATCTGGAAGTTTCGGCCCGAATCCCCGGGGTGGACAAGGCGACGTTCGACAAACTGGCGAATGCGGCCAAGACGGGTTGCCCGATTTCGAAGCTGATGAAGGCGGAGATGACGATGAACGCGGTGCTGGCCGGGTCGTGATCGGGTGGCGGGGTTGATGAGGCCTGGATGTTCGGCGATCGGTTATACTTGTAAGTGAATTGATTAATCGATTCGCGGAGATTGCCATCAAACGCACCTCGCCATCCACGACCAAAGTGATCTCGGCCGTGACCGCCCGCACCCAGTTTGGCCAAGTTCTGAAGCGCGTCACTGAGAAGAACGAGCGGTTTCTCATAGACCGCCGCGGCAAACCGCAAGCCGTCATTTATGGGCGTCAAAGAGTACATTGATCGCTTTGCTCCAGCGCCCGAAGAACTGCGCGCCATGCAGGCGACAGCCAAGCGTACCGGCCTGGACACACTAACGACGCGCGAGATCGACGCGATCATCGTTAAGGCACGGAAACAACCGGCGTAGCCAGCGGCGAGATGATCGGGATCGTCATCGACACCAACGTGATGGTTTCCGCCAACCTCAAACCCGAGGGACTGGAAGCCAAAGCGACGCGATGGACCTTGAACCGCCACGCTCAGCTGTACGTATCGAAGGCCATTCTTGCCGGGTACGAGCGCGTCTTGAAGTATCCGGAGCTCAAATTCGTGCCTGCGGAAGTCGATCACTTTCTGGCACTCGTCCGGCGGGTAGCCGTACTCGTGCGTCCAACTCGCACGCTAACTGAGTGTCCTCACGAATCGGACAATCGCTTCTTGGAATGCGCCGAGGTAGCGCGAGTCGATTATCTGGTCACCGGCAACAGGCGTCACTTTCCCAATCAGTGGGAAACAACACGGGTCGTAAACGCCCGAGAACTCCTGACGGCGCTTATTCCCGAGTGAGCAGCATGTTCTCGCGAGCCAGCCGCATCCGTTAACGCGACGGATGGAGGCGGATGCCCGTTGTGGTCTCTTGCGGGAAGGAGAGGTCGAGTGTGCCGGCCGCGTCGCTGGTCTCTTCGCGCATCTCCTCTTCGTCAACTTCTACGTCGTAGCGGGTGTGCGGCTTGAGTCCGATGATGTAGACGTGTTCGGCATCCTTTACCTGAAAGCGGAATGGCTGGTGCGCCATGACGATGGCGGTGGCTCCGATCTCGATGGGGTCGCGCGGCCGCGTGGGGTCGAGCGCGGTGATTTTGCCATCGCGGAAGGTCTGCCATTCCGAGCCGACACGGCCAAACCAGACGGCGTCGTCTTCCCAACTCGAGCGAACGAAGAGGGCTCCGGTGGCCGGATCGTGGTGGGTCAGAGGGAAGTGATAGTAACTGAGTCCGGGCTGGTACGGGTTGGCCCAGATGAACTCGTACGGGCTGCCGAACGTCGATCGCATCAGGTAGCGATCCTGCATCAGCCAGCCTTGCAGGAACTGGCTGTCGGAGGCGTTCGAGTCGTAGGCAACCATCATCAATTCCGTGGCACGCGATTCGGCGGCGCGGTGCAGGTCGGGTTCCTGTTCGGCGTCGTAGGCGGGGATGCGGTACTCATTTTCGGGGGCCGGGTACGACGCCGGGTAATGACTCAGCAGGTGGACGGGAGGAATCTCTTTGAACCAGTCGACGGCATTTTCGCGGAGGTCGATGTTGAGGTTATCGCGGATGGTGTGGAGCAGTTCGTATAGGGCGAAGAGTTGATCCTCGTTCGGGGTTGCGGCTCCGGCTTCGAGTTGAGGGACCATGATCTGTCGCCATTGATGCAGGACGATGTCACGCATGGCGGATTCTGTTACGGCCGGCTGCTCGTCGGCGATGGCGATGGCGGCAAAGGCTCGATCGCGCATATGGGTGAAGGTCGCCGAGCCGGGCGTGGAGGCAGCGGCGGCCAGGCGGGACCCGAGCGATTTGAGCTGGGCGGGGTTCAGGGCGGGATGGCACCAGTCATAGATGATGGCGATCTGGCGGATGTCTTTGGCGGACGCGGCCCAGTCGAGAGCCTGCCGGGCGGCATCGGGATCGCCGGTGATGGCGTAGTACAGGCAGTTGGCGAGTCCGGGTTCGGTCATCTGCGCGCGGCCGGCGATGAGGGCGCTGAACTGTTCCCAGCGCATGGACTGGCGTTCCCGTTCCTTCTTGAGGAGGCGGAGGCGGTGGGGCCTCAGGATGAGCCGGGGCTGTTCGGTGTAGACCTTGAATTCTTCCGGAGTCTGGGCGGCAATCGGGATCAGCACCGCCAGTAAGGCAGTGCACGATTTCAGGACAGATGGCATGTACCAAGCCCATTGTGTCATAGGGACACAGGGTTGCCCCGGGGGAGGTGCCGCAGTACTGGTTCGAAGGGCTCTAAGTCGTTGAGAGTTCGCGGATGGTACTCGGCAGGAGAATTGCTCTAGAAACATCGAATTGATGAAGTCACTCTTTTAAAACCTGCCCTCTGCTTGCAACTGGCAGGACGAGGAGGCGAGCGGGCTGTGAAACAGCGTGCTTGCGGGAGCCGGTGTTGTGATATCGAAACCGCTCATTTCCCCGGATCGCAAGTTGCAAACAGAGGGGATTTTTTTGGCGTATGGATTTTGATACTGCCACTTCCGGGGTCTTCAACGATTTCGTCTTTCGCTCACGATCTTCCCCAGGGTCTTCGGTATCAGTCGATGTCTGGCGTTCGCGGTCAGGAATGCTTGGACGCGGGCCTGATTGCGGACGGATGATACGCATCTTCGAATCAGACGGAACCTGACGCCCGGATCCGAGCCCGACACCCCAGGGCGAGACCGCACCGGAGTGAGACCGACAGTACCTCAAGGTCTCAGTCCGGTGCGGGTTCTTTAGATCACAACCGGGGCTGGGGCGGCTTCAACACATTCCAACTCACGACGCCTTTGCGGCGAAGTCGGCGCTTGTAGACCTTGTCGTTCGAGGTTGCGAACAGCCAGTCGAGGTCCGGTCCTCCAAAGACCACGTTCGACGGTCCGCGCGGGCCGGGCGAGCCGATGATGGCGACCACTCGTCCGGGTTGATCGCATACCTGAATCCCCATTCTGGAAGTTACGTATAGATAGCCTTCGGTATCGACCGTCATGCCGTCCGCACCGGACATCGAGGAATCGTCGAGGGTCTCGAGGCGGTAGAACGGTTCGCCGTTGGCGAGTGATCCGTCGGGCTGGATCTGGAACGACCAGACCCAGCGGAGACGCGTGTCGCAGACCAGCAATAGCGACTGGTCGGGGGAGAGCACGACTCCGTTCGGAAATTCGAAACCCTTGTCCGCGACCACGCGCTTGCTGCCCTTGGCGTCGATGTACCAGACCCGCTTGCCGGGAGGGTCGGTGAAGTAGATCTCGCCGCGATTTGTGACGGCGAGGTCGTTGGATTGGACGCCCTCAGCGAGGATGGTTTCCGAGCCATCGGGCGCATAGGCCACGATCTGTTTCTTGCCGTTCTGACAGGCATAGAGACGGCCGTCGGGTCCGAACATGAGGCCGTTCGCTTCGCCGGTGTTTTCCTTGAACACGCTGACCTGACCATCCAGAGCGATCTTGTGAATGCGGCTGTTCGGGATGTCGGTGAAGTAGACGTTGCCTTCGCGGTCGACGGCGGGGCCTTCGGTGAATTTGTGGCCCTCACTCATCAGCTGCCACTCGGAATCGGGATGGAGGATTTCAGCGATGAACTCGCGTTCGCCACGGCCTCCTTTCGATTTCGCGATGGGCTTCGGGTAGTCGCGCCAGAGCCAGCGGAGCGCATCGGGCAGGACGGAGGCTCCCTGTTTATTGTTGTGACCCTCGGTGCCTTTTACGAACAGTACTTCGTAGCCGGCGTATTCGAGAGCAGAAGCCATTTCCTGATTGGCGAGCCACCAATTGCCGGCGAAGAGGTTGAGGTCGTGATCCCCGTCTTGCAGGTAGACGCGCAGGGGTTTCGGCTCCATTCTGCGGATGAGGTTCGGGTAGACGGCCGCGCCGCGCAGATCGGCATAACTGCCGATCCCTGGAGTTTCTACATTTTCCATCTGGAATGTTTTTGGCGACTGACACGCCACACGCCACAGAAACAGGTCGGTCTACCTATTGTGTGTTGACAGACCGACGTAAGTATGTCATCCTGTTCCTAAGCCCATACT
>JBBQGE010000118.1:0-17609 GCA_038322675.1 Bryobacterales bacterium
GTTGAATAATCGGCATCAGGAAGATGACGCCCTTCATCCGGGGATCTCGAAAGATCTGGATGAACTCCTTGATGAGCATGTGTTTGATGCGTTCCCACATAATCACACCAGCTTCTTCTTGAACTTCACGTTGGCAAACAGCACCATCGCGGCTCCGAAGGCCGTGAGCAGGCTGGCTTCCAGTGCCAGAATTTCCAGCCCAATACCTTTCAGGTAGATGCCTTTGAGCAGGGTGACAAAGTACCTCGCCGGAATCAGATAGGTCACGAATTGGATCGCCTGCGGCATGTTGCTGATGGCGTACATGAACCCGGACAGCAGGAAGGACGGCAGAAACGTCAGCACCATGGCCAACTGGCTGGCGAGGAGTTGGCTTTTCGTCACGATGCTGATCACCATCCCGAGTGAGAGAGCGCCGGCCAGAAAGATGGCCGCCATTGCGAAGAGCAACGCCACGTTTCCACGCAGGGGGACACGGAACAGGAATTGACCCATCACCACGGCCAACAGGACGTCGAGCATGCCGATTGCGAAATACGGAACGAGCTTGCCGAGAATCAACTCCGAGCCCTTGAGTGGCGTCGAGATCAACTGCTCCATAGTTCCGCTCTCCCATTCACGCGCCACGGTCAAGGAGGTGAGCAGGGCGGCGATCACCATCATGATCACCGCGATCAGACCAGGGATAATGTAATTCTTCGACTCCATGTCGGCGTTGAACCATACCCTAGGACGAAGATCCAGGGGCGCGTGGATCATTCGACCACCGGTCCTGCGGATCGTGTCCATAGCCACGTCCTGCGAATAGGTCAAAGCGACCACATCTGCATAGCCCATGGCGATGGTTGCCGTGTTCGAGTCGCTGCCGTCGACGATAATCTGCACCGGCGCCGGACGCCCGGATTCGATGCGACCAGCGAAGTCCGCGGGGATTACCAGCGCCATCAAGGCGCGACCGGAATCGACAGATCGCTCCACTTCCGGGTAGTTGTGAACATAGGCCCGCAGTAAGAAGTAACGCGAACCGAGGAAACCGCTCACGAGTTGCCTGCTGGCCGGCGACTCGCTCTGATCCCAAACCACCAGAGGCACATTGTCCACGTCGAGGGTGAGCGCGTAACCGAAGAGCACAAGCAAGAGCATGGGGATCGCGATCCCCATGCCCAGACTGCGAGGATCACGGATGACGTGTATGAATTCTTTGCGGGCAACCGCCCAAACGCGAAGCGGTTTCATATACGCACCTCCTGTTGGGGCTGGTCAGCGCGGTCGCGCGACTCGATCAGCGAAACGAAAACATCCTCGAGCGAAGGAGCGATCTCTTCGACGCTGGCCGTGGTACCCAGCAGGTTTTGAATTTCGCTTGCAGCCCTCTCCGCGTCTTGTGCGACCACGTGCAAGCCATTCCCGGACAGCGCAACTTCCTTGATTCCTGGGAGCTTCTCTATCTCGCCCATGGCATCCTGGGGCCGCTCGCAAAGAACCTCCAATACGTCCTCCTGCATGAACTCGGTCTTGAGAGTGTCCGGGCTTCCGATGGCGATCAGCTCTCCGCGATAGATCAAACCAATGCGGTTGCAGTACTCGGCCTCATCCATGTAGTGGGTAGTCACGAAGGTGGTGACCCCCTTGCCGGAGAGTTCGTAAATCAGGTCCCAGAATTGGCGCCGGCTGACCGGATCCACTCCTGCGGTAGGCTCGTCAAGAAAGATGATTGGCGGCTCGTGCAAAATGGCGCAACCAAATGCAAGGCGTTGCTTCCAGCCACCGGAGAGGATGCCCGTGCGGGAATGGCGGCGATCCTGGAGACCGGCCATTTCGATTATCCACTCTTTGCGCTCCTTCTTCTTCTCTGGTGGGATGCGATAGATGCCGCTGTAGAAATTGATGTTCTCATCCACCGTGAGGTCCTCGTAAAGAGAGAACTTCTGGCTCATGTAGCCGATGTTGGCCTTGATCTTTTCCGGCTCGGTTCGCACATCGAACCCCACCACAGTTCCGGTGCCCCCGGTGGGAGACAGAATCCCGCACAGCATGCGGATGGTAGTTGACTTGCCTGCGCCATTCGGACCGAGGAAGCCGAAGATCTCGCCCTTCCGCACTTCGAAGCTGACTCGGTTTACGGCGATGAAGCTGCCGAAGCGCTTCTCCAAGTTTTCTACAACGACGGCGTTTTCGTTGCTGCTTGCGTTCATGGCTTCAGTTCTTCCTCTCGGCGGCCAGGACCGATATGAAGACGTCCTCGAGCGCCGGCTCGATCGTGCGGATCCCACTAACGGAAAGCCCTGCGCCGACAAGCACCCGTTCCGCCTCTGCCGCATCTTGATTCGGGTGCTGTGCCAGCAGGTGAATGCGGTCTCCGAACAGGCTTGCTGTGGCGGTGGTGAATTGTTTCCGCAGGAGAGCGGTGGCTCTGCGCGGCTCCGAGGAGCGGATTTCCAGAATGGTACCCCGCATCAGCTTCTTGACTTCGCCGGGTGTCCCCACGGCGAGGAGTTTTCCACGGTGCATGAGCCCAACCCGGCCGCAACGCTCAGCCTCGTCGAGATATGCAGTCGAAACGAAGATAGTCACGTTCTCGCGAAGGAGTTGGTACAAGATGCGCCAGAAGTCCCGGCGCGAGACTGGGTCCACCCCGTTGGTCGGCTCGTCCAGGAATAGCACCTTGGGCGTATGGACCAGCGCGCAGGCCAGACCGAGTTTCTGTTTCATGCCCCCGGACAGCCTGCCGGCGTGACGCTTCTTGAAAGGTGTCATGTTGCTGAACGACAGCAAGCGCTCGAGTTTTTGCTCCCGGCCATCCCTCGGCACGCCGTAGATGTCGGCGTAGAACTCAAGGTTCTCCATCACGGTCAGATCCGGGTAGAGGCCAAACCGCTGGCTCATGTAGCCAATCTCTTCCTTGACCGCCTCCGCCTCCCGCAACACGTTGTGGCCGGCGACCCAGGCTTCGCCGGATGTGGGTTCCATGATGGAGGTGAGCAGCCGCATAGTGGTGGTTTTCCCGGCGCCGTCAGGCCCAACGAGACCGAAGATCTCTCCTTCCTCCACGGTCAGGTTCAGTTGGTCAACCGCTGTCAGATTGTCGAAGGATTTCGTAAGGGCCACGGCCTCAATTGCGGGCATCGCTGACCTCTCTGGCAACCGACGTCCTCGACTTTTCGGGCACCCTGGGGACCTTCCCTATGTTGGGGTTCCTCGGCAGTGTGCTCGCTCCCTGCCCGTCCAGTGCCTGGGATGGCCCGTTCGCGTCTGGCCCAGTCAGTATCACGGCATCGGCGGGCATGCCGGGCTTTAGCTCCATGTTGGGGTTCTGGATGTCGATCTTAATGCGGTAAACCAGCTTCACCCTCTCTTTCTCGGTCTGAACATTCTTCGGGGTGAACTCCGCCTGGGAGGCGATAAAGGAAACCCTCCCGTCGTAATGCTTGCCGGGATAGGTGTCGGTGGTCACCCGGACCCGCTGGCCAACCTTGACGCGGCCGAGGTCGGTCTCGCTGATATAGGCCCGCAACCACAAGTTAACGAGGTCGCCCACCGTAACGACCGGTGTTCCGGGGGCCGCGTACATGCCAGCCTCAAGGTTCTCCGATAGGACCACGCCGCCGATGGGCGCGATAACGGTGGTGTAGCTCAGCCGCGTTTCAGCCATCGCAAGCGCCTGTCTGGCTTGTTCCAGGCGAGCGCGCGCCTGGTCGATCGTCTCGTGGCGGGGACCTTTCGTTACCAGCGCCAGGCGTTCCGTGGTCTGCTTCAAGCTGGCACGGGCCTGCTCGATCTGCTCCTTTCGAGGTCCCTCGATGACAAGCATTAATCGCTCCTTGTCCTCACGGAATCGAGCCGTTGCGGCATCGAGTGCAGACTGGGTGGCCTCGTACTCGCGGGCTGAGATGACATCATTCTTGTAGAGTGTCATCTGCCGCGTGTACTCCGCCTCGAGCCGGCCCACTTCCGCTTTCGCCCGCTCAACCGTAGCCTTATGCGCCGCGATGTCTTGCGGCCTCGATCCGGCCAGGAGTTCATCGAGCCAGGCCTGTGTCTTGCGGACGACAGCCTCGGCCTCGCGGACTTCTTCCGATCGGGATCCTGCCACCAGTTCGGCCAACGCGGCTTGGGCGGCGCCGACTTCGGCCCGGCGCAACGCGACCTCTTCCATGAGTTCGCTGCGGTCGAGCCTCGCCACCAGTTGACCAGCCGTAACAGTCTCGCCTTCGGAGACAGCGCGCTCTTCCAGCCGACCTGGGATCTTGAAACTCACCTCGACGTCGGTGACCTCGATGTTTCCGGAAACGCGTATTGCCGTCGGCTCGACCTGGTATTTGCTCCGGATGAACCTGTAGCTCACAACCGCAGCCACGACCAGGACCGCGAGCAGGATGAGCACGTTTCTCTTCTTTCCCATGTATTCCACCTCCAAAGCGAATACTCAGTCACATCCATGACAAAAACATCTACGCCGCCTTTAGGCGCTCGCTGAAGATCTGCCAGGCACGCTCCACGTGTTTCGTCACATCGAAGCCGCCTTCACTCAAGTGCCAAAGGAGCGCGGCCGGTTGAATCAGGCCCAGGAACATCACTGACACCGTCCCGGGGTCAGCGTCGGGACGGATGGCACCCTGTTGCTGCCCGTGGGAGACGATTTGCGCCACTCTTCTTAAGTACCCCTGGATGATTGAGTAGACCCGAGTTTTTCGTTCGGGGCGCCCTTCGTGGACGTCATCGGAGAAAATCACACTCAAAATCCCTTCGTTTTCCCTGATCAACCGCACATGGGCCATCACCAGCCGCCCCAGGATCTGAAGGGCATCCGTTGCGTCTTGGGAGGCCTGCTCCACGTTGGTATGGAGACGCTTGCGGATCATTTCAAGTACGGCATCCAAGAGTTCGTCTTTGCTTTCGAAGTGGCGATAGACTGCCGAAGGGACAAGGCCGACTCTTCGGGCAACCCGCGCCATACTGAGTCCTTTCAGACCCTGGGTGGTGATCAGGCTCAAAGCGGCCTGGGTGAGCTGTTCCTGCCGGACCTCGGTATCGAGTTTTTCTGTGCCTATGTTTCGATTCATGTGAACGACCATTCACATTGTCCAGCGAGAATCCAGGACGCGTCTGTGACTGCAGTCACACGTAACTGCTCTGCGGGGGCTTATGCTTGTATCAGGGCAATGTCTCACGGCGCGCAACGCCCTGCCTGGTGTTCTGACGCCGCTTGCCCCACAGCATAAAGGAGTAATCTGGTGACGAGAGATTGTTTCGCCCGGTCTCTTTCTATTCTTGCGATCGGGTTCGTTTTTCTAATGATGCCCGCAACGGCGTTCGGGCACTGCGACGGGATGGACGGACCGGTCGTTCAGGCCGCTCAACGCGCGCTTGCCAATGGCGATGTAAACGTCGTCCTTATTTGGGTTCAGGCCAACGATGAAGCTGAAATCAGAAAAGTGTTCGCTAAGGCCTTGGCCGTGCGCAATTTGAATACCGAAGCGAAGGAACTGGCCGACATGTACTTCTTCGAGACGCTCGTTCGAATTCATCGCGCCGGCGAAGGCGAGCCCTACACTGGAGTGAAGCCGGCCGGGCGCGACCTGGGGCCGGCCATCCCCGCCGCGGACAAGTCCATTGATGACGGCGCTGTCGGACCCCTGATCAAGATGCTCAACGACACATCGGCTGCGGGCATCCGAGAACGCTTTCAGAAGGTCCTTGCCACGAGGAACTTCAAGAAAGAGGATGTGCGCGCGGGCCGCGAGTCCGTGAAAGCCTACGTCGAGTTCGTTCATTACGCCGAAGGGCTTTACGCGACCGCTCACGGGAGCAACGACGAGCATTCTCGCGAACCCGAAAGGTGAACACAACTTACAGTGGAGAAGGAGGAGAGCATGCCGGACGCAGTTCGCAAAGCACCACGAGAGGGACGCGCCCTCTCTGGACCGGCGATTACGTTTGCAATCGCCGAAGAAATCAAACTATTGAGGCAAGAGCCGGAATGGATTTCGGGCACCCGCAATTCGGTCACGGTCGTGAAGAGTTCGAATCTGAGCGTTGTCTTGACGGCGATCAAGAAGGGCGCCACTCTATGTGGACACCAAGTTGATGGACCGATCACGCTACAAGTTGTTTCCGGCGCCATCCAGTTCAGCGTAGCCGGCGAGCCTCGAACACTTGTTGCGGGGACGGTGATCGCGTTGGATAACGCCGTCCCACACGACATCGAGGCCCTCGAGGATAGTGAGCTTCTTCTGACGATCGTGAGGGAGGTGAAATGAGTGATCCGACGCCGGTTGAGCTGCTGGAGGCGGAGCACCGAGTTATCCATAAAGTGGTGGCCGGCATGGCGGTCCTGGCAGAGAAGCTTGATGGGGGAGAGGACCTGGATGTCCTTCTGCTGGAGAACATCGTCGAGTTCCTCCGCACGTTTGCCGATCGCTGCCACCATGGTAAGGAAGAGGCGCTCCTGTTCCCGGCCCTGGAACGCCGTGGTGTGACGGCGCACGGATGCCCACTGGGCGGCTTGACAATGGAACATCAAAAAGCCCGGTTGATGGTGGTAGAGTTCGCCGAAGCGATCCGCGGGTATGCAGAGGGAGAATCTTCTGCGCGAGAGAACCTCGTGAAGAGCCTGCGCGCGCTCACGGCCTTCTACCCCAGCCACATTTGGAAAGAGGATTACCTGCTGTTCCCGATGGCGGGCAAGGTTCTCACTGCGGAAGATCAGATGGAGCTGGGAGAGAGGTTCGCTGCGGTCGAGCACGAACTTGGGCAGGACGTACACGAGAGATTCGACAGGTTGGCCGCGGAACTCGAACGGAAGGTATCCCCAGATCGAGCTGCCTCAGTGCGCCGCGAAGGGCCGCGGAGATGAACAGAGAAAAGTGGGTGCGTTCACCTGAGTCCAGCAAGCGAAGTGCTTTCGCCGTACTGGAACGGCGTCATCCTTTTCTTGATCCTTGGTTTCACGATTCTGATCTGGCAGACGGCAAGACGTACACGAACCGTCCGCCGATTCCCGAGAGGGCTGTCGGCCACTCAGGCACGGCGGTCTTCAAGGGAGAGGGTATTCGCGCTGGCCAGGAACTCTTCCTGAAAGGCGAAGCAGACGTTTGAGGTGACATATGTTTATAGTGATTATTTCTTTTCCACCCATTAAGGACGGTAAGGACGCTGATTTTCTGAGATGGTTCGCCTCGTCAAACCAGGCGTTCTCCAATTTTGCGGGCTTTATAAGCAGGAAGCTTCTGAAACCCACAGAAGGAGGAAACTACGCGGCAATAGTTGAATTTGAGAATGAAGCTGCCTTCGCAGCGATGCACAGCAGTTCCACCCACGATGAAGCAGGTAAGCAGGTGAGGCCACTATTTGACGGCAAACCCACGCCCAAGTTCTACGAAGTTATCGAGGCATAGGATGATGACGAAGCCGGATTTTGGAGCATGGCGTCAAGGCCAAGAGTTCTACGGTCATGCCGCCAGGGGGATGTCAGGCCCCCCGGCGAAAGAGCGTCCTTGGCTTCGCCGGGGAACTGCAAACGAGAGGATGCACCATGACCGTCGCCTTGGCCTGTGACATCCTCCGAGAGGACCACCGCAAGATGGAAGTGTACCTTGACCGCCTCCTGGCAGCTTTGCGGCCACTCGGGCCTGAACTGATTGCGGAGGCACAGGGGGCCGTTCGAGACATTCGTCGCCTGTCCTTGATTCATTTCGAGAAAGAGGAGGTCATCTTCTACCCGAGCTTACGAGAGGCGTATCCCGATCTGCTGGCCCAAATGGACCGGCAGCACGACGAGGTTCGCGAAGTGGAACAACACGTTGGGGACCTCCTGTCAGATCCGCCACCGACTCTCGAGTCCCGCTGGCTGAACGATCTGCAGTTGCTCGGCACTGAACTCTTCGATCTTATCCAGCACCACATCGTAGAGGAAGAAGATCAGTTGTTCCGCCTCGCTGAGAGCCGGCTCACAACGGAAGACCAGGAGCGTCTGGCTGTTGAAATGATGAGGATTCACAGGCGGGTATCTGCTGTCTGACCAGCGCTCTGCCCGCAACTGTCGTTAGTGAGCCGGCTCGGTTCGCGCGAATAAGCTCTAACACACATGTCCGTTGCGTGCCCGACAGCGCGTGCCGGTTCAGACGCTGGTTGAATCTTCTCGTGGTGTGCTTGGGTGATGGTGTGGAAGACGCTCTCCTGACCGGTGATGGGCGGCCACTAGGTGCGCATTCCGGGACCGGTGGCGAGACGCGGGTGACCGCCGCGCTCAGAGTGTGGAAATAGAGGTCGTGTTGATACTGCTCTCACGCCGTGTGGTAAGGCGCACCATGGGTGATCAGCCAGGTGTCATCCCGGCACAAGTCTGCACCCGAATCGTAGTCGGTGTATTCGGAGTTCTCGACGACGGGCCTGCCCTTCACGACTTCGCTCGTCGTGACCGTGCAGCACTTTGTGGCGATCAGCCTTCTTGATACCGAAGTAGTTCGCGTGGCCGGCTGGCCTTTCGCCTCACTTCGATTCGATGGCTCACTGGAAATCAGCAGTTGGGCTGGGTAGCCGGTCTCTTGTTCGAGGTGCACGGCGATCCGGGCCTCGTTGAGACGGGTTTCGAGGGTTTCCTTAGGTTTTCAGTAGATAAAGGGGCGATCGCCGGCCGTGGGTGCTGGGACCGGCCACCCGGACTACTGGTACACCAACAACTGGCCTTGCGACCCCAGCGTGGGAATCCACCTGCGCACAGCTAAAGCATAGAGCCCTGACCGGGATGGAAGCGGATCGCCATTCCTGGGCGGGAGAAACCCGCCGGATCTCGCAAAAACCGCTAGTTCAGCATCTTGAAGACCTGAACAGTCACATTCATTCTCTTGCCAGCCCGCCGCCCTGGTGGGAGCCATGCAACGGGTGCTCAATTCCGCTGGGACCATTGACCTATGACATCCGGCCTGAGGAGTCTGCCGGTTCCTGAACTGGTTTCGAGAGTCGCCGGGAGGCCATCTCGTTTCCGATCGCCTGGCAGTCGGAGGCGGTGAGGGCCGCCGCGGCAGCCGGGAATACCTCGTCGTCTTCGGTCGCGATGTGATGGCGATATAAGTCCCGCAGTTGAACCAGCACCGCCAGGAGCCGCGATGCCTGCTCCTGTGACAGCCTGCCGTCCCTCAGCCACAACCTGCCCAGACTGTCCACTTCAACGTGGCTTCTGTCGGCGCACACGTGCTCTTCTTCCAGGGACTCCACTCGCGCCAGCAACGCTTTCACGCCAGGGTCCTCGATCCGGCGCAGGCGGGGGAACAGGCTCTCTTCCTCATCGGCGGTGTGCTTCGGCGCCGCTTCGCGGAAATATCGGAGCGCAGTCTCCAGCGCACCACGCTGCTCATCGTTCAACGCTTCGCCGTGCGCCTGTTCGGCCACGCGCATGAGCACGTTGAGAAACATCTCGATGCGGCGATGGCAATCACCCAGCATCCCAATTGGGTCCGCAAAATCGCTCTGTCGCTTCGCTCCGATAACGATGGGCATGAATCCAGCTCCTTTACGATTGCGTTGCTGTCGGCCCGCCCGGATGAGGATAGGCGTCGAGTTCCTGCCCGTCCCGTGGCCGGGTGAGAGAGCGGAAGTCCTTCTCAATCGAAATGGCGAGCACCTCGGATTGCGAATAAACGCCGACTTCGTCAGAGGTCGCCCAGGCTTGGGCCGCGTCGATGGAGAGTGAGACGGTAAGAACTCCCTGGCGGAATCCCGCTTGCACGGGTCCCAACTCTGTCCGGCTGTGCAGCCGGTAAGCTAAAGTCTCACCGGCGCCGAAATTCACCGATTCTTCTACGATTCCTGTGTCACGAAGTCGCTCAACTTCGGACCCCGTCAGTCGCAACCGCACCGAATTGCCTTGCAATCGTAGTTTCATAAACGCCCGTCCCTTTCCTATGCTACGCCTGTCCGCCCGGAGGATCCAGTGACTTCGGTCACTAAGGCTAGCATGGCAAACAGCCCGGCCCAGCACACAAGCATGACCGCGACCACGTGAAAAACGTGCGGTATTCCAATCTGCGCCGCCAGTACCGGGCCGAGAAAAACAGCAGCGGATTGTCCGATATTGCCCAACCCATAGACCCCCAGCGCGCTGCCCTGCCGCTCGGCGGAAGTCCACCGGGAGACGTAGCCACGCCGATCGCAAACGACGAGCCGGCGAGTCCAAGGACAAACGCCACCGCCAACAACCGTGAATAACTCGCCTGTTCCGGCACCAGCCACACTGGTACCGCAGTGCACGCCAGCAGAATCGAAAAGATGGTGCGGCCGCCGAAACGGTCTGTCAGGATGCCGATGGGGATCCTCGCCAACGCCCTCAGAAGCACTGGAACGGCGACGAGAAGAGCCGTCTCCGCGGCTGTCAAGTGAAACGCGCTACGAAAGTGAGGCGCAAACGCGCCTATCAGCCATGCCGCGAAGCACACCGTGAACGAAATCGTGCCGAGCACGACGTGCCGTTTGGTTCGGCAGATCCCTCTTTCATTCGAATCTAACCGATTCCAATCCGAGTGCTGTGATCTTCCCGGCCTGCCTGAGCGCGTCTGGTGAACGGCACGCGCAGGCGGAGTACTGTCTCGCAGTGCCGCTCTTCATTGAGATTGCGCACTCGCGCGAGGAGTAGATCATGCAGGGAAATCATTCCCGCGAGCCTCCCCGCGCCGTCGATAACCGGTAGCTGTGTCAGTCCCAGTTCCCGTCTTAGCCATGCGTAACACTACAATCCGTAATGGCTCGTCAGGCCGTGCGACCACGGGTTCTCTCAGAACATCCGCTAAGCAGACGGTGGGCAACGCCGATTCGGTGAGTTCGCGCAATTGTTTTCTGGTAATGACTCCCTTGACTCGCCTTTCGCTATCAACTACCGGATAGAGGTGCTGTCCGCGCTGTGTAGGCTGTCGAATCAACGTGTGGTGCAGATCCTCTAGAGTCGCGTCGGCTGGAAAAGCGACACGGGTCGTACGCATTGCTTCGCGCACGAAGAGAATCTCGAGTGGATCCGTCGCATACTCGCGCGACAGGTGGAACCCGCGCCTCGCGACCTTCTCGGTTAGGATTGAACGCTTCAACAGCAGCACGGTCGTGCCATGGGCCAGAATCGCCGCAACCAGCAATGGCAACAGCATATTCATGTCGTGGGTGAGCTCCAGAGCAAATAGAATCACCGTAAATGGAGCCCTCATTGTGCCTCCGAGAATTGCGCCCATGCTGACCAAGGGCCAAAATCCGGCACCTTCGTGCGGCAGAAACATCGCTTCCACGCCGCCCAATGCCGCACCCATCATCAGTAAAGTAAAGGCGCTAAGACGCCGCCCGACGTTCCGGAGCCAAGTGAGATGATCCAGATTACAGATTTGACCAACAGTACTCCGGCAATAACCGCACGCGGTACGTCTCCTTGTAAGAGCGACTGGATCGTGTCGTAGCCAACTCCGAGCGCTTGCGGGAAGACCAGACCGCCCAATCCCACCGCCACTCCTCCGATGGCTGGCCACCATTTCCAATGGATGGGTAGTTTCATGAAGGAGTCTTCCGCTGCGTAAACACCGAGAGTTAGAAGTGCGGAGAGGCCGCCCGCCAGCAGACCCACGATCACACATCCCGCAAGGCCCTTCGGCCCGATAAAAATCGAATGTTGCGGTACTGGGAACAGAGGACTCAACCCGAGGATATACCGGCGCGTCGCACCTGCGGTCGCGCTCGCCAACGCCACGGGGATCGCGCTGCGGGGCTTCCATTCGAATAACAGCAATTCAACCGCGAGCAGCACCGCGGCGACGGACGTCGCGAAAGTCGCGGACATGCCCGCAGCGGCGCCCGCCACCAGCAGCGTTTTTCGTTCGGCCGCGGTGAGGTGAAAGAGTTGCGAGATGACGGACCCGATGGCACCACCGGTCATTATGATTGGACCTTCCGCTCCGAAGGGACCACCTGATCCGATGGATATGGCAGACGAAATCGGTTTCAAGATCGCGAGGCGGGGCTGCACCTTACTTCCGTTGATCAGAATCGATTCCAGTGCCTCCGGAATGCCGTGACCGCAAATGCGTTCCGAACCGTATCGCGCCATCAAACCGATGACGAGTCCCCCCGCAACCGGCACCAGCACAGCAAACAACCCAAGATGGTTTCCAGCCGGAGAGACCAGCACGGTGCTCACCCGCCCGTAGTAGAAGAGATTGGTGAAAAGCGCGATGAGACGGAGCAAAGCCCAAGCTACGTACGTGCCGACAATTCCTATGCCGACCGCGAGCAGCGAAACCGGGATGACGCGCACGGTTGTTGTGAAATCACCTAAATGTTGTGAAGACCCTGCGCGACCCGGCTCACGACGTCACCACCAAACCGCGATGCCGGAGCACGGAATCCAGTGCACGCGCCAGTTCTGGGCCGGCTCGCTCAAGTTCGTCCCGGTGTGTCAACGCGAGTTTCCGCAGGATCGTTCCACCGGCCGGAGTTAGCCGGATCCATACCTCTCGCCGGTCCCGGGTGCCTGCTTGTCTGGCGATCAACCCGATGCTCTCCAGCCGGTTGATCAGTTCTACCGCACTGTGATGTTGAATGAACAGTCGGGATGCAATCTCCCGAATGGTGCGCTTCACACCCTCCGACAGGCCGTGGACCAGCAGCAGCAGTTGATGTTGCTGCTACTCAATTCCGTGTTCTTTTGCGTTGATCTCGCTGAAATGAAGGAACCGCCGTATCTGCGTGCGGAATTCGGCGAGATCCGAATATTGATCGCGAGATAGATCATCTGCTCGGCTCATCGTATCGTATCACGATAGAATCAGTCCGGAGCGTCCGTCCGCGGCGATTTCTTCCACGATCTCGCGCCCTGAGACCGTTCGCTCGGGCAACCGCATGCCACCCGCGGGCTCACCGTCGCCGATTACGACAACGACGGTGCGATGGATATCGCGATCGTGGACCATGGCGAAGGCGTGCGTCTACTGCGCAACGATGTTCCGCACGGTAAGTGGGCTGAGTTTCGCTTGCACAGCCGTGTACCCGGCAACCGCGCACCGGGGGACTTTGGAGATGGGGCAACCGTCGTTGCGTGGGTTGGTGACGTGCCCCTTCGCCGGACGGTGACCAGCGCGTCGTATCTATCCCAGGACAGCCGGCGTGTCCATATTGGGCTCGGACCGGCGGCGAAGATCGACCGGTTGGAGGTGCATTGGCTCGGTGGGCGCGCCGAGATCTGGACGAATCTCAAATCCAATCGTATTTGGGACATTACGCAGGGCGAGCGCCAAGCAAAGCGGTTCAGCCCGCACGGCGGCAGCGCAAGTGAACGCACCGTCGCCCAGCAATTGGACCAAAATGCGGGAGTACGTTTCTGGGAGAAGCAGCGGGCGGCGAGGGACGCGATGAAGCGCGACAGGGATCTCATCAAAACCGCGAACTGTTCGGCGAGGCGCTCGCTATCAACCCGGTCACGAGGACTCGCACTACTACCTCGCCAACTGTCTGGCGGCGGGCGGCGATGCGGCTGGCGCCATTGCGGAACTCGACACCCTCGCCCGGATCAAACCCTCAGAGCCACCGCGCCTTTCAGCGCAAGGGAGAACTTCTGGCCGCTTCCGGTCATCGAAGGCGCAAGTCGAACTGGCGCGGCAGACGCTCAACGAGACTCTTCGGCTCAATTCGGAGGAGACTGGGACGCTAGTTTTGCTGGGGCAGGTGGCTCTCGCGCTCGGCGCTCCTGCGGCGGCCGAACGGAACTTCGCACGCGCCTGCCAAGGCAATCCGCGCGCGGCCAACGCCTGGTTTCTGCGCGGCTACATCGTCTGGAGACAGCAAGATGTGCGCCAGGCGGCGGCGATGCTTACGGCAGCGCGTGAAGCCCGCGGCAAAGGACTGGAAACCGGCGGGTCGGCGCTGGAAGGAGACGTGAAACGCCGCATGTACAGTGAAGCGGGCTTCCTGAACGTGTACGAACAGCCGTGGCACGACATCGAGGGCCCTGCCCGCGCCCAAAATCACATGCATCAGTACCTACAGAATCTTCCAAGATAACTTTTGACCAAGGTGCCGGTATTCGGCCTTGCTGATTCAATAGCCGAGCACTTCCGCAATCGCGCGCCGGACATCGTCAACGGCCGGAAGCACCATCAGTTCGAGATTCGTCGCCGCAGGGACAAAGGAATTTTTTGCGGCGATGCGCGTGACCGGTGCGTCCAATGAGTCGAAGCAATTCTGTGCAATTCGAGCGGCGATCTCCGCGCCAAAGCCCATGAATAAGCTGTCCTCGTGAGCGATGACAACCCGGCTCGTCTTCCGAACGCTATTATAAATAATCTCTTCATCGAGTGGAACGATCGACCGTAGATCGATCACTTCGATCGAATGACCCTGTGCCTCCAACTGCCGCGCAGCCTCGAGTACCATGTAGACCGTGCTGCCCCAGGTCACGACGGTGATGTCCCGGCCTTCCCGGCGTATGCGCCCGCGCCCGAATGGTACCAGGTAATCCGCGTCAGGCTCAAAACTCTTTGCCTGCGGCCGCCGATAGAGGCCCTTATGTTCCAGAAAGAGCACGGGATCGTTTGCCCGGGCCGCCATCTTGATGAGACCCTTTGCATCTTCGGCACAGCTTGGAAACACAACATACCAGCCAGGGATGTGCGCAAAAAACGCCTCAATACAAGCGGAGTGCCAAGGGCCACCTTTGATATAGCCTCCCACCGCAACGCGAACGACGATAGGACAACTCCAGGCACCGTAACTCCTCCAACGGAGCGTGGCGATCTCATCGCGCATTTGCATGAACGCTGGCCAAATGTAATCGCCGAATTGAATTTCAACGATCGGCTTGTAACCCGCAATTGCCATACCGCCGGCAACTCCCACAATGCTCGCTTCAGCAAGAGGTGAGTTCGTGACGCGGCCTGGAAAAGCGGTGGTCAGCCCACGAGTCACACCGAAAACGCCGCCTTTCGGATCCGCGATATCTTCTCCCCACATCACGATTCTCGGATTCCGCTCCATCTCTTCGCGCAATCCATGGGTGACCGCGTCGATCAGAGTGATCTCTTGATCCGAAACGTAGCGCGGGGGCGTCGGAGGGGACACGAGAAACGCGTCGTTGGCGTAAATGTGGGCGAGCAGGTCCGCGCCGCCCGGCACCGGACTCGCGTCGGCCTCTTCGGCGGCTTTGTCCACTTCCGCCTTAATCTGCGAACGGATTTCTACGATTCGCGTTGGTTCCAACACACCTTGTTCGGTCAGGTAAGCCTCAACCCAGGGAATGGGGTCGTTGCCGGACAGTGCGGCCAACTCCCCTGGCTCGCGATATTTCTTTTGATCGTCCGACGAGGAATGTGGATCGAGACGGACCACACAGGCCTCAACAAGCGCTGGGCCGCCGCCACGCCGAATCTGTTCGATCACGGGAGGCAGGACGTCGTACATAGTCTGGAACCGGGTCCCATCCAGTTTGAAACTTGGCATGTTGAACCCGTGGGCGATACGATGAATTTCAGAAGCGGTCTGCGTGGCCTGAGGGACGCTGATGGCGTATCCATTGTTCTGGATAAGGAATAACACCGGCAGTTTCTCCCGCGCCGCCCAATTTAAGGCCTCGAAGAATTCACCTTCGCTGGTTGCCCCTTCCCCGGATGAAACATGAACGATCTGATCGCCTCCATCCAACTTGATGGCCCGCGCCATGCCGACCGCGGGCAGGTACTGCGTCCCGGTACATGCGGTCTGCGCAACCAGTCGAAGGTCAAGTGAAGAGAATTGCTCCGGCATGTTACGTCCGTTCGAACTCGGATCACCGTCACGGCTCAGCATGGTAAGGAAAATATCCTTGAGCGGCATTCCGAGCCCGACAGCAAGAGCTTTCGAGCGGTAATACGTAAAGAACCAGTCGTGGCGCGGCTTGAGGAGGAGGGCCATGCCCACCTGCAGACCCTCGTGCCCGCGTGTAGACGCATGAAACGAGCATTTGCCCTGCCGCACGAAGATCTTCATCCGCTCTTCGACGTAGAAAGCGGTCAGCATTCTCTTGTAAAGTTCCTGCGTCCAGACTCGTAGCGCCTCCGCGTCCGTTTCGACCGCCGTAAATCCGCTGCTCATTCCCACCTGCTCCTATTCTCACCCACCTTCTCATATTCTCAGCGAAAACCGGCAAACTGTCACGAGTACGGACGTCCGTCTAGCCATGATGAACGGACTATTGTGAATTAATGTCGCTCAGCGCATACTTCGGTCAACGGTCGAAGAATAGGCCTTCGGACATCCTAAACGCCTGTTGTGAGGTGCAAGCCGGACAGAGCGTTGGTCATCCGACCCCGCGGCGCTCGCGGGATTCCGGCGCACGAACTATCGAGTTTTCCGATCATGGCTATGCAGGCGCCAATTCGCGAGAGCACTCCGCCGATGGGCCGCGCTGATGGTAAGCGCGCCGGGCGAATGGATTTCATAACAGCTATTCCCCAGGACGTCCACAGAGGCAGCGGATGCTTCGTCGGAATTCAGACGCTTGCACAAGGACTTGCCCAAATCAGCTGCGACGTAGCGATGGTGGTTCCGAAGCTTCATCTCCCTGTGTTCAGCTTGGAACGAATTATCTTCAACGAGGGTCTGCGCTTCCACACATTTCGATCGGGCACGATCACCGTTGGCTTCGATGCCGACGCTTACGCTGTTGCAGGCCGCCGGGGTGTCCCGCACGTGGCATCGATCAAAGGCGTGATCGCAGACGTGCTCCCTTTCGAACGCGGTGCAGCCAGGGCTAGCCTGACCTTGCAAGCTCACCTCGAAAAGCTACACGCCGAACGGGCTGAATTCGTGGTTACGCCAAGCCGCTATTGTGCGGAACGGCTCGATGAACATTACCGCGTTCGGAACGCTATCGTAGTTCCGGAACTGATTGATTTGAAGCGCTGGCGCAATCTATTGCGGGATGTCGCGCCCTGTCCTGCCAGCAGCCGCTTTACGATTCTGTGTGTTTGCCGGTTTTATGCCAGAAAGCGTGTGGACCTTTTACTTCAAGCTGCAGCGATGCTCCGGCCGCGAATCCCAGAGCTCGAGGTTCGAATTGTCGGTGGCGGCATGGAGGCAACCCGGCTTTGGCGCTTGTGGCATGAACTGCATCTTGAAGCGACCGTGAAGTGGGTTGGGAATGTGACGCTTCGGCAACTCGCAGCCGAATATCACCGGGCCCACGTTTTCTGTCTTCCGAGCGTTCAGGAAGGTTTCGGAATCGTTTTTCTAGAAGCAATGGCGGCTGGTAGACCTATCGTCGCGACACGTTCGGCGGCGATCCCGGAAGTGGTGCAGAGCGACTGCCTCGTCGAACCCAACAGTGCAGAGGCACTGGCCGCCGCCCTTGAGAAGCTGTACTTCGACGCCGAACTACGGATGCGTCTGGGCGCCATGGGTCAACAATCGGTCGAACAGTTTGAGATGACGCGGGTAGCACGAGTGTTCCTGGAAACGGTATCCCGTCTGCTCTAGCCCGCTTATCTCACAGGACTGATTGGAGGCGAGGATTTGAGGGCGTGGTAGGCGTGATGTGGGCGGTTCGGTGACTTTCCCAAAAATGTTGATCGATTTGGCCGTGTAGCGGGGGTCAACCGGGCGTAGCTGACAGC
>JBBQGE010000119.1:0-17530 GCA_038322675.1 Bryobacterales bacterium
TAGCTCGAGTTGTAAGCCGGCGAGTTCAGCTCTTACTCGCTCGCGGATTTCGGCGAGTTCAAACGGTGTGCGAGCCAGCACGACAAAGTCGTCGGCATAACGGACTAACTTGATTCCCGCGGCACGCAAGCGTTTGTCGAAAGTGTCGAGGAAGTAATTCGCAAGGAGTGGCGAGAGCGGCGATCCTTGCGGTACGCCGCGCGCGATGGAGTAGAGATTGTGTCCGTCCCAAGCGGCGGCGGCCGTCCACGCACGGATCCAAGCGACCAAAGGCGAACGCGGGCCCAACGCTTCTTCGAGCCGCGCAAACAGGAGGGAGTGTGAAATGGAATCGAAGAAAGAGCGGATATCGGCATCCAAGACCCACACATATCCCGCGTCACGAAGTTCGGCGAGGCGGCGGAGGGCGTCGTCGCGTCCGATGCCCGGGCGGTAGGCGAAGCTGGCGGCGTCGAAGTCGGCGTTCCATCGCTGACCGAGCCAGGCGGCGGCAGCCGATTGCACGATGCGGTCGCGGACAGTGGGCACCAGCAGAAGGCGCCGGGCTCCGCTCTTTTTCGGAATGGATGCCATTCGGAGCGGCAGGGGAACGTAGCCGCCGCGGGCCAGCGTGGATTCAAGCCCGCGAAGGTAGGATGGACTGGAGCGGGCGAAACGGGAGATGGCCATGCCATCGACACCGGGCATTCCCGATTTGGCGGAGACGCGATCCCAGGCGGCATGCAGGTCGAACTGGCCGGCCAGGACGCGTGCGGGGACTTCCGCGATGGCTTTCATTTCTTTGGCTCCTCGGGATCGGTGAGGTCCATGAGCCCTTTCTTATCGAAGACAAGATCGGCTTTGGAGGCGCGATTGATGCCGGCGGTAAATTCCTCAAGCGCGCGCTGTTTGAGGGCGTCGGCGAGTTGCGGGGAGGGGAGCCGGCCGCGGAGGGATTCGATCACCGCAAGTTGGCCGAGGAAGTCTTCCGTCATTTGAATGTGGGCGCGATTGAGGAGCCGGTAGCGGACGGTTTCGTTGCGTGTCCGGATTTCGAAGATGGCGCCTTCGGCGGACTCGATGACACGGAGGATCGCCGAGCGGGTGAGGGCGCGGTGGGCAATGCGGAGGGCTTTGAGGTCGTCGCGAAAGGCATCCACACGGGCCTGGATGCTGAGTTCGCGGGCGCGGACGCGAGCCTTGGCCTCGGGGGACCACGGCATCTCGAAGGCGCCACGGGGGAGGGCAAAGGACGGGTCGGTTCGAAGATGGACTTCGTCGGCGGCGGCGCGGTCGGTTTCGGTGGCGGGGGAATCGGCGTCTCCAGGTCCGGTGAGGGCGGAGAGGACGGCGCGGACGAGGGCGAGAGGGTCCTTGGTGCTGTCGCTCATGAGCGTCCTCCGGCTGAGGATTTGGGGAATTCGCGGACGGTGGAGCCGGGTGCAGCGGTGCCGTGCAGGAGTTCGTCGAGCATGGCTTCGCAAGTGCCGGCACGCTGATCGAGATCGGAGAGCGCCGAGAATTCGTCCGCGGTGGATGGAGGCTGGGCGGAGCCGTGAAGGAACGCTTGGGCGGCTTCGCGGAACCAGGGTACGAGTCCGGTGGCGAGGCGGAGTTGGGTGGTGATGGCGGACTGGGCTCGGCGCCAGCGGGTGAGGCGTTCGGCCCAGGTGCGTGGGGTCATGAGGAGCAGGAGGGGGAGACCTTCGATGAGGAGGGCTCCGAGAGTGCGCGGGGCGGCGGGGTCGAGTGCCCGGCGACAGAACCAGGCGGAGAGCAGCCAGCAGGAGACGGCGGCGGCGGGGGCGCGGCGGCGGATGTCGGGGAGCAGCCAGGCGCCGTGCAGGGCGATGGACAGAATCCAGCGAAGGTAGAGGGAGTGGGCAGGTAGCAGCCAGCTTCCTTCGATGCCGGAGGTAGCGAGAGACGCGGCGAATGCGGCGAGGATCCAGGCTGGAATGGTGGATAGCATAGTGGCCTCCGTGGAAGGAACGTTGCGGGCGGGGGCGGCATTGCGGGGTCAGAGGAGATTGATCGGGCAGAGGCGGAGCGGGGTGAAGATGAAGCGGCCGTTCTCATCGCGGGTGCGTTCCGTTTCGAAGTAGTAGAGGCGAGGTAGTTCGGCGGCGGGGATGGACAGGACCGCCGCGATCCAGACTGCGGTGTGGCCTCCGGCGAGGACGGCGTGGCCGGAGCGGGCGGCATCACGGAGTTGGGCAGCGAAGCGGAGCGCGTGCGGCTGGAGCGGCGTGCCGGTGGGGAGGTCGAAACCTTCGGGATGCGGAGATAGCTGGAACCCCGCGAGACGGGCGAGTTCGATTTCGCGGGGTCCTTGGGAATGGAGCGTGAAGTTACGCAGCACGTTTGGCTCGTAGATGGTCATATAAGGATCGGTAGCAACGAAAGCAGAGGTTGTGCGCGCGGTCGCGGCGGACGCGATTGCGATAGAGGAACAGGGCGGGATGCTGTGCGCAGAGCGAGCAGGCTCGGGCATCGGAGCGTGCGGTTTGGGGGAATTGTATTCGTTTCACAACAGATGAAACGCGCGGGGGCGGCTTCATCTTGCGACCGGAATGGAGGTTTCAGGTTCCGGGACATAGCGGTGGAGCAGTTTGAAGAGTCCATGCTCGAAGGGTGTGACGGTGAAGGGTTCGCCGTCGTCCAAGCGGCACTCGCGTTCTGTGGATTCGTCCGGGTTGGTGTAGAAGAGCAGGCCGAGCTTCGGGTTGACGGCACGTAGGCCAGTGATGCGGTGGAAGGGGCGGTAGAGGTATTGGAAGACCGGGTCATCGACGAGTGCCGGGAACATGGGGATGCAGAAGACGAGAGTGGCGGGCGTTTGTCCAGCGCGCTGGAGTTTGCCGAGGCGCTGATAGGTGTCGGATTCGCTGGTTTCGCGGCCGCATTTGCATTCGATGTGGATGAGGGTGGCGTTCTTGAGGAGGATGGCGACATCGAGTTGGGAGAAGCGGATTTTGGGATCCGATGGCGCTGCGAGGCTCACGTTCAGGAAAACGCCGGAGACGGTGGAAGCGATGCCAGGATTGTGCTGCATGAATCGGGCGACACGGAGGGCGACGGCCTCTTCAAAACGATCGCCGGCAGCGGATTCGGGTTCGTGGGCGCCGGGGGCGGCAGGATCGAAGGCGGGGTCGAGCCAGGCGTCGTCCTTGAGGTGCTGGACGCAGGCGGGGTCGAGGGTCAGCGCGGGCTGCAGCATGGTGGAGGCGAGTTTGGCGTGATGGAGGAAGAACTTGCGAAGCCGGTTGAAGAACGGACTGTTGACGTTTTCGTACGGCGTGGGGTGTTTGAAGAAATCGCGCAGGAGTTGGGCCCAGGCATTGCGGAAGGCTGGGGTTGCGGTGAGTTCATTGGGCACATCGGGATCCGGGTCGGACTTCTTGCGGGCGGCCGCGGCTTTCGCCTGGTGGATGGCGAAGAAGGTGCGCTGGCAGGCGAGGTCAGTCGAGAACGACAGATCGCGGCCGGGGTGGAGGCCGTGGGAAGCGGCGGGCCAGATGGGGATGGGTTCGGGGTAGGTGGAACAGAGGGCGAGGCGATTGACTGCGAGCCACTCGTGAAGGGTGATGGGGTTTTGGAATTGGCCGAGCGTGAACGAGGCGGAGGGGTGAGCGAGGGTCAACAGTCTTGCAGGCTGGACATCGCTGTAGACGACGGGGAAGCCGAGTTCGACGGCGGCGCGGTCGATGCCGAAGATCATGTATTTGGGGCCGCCGGTGGCGATGAAGACGGGATCGGCATCGCGGTCCTTCATGTTGGTGAGGAGCACTTGTTTCATGCGCTCCGGGTTGAGGATGTCGGATTCGGTGACGCGGAGCTTTTCGCTTTCGATGCCGCGGCTATTGCGGAGGAGTGGAATGGAGTCGCCGGAGTAATGGCCGTGCTCGGCGAGTTGGGTTTCAATCCAGACGACAGTATCGCCGCGTTGCGCGATGGAAAAGATGGGGGGCAGGTTCGCCTGCGCCTGCCCCGTGGCTACAACATAGATGCGCTTCGGCACAGCCGGATTTTAACGGAGACCTTTTTCCTTAGCAAGCGTTCGGAGCTGTTTCCTGATCCGGCACCAGCGAGTTACGACGGCGGGCACCGTGGAGTCGAGCGCTTCGGCGGCGGCGCGCGTGCTTAGTTGCCGGCCTGCGATCTGGTCGACCAAGTCGCGATCGGGTGGATGGAAGGATGCCACCAGGTCGTACAGGATGCGGCGCTCCTCATCATCCGCGGCGGTTTCGAACGGCGTCGCGCGGGGGTCCGTTAGCTCCACGGCCTCGATGGGGGTCGCTGCGCGGCAGCCTCGCGCACGGCTGTCGTCGTAGAGAGCGTGCAGGGCGATGGTTCGAAGCCAGGCTACGCCGGTTCCTTCGATACGCGGCTCGAACTCGCCCCACCGTGAGTAGATCTTCAGCCAGAGATCCTGAGAGATGTCGGCAGCGCGGTCGCTGTCGCGGGTAAGGCGAATCAGCAGCGCGAGCACCCAGGGCTGATGACGAGAGTAAAAATGCTCGAAACGGGTCCGGGCATCGGGGTCCGAATTGATAGAGTACATTCATTCCGCCTCCAATCGCGGTGATTGGCTGCGGTGCGGAATGCTGTAATCGGACCCTGGTTATGCAGGGATGATCACTGGCTTTTCTTACCTCCGTGGTGAGAACGTTGCCGTGACACTAATAAGAATGATCGAACCTGTGCAAAAGTTGCAAAAAAGCGAAGCGGCGGCGCAAGGGAGTTATCGCGGAATGCGTTTCTTCGAGGGAACGCTTATGCCGATTAGACCCGTTTGCCACCCGAGAGAATCGGGCGAGAAGAGTCCTGCGCCGGACGCCTGGATCGATGATGTGGTCCGGCAGTTACCGCGCAGTGTGCTGCTGGCCAGGCGCCCGGTTCCGACCGTCGCGACGGTGCTGCCGGATGAGGCGGAGGATGCGATCCAGACATTCCTGCATACTTGCACGAGGTTCCTGTTGAGCGGTGGAGGAGTGCTTCGGTTGGCGGGCGATGGCCTGTCGGAGCGGATGCTGTATTGGGTTCTGGCGACGGGGCTGTCGCGCCTACGCGGGATGGACGTAAGGGCGGTCGTTTGCGGCGAGGTGTTCCGGTCGGAGGTGGCTCCGGAACGTCCGGCGGAATCGGATGTCGCGGTGCTGCTGGAGGCACCAGTTTATCCCGCTGTTTCCGAATGGGAAGCAGGACCGGGGCTGAATGTTCTGGTCGGACATGCTCTCGACTGGAAGGCGCTCGGGATACGACCGGATTGGACGATGCGTGTGGAGGAACAAGCGGCGGTGGTCCGCCGGTTGGAGAGCGAGGTCGCGACGATCGAGCGACTGGCGCGTTCGGAGGGGGAGGCCCGGCGAGCTTTGCTGTTGAATGCGTGTTCGATGGATGCGCCAGTGAATGGAGCGTTAAGTGGCTTCGTCACGGTGGGCGAGGGCGGATGGGTCAGTGTCGAGTCGGGGCAATGGCTGGCGCGCGAGGTGGTTGGGGAAGTGGAAGCGATCGAGGTACCTGACGTGTTGGCGGCGCGGTGGCGACGGGTTCAGGAATTGCGAAGGAGGACAGTGTGACGGCGAGGGCGAGACTGCACGAAGCGGTATCGAATGCGTTTCGGATGAAAGGCAGCCGGAGCGTGGTGCTGATTGTCGCGTCGACGCTGGTGTTGGCGATGGTCGGCAACAGCATCGGGGCGGTTGCGGGTCCGTTGGGGCAGTGTGTGTTGTACCGATTTGGTTGGACGCGGGCGGTGGATCCGGGAGGAACGTTTCGGGCTGCGGCGGAGCAGTTGGTGCTTCCGCTGGTGTGTCTCGTGGCGTTGATTCTGTTGCTGTACTGGAACAGCCGGCAGAATGCGGCAGGCACGGTGATCAATTTCGAGCCACCGGATGTGCATCGCGGGCTGCTGGCAATGATGAGTCAGTTCCCGGGCGGGCGAAAGTGCCGTTATGCAACGCTGGCCGAGGCCGCGGCGGTTTTGGACTTCGGCGCTCTCCAGAACTTACCCACCGATACTCTCCAAAAGTGACCCGGGCAATCTGAACTGACCTGGGGCGGCGCGTGAGGACCACGATGGAACATCACGATGCCGAAGGCCCGGAAGAAGCCATGTAGAATCTGCCGCCGGTGGTTCCATCCGGACGCGCGAGTAGGAGAGCGGCAGCGAGCTTGCGGCAAGCCGGAGTGTCAAACCGCCCGGCGGCAGAAGACCCAGGCGGACCGGGTGCTGGCGGCCCAACTGCACCAACGCGGTGTGCCACTGCAAGCGGTTGAGAACGCCTTCGTGCTGGCTGCGGCACGGCGACTCGTACGGCCCGCCTGCGCCGCGCCTCTCGGAACGATCCGCTCGCTGGCGTACTTCTCGCCGGTGATCGAAGAAGTACTGCAACTGCAAGTCGGCCCGGAATACTTTCAGCACCTCCGTTACAAACTCCAACGTACCGCCTCGGCGCGATAACGAATCGCGCCGGCTCCTCCAACCAAATATTCGCCCCCACAGCGCGCCTCCGGCGCGGATGATATCGCCTGATCCACAACATCGACACCACTGCACGCCTGCGGTGTGGATGATGTCAACTGCTACCCGCCTCAATCTTGTTCCACGAGTGGGTCACTTCGGCCGCACACCACCGGATAACTTCTGGAGAGCAGCGAAGTCATGTCCTTGCACGACACCCAAGGAATGTCACCTTGCCAGAATGCAGCGTTTGCCTTCGATGGCGTGCCTCCCGACATCATCGTTACGCAATCGCCAAATGAAACGGTCTGAATCCACAGGTAGTTGGCGTTGTCGGTGGTGGGGAAGCCGAACGGGTAGCGAGGATCGCCCTTCAGCTTCTCTTTGTCTACTTCTTTCACGTTGAACGGCGGATTTGCCATCACGAAGTCGAAGCCGTCCACGTCGCGGTGGCGATCCACGTAGTAGGTGAGGCCCTGGAGGATGTCGCCATGGAGTCCGTGAACGGCAAGGTTCATATTGCAGAGCCGGATGGTCTCTTCGGTCTTCTCTTGGCCGTAGTTGGAGATGTTGTGGGCGTCCTTCCGGTGCACCTCGACGAACGCAGCCGACTGGACGAACATGCCGCCCGATCCGCACGCCGGATCGAGGATCCGGCCACTGTAGGGTTCGATGATTTCGACGATCAGTTTGACGATGCTGATGGGCGTGAAGAACTCGCCGCCCTTCTGCCCTTCGGTCATGGCGAACTTGCCGAGGAAGTACTCGTAGATCTTGCCGAACGCATCGCCTTCGATGTCCATTGGGATGGCGGCGAAATTCTTGAGCAGCGAGACCAGCAGCGTCTTGTCGAGCTTGGAGTAATTCTTGGGCAGGACGCCCTTCAGGTCTTCGTTGTCGGCTTCAATGGCCCTCATCGCCTTGTTGATGGCCTTGGCGATGTCGGCACCTTCGGGCAGGTCGAGCAGGGTGGAGAACCGGGCATTTCCGGGCAGGTACAGCACGCCCTGGGCTTGATAGTTGGCCTTCCCAATCGTGCGCCGACCGCTGCTCTTACTGGCGAACTGTTTCTTGGCCAGCGAGAATTTGTGATCGGCGTAGCGAAGGAAGATGAGGCCGAGCACGGGGACCGAGTACTCGTGCGATTTGAGGTCGGAATTTGCCCGAAGCTGATCCGCCGCTTCCCACAGGCGCTTTTCGAGTTCAGTGGTGTTCGCTGCCATGCGTCACTATCGGCTGGCCGAGGCCAGTTCCTTTTCCAGCTCTCGATGATCGCGCGGCACGAGTTCAACCAGCAGAGCGGAGACTGAACCTCGTCCACCGGACTCTCGGCGGCGCTCGAATGCTATCCGGCGAAGGACTTCCCAGGTCTCGGTGGGGAGGTTGATCCCGGTCGTGCGGTGCGCGCGTTTTTCTGGCTTTGATCCCGTTGGCGCCTTGCTTTTCAACATATTAAAAAACAAGTGTACTTGAGATGTACAAGACGAGAGATCACGGCCGGTACAGGTCATGGCGGGACACCATGACAACCGGACGTGTTTGGTCGGCGAATCCCAGGTCCGCCGGCCAGATCTCACCGGGCAAGGGGTTCACCGAGCACGTCGACGAGAACACGCCGATAGGACTGGCAACGCGACCGCGATACACTGAACCCATGGTCCGGAAGGCAAGCGTCGTCATTGAAAAAGATGAGCATGGCTTCTACGCTTGGTGTCCTGAATTAAGGGGATGTCAGTCGCAAGGCAGAAGCCTTGAAGAAACGCTTGCGAATATCAAGGAAGCGATAGAGCTCCACCTCGAGACACTGCCTCCGGACGAGCGTGACACCCTCCTTAGCCGCGAGATCCTTACCACCGCGGTCGAGGTGAATGCCTAAGCTGACGACGGCGGGGATGCGGTGATTCGCGAGATCTCCGAGTATGTGGATGTCGAGAAACCGCCAGTTGGCGATGATGATGAGCCCTTCCACCCGGCGGTCGAGCAGCATTTCCAGATAGCGTTCGAAGCGGGCGGGATCGTTATGGGCATCGGTCAGGTTGGGGACGTAGGACGACTCAAAGAGCATCTGCTCGATGCCGCGCCGGATCATGGTGCAGTACGGGTCCGTGACATCGAACACCATGATGCCGACGGTATGGCTGCGCTGGTTGATCAGCGAACTGGGGCGGTAGCCGAGATTGCGCGCCGCCTGCTTGATGCGGGCCTTGGTTTCGGCCGGCAGATAGCGCGCGAGAGGCGCATCGTTCAGCGTGATGGATACCGTGCTCGGGGAGAATCCGCTCTCTCTTGCGACGTCTCGCATGGTGACCGCCGGCGGCTTGGGATTTGGCCTTTCCTTTCCGTCTTTTGCCGTTTAGATTTAGAAAAAGGGCGGATCATGCTGGTCCGCACAAACCTTCACCGACAATACTCGAAAATTTCACTCGGAAATTTCGCTTGACTCAAGCCTACTGATGCGTTTTAATGACCAAAACGGGGATCGGCAACGCGTTGGAATTTACAAATGTATAGACGAAGTCGCAGATCCTTTCTAGCAGGTATTGCTCCGGTATTTTTGGCGATTCCGGCGCGGGCCGCCGACCCGATTCGAACCGGCATGATCGGGATCGGAAATCGCGGGTCGCTGCTGCTGAAGAACGTGCTGGCGGAATCGCGGGCGAGGGTGGTGGCGCTGTGCGATATCAAGCCGGATCGTCTGGACCGGGCGGCCACGACGGCGGCGGCGGATCATCCGGCGACGGTATCGGATTACCGGCGCCTGCTGGACCGAAAAGATGTGGACGCCGTGTTCATCGCGACGCCCTGTTATCTGCACCCTGAAATGGCAATGGCGGCGCTGCAGGCGGGCAAGCACGTCTATTGCGAGAAGCCGCTGGCGACCACGCCGGAGGCAGTGCGGGATGTGCTGCAGGCAGTCCGCGAGGCGCACACGGTGTTCATGGTGGGACTGCAGCGGCATTCCGACCCCGGCCTGCGGCAAGTGGTGGCGAAGATCCACGAAGGCGCTGCCGGGAAAATCGTTTTCATACAGGCACAACGCCACGCGCCCAACGACTTTTCCCCGAAGGGTTCGTCGGGCGATTGGATTTTCGATGCGAAGCGCTCGGGCGATGTGATTGTGGAACAGGCGATTCACAACCTGGATCAATGCAACTGGGTGGTGCAGAGCCGTCCCGAGCGGGCCGCGGGTTTCGGCGGGGCGCTGCTCTCGCCCAATAACCCGCCGGGCCGCACCACTACCGACGGATACGCGGTCAACTTTGATTATCGAAACGGCGTGAAGATGTCGTTCACGCAGATCGCATTTCACCCGCGGGAGATGCCTTTCGGCGGCGAGCAGACGTATATTTTCGGCAGTGAAGGCGGAGTGGTGCTCGAGACCGGAATGTTTTATCCGCGCGACTCGAGTGCGAAACCCGTGCTGCTGGCGGAGCGGAAGCGGGACAATCGCGAGGCCATCCACATCGGCAAGTTCTACGACTGCATTCTCAACCACACCAAGCCGGAAACCGACGTCACGATGGGCGCCGTGGCGACGCTGACAGCGATTCTCGGACGCGAGGCCATGTACCGGCAGAAGGTGATGGATTGGAAGGAACTGGGCGTCGATGTCTGATGATGCTTCCACCGGGATGAGCCGGCGCCAGTTCGGCGCAGCGTCACTGGCAGGCGCAGTGACCCGGACGGCGGTGGCCGCGGAATCCGCCCGCTTCGTCAAGGGCATCTGCGCCGGCATCTTCCCTCCGGGCATGTCCAACGCCGAACGATGCCGGAAAGCGAAGAACGCGGGCTTCGACGCGATCGAGTTTCAGATGTCCGGTGAACTTGGACCCGAGACTTCCGAAGATCAGGTGAAGCAGGTCGGTGAGGCGGCTCACCGTGCCGGTGTCACCATTGCCAGCCTATGGGTGTCGCCGCTCGCGGCAACACCGTTGAACAGTCCTGACGCCGCAGTCCGCGACCAGGGGCGCCAGGCAATCGCGAAGGCTCTCGAGTTCGCGCGTCATCTCGATTGTGGGGCACTGCTAATGGTGCCGGGGCGGGTCGGGAACGGAGCGCACTTCGAGATCGGGTACGAAACGACGTGGAAACGGTTCTCGGCGGAATTGATAAAAATGGTGGCGCTGGCGGAGAGCTACAAAGTGCTGTTGACACTCGAAAATGTTTCGAACCGGTTCCTGGTCAGCCCGCTCGAAATGCGCGCATTCGTGGACCAGTTTCAGAGTCCCTGGCTGCAATCGCATTTCGATACGGGGAACGTGATGTATTTCGGATACCCGCAGGATTGGATTCTGACGCTCGGCCCCCGCATTCGCCGCGTACACGTGAAGGATCGCAAGGCCACTCCGCAGGCCGAAGACGCACAGACCAGCCGCCTGCTGGAAGGCGATGTTGATTGGAAGGCCGTCATGCAGGCGCTGGTGCAGGTGGGGTATCGAGGCTCGATTTCGCCGGAGATCAGTTACGACCGCAAGGATCCCGGGCAACTCGCGGCCGTTTCGAACGCGCTGGACAAGATACTGGCGATGGCCTGAATCGGGAAATTCTGAATGATCACGAGACGACATCTTTGCCAGGCGCTGTTAACGGCACCCGCGTGGGCTGCTAGGCTCGATTCGCGGATTCATGGTGTGCAGATCGGAGTGCAGTCGTACAGCTTTCGGGACCGGGCGCTGGACGCCTGCATTGCCGGGATTGCAGAGGTCGGCCTGAGCGAATGCGAGTTGTGGCAGGGCCACGTGGAACCGAAGTTTTCAGGTCCGGATAGACGTGCCGAATTGCGGCATTGGCGCACCATGGTGCCGCTCGATGAGTTCGCCGCCACCGGCGACAAGTTCCGCAAAACGGGCATTTCGTTGTCAGCCTACAACTACAGCTTTCGCGACGATTTAACGGACGAGGAGATCGTGCGCGGATTCGAGATGGCCCGCGCACTCGGAGTGAATGCACTCACCGCTTCCTCCACTGTCTCGGTCACCCAGCGCGTGGCGCCGGTCGCAGCGAAGTACCGGATGCGTGTGGGCATGCATGGGCACGATAATCTCGCCGACCCGAACGAATTCGCCCGGAAAGAGAGCTTTGAGCAGGCTATGCGGGAATCGGCGTGGATTGGGGTGAATCTCGACATTGGACATTTCACCGCCGCCGGGTACGATCCCATCGCGTTCCTGAATCAGTATCATGACCGTGTGGTGACGCTGCACATCAAGGATCGCAAGAAGAACCAGGGCCCGAACATGCCGTTCGGACAGGGCGATACTCCCACCGCCGCGGTACTCCGACTCCTCAAGGCCAAGCAGTGGGACATTCCCGCCAATATCGAGTACGCATACAAAGGTGCCGGCACCGTGGAAGAGGTCAGACGATGTTACGAGTTCCGCAAGCAGGCGCTGCAATGAGATTCGCTGGAGCACTGGTGTGTCTCACGTTGCCGTTGGCGGCGTGGGGGCAGGGGCGAAGTTACGCACGGTCGATGGTCATCACGCAACAGGGCGTCGTCGCCACGTGCCAGTCTCTGGCCTCCTCGGCCGGCGTTCAGATGCTGGTGCGCGGCGGATCCGCCGTGGATGCCGCAATTGCGGCGAACGCGGTTCTTGCTGTCATGGAACCGGACATGGACGGGATCGGTGGCGATCTCTTCGCCCTTCATTGGGACGCGCGGACCGGCAAACTGGTGGGGCTGAACGCTTCGGGTCCCGCACCGCGCGGGCTCACTCCGGAGTTTCTGGCCAAGCAGGGCATCACGAAGATGCCGGCGCACGGGATTCATACCATCATCGTGCCGGGCGCAGTGGATGGATGGGCGAAAATGCACGCGCGGTACGGGAAACTCCCATGGAAAGACCTGTTCCAACCGGCCATCGCGTATGCCGAGCAAGGGTTCCCGGTGCATGAAGTGATCCAGGAGGCGTGGTCCGATCCGGTAATCGTTGCGAGATTGAAGCAGAACCCCGAGTCGGCGCGCGTGTTTCTTCCTGGGGGCAAACCGCCGGCCACTGGCCAGATCTTCAAGAATCCTGGCATGGGGAAAGCGCTGCGGCTGATTGCGGAACAAGGGCGCGACGCCTTCTACAAGGGTGCAATCGCAGAGGCGATTCTGAAGACCACTCAGAAACTGGGCGGCACGATGACTGCGCCGGACCTGGCCGGCTTCTCGTCGGAATGGGTAACGCCCATCTCCACTGAGTACCGCGGGTGGCGGGTCTACGAACTGCCTCCGAACGGGCAGGGAATGGCTGCGCTCGAAATGCTGAACATCATGGAGACCAAGCCGCCCGCCGGCGACACTCCGTTTAACGCAGCCGAAATCCACATGCGCATCGAGGCGATGAAACTCGCCTATTCCGACCTCGACCGCTACAACGCCGATCCGCACTTCAGCGACGTGCCCGTGAAGGGCATCCTCTCCAAAGAGTACGCGCGAGAACGTGCGGCCCTGATCGACCCTGACAAGGCCAACTGCAGCGTGGCCGCAGGCACCCCCGTCAAGGGAGACACCACCTATCTGACCGTTATCGACCGCGATGGAAACATGGTGAGTTGGATTCAAAGCATCTCGGATAACTTCGGCTCCGGCATCACGGTTGAGGGCATGGGATTCATGCTGCAAAATCGGGGATGGGGATTCACGCTGGAACCGCATCATCCGAATCGTCTGGCCGGCGGAAAGCGTCCGTTTCACACGATTATTCCCGCGTTCATGGAACGTGGGGACGAACACATCGGGTTCGGCATCATGGGCGGGCCCAATCAACCGCTGGCACACGCGCAGTTCGTTTCGAACATGGCGGACTACGGCATGAACGTACAAGAGGCTCTCTCGGCGCCCAGGTTCACCAAGAAAACCGCAGCCGGGTGCGACGTGTCCATCGAAGACCGCACCCCGTTGCAAACGCTCCAGCAGCTATCGGCCAAGGGCCACGAGATCCGGATCCGCCGTGAATACACAATGGAAATGGGCCGCGGACAGGCCATCCTGCACAATTCGCGAACGGGGACGAACTTCGCGGCTTCGGACCCCCGGGCAGACGGCTCGGCAGATCCGGAGCCGATCGCTCTCGCATCTCAAAACGCTCCGGACACCCACCATGTCGCGGCGATCCAACTAACAACATTCAAGCGCCGCCGGCCAGTGTCGAAGACGGTGCCCGGCGGCGAATGATTTCCGAAGGGAACGTATGATCACACGCAAGGCATGCACGTTTCTTCTCTTCTGTTTGTTCGCGGTGGTTCCGGCCAGCGTGCGGTTGCACGCGCAGGTTCTGTACGGCTCCATCGTTGGCACAGTTACTGACCCGAGCGGGGCCGTCGTGCCCAGCGTTCAAGTGAAGGCGGTGAATCCCGCAACCGGCGACACCAGGGAGGCGGCCACCGATTCTGCCGGCCGCTTTACTCTCTCGAACGTGATACCCGGCACGTACGAAGTTCACATTACCGCGCCAAGTTTCCGGCCCTACACGCAGACGGGAGTCCCGGCCTCGGTCAATACGGTTTCTCGTGTGGATGTACAACTCGAGTTGGGCGGGACGAGTCAGGAAGTGACGGTGGCCGGCAATGCCGCCGTGTTGCAGACCGACAAGAGTGATTTGCACACCGATCTCACGACACAGGAGACCAGCAATCTGCCATTGCCGGCCTACCGGAACTATCAGAGCCTATACAGCCTGGTTCCCGGCGCGACACCTCCGCAATTCCAGAACTCCGTGACCGATACCCCTCAACGCTCGCTCACGACCAACGTGAACGGCACCAATCGCAATAGCAACAATACCCGAGTGGACGGCGCAGGCGATGTGTTCGTCTGGCTGCCGCATCACACGGCCTATGTCCCTCCGCAGGAGACCATCGAGACGGTGAACATTACGACCAATAGCTTCGATGCCGAGCAGGGGATGGCGGGGGGAGCGGCGGTTACGGTCACCACCAAATCGGGCACGAACGCTTTCCACGGAGTGGGTTTCGCATTCTGGGACGACCGGCATCTGCAAGCGCGCAACTTCTTCTACTACGGCTCGCGCACTCCGTTTAGCCTCCACAACATCGATGGCGGGACGCTCGGCGGCCCTATCGTTAAGAACAAGCTGTTCTTCTTTGGCGGATGGGAAGGGACCTGGGAACGGACGAACTACTCGAGCCTGTTCACCGTGCCGACCCTGAACCAGCGGAACGGAAATTTCAGCGGATATTTGGCGACGATCTACGATCCGGCAACCGGCGATCCAGTTACCGGGAAAGGCCGTACCCCCTTCGTCGGCAACCAGATCCCAACGAACCGGACCAGCCCGATCGCGCAAAGGATCCAGAGTCTGATTCCCTTGCCCAATCTTCCGGGAACGTCGAGCAACTACTTCGCATCCGGTACGCAGGCTCTCAACCGGAACAACTTCGACGGCAAGGTGGACTGGAGCCGAACGCAGAATCATCACATCTTCGGCAAATACAGCGCGATGACCGCGTTGGTGAACTGCGATTTCGGCCTCGGCGACGCCGGCGGCCCCGGTCTCTGCAATGGAGGTCCGGGAACGGCTCCCACTCTCGTACAGGTGGCTACTGTCGGCCAAAGCATCATCATCTCCCCGAATCTGCTGCTGGACGAAGTGCTCGGGTTCAACCGCATGAGCCAGCATGGTACTGATTCGTTCTACGGTCAGAACGTCGGGCTGGACCTTGGTATCCCAGGCACGAACGGTCCGGACATCCGGCAAAGCGGCTTCCCGATCATCAACATCTCCGGATTCACAAGCCTGGGGCAGACGGCCAACTGGATGCCGTTCTGGCGTGCGGATCAAAGTTGGACCACCAGCCACAACCTGACGTGGACGCACGGCTCGCACGAGGTCCGCATGGGATTCGACATGATCCGGTATCAACTGAATCACTGGCAGCCGGAAGCGGCCAGCTATGGTCCTCGTGGCTGGCTGTCGTTCGATGGCGCCATCACGGCATTGAACGGAGGCGCGTCGCCCAACCAGTACAACGCTTGGGCTGCGTTCCTGCTGGGGCTGGATCAGCAGGTGGGAAAGAGCATACAGAACATTAAGATGACCGGGCGCGAATGGCAGCTTGGATGGTTCGTGAGAGATCGCTGGCAGGTGAGCCGGAATCTGACGCTGAACCTCGGATTGCGTTACGAACTGTTCCCGATCGTGCGCCGTGCCCACACGGGGCTCGGCCGTTACGATCTCGACACTAATCAGATCATCATCGGCGGCGTCGGCGGCAACGATGAGAGCGCGGGTGTAGAGGCGAGCCACAAGATGTTCGCACCAAGGCTCGGGCTGGCATACCGGATCGGCAATTCGACGGTCGTCCGCGCCGGCTACGGCATCAGCTACGACCCGCTGCCGATGTCGCGCGTGTTCCGCGATCCGTTTCCACTGACCGTGGTGCAGAACTTCACTAGCCCTGTCAGTTATGTGCCCTTCGGGTCGCTCGACTCAGGCATTCCGGCGCTCTCGGTTCCCGATCTGTCGTCCGGGCGTGCAACCGTCCCGACCACGGCGGTAATCAGCCGCAGCCCGTTCCCCGGACTCCTTCACCGTGGCTACATCCAGTCCTGGAACTTCACGATTGAGCGCGAACTCCCCGCTTCCTTGCTGATGACGGCGGCCTATGTCGGCACCGCGACCACTCGCCAGTTCGCCGACCATGAGATGAACGCGGGATACCCGGGCAGCGGTACTGCCGGGCTTCCGCTGTATCAAAAGTTCGGCAGGACCGTCTCCACCGCGTTCGAAGACGGATGGCTGAGCTCGCATTACCACTCGCTGCAAGTGACCTTCAGCCGCCGGTTCAGCAGAGGTCTCCTGATCAAGACCGCCTATACCTACTCGAAGGCCATCGATATGGCGGACGACGATGGCCGTACGGGCCTGTTGTTCAATTGGGCGCCGATGATGAGCCGCAACGAGGCGGCTGCGGGATTCGACATCCGCCACAATTTCCAGGCCGGCTGGGTGTGGGAATTGCCGTTCGGCAAGGGCAAGCCGTTTGTCAGTCAGGGAGTTGGCAGCCACATTCTCGGCGGATGGCAGGTGAATGGTACCCTGGGCGCCAACACCGGTTTGCCGTTCACTGTGACGGCATCCGGAGCGTCGCTGAATGCGCCTTTCAATACTCAGACCGCCGATCAGGTTCTGCCCGACGTGCAAAAGCTCGGCGGAATCGGATCGGGGCATCCCTATTACGATCCCGCTGCGTTTGCCCCCGTTCGCGCAGTGCGGTTCGGGACCAGTGGGCGCAATATCCTGCGAGTTCCCGGTACGTTCAACACGAACTTGAGCCTGTTTCGGGTGTTTCCGATTCATGAGCGGTTCGAACTGCAGTTCCGGGCCGAATCGTACAACATGACCAACACTCCGCATTTCGCGGCGCCTTCGGCGAATGTGTCATCGGGGAATTTTCTAGTGATTACGAGTGCGAACCAGGACCAGAGGCAGTTCCGTTTAGGGCTCCGGCTGTCGTTCTGACGGGTCATACTGATTGGTTGAACCGGGTCGCACCCTGGCGGCCCGGTCGAAGGCAACGCCACCGTAGAGCCCCCGTGCGCCCTTGCTTGAGGATTCCAGGAACTTATTCGGCCGCCATAACGTAGGCTCGTTCGGGCTCGTTACCAGCGGTACGATGTACCCACATTCTCAAGGAGGTCCGCGTGAGCAAAAGACTCGCTTTTTTGTTCGCCACTTTGGCCGCCGTTCCAGGTGCGGTACTCGCACAAGGATCGTCAGCGGCACCAGCTAATCCGATTTCCGACAGCCTGAAACGTATGTACGCGATGCTCGGGGGCGTGGTAATCTCCGCGGCGGAGAAAATGCCGGAAGAAAACTATGCATTCCAGCCATCGCCGGATGTTCGGAGTTTCGGCTGGTCAGCGTCAACTATTTCTTCTACTCGACGACAATTATTTCTCCCTATACGACCCGGAGATCTCATTGTCGCTGAACATGGCGCTCGGTGAGTCCTCGGGAACGGAGGAAACGATAGAGCGTGGACGGTGAGATCTCCGCTTGATCGCCGGCCAGGGCCAGGTGATTCAGCAACGCCGTTCCGGTGCGATGCGGGCTTTCGCGTTTGAGCCGATCGATG
>JBBQGE010000120.1:0-17194 GCA_038322675.1 Bryobacterales bacterium
TCCTTCAAATCCGAAGCTCGATTGGTTACACTCTGTCATAGCGAAGGCCGTCTCCTCTCTGGCGCTAACTGCTGTGTGGAAACTCAGTTATCCCATGAAGGACGGCCTTCTGCCAATTGTTTGTGAGATAAGCGGGCTAAACCAGACGTGGGCGATCAAGAAAGGCTTGCGCAACCTTGGCTTCCATGCCGTTGGCGACCCGGAAGCTCGACATTGCCACGATCATCCGCTCTTCCCTTTTTCATTCAGTCTACCGCCGTTTTGCCTTTGGCAGGCATGGAGAATCAAGGGCGCCAATACAATACAATGTGGCTTGATTGGGCGGTATTTACCGATAACACGAAACGGTCAACCGCGCGTCCGTTCCAGCGGAAGGCTGAGAGGAGGCGATGTGCTTTGGGCGCATCGACCACCAAAGCCTGCGTCTGAGAGATGATCCGTCGTGGGTTCGGCGTGCCCATTTCGTCGAGTTTCGGGCGGATGGTTGTAGCGCTCCGGCATCAGCACCTTGATCGGCGCATGCGGCCCGACCTCGGGAGCCGAGTGCGTGTGGGTGACGGTCCACCATACCGGGAGCGGATCGATCCCCGTCTCGCTCTTCAGCTTCGCGGCGACAGCCACGCGGTGGAAGATGTGGTCGTGAACGCCGTTGGACTGGCGCGCCGGGTAGCCGGCCAGCCACTTGGATCCCGATGACGTGACATCCACTTTGACGGCGGCAGCGCGGATCGCTCCGCTCTGCGCCGCCATGGTGGAGTGGATGACTGCGGCGGCTGTAATCGCCAGCAGCCGTATAACTCGCGGGCGAAGGTTCAATTCGAGTGGTCCTCCTGCCTTCTCAAACGCCAGGATGATACCACCTTCGCCCGCGAATCGGAAAGGGGCTCAGAACAGGAACTTCAGAGCAAATTGCATGTAGCGCGACGTATTGGCGTAGCTGATCTGTCCGAAGTCGGAGCTGGTAATGTCGGTGCTCGGGTTGCCGTAGTTGACGTGATTGAAGGCATTGAACGACTCCCAGCGGAACTGTAGGTCCTTGCCTTCGGTGATTCGGAATTTCTTCGAAAGGGCGGTGTTGAACTGGACCATGCCAGGCCCGTCCACCACACCCAGCGGCGAACTGCCCCAGGTGTAAAGGGCGGGCCGTGAGAACGCGGTCCCGTTGAACCACATCGCCGGGCTCTGACTACTGACCGAGGGATTGCCCACGATGTCGGCGCGGGAGCCGTATCCGTTGCCGAGATTTGGATAGCCGCCTCCGATGCTGAGGGGTGAGCCGGAGCGTCCGGTCTGCGTGAAGCTGAGCTGCCAGCCACCGGTGAGGGCGTCGACAAGGCGGTTGGCGCCGGTGTCGATTCTCCTGCCCTGCCCAATGGGTAATTCCCAAAGCAGGGTGGAGGACTCGACGTGGCGGTAATCGAAGTCGGTGCGGCCGCGATTGTACCAGTCCGGAGAGTACGGGAGGACGGTAGTGTACTCGTCGCCTCCGCTCGAACCGGAGCCCATCGAACGCGAGAAGGAATACGCGAAGGTGTAGGCGACGCCTTTGGCGAAGCGGCGTTCGACCTTCGTCTGGAAGGCATGATACCAGTTCAGACCGCGGTTCTCCAGGCGCTGGGCGTCCCCGAACAGCGGGTTGGGCCGGTCCGTCTGCAAATCGGCGTGCGGTCCGACGACCGGCTGGTTATACGGGTAGTAGATGACTTCGCGACCCACCCGGGTGCCGACATAGCTGAGAGTCAGCGCTGAGTTCCACGGCAGGGCCGATTGGATGGTGAAGTTCCACTCGTGAGTTCGGGCTGGCTTGAGCGCGGGATCCACCGCTTCCCAAATGCCGAATATTCCGTAGGAGTTTGGATCGGCGCTCCAAACGGTAGTCCAGGGCTGCAACTCGCTGAGGCTGAAGCCGAGACCCTCGACGCCCCAGAACGGCGGGTTGGCGGCCGAGGAGGCCGAGCGGTTGCCGGTGAAGCTGTTGTAGAAGATGCCATAGGCGCCGCGGACCACGATTTGGCGGCCGGCGAAGGGGCGATAGACGACGCCGATGCGGGGCGCCCAGTTGTTGCTGCCTTGGAGCAGGCTGTCCGGATATCCGGCTTGGGGCGCCGTGACCCAGACGTTGGCTGTCGCCGCGGCCACGCCCGGCGTGTCCAGAAACGCGTTCAGATTGATCTTACCCGAGGAGTCCACCGCGGCCACCACTTTGTTGAGGTTCGGATCCCAGGTACTGGTGGCGTTGTAGCGGTTGTGCCGCGGCCACCAGCGCTCGAAGCGCAGTCCGGCGTCGATGGTCAGGTTGGGCCGGATGCGATAGGTGTCGTTGACGTAGAAGGCGCCGTAGGGAGCGCGGTCGGTGCCGAAATCGGCGAGCGGCGCATTACGCGAACTCGAAGAGGTGTAGCCGAGCAGATAATCGGCGAATCCATCGTTGGTGTACTGGTTGTAGAACCCGAAGCTGCCGCGGACGCAGCAACTGCCGTGGTCGCCGTAGGTGTGGGTGTCGATGTATTCGAATCCCACCGCGAGAGTGTGCGCACCGGCGAAACGGCGATAGTCGGCCTTGGCGTTGTAGACGCTGCCGTACAACCTGCCTGGCACACCCCATCCGGAGTAGGAGATGCCGCGGTAGCCGTTGGCGAATCCGATATTCGGCGGCCCGATCCACTTCTCCCGGCCGGCCGTCGGAAAGCCCTGAATGCCGGCCTGAGCGGCGTCGTTGACTTTGCCCAGATCGTCATTGGTGTACTGCTCCATGGTGCGCAGCATGCCGCCGAGTAGCGTTAGCACCGAATTCGGGCTGAGCGTCCAACTGTAGTTCACCGCGACGTTGTGCTGGGTGACGGTGTCGTTGGTGACCGCCGTCGGCGCGTATCCCAGTTGGGTGCTGGGTTGTCGAACGGTGACATAACGGCCGTAGATGCGTTGCGCGTCCGTGATCTGGTGATCGATACGACCGGTGCCCTCCCAGGTGTTGTTCATGGTTCCGGCGTTGGTCCGGAACCGGCCATCGGGCGAGTTCGCCACCAGGAGCTTGGGCAGAAAGTAGGCCGATGCCGCCGAGATCCTCGAGGCGGGGATGATGTTGCCGGCAAACGGCGCCTTGTTCAGCGGGTCGACGATCGTCTTGGAGAGTGCCGAGAAATTCCCCTGCTCCATCGCCGGCGTGACAGCGAGGGTGTTCCACACGCTCTGATTGCGGACCACGGTGCCCTGGAAGCTGCCGAAGAAGAAGGTCTTGTTGCGGATAATGGGACCGCCAACCGCCCCGCCGAATTGGTTGCGGCGCACGCGTGGCACCGAGGAAGCGTAGGTGTTGCGGGCGTTGAAAGCATCGTTTTGCAGGAACTCCCACAACGTGCCGTGCAGCGCGTTCGTGCCGGCCTTGGTGGCGATGATGACCTGCATCGGGTCGCGACCCTTGTCAGCGCCGAAATTCAAGGTCTCCACGCTGAACTCAGCCACAGTGTCGACATTGGGGATGCCCGTGCCGCCTTCGTCCATCGGTGCGTTGGACACCACGCCGTCGAGTTGGAATGCGGTCTTCTGATAGCGCAACCCCTGTCCCTGAACGTAGGTGGCGCGCTCGCCGCCGGATTGCATCCCGGCTATGAACATTCCCGGCACCAGCGAGACGAGAGCCAGCGGATTGCGTGTATCGAGCGGCAGTTCGCGGATCTGCTGCATCTGGACGATCGTTTCGGTGCTGCTCTTTTCGGTCTGCAGCAGTTCGGTGTCCGATGCCACCGTTACCGATTCGGTGACCTCCCCCACCTGGAGAACCGGCGTGATGCGGCTCCGGTCTCCGACCGTCAGGTCCGCGTTGCTGGTCTCCCAGGTCTTGAAGCCCTTGGCCTTGACGGTGATCGTGTAAGTGCCGATAGGCAAGGCCATGATGTTGAAAGCGCCGTCGGATCCGGTCACCGCCCGCTTGGTCAGGCCGGTGGTCGTATGCACAGCGACCACTTCGGCGCCGGGCACGAAACCGCCGGAAGCGTCGGTTACTGTGCCGAAAAATGCTCCCTCTGTACCAATTTGCGCACAGGCCATGACGGCGGTGAGCAACATACACAAACAGACGACAAAACTCCTCTGCATTGGGGGACTCCTTATCGGCAATGATCGGCGCGAGCCTTCTTGAAGTCAATCGATGCCGGGCCACCGTTTCCAACATGCTGGAAAGTCGCGTATCGCGACGGGTTCCTGCCTGTTATAATCCAACTGGCTGGAATCGTAAGGAGGCGAAGTGACTGCTCTGAAGACACCGAGCGTGCCCGCGCTGGAACGCGGTCTGCGGCTTCTCGAGGTGGTGGCCAAATCCAGGCACGGTCAGACGTTTTCTCAACTGACCCGGCAACTCGACTATCCCAAAAGCTCTATCCATACGCTGCTGATCACGCTTGAGCGGCTGGGTTATCTGCAGCGTCTCGAATCGTCGGGGCGCTATGTAGCGGGGTTGAACCTGGTGCGCATGGCCAGCGCGGCCTCGCAAGGCATCACGCTGCGCCTGAAGGCCGGGCCGGTGCTTTGCGAACTCACCCAGCGCACCGGGTTGACCACGCACATGGCGATTCTCGAAGGGAAGGAAGCGGTGCTGGTCGCCAAGGTCGAGCCATTCGGCACCACGCCGGTGGCTACTTGGATTGGCAAGCGGATCGACTATCACTGCACCAGCCTGGGTAAGGCGCTGATCGCCTGGCTGAACGAAGACGAGGTGGACCAGTTGGTGAAGGAGCACCGGATGCTGCGGCACAACGAGCACACGATCTCCTCGATGGCGCGGCTCAGGCAGGAATTGCTGCGCGTGCGGCAGTTGGGCTACTCCGTCGACGACGAAGAGGAGGAACTGGGCTTCCGGTGCGTCGGCGCGCCGGTTACCGGTGCCTCCGGCGAGGTGGAAGCCGCGGTCAGCATCGTCGGCACTCTGGAACAGATCGCGGTAGAGGACATCCCGCGGCTCGGATCCCTGGTTCAGGAGGCAGCGTTCGATATGTCGCGGCGTCTTGGCGCCGGTTCGCTCGCCTGAACGGCACAAGATTCCTATTGCCTGGATTCCGGTGCCGGCGTCTCGCAGCCTCGGGTGATAATGAGCCATGCGCTTGAAGGACCAGACCGCGATTGTCACCGGTGCGGCGCACGGCATCGGCCGGGCGATCGCCGAGCGATTCGCCGAGGAAGGCGCGCTCGTACTGCTGGTGGACGTGGATGAAACGGCGGGACTCGAAGCGGCGGCGGCGCTGCGGGCGAGCGGCCTGAAGGCGGAGTTCGCCCGGGCGGATGTCTCGTCGAAATCCGACGTGGCCGCCGCCGCGCAAATGGCCGCTCAGTGGACGGGACGCATCGACGTGTTGTGCAATAACGCGGCATACCTCGGCCCATTTCACGACGTGCTGGAAGCCACCGGCGAGGAGTGGGAGCGCTGCCTGGCGGTGCAGTTGATGGGGACAAACAACTGCACGCGCGAGGTGCTGCCGTTCATGCTGAGGCAGAAGGCGGGCTCGATCGTCAATGTCGTCTCGATTCAGGCGATGGTCGGCTGCCCCACGTCGGTCGCCTATACGGCGGCCAAGGCGGCGCTGCTCGGATTTACGTTGAGCGTCGCCTACGATTTCGGCAAGCACAACATCCGGGTCAACTCCCTGTGTCCGGGGCCGATTCAGACGCGCATCTCGCCCAAGCCCGGCGAGCCGAACTACGACTGGCAGTGCGCCCAGACCCTTCTCGGGCGCGTCGGTTCCACCCGCGAGGTGGCTGCGGCGGCGCTGTTTCTGGCCTCGGAGGAATCCTCGTACATCACCGGAGTCACCCTGCCAGTGGACGGCGGTTGGACCGCGCGGTAGGTAGTTTCCCAATAGCTGGATCGGTGCGCCCGGCGGCCATTGGCCGCGACACCGGCAACGGATACAATTCAGGACGTAGTGACACGCACTGTTTCCATCCTCGTTGCGCTCTGCGCGTTCGCCCTCCCCGGCACGGCCGGCACGCTGCCGGTGCGGGTCACCTGGGGTCACACGGGGAGAGCCGCGGCGACTGAACTCGTACAGGTCCACGCGGACGACGGTATGCGCATCGAAGGGCTGACCGGGACCGGTCCCATCGACGGCGCCGCGAACGGATCGCGCTTCGTGCTCGACTACCCGGAGGTGTCCCATTCCTTTCTCCAGCGCCTTGAGGTGATCTGGGCCGACCTCATCGCGGCAGCCGATGCCGATACCGCCCAGAGACTGGGCCACGACGCGGCCATGGAGCCGGGATCGCCACGGCTGTATGTCCGGACTCGAGCCGACGGCACCTCCGGCTTCGCTGTCACGTTGGAGCAGTTGCGGCGGGAGAGGGCGATCTGGGTTCCGTCGCTCGACATCTACATCACGGCCGGCGAGCCGTTCGTCGAATTCGGCGCGCACCAGCGGGAACTCGAGTCCTGGAAAGGCCGGCGCGTCCTCGACCAGATCGAACGCGAACCGGACGCGAGTTACGAGCAGTACACCGCGCGCTGGGAAGATATGGGCAGCCCCGCCTACATGCACCCCCGGCAGCCTCCGCCCGGCCATATCATCTGCCTGTCTTGGGACAGCTCGCTCCGTAAGTTCGGTGTCGATAGAGGCGGCGGCGTGCGCAACGACCTCGGCAATGCCGATCGCTTCCGCCTGTGGTTCGGCTTCGGCGATATCGAGCAGGGCATCATCGGCGCGTGGAAGCGGCAGAGCCTCGACGACGGGCTGCCGCTGGTGACCACCGTCATCGAGCGTGACGGCGTCCGCTACGACCTCGAGCAGTTCGCCTATCCCCTCGACGGACCGCCGAAGGAGCGCCGCGGAGACATCCCCATGGTCCTGATGGAGCGGCTGCGCGTCTCCTCGCTCGACGGCCGCGCCCGCCGCGTACCCGTCACCTTGAGCCATCGCCGCTGGCTGGATCCTTCCCTGAGCGTCGATCTGAACGTCGCCCGCAACGGCTCGCGGGTCGTGGTTTCCAATTCCACCTTCGGCCAGATCCTGCTCGAAGTCGATGGCGGCGACGGCGATCCCGTCTGGGCCGGTGTGAACGACGGCGAAGAGCGCGGCATGCATCGTGTAGACCTCACACTGCCGCTCGACGTTCCCGCCCAGGGCTCGAGAGAGCTGATCGTGAAGCTGCCGTCGCCGGTGGCCGGCGAGGCCGCTGCCGGCACGCTGGCCCGTCTCGACTATGAAGCCGCTCGCCGCCAGACCGTGAGTTTCTGGAACGGCTGGATCGCCAGGGGCGCTCAGTTTCAGGTTCCCGAAAAAGTGGTGAACGACCTGTATCGCGCCAGCTTGTGGCACGCCCTCCGCCTGCCCCGCCGCCACGGCGCCGGTCCCGAAGCGCACATCGATCTGCCGTACTCGAATTTCGCCTATAGCCAGACCGGAACTCCATGGCCGGTGAACCAGGCCGTCTATGTTGACTACATGATCTACGGGCTGCGCGGTTACCAGGACGTGGCCGGCGAAGAACTGGCCGCGCAGTATCGAAATAACCAGGAGCGCAACGGCCATGTCAGCGGATACGCCAACTGGGTGGTCTACACGCCCGGTATGCTCTACGCCGCGGCGCAGAACTTCCTGCTTTCCGGAGACCGCGCCGCCTTCGACCGCGTGCTGCCGCAATCGCTCAAGGCACTCGATTGGTGCCTGGACCAATTGCGCGCCGCCGAGCTTCGCGAGGGCCCGCTCAAGGGTCTGGTGTTCGGCCCGCTGAACGACTTGACAGGGGATGGCGATTGGGCCTTCAGCCAGGCCTACATGTACGCCGGCCTGGATCTGTTCGGAGAAGCTCTCCACGAGATCGGCAATCCGCGCAGCGACGAGGCGCTCGCCGCCGCCCGGCGTCTGGCCGCTGCCGTGGATCGAGGTTTTCGAACTGCCAGCGCCAGGTCGCCGCTGGTCCAGTTGCGTGACCACACCTGGATTCCCTACGTCCCCTCCAATGCGGACCAGCCTCGCCGGCTTCTCGACGATTGGTATCCAACCGACGTCGACACGGGGCCGGTTCACCTGTTGCGGCTCGATGCCGTCCCGCCGTCCAGCGACCTGGGGGACTGGCTGCTGAACGATAATGAGGACAACCTCTTCTACCGGGGTTGGGGCATCGCCAATGAACCCGTCTACAACCAGCATGCGACGGTCTATCTGGCGCGCGACGATGCCAAGGCCGTCATCCGGACCTTCTACAGTTACATGGCGAGCGGATTCAGCCAATCGGCACTGGAGCCGGTAGAGCACCGCTTCACTCACGGCCAGTACTTTGGGCCGCCTTCGACGGACGGCGCCTGGTTCGAACTCTACCGGAACATGTTGATCTACGAGCGCGGCGACGATTCTCTTCTGCTCGCCGGATACACGCCGCGGCGCTGGCTCCGGCCGGGCCAGCGGATCGATGTGAGCCGTGCGCCGACGAAATTCGGCGATATCTCAATGGCCATCGCGAGCCAACCCGGCGGCAAGCGGATTGAGGCCGAGATTCGGATGCAGGACCGCAGGCGGCCCAAGGCGCTACTGGTTCGATTCCGCCACCCCGCGGAGACGAGAATGAAGAGTGTCACCGTAAACGGCAAGGCGTGGAGCGACTTCGATCCGGCAAAGGAGCAGGTGCGCATCGCGGCCCCGGCTGAAAGGAGTTATTCCATTGTTGTCGACTATTGAAAGAATCGGAACCGCACCGGGTAGCGAATCGGGAACATGACACCAGGTCACCTATACGCGGTATTGGCGCTGGCCGGTTTCGGCGCTCTGGGGATTTGTCACAAGCTGGCCGACACGCTCAAGTGCCGGCCGAGCTCGATCAACGCGCTCATGTACGCGTGGTCTCTGTGTTTCGTCACCTTCACGGTGTTTCTGCGGACCGGAACGCTGCACGCTCCCGCCAACGTCGGCTCGCTCGCACTGCCGTTCGGCGTCAGCGCCTCCATCGCGATTCTCGCTTTTCAAGCGGGTATCCGGCACGGCGACATCGCCACCAGTTGGCTGGCAATCAACCTTTCCTCGGGGTTGCCGACGCTGGCCTCGATCCTGATCTACAGTGAGCCGGTTGGATGGAAGCGCGGTGTCGCTCTGACGTTGATCCCCGTTTCCATGGCGCTGCTCTGGAAAGACAAGCGCGACGCGGAGCGGCGGCATGCGTGAGACAGGGGTGTGGTTTCGATTGATGCTGGTCTCGTTCGTCGCGAACGGAATCGGGCCGTTTGGGCTCAAGGTTCTGGCGGAGCGCGGCCTCGGAAAATATACGCCTCAATACCTGTTCTGGTGGTATCTGGGCGGCTTGGTATTTGCTGCCGCGGCGCTCGTTCTGAGTCGAAGCGGCGTGAACCGGCGTGAGGTATTGCTGGGCGCGGCCATGGGAGGCTGCAGTCTGGCAGGCCAGAGTTTCACCGCCATGGCGCTCGAAAACGGCGTTCCCGGCCATATCGCATTTCCGCTCACCACCGGAGGCTCGCTGTTCCTGGTGGCAGCGGCTGGTTTGTTCCTGTTCCACGAAAGAGTCGGCACGTATGGTTATTGCGGAATCGCGCTGGGAATCTTGTCGCTCGTGATGCTGAGCGTCGCGTAGTGAGGAAGGAGGCTTCAGTTGGAAATGGGAAGTCAGGCAAATGGAAGAGCAACGGGCAAGCGCCTCGAAACGGCCGATCTGGAACTCTTCGACCACGTCGAGCGCAATCTCTACACGGCCGTGCTGGCCGACGCACTGGACGAATTAGGATTTCGCCAGCAGGCGATGCATGAGACGATCCGGCCTCTGTCGCCGGACATGGTCTTCGCCGGTTGGGCGAGGACCATCCTCTGCATGGACGTCTATCACGTTTCGGAGAACCCCTACGAGATAGAGATCGAGGCGGTGGACAGCCTGCTCGCCGGCGAGATTGCCGTGGTCGCTACTGGGAACTCCAGGCGTAACGCTCCCTGGGGCGAGTTGCTGTCCACGGCGGCACAAAGTCGTGGAGCCCGCGGCGCGGTGATCGACGGATTCGTCCGCGACGTGAAGAAGATCCTCGCGTTGGGCTTTCCCGTGTTCGCCACCGGTATCAAGCCGGTCGACTCCAAGGGACGCGGGATCGTCGTCGATTACAACATCCCGGTAGAATGCCAAGGCGTGCTGGTGACGCCGGGCGATCTGGTGGTGGCCGACTTCGACGGTGTCGTGGCCGTTCCCTCGGCCGTGGTCACCGACGTGGTGCGACTGGCCACCGAGAAGGTTACGCGCGAAAACCACAGCCGCGAGGAGTTGTTCAGGGGAGCACTGCTGCGCGAGGTCTACGACAAGTACGGAGTCCTGTGATGATCGTGGACGTCCACACGCACGTTTGGGAGTGCCCTTGCCACATCGGCGAGCGCTTCATCGCCGACGCCAAGGCTACCGCCGGCGATGCCTACAAGGACATCCATGTCGATCTCGATGCCCACTGGGAGGCGATGGAGCCGGTTGATCGCGCTGTCGTGCTCGGCTTCCGCGCGAGGCACGTCGGAGTGCTGGTGCCGAACGAGTATGTGGCCGCCTACGTGGCCCGGCATCCGGACAAGCTGATCGGCTTCTGCTCGGTCGATCCGCAGGATCCCGACGCTTGCGAGCAACTCGATCACGCGGCCCAGACGCTGAAGCTGCGCGGCCTCAAGATGGGTCCGATCTATCAGAACGTGGCGCCGGGCGACTCCCGCTTCCGCCGAGTCATGAAGCGGGCCGAAGAGCTGCGTATTCCACTGCTGATCCACCAGGGAACGACCTTCTGCGCCGACGTCTCGCTCGAGATCGCCAACCCTGTCCAGTTGCAACCGCTCGCGCTCGAGTTTCCACGGCTGATTACGGTCATCGCTCATCTCGGCCACCCGTGGATTAACGAAACCCTCGTCCTCATCCGCAAGAACCGCAACATGTATGCCGACATCTCCGCGCTGTTCTACCGGCCCTGGCAGTTCTACAACGCGCTGGTCGCGGCCATGGAATACGGCGTGCTCGATCGCCTGCTGCTCGGCTCCGACTATCCCTTCACCACGCCGCAGCAGACCGTCGATGCCCTGCGCGCCGTCAATCGAATGACGGAGAACACGAATCTGCCGCGTATTCCCGAGAAGGCCATTGAAGACATGATTCACCGCGACACCCTGTCGCTTCTGGGGATCGACTGATGAGACTCGCCATCGCAATAGTGAGCCTGGCGCTGGCCGCCGCCGCGCAGCCGCGAACCGCCACCGTAACGGTCGCCACCGATCGATCCGCCGGTCCGCTGGACATGGGCCGCATGGCGCTCGGCCAGGGCGGACTCTCTGAGTTGCCGATGTGGGAAAGCCGTTCGGCCGAGATTCGCGCGCTCCGGCCGAAGATCGTTCGGCTCTTCATTCAGGAATACTTCGACTTGCTTCCATCGCGCGGGCAATACCACTTCGAGACGCTTGACCGCTCAGTGGACCTGATTCTCAGCACCGGTGCAAAGCCGCTCATGAACATCGATTTCAAGCCGACGGTGCTCTTCCCCAAAATCGATCAGGACATCGTTGAGCCGAACGACTGGGGCGAGTGGGAGCGTCTCATCGAGGCTTTGGTCCGGCACTACAAAGAGCGCGGCTCGGGCATCCAGTATTGGGAGATCGCCAACGAACCCGACATCGGCGAGGACGGCGGATGTCCGTACCGTTTCAAGCCGGAGAGCTACAACATTTATTACAAGCGGACCGTCGCAGCGATTCGTCGCGCCGACCCTGCGGCCAAGGTCGGTGGTCCGGCGCTGGCCGGCTGGAAGTCGCCGATTCTGCCGGCGTTGCTCGACTTCTGCGCCCGAGGCAACGCCCCGCTGGATTTCGTCTCCTGGCACGGCTACACCACCGATCCACTCGATTTGCGGCGCAGCATCGACAGTGTAAAGAAGATGCTTGCTGCGCGCCCGGCTCTCAAAGTCGAGACCTTCCTCGACGAGTGGAACATCGCGCTGATGAAGCCGGATCCGGAGAACCTGGTGATCCAGCCCGCCTTCATCCTGGAGACCATCTGGAACTTCCTCGAAGGCGGCCTGGATTACTCCTGCTACTACCACATCCGCGACTACCACGTCGAGCCCGCCACATTCGCTCGCTTCATGTCGCCCGGCGGCGTTGCGTTCATGGCCGGATGGTGGAACCGGATGCCGCAATACGATGGCTTGTTCGACTTTCAGGACGAAGTGCGGCCGGCCTATTTCGCCTTCAAACTGCTTTCGCGGGTCACCGGCGAGCGGCTCGAGGTGGAGTCCACCGGCGTGCACGCGCTGGCGGCGTACAATCCCGAGTATCGCGACACCAGCGTATTGATGTGGAACTTCTCGAACCAGCCGGTCCGCGTCAAGGTGGAGCTTCGCGGTCTCACCGCAAGCACGAAAGTCGAACGGGTCAAACTCGACGCGCGTACAGTCAGGACCGACGAGACCGCCAAGTTGAAGTTCGAGGCGCCGGTGACGATGGCACCCGGACAGGCGCAGAGCGAAACCACCCTCGAGCCGTATGGTGTGGAGCTCTGGTTCTACAAGATGCGGTAACGCTCGACGGTTTTCTCATCCACCTCGACGCCCAGGCCCGGGCCCTCGGGCACGCGCAGAAAGCCGTCCTCCAGTTCCAGCGGCTCTTTGCACAGCGTGCGGCTCAGCGGACCGCTGGCGGTGCTGAACTCGATGAGCGATGCGCGCCGCTGGAACGCGTTGAGATGCAGTGACGCCGCGGTGAGCAGGTCCGTCGACCAGGAATGCGGAATCACCGCAACGTTGGCTCGCTCAGCCATGTGCACGATCTTCCGGCCAACGGTGAGGCCGCCACAGCGCGTAAGATCCGGCTGCAGGATATCGACGCGGGCGCGCTCAATCAGCTCGCGAAATCCCCACTCGGTGGCCTCCTGCTCGCCGCAGGCGATCGGCGTTTCCACCGCTTCGGCAACCCGTCGATAGCCGTCGTAGTCTTCAGGGTGGAGAATCTCTTCGACGAAGTAAGGGCGGTAGGGTTCCATCGCACGGATCGTATGGATCGCCTGTTTCGGCGTCCGCTCGACGAACCAGCCGGTGTCGATCAGTAAATCGTTGCAGTCGCCCAACGCGAGTCGCGCGGCCTCCACGAGTTCGACATCGAGCCGCGGATCCTCGCCGAACACGCCCCACCCGAACTTGACCGCGGTGAATCCTCGATCGAGGTACCGCTGCGCGGCGGTGCGCATCCCGGCCGGCCGCGGTCGAAAAAGCGTACTCGCGTATGCCCGGATCCGCTCGCGCCACCGGCCGCCGAGCAGAACCGAAACCGGCTGGCCGTAGAACTTGCCGCAGATGTCCCAAAGCGCGATGTCGATGGCCGAGAGCGCCTGAATCGCCACGCCCCGGCGGCCGTAATAGATGGAGCCGCGGTACATCTTGTACCAGAGGCGCTCCACTTCGAGCGGATTCTCGCCCGCCAGCAGGGATGCCAGCCCTTCGAAGCATTCCATGCCAGGTTCGCTCCACTGCGGCGCTTCCACCACGGCCTTGGCTACCGGGGCTGAGGTCTCCATGTCGGAGTAGCCGGTGATGCCGGAGTCGGTGGTCACCTTGACCAGGCCCATGTACGTGGGGCCCACTGCTTCTTCGTCGGCGTCCGGCGAACGGTACAGGCCGGGCGACTTCAGGACGAACACCTCGACCTTCGAGATCTTCATTCGGGAAACTCCGTCTCCTCGCCGATGACAAACAGCGTGAGACCCTTGGGGCACACGGCCGCCGAGTAGCGCGCGATGAGCACGCCCGGGCGGTGCGCACGGATCTCGAGCGGCGCCGTAGTGTGGTCGGAAAAATCGTGCAGCCTGCCGATCAACTCTCCTTCGGCTACGTCAGCCCCGGGCATGTGCAGCGGCTCCCAGATGCCATCTCGAGGACACGGCCGGTAGTCGGTGAGATCGGGCGCCTGAATCAGCCTCTGCTTGCGTTTTTCGGGGGCAATGGAGCGTACCGGGTCCGGCAAAAGCCCGTAGTGCCGCATCACGTTCAGCGAGCCCTGATATGCGTGCTCCACGCCCGCGGCGTTGACGCCCTCGCCCGAGCCGAACTCGCCGCCGATGGCAATCTTACCTTCGTCTTCGGCTTCGTCGGTGAGCAGGCCCGATCCCATCTGCCTTGAATAGACGTACAGAAACGGCGTGTCGAACAGCCTGGCCGCACGGGCGATCTCGGCAAACTGCGCGGCGTCCGGCAGCCGGTGGAACGATGTGCACAGTGGAAAAACGGCCTCCCTCCCGCCTGCGTGAATATCGATCACAACACGAACGCGCGGGAAGACCTTCGTCTTCACGAAGCCGGCGATGCGATAGGAGATGCTGCCGCGCTCACTGCCGGGAAACGCGCGGTTCATGTTCACACCGTCGAGCGGTGAGAGGCGAGTGCCGGCGCGGCAGGCGCTTTCGCTCAATTGCGGCATCAGGATCGCCAGCCCCGAGAGCGTCCGCGGGTCGAGGTCGTGGCAGAGCCGTTTCACCGCGATCTGACCTTCGTACTCGTTGCCGTGGGTGCCGCCGAAGGCGGCGACGCCGGGTCCATCGCCCGCCATGCCGCGCACTACGGTCAGCGGCACCAGCGAGTAACCCCAGGCGGAATCGAGATGGAATGCCAACTGGTAGTGGCGTTTCCCGGGCGTGTCAAAGTCCACGCCCGCGAGGTCGTAGGCAATTTGCGGTGCTTCAGGCATGGGAGCCAGTCTCTGCGAACATCGTGCACGGAGCGCTGTCCAACCCGTCGAACATCCACGGGATTACGAACACGCGCCGCAGCGGCGGCAGATCTGCGGGCAAGCGGGCGTCTTCTATCAGTAGTATGGGCCGCTCGGCATAGGCGCCGCATCCCAGGAAGACGCGATGCGCCTCGGCGCCCGCTTCTTCATGTGCCGAAGCGGAGACGGATGCGAAGTCCATGGCCAGCGCGCGCAACTTCGGGAAGCGCGCCATCAGGTATTCGGCGCCACGCGGGCCGAAGCCGGGACCATCTTCCATGTAGCGCTGTTCGTCGGACCGGTGCCGGCCGAAGCCGGTGCGGATCATGAGCAGGTCGGTCGATTCCGGCACTCCGGAGGCAACCGCCGCGAGGTGGCGTTCTTCGATCAACTCGCGGTCGCGTGCGGCCACGTCTACCAGGGCGGGGCAATCGAAGATCAGTTCCGCGATCTCGTAGTCCGTGATGGCGCGTCCGGTGGGCGAGAAGTGCCGCGGAGCGTCGACATGGGTTCCGGCGTGATTGCTCGTGGTCAGATAGAACGAGTTGCACGTGTCGCCCTTCGCCAGGTCGTATAGCTGATTCAACTTCGGCTTGGGGAGCGACCGATAGAACGGCGTCTGCTCCGAAAGGTTGTAGGATAGCCGGATCATCATTGCCCGCGCAGCACCACCCTCAGCCATTCTACTGAAGGGTCCGGGGTGCACCGGTCATCACGGCGCCGATGTGTCCAGGCTATTGGAAAGCCTTTGCAGCGGCTCGGCTGGACCGGCGGTCAGATTGCGGCTCGGCCGTGATTCAGGCATAACGCGACCAAATCGGAGATGTTCGCTTCGCCCACGCACATCACTGTATCCGCGCCGCCCCAGTAGATCTTCACGGTTCCATCGGACTCGGCAACCGCTCCGCAGGTGAACACGACGTTGTGGACATAGCCGGTGAGTTCCCATGGATCTTCGGGCTGCAGAATCCACGAGTCGCCAACCCCGATGATCTTAGCGGGATCGTGAAGGTCGTGAAGAGCAACCCCCAAGCGATACACCGATCCATCCATGGTTTGAAAAACACCGTGGTAGATGGAGAGCCAGCCCTCGTCCGTCTTGATCGGCGGAGCGCCGGGACCGATCTTCATTTCGTCCCAATGATAAGGCACGGGCCTCATGATGAGTTGTGATTGTCCCCAAAACCGTAGATCGGGAGAATACGAAATCCAGATGGACCAAGGCGCGATTTCCGAATGGGGGCGGTCGAGCCGGGCGTAGAGGCCATCGAACTTCTCCGGAAAGATCACCACATTCCGATAGTCCGCCTCCGTGATGAGAGCCACCCTTTCAACCTGCATGAAGTCCAGAGTCTTTGCGAGTGCGATCCGGACCCCATTTCGCGAATAGGCGCTGTAGGTGATGAGGTACTCGCCATCCAGCAGGGTCAAGCGTGGATCCTCGACGCCGAACTCTTCATAGGCGGCAAAGGGTTCGTCGCGCGTTGGAACCAGAAAGGGCTCCGGGGCGGCAGTGAAGTGGAACCCATCGAAACTGCGCGCCAGGCCGATGATGGACCGTCCTGTGCGCAGATGGGAACGGAACAGCATGATGTATTCGTTCCCGTGTTTCACTACCGCCGCGTTATGGACCGTTTCCACCGGATAGGGAATCTGCGCCTTGGTCAGGATGGGATTATGAGCGTATCGTCTGATGATGTCCGGCTTCATACTGGCCTCTTTGCCTCCAGTTCGAAAATCGTTTGATAAACCCGTTCATACGCCAGCACCATCGTCTCCACAGAGAACCGGCACTGCACGCGTTGGCGGCAGGCGCGGCGATCGATGCCGGAAACGCGCTCCACTGCCCGCACGGCTTCGTCGATCGTATTCACCAGGAATCCCGTTTGGCCGTCTTCGATCACCTCTCGGCAGGAGCCGAGGTCCATGGCGATCACCGGCACGCCGGCTGCATTCGCTTCCGCAAGGACGAGTCCGAATCGCTCCGGAATCGTGTTCAGGTGCAGCACCGCTCGCGCTCGCGCGAACAAGGCATTCTTGCCCTCCACGTCAACGGGTCCGACGTAGCGGATGTTCGCATCCAAGTGCGGTTCCACCTCTTCCTGAAAATATTTCCGATCCTGGATGATGCCTGCGATCAGCAGCGGCAAGCCGCTCCGGTGGGCGACTTCGATGGCGAGGTGGACACCCTTGTCCGGGTGAATCCGCCCGAGGAATATCAGATCATCGCCCGCCGATTCCTGGAGCGGGTACAACGAGAGATCGATTCCGTTATAGACGGTGGCCAGATAGTTCAGCCGCGGGGCGCGATCGGAGTCGCTGATGGAGACGAAGTAGCCGTCACGATACTTCTCGTAGACAGGCATGATCCTGGGCGACGAGAAACCGTGGATCGTGGTCAGGACGGGTGTGTTCACCAGTCTCGTATAACACAGGGCCATGAAATCGTAATGGCTGTGGATCAGGTCAAACTCATCCGCATGCTCGAACATTTCGGAGAT
>JBBQGE010000121.1:0-17063 GCA_038322675.1 Bryobacterales bacterium
TCACATCCAGACGTCAGGCCTGCCAGTGCGCCTGAAGGATGGCGAGTGGCGAGACCAGCACTTTTCGGCCTCCGAGCCAGCCGCCGGTGTCTACCGTAAGGTCGCGACTGGCCCATGTTTCATCGTCAAAGTAGAGTTGATCCACAGTTCCGAGCTCGCCGTCCGTGGCTCGGATCACAAGGCCTTTCAGGTACGTTGCCTTCGTCAGCATTGGTGGTGCCCTCCCAGGCAATTGTTCACTCCGGTTTCGGTATCTCAACAATCTACAGGTCAGGGGCGCTATTTTGTGGCAGTTGCCACTACCTCTGCCGCGTGTAGCGCCATCGTGACAGGCCGCGTGCTCTCGATGATGTCTCTCGCCTTTTCGACTTCCGCCGCCGTGCCATGCACCATCAGCAAGAACTTGTCAGTCTTGAGTGCCGCTTCGTACTGAACGACGCTGTCCTTCGGAATGCCCATGCCATAAAGCCCGGCACCTATGGCGCTAAACCCGCCCACTACCACAGCGCCTTCCAGGGCTCCCACGATCCAGGCAACCAACGGGCCCGCCACGAGAACTGGACCGATGCCAGGAATGGCAAAGAAGGCTGACCCGAACAGCAAACCCCAGAAGCCTCCCCAGAAGGCGCCGGTCTTGCCCCAGTACTTCATCCGGTCGCCGGTGTTGTAGTAACCCACCACGTGTTCATCGGTGTGGGAATCCTTGCCCACGATGGACAAGGTGCGCATGTCGACTCCGGAGCGCTGAAGTTCCTTTACGGCGCCTTCTGCTTCGATGTGCGTACTATAGACAGCCACCACTGCGGTTCGTTCAGACATTACGTATCTCCTTTAGAATTTGGATTCGCTCTGTAAATCCAGCAACAATATACAAGGGCACGCGCAGCGCCAACCGATGCGGGCGGGTATCGCACATGTGAACTGGAACCAGTGGTCATTGCCGGGATCGGCACGCAGACGGCTCTTTGACGGCTCGCTGATGGCGCCTCGTAGCTTTGTCCGGCTCAAACTGCTGGATTTGCCGGGAACTACGATATGACGAACAGCACCTTTCAGCGCGAGACCGTGGATGGTCACATGACCGTGGATGGTCAGCCTGAGTCATGCTGTGGTTCTTGTCCGATGAAGAACGCCGGCCGCTTTCGAGGCCGAAGTAACCGGGATTGGCGCCGGAGGCGCAGGTCTGGCGGATACCGCAAGGAAAATTCTGCACTATCTGCACTATTGGACGTAAAACCTGCAGTTGCTGAGGCGGCTTCGCCCTTCTGCCGGCGCCACAACCCTAAACAGTTACAGAACCCTCCCAGAACCGCTCTCCCCGCATCGCCTCTCGCTGAGCAACCAGAGATGGTGCCAACCGTGCACTAGCAGAGCGGTCGCAACAGGTGCGTGGGAATAGAAAGGTAGGAATCTATGTGTAAGTTATATCTAACGTTGCTCGCCTCGTTTGTTTGTACAGTTTCAGGGACCGCCCAGCAAGTGACGCGGCGCGCAAACATCACCGGAAATGCAGTGGACGGAAAGTGCACGATCGAAGTAAACGTCGACGGATCCGCCGAAGTTGAAGTACAAGGCGATGTAGGCCGGATGCGGAATCTGTCCGGACAACGGGCAGTATGGCGCCGTTTCGTGTGCAATGGACGGATGCCCGCCAATCCGCAGGACTTCAGATTCCGCGGAATCGATGGGAGAGGCAGCGTTCAGCTCCTACAGGATCCGCGTCAGAACGGGGGACGGATTGTCTTTCGGATCGACGACCCTCAAGGTGGTCGAGAAGGTTATACCGTCGATCTCGAATGGCGTGGATCGAGCGGAGGCCAATGGAATAGCCAGGATACGCGCGGGTGGCATGGACCTGATTCCGGTGATCGCCCGGGCTCCAGTGTTCCTGGTGAGGTCCGCGGCGATGACGCGAACCGCGATCGTAGGTACTACGACGAACGTGGGAAGTGGAATGCAGCCGGCGCAGCACAGGCTATCCGGGTATGCCAGGCAGCGGCCTCCGAGCGAATCCAGCGTGATGGCTTTCGAAACGTCACTTTCCGCAAAGTCGTACCGGACAACAATCCAGGCCGAAATGATTTTGTGAATGGCTTGGCGACGGCGCGGCAGGGGCGGGGGCGCAACGCCCGTTTCCAATTCTCGTGCTCCGTCAACCTAGCCAACGGTCAAGTCCGTTCGATAGCTGTCAATCGCCGCTAGAGGCGAGCGGGAATCGAACCGCAGGGACAATCAGAACCGCCCCGACGCCGGAGGAATCACGAACGATCATTGGTGATACTCCACCGGCGCGGAAGAAATTGTGAGCAAAGACCACGCGCGTCACCCACGCCCACATACGATCTCGTACCGACCGAAATCGAGGGATTCGATTCGCTGGCGGAACTCGCCTTGGACCTGCGTCACTCGCTACAACAACGGATTCCGCTACGATCTCCGGTCGCATGGCGTGGGCCGTTTGACGATATTTGGTCGCGTGACCGGATATGGTCGAGGGGGCGTTGCCCGCTTAGCGACCTTAACTTTCAAATCTCCGGGCTTACCTTTGGACCAACTCGTGCACAGTACCATTCTCGTCCGGCAGAGAGGAGTAACGCGATGAAGACCGCAGACCCCGAGAAGTGCGGATTCCAACAAATCCTCGAGGCAAAAGAGGCGGATCTGGCCCAGGCACTGGGAAGACGGGAACACGTTGCCATCGAAAAGAGCTCGGATCAAATGGACGAGATTCAGTTCGGGTCCGAGCGAGATTTGGCGATCGGAAACCTGAACCGTGAGTTCCAGTTGCTGCGCGAAGTGAAGGCCGCATTAGGACGAATTCACGACGGCAGCTTCGGAACCTGCATCCAGTGCGAATGTGCGATCAGCCTGAAACGCCTCGGGGCGGTGCCGTGGGCCCGGCGTTGTATCCAGTGCGAGGAGGCTGCCGCCCGTGATCAGGACCAGACCCCCGAGCTTTTCACCGGTTCTCTGGCTAGCGCGTGCGTCGTTCTTAAACCGCCCGCCGCGATGGCATGTCGAGTAGCGGGAACTGAGGGGACACCTTGGAAACTAAGTCCAGCATTCGAACCGTCGCATTTGTAGGCAACTACCTGCCGCGCAAATGCGGCATTGCCACGTTCACCTCCGACCTGCTTGAGGCGGTGGCATCGGAGCACCCTACAAAACAATGTTTCGCGGTAGCGATCAATGACTTGGCGGGGAGCTATCAATACCCGGATGTGGTGCGCTTCGAGATTGAGGAGCAGAGTCTGGATTCGTACCGGCGGGCCGCCAGGTTCCTCAACTCCAGCAACGTGGATATTGTCTCCGTCCAGCATGAGTTCGGAATATTCGGAGGGCCGGCCGGCAGCCACTTGCTGGCACTCCTGGGCGAATTGCAGGCTCCGGTCGTCACCACGCTCCATACGGTTCTGCTCAAGCCCGACGCCTTCCAGCGGCGCATGATGCAGGAATTGATCACGCGCTCAACTCGGCTAGTCGTCATGACAGAGCGCGGACGAACGATCCTCCAGGAGGTTTACCAAGCTCCACCGGCCAGGATCGATCTCGTCCCGCATGGTATTCCCGACGTACCATTCGTCGCCCCGGATTACTACAAGGGCCGGTTTAGTGTGCGCGGAAGATCGGTATTGCTGACGTTTGGGCTGCTTTCGCCGAACAAGGGGATTGAGAACGTCATCAATGCGCTCCCGGCTATCGTAACGGAGTTCCCCGACGTCGTCTATATCTTGCTGGGCGCCACGCACCCCCACGAGTTGCGCGCCCACGGCGAGGCATACCGGCTTCATCTCGAAAGCCTCGTGAAACAACACCAAGTCGAGAACAACGTCATCTTCCATAACCGCTTCGTGGAGCTTAAGGAACTGACCGAGTTCATTGGCGCGGCGGACCTTTACATCACACCTTATCTCGATGAAAGTCAGATTACGTCGGGAACCTTGGCGTATGCGTTTGGCGCGGGTAAGGCTGTGATTTCGACGCCCTACTGGCACGCTGCCGAATTGCTGAGGGACCAACGTGGCGTACTCGTGCCGTTCGGAGACCCGATCGCGATCGCGCGCGAAGCGATCGGGTTGCTGCGCGATGGAACCCGCCGCAACGCCATGTGCGCAAACGCCCACAAGTTGGGCCGCGAAATGGTTTGGAGCAACACAGCCCGACTCTACATGCGCTCTTTCAAACGGGCTCAGCGCCGGGCGACAACGGCGACCCAAACGTCGATTGCCGCAAGAGCAATCGATCACCGGGAATCTGCGTCGCCGATACCAGCCTGCGGCGTCGACGCGGGATGTCTCGAGAAGCGGAGCGCGCAGCGCGCAGTTGTCTCCGCGGGAAATCTTGTCACACCGCCCCCTCGTACGGCCGGGACGTCACTGTGAGTGGTCCAGTTAGACCAGCCGTGGTTATTGGCCGGCATTTAGCATCCAGGGGAAAGTGGTAGAGCAATGGAAGAACTAACACAGATCGAGCAGCCAAGTCCGCCGGCCGGCGGATCGGGTATAGTCGCCGGAAATCACCGCATCGTCCGGCGATGGCGTCCGCTGAAGTTCATTATTGTGGCAGTGGTCTTAGCCATCGCTCTCCTGGTGCTCATCTCCAGCTTGATACAGAAGGGGCTGTGGATGCGAGAACTCGGCTATAACGGCGTCTTTTGGACACTCCTATCCCTGCAGTGGGGGCTGTCTTGCGCGGCTTTCGCCGTCGCGTTTCTGTACCTTTGGATCAATTTTCGCCTTGTGCCGGGAAGAGAAGTCATTCTTCGCGCGGCTAGTTCGACAAGCGAGCCGGCTGTTGCTTCGCAAATCAGCGTCCGGATCTCTCCTGCGGTCTTGAAAGCGGCCATGGCGTTGATCGCTGCCGCCACTGCCCTCATCTTTGCCGCCATCTTCTATACGCAATGGGATACGTATCTCCGCTTTCGTTATGGCGAATCCTTTGGGTTGTCCGATCCTCTCTTCGGAGTTGACGCCGGGTTTTATGTTTTTCGTCTCCCCTTCTATGAGCTTTTGCAGAGTAGCCTGACCTCACTGGCGCTGATCACGCTCCTGGCCGTCTTATTTGCGTACTTAGTGTTACCGCAGTTGAGCCGCAGCGGACAGATAGTGCGCCCAAGCGCGAAGTCCGTTCGACACCTGTCCATCCTGTTCTTCGTCCTGGTCGCCAGTTGGGGATGGGGGTTCTATCTGGACCACTATGAACTTCTCTACTCCACCCAGGGAGTGGTTTACGGAGCCGGCTACACGGCGGATCATGTAACCAGGATCGCCTACTGGATCATGACAAGCGCCGCGGTGGCGCTATGCGCGCTGCTAGTCCTCAACCTCTTCCGCCCGCGATTCAGGGCGGTAGTGATTGCATCCGGAATCTACATTGGCTTGTATGTCGGAGTTGTTTGGCTGGCGCCAGCCCTCTTTCAGAGGTTTATGGTGCAGCCGAACGAGCTTGCCCGCGAAACTCCGTATCTCAGGAACAACATAGCGTTCACCCGGAAGGCCTACAACCTCGACCAGATCCAGGAAACGTCGTACCCGGCGCTGGCAGACCTGACGCCCGAGGTGATTGCGAGAAATCAAGACACGATTCAGAACATCCGTCTCTGGGATTATCGACCTTTACTTCAGATGTACAAGCAAGCCCAGGAAATACGCCTCTATTACCAGTTTTACGGGGTTGATGTGGACCGTTACCACCTGGCGGACGGGTATCACCAGGTGATGCTATCGACGCGCGAGCTTTCCCCGGAACTTCCCGCGCAAGCCCAAACCTGGGTGAACCAGAAGTTGCAGTTCACACATGGCTACGGTTTGGTCATGAGCTTCGTCTCGAAAACCATGGGGGGAGGCTTCCCGGAGTATGTTCTGGAAAACATCCCGCCTGAATCCTCATACGGCCTGACCATAAACCAGCCTGCCATCTACTACGGCGAGTCGATGCCTGGATATCGGATCGTCACGACGGGTGTGAAAGAGTTTGACTACCCCAAGGGGAATCAGAATGTCTATACGAGTTACTCCGGAACAGGAGGCATCCCGCTGGACAGCCTGTGGAAGCGGCTCTTGTTCACATGGACTCAGGCCGATGTCAACGTACTATTTACGTCCTATCTTCAGCCGGGGAGCAAGATCCAGATCTGGAGACGCGTGCAAGAGCGCGTGCAGCAAATCGCTCCGTTCTTGCGCCTCGACCAGGATCCCTACGCCGTGGTGAGCAAGGGCAAACTGTACTGGATACAGGACGCCTACACCACCTCCGATCACTTTCCCTACTCGAGTCCTCACGCGGCGGCCTTTGAGCAGGGGCTGAACTACATTCGAAACTCCGTGAAGGTAGTGGTGGACATGTACGACGGAACCGTTCAGTTCTACGTCATGGATTCAACCGACCCTGTCCTGGCAGTTTACCGGCATGCGTTTCCGGGTGTTTTCAAAGACCTGAACCAGCTTTCGGCCGATTTGAAATCGCATCTACGATATCCGCAGGATCTCTTCTCCATTCAGGCCGACCAGTACAGAACATTCCATATGACGGTTCCACAGGTCTACTATAACCGCGAGGATCTCTGGGTTCTCCCCCAGGAGCAGTACGCGGGCAAGGTCGCGCCGATGGAGCCGTATTACATCCTGATGAAACTCCCAGGAAGCGATCAACTTGAGTATCTCATCATGACTCCGTTCACGCCTCAGAAGCGAAACAACATGATCTCCTGGATGGCCGCGCGATGTGATTTCCCCGAATACGGGAAAATGCTTTTCTATGAACTTCCCAAAGACAAGCTGATCTACGGCCCGATGCAGATCGAGGCCATGATCGACCAGAACACGACTATCGCCCAGCAACTGACCCTCTGGGACCAAAAGGGGTCGCGAGTTATTCGCGGAAACCTGATAGCCGTTCCGATCGAAAATTCCTTCCTATATGTGGTGCCGGTGTACCTCACGGCGGAAGGCACAGACTTCCCTCAACTCAAACGCGTAATCGTAATTTCCGGAGACAAAATGGCGATGGAGCCTACCCTCGATGAGGCAATCCAATCGGTTTTCGGAGGACAGCAGCCTCAGAGTACTGCCCAGACAATCCGCCGCCAACCGGACTCGGGCCAGGCGAGGACGCTGTTCGATGACGCCCAGAAAGCAATGCAGCAGGGGGACTGGGAGAAATTCGGCAAAGCGATGAATGCGCTTAAGGGCGTGCTGAACGGTCCGGCACAGTAGGAATTAACGAAAATGCGGCAGAATACTGGAGCCGGGAAAGGCGCCGTCGTGCAGGCCGGCAAGAGCGGAGACATAGCTATGTACGGCTCGAATGTCACTCGTCATGAAATTCTAAACGCCAAGGTTGAGGTTCCTGAGCTGCTGGGGGAACTCGCCAAGCATGCCGCAGCCGGCGTGCGTGTGAGAATACGGTTCATTGCTGAGAGCGTCGTTGCCTCGTCGCTGCTGTGTGGGATGCGAGAACTTGTTCCCCGGCGTTGGACAGTAATCTTCCACGGGGATCGGAGAGATCAATAATGAACAAAGAAGTCCGTGCCAGCCACCCCATCTACCACCTCCTACCCACCGAAATCGAGGGATTCGATTCACTGGCGGAACTCGCCTTAGACCTGCATTGGTCGTGGAATCATGCCACCGACGAAGTGTGGCGAAGGCTTGATCCCAGACTGTGGAAGATCACGCATAACCCCTGGGTCGTTCTGCAGACGGCTTCTCGCGACAAGATCGAACGCGTGTTGGCCGATCCCGTTTTCCGCAAGAACGTAGATGCCCTGGTGGAAGCCAGCCGGCAAGCGGCGGAAGCACCCGCGTGGTTTCAGCGGATTCATTCGGGCGCTCCACTGACCTGCGCAGCGTATTTCAGCATGGAATTCATGCTGAGCGAAGCGTTACCCATCTACTCGGGCGGACTTGGGAATGTAGCCGGCGATCAACTCAAGGCCGCCAGCGATCTCGGCGTGCCAGTGGCCGGGGTGGGACTGCTCTACCAGCGGGGCTATTTTCGCCAGATAATCGACAAGAACGGTGAGCAAGAGGCCCTCTACCCGTATAACGATCCCGGCCAGTTGCCGATCACGCCGTTGCGCCAGCCAAACGGGGAGTGGCTTCGGTTGGAGATCGCGTTGCCTGGATACTCCGTCTGGCTGCGCGCCTGGCAGGTCCAGGTCGGCAGAGTGAAGCTGTACCTGCTGGACAGCAATGACGCGGCGAACTTCCCCGCTCATCGGGGCATTACCAGTGAGCTCTATGGGGGCGGGCCGGAGTTGCGCCTCAAACAGGAAATGCTACTCGGAATCGGCGGATGGCGGTTGCTCCGCGCCCTCGGGTTGCAACCCGAAGTCTGTCACCTGAATGAAGGGCACGCGGCGTTCGCCATCCTGGAACGCGCCCGCAACTTCATGGAGGAGACGGGTCAGCCATTCGAAGTCGCTCTGGCGGTTACACGGGCGGGCAATCTCTTCACCACACACACGGCGGTGGCCGCCGGCTTTGACCGCTTTGCTCCCGGCCTCATCGAGCAATACCTTGGGGGGTATGCCGAAAAGAAGCTCGGCATTTCACTTCACGACTTGTTGGCCCTGGGCCGGCAGAACCCGGACGACTCGTCGGAGCCCTTCAATATGGCGTACCTGGCGATGCGTGGCAGCGGTGCGGCGAATGGGGTGAGCCGCTTGCACGGGAAGGTGAGCCGGCATCTGTTCCTCCCGCTGTTCCCGCGCTGGCCGGAAGACGAAGTTCCGATTGGACACGTGACGAACGGCGTTCACATGCCCACCTGGGACTCGGCACCTGCCGACGATCTTTGGACGGAAAGCGGTGGAAAGGGCCGCTGGTTAGGAACGACGAAGACTCTCGAACAGGACATTCGCCACGTCCCGGACGAAACGCTCTGGCAATTCAGGACCGACGCCAGCAGGTCGCTTGTCGAGTACGCTCGCGAGCGGTTGTCGTTGGACCTGGCCGCGGCAGGCGCGCCGCCTGAAGACGTCGAAGCCGCGAAGCATCTATTTGATCCCAACACTCTGACGCTGGGCTTTGCACGCCGCTTCGCCACATACAAGAGACCGAACTTGCTGCTGCACGACCCGCCGCGACTGCTTCGTCTCCTTGCCAATTCACAGCGTCCCGTGCAACTCATCATCGCCGGCAAGGCGCATCCGGCGGACCATGCAGGCCAGGCCCTGATTCGGGAGTGGATGCAATTCATCCGGCGGCCAGAGGTTCGCCCCCATGCCATTTTCCTTAGTGATTACGACATGCTCTTGACCGAGCACCTGGTGCAAGGAGTGGATGTCTGGATCAACACGCCCCGGCGCCCGTGGGAAGCCTGCGGTACAAGCGGCATGAAGGTGCTCGTCAACGGCGGCATCAATCTGTCGGAGTTGGATGGCTGGTGGGCGGAGGCCTACACGCCTGAAGTGGGCTGGGCGTTGGGCGACGGCCAGGAACATCATGACGACCCGGCCTGGGATGATGCCGAAGCGGGGGCGCTCTACGAGTTGCTCGAACGGGAGGTGATTCCCGAGTTTCATGACCGCGACGCGCGGGGCATTCCCACGGCCTGGGTGGCTCGGATGCGGAACAGCATGGCGAGCCTGACACCACGATTTTCCGCGGACCGCGCGGTGCGCGAATACACGGAGCAACACTACCTTCCGGCTGCGGCAACGTACCATGAGCGTGCTGCCGGTAAGGGTGCGGCAGGCAGGCAAATCGTGGATTGGCAGCAGGCATTGGAAAAGGAGTGGCCCGCGCTGCGTTTCGGCGAAATGAAGGCCGAGACCGGCGGTGATCAGCACGTGTTTGAGGTTCAGGTCCTTCTCAATGGGCTCGACCCGAATGCGGTGCGAATAGAGCTTTTTTCCGATGGTGTCAACGGCGACGGTCCAGTGCGGCAGGAGATGGCTCGCGTTCGCCAATTGCAGGGCGCATCGGGCGAATACGTTTATAGGGCGGCCGTCTCTGTAGCCCGCCCGGTTGCGGACTATACAGCGCGGGTGATACCGCACTGCGACGGTGTTGCCGTTCCTCTGGAGGCCGATCTAGTCCTGTGGCAGCGTTGATTTGACTTCGAAGGGAGAGCCGGAGTGGAAACTGGCATGATCGTCGCGGAGATCCAGCACTTCATCGGATTGTTCCGCCGACCCCGCGCCGTCATGATGCTGACGCCGCTGGTCCAACCGTGATGCGGTGGTCGGCGGCCCATCGCGCCCCTTTGATCTGCTCCTGGCCCCGGAACTGTCGAAAAAAGTGCTCGCTAACGAGAAGGATCTGCGTCACATTGTCAGCGCGGCAATCAGGCCCAACGCGACTACTTCGGCGTGAACAGCCAATAGCGCTTCGACGTCAAAGGCACATTTCACACGGACTGGATAAAGACTTAAACGCAATGAAAACGAGCGATCAACTGGCACCGAACATATTCGTCATCTTCGGCGGAGCGGGCGACCTGACCTGGCGAAAGTTGATGCCGGCTCTGTTTGATCTTGCCCAGAGTCATAGTATCCCTACTAACTTTTCGATTATCGCGGTGGACCGCGTCGAACTCAGCGATGCCGCTTTGCGCAAGCGCCTGCATGAGGGCGTTAAGCAGTTTGCCAGCGACGGGAAAAGCGCAGTCAAGGAATGGGCCGAGTTCTCGCGGCACATCCGCTACTTACAGGGCGATTTCAAAAGCAACACGACCTATACGGAACTCAGCGACCAGTGCGCCAGCCTGGAAAAGGAGTGGGGCTCCAAGGCCCAACGCGTTTACTACATGGCCACGCCGCCTTCGTTGTTTGGCGAAATCCCATGCTTTCTCGACCATGCCGGTCTCGCCGCCGACAGGGAGCGGGCGCGAATCGTCATCGAGAAGCCGATCGGGTACGACCTGGAGTCGGCACTGGCACTCAACCGGACACTCGCCAGCGGCTTTCAGGAATCTCAAATCTTCCGTATCGATCACTACCTGGGCAAGGAGACTGTACAGAACATCCTGGCCTTCCGGTTTGCCAATCCATTGTTCGAGCCCATCTGGAACCGGCGCTACGTCGACTACGTGACCATCACTGTCGCCGAAGAAGTAGGAGTGGAACATCGCGGCGGCTATTACGATGGGGCAGGCGCGCTTCGCGACATGGTGCAGAATCACCTGATGCAACTGCTCTGTCTGGTCGCCATGGAGCCGATGGTTTCTTTCGAAGCGGACGAGATTCGCAACAAGAAAGTGGATGTGCTCCACGCGGTTCGGCCCATTCTGTATGACGCAGTGCACCACTCCACGGTTCGCGGGCAGTACGACAAGGGCTGGATCGGGGGCAAGAAGGTGCGCGCCTATCGTGAAGAAGACGAAGTACCGCCCGATTCCCAGACGGAGACGTTTGCGGCGTTGCGGCTGTTCGTGGACAACTGGCGCTGGCAGGACGTGCCGTTCTATCTTCGCACCGGCAAACGCCTGCCCCGAGCGATGTCAGAAGTCGCCATCCAGTTTCGCGCGGTTCCCCATCAGGCGTTTCCCACCGATGCGACCCTCGACTGGCAACCGTCACGCTTGATCATCTTGATACAGCCCGAGGAAGGCATCATTCTGCGCTTTCAGGCAAAACATCCAGGACCAAAGATAGTTTTGCAGCCAGTGGACATGAAGTTCAGCTATCGCGAAAGCTTCGCCACCCCGTCGCCGGCGGCCTATGTGACATTGCTTGCGGACGTGATCGCCAATGATGCCACGCTGTTCATGCGCGCCGACCAGGTGGAGGCGGCGTGGCGGCTGTTGATGCCGGTGCTCGATGCTTGGAAAGCTAGTCCTCCCAGCGATTTCCCGAATTATGCCGGCGGCACTTGGGGACCGGACGCAACTCAGGGCCTGCTGGTTCAACAGGGACACAGTTGGCCGGCCCCCGTGGAGTTCGCCGGACAGCCCAAATAAGATAACTCATGAACCCGGCGGCGTTGTTCCTGGACATCGGCGGCGTCCTGCTCACCAACGGGTGGGATCGTCATGCGCGGAGAGGGGCAGCGAAGCACGTCAAACTGGAGTGGGCCGAAATAGAAAAGCGGCGTGCCCAATTTCGACCCTTCATGTGCGCGCAATCGAAACCGTATCCCGAGATGATCGAGTTAGTCATCCAACTCAAGGCCCGGTGCCATACGAATATCGCCGCGGTCAGCTACGAAGCGCGGATTCCCTTATCTCTTCCCGCTTCGTCCACATCCGCAAGCCTGACGCTGACATCTTTCGGCTTGCGTTGGATATCGCCCAGGTGCCGGCCCGGCAGGTAGTCTATACGGAAAACACCTGCGCCAATTAGGCTCGTTCGGATTGCTGAACGAAGAAGGAGTTACTCCATGAAACCAGCTAATCAATTCGCACCAGGCGGCCCCGGAAGTCCGGCGCGCTGGACTTCCAGCGCTAAAACCGGTGTTGGTACTGCCCTCAGCAACAAGAGTCATGTCTGGTTCACGCTGAGCCACGGCATATTCAACGAAATATACTATCCCCGCATTGATCAGGCCTGCGTTCGCGACATGGGAATGATAGTCACGGACGGAGCGGGTTTCTTCTCCGAAGAAAAACGTGATGCCGTACACAAAGTGGAATGGCTGGCCAGCGGTGTCCCGGCATTCCGCTTAGTCAACACCTGCCGTGATGGCCGCTACCGAATCGAAAAGCAGATTGTGACCGATCCAAATCGGGACACGGTATTGCAACAGGTCCGGTTTGTCGCGGAGAACGGCGCACGGTCCAGCTACCGGCTTCATGTCGTGCTCGCGCCGCATCTGGGGAACCAAGGCGGCGGCAATACCGCATGGGTGGGCGAACTTGGCGGCACTCCGCTGCTGTTTGCGCAGCGGCAAGGCAACGCACTGGCTCTGGCGTGCTCCGTTCCGTGGGCGAAGCGGTCTGTCGGATATGTTGGTTCGTCCGATGGCTGGCAGGACCTGAAGGCTCACAAGCAGATGACTTGGGAATATACCCGGGCTGAAAACGGCAATGTGGCCCTGACTGGAGAGATCGATCTTTCAAAGTCAGAGGGCGCCTTGGTGCTGGCTCTCGGTTTTGGCAACGACCCGGATGAAGCGGCCGGAAATGCCATCGCCAGCCTTCACGACGGTTTTGACAAAGCGAAGCACGACTATATCGCCGGCTGGCAGGAATCGGCGAAGGTTCACGCATCGCTGAAGAAGAACGGCATCAGTCCAGGCGATCTCTCCCAGATCAGCCTTGCTGTCCTGCGCACTCACGAGTCCAAGACCGCACCCGGCGGACTCATCGCCAGCCTCTCCATCCCGTGGGGATCCAGCAAGGGTGACAACGATTTGGGCGGATACCATCTCGTCTGGTCGCGCGACATGGTGGAAACCGCGGGCGCCCTGCTGGCTGCCGGAGCGCACGAGGACGTACGCCGGGTTCTCTCTTATTTGCAGGTAACGCAGCAGCCGGATGGTCACTGGACACAGAACATGTGGCTGGATGGCTCGCCCTATTGGAACGGCATCCAAATGGACGAGACGGCATTGCCGATTCTTCTGGTGGATCTGGCCCGTCGCGAGAAGGCCCTGGCCGACGGCGATGTAACCAGGTTTTGGCCGATGGTGAAAACGGCTGCCGGCTATTTGGCGCGCAACGGCCCAGTCAGCCCGCAGGATCGCTGGGAGGAAGATCCTGGCTATTCACCCTTTACCGTCGCGGCGGAAATCGCCGCTCTGCTGGCGGCGGCGGATCTGGCCGATTTGAATCACGAAGCATCCATCGGAACCTATCTGCGCGAGATCGCAGATGTTTGGAGTCTGTCCATTGACCGTTGGATGTACGTGTCCGCCACGGACTGGTGCCGGAAGTTCAGCGTCGAAGGATACTACGTCCGGATCGCCCCGGTTAAGACGGGGGAAGGTGCGGCGCGTTTCCAAGACAGTGTGCACGTCAAGAACGTTTCGGCTGCTGAAGACACCCGCCTCGCCCGTCATCTGGTGAGCCCCGACGCGCTGGCACTCGTGCGTTTTGGTTTGCGCGCTGCCGGCGACCCGCGCATTCGTGACACGGCGAAAGTCATCGATGCATTGCTCAAGGTCGAGACGCCGTCCGGTCCCGTCTGGCATCGCTACAACGACGATGGCTATGGCGAGCACGAGGATGGTTCGCCTTTTGACGGAACGGGGATTGGCCGTGGGTGGCCCCTGCTCACCGGCGAGCGGGCGCATTACGAACTAGCGGCAGGGCGGACCAAAGAAGCGAAAGAACTCCTGGCAGCGTTGGAGTCCTTTGCCAACGAAGGCGGATTGATCTCGGAGCAGGTGTGGGACGCGCCCGACATACCCGAACGTGAACTTCATTTTGGCCACCCTTCCGGTTCGGCCATGCCGCTCGTGTGGGCGCACGCCGAATACCTCAAGCTGCGACGCTCACTGTGGGACGGACGCATCTTCGACCTGCCGCCGCAGACGGTACAGCGTTATCTGATCGATAAAACAATATCGCCGCGCATGGTATGGCGCTTTAACCACAAAATTCGTTCGATGCCTGCCGGCAAAATACTACGCATCGAGACGCTGGCGCCGGCCGTAATTCACTGGAGCGCCGATGATTGGAGCACCGTCCATGACATGACGGCGCACGACGTAGGGCTGGGGATTCACATCGTAGACCTACCGACCAAAGCGGTTCACGAAGGAAAGCAGGTCAAGTTCACATTCTACTGGTCAGACGCTGGTCATTGGGAAGGCAAGGACTTTATTGTCCGCGTCGGCTCTTTCCATCGAAATGGAGACGCGGATGAAAAATAGCGGTAAATCGGAAGTGAACGGTTTTGTTTACTTCGCTGTGGGGGTAGCGGCTCTCGGCGGGCTGCTTTTTGGCTATGATACGGGAGTTATTTCCGGGGCCATACTGTTCATTAAAGGACAGTTTTCCCTGTCAGCCACCACCGAGGAAATTGTCGTCAGTTCGGTTCTGGTTGGCGCCGTTATGGGTGCGGCTATGGGAGGTGCTCTGACTGGCAGCTTCGGGCGGCGCAAATTGATAATACTGGCGGGCATTATCTTTACGGTCAGCGCCCTAGCCACGGCTCTGGCGCCAACGGTTGCCTGGTTGATTACTGCCAGAATAGTAAGCGGAATCGGCATCGGCATCGCTTCATTTATCTCCCCGATGTATATCGCCGAACTGGTGCCGGCAAAAGTCCGTGGATCGTTGGTGGCGGTCAATATGCTGGCGATTACCTCCGGCATCGTGGTTGCCTACCTGGTGGACTACGCACTAGCTGACATCCAGGGATGGCGATATATGTTTGGCTTGGCGGCAATACCATCCATCGCCCTGGTCATTGGAATGTGGCGGTTACCCGACAGCCCTCGCTGGCTGATCAGCAAGTCGAAGGTCGAACAGGCGAGGCGGGTTTTACAGCGCGCACGGACTGCATCGGACGTAAGTCAGGAAATCGCGAACATCCAGAAAAGCATGGAAGAGCAGGGTAAGGGCGGGATGGCCGGTCTATTCCAGCCTTCACTTAGGATGCCTATGATTGTCGGCTTGGGGCTGGCTGTATTTCAGCAAATCACTGGCATTAACACGGTCATTTATTACACCCCGACAATTTTCAAGTTCGCCGGCATCGCGGCCACCGGGCCCGCAATCCTGGCCGGAGCGGGGTTGACCATGGTGATGTGGTTGTTTCATGTGCTGGCCATCTTCCTGCTGGACCGCGTTGGCCGGCGGCCTTTGTTGCTAATCGGAGTGGCCGGACAGATTATCGGCCTGGCGATCCTGGGCGCGGCTTTCCAGTTCCAGCAGTTAGCGAGTTTCAAAAGCTATGTCGCCATTGGCGGCCTGGTGATCTATGTCGCTTGTTTCGCTTTTGGACTCGGACCGATCTTCTGGCTGCTGATTTCTGAAATATATCCGCTGAAGATCCGCGGTGCGGCCATGAGCGCGGCGACGGTTACCAACTGGGCATTCAACCTCGTCGTGGCCGTGACCTTCCTGACCCTGGTCGGAGTACTGGGGCACGCGGGAACTTTCTGGTTATACGGCGTCATTGCGGCCGGGGCCTGGGTCTTTTTCTATCTGTTGGTTCCGGAAACCAAAGGGAAAACCTTGGAACAAATTGAAGAGCACTGGCGGTCTGGACGGTCTCCTCGTGCATTATGAAGGAATCATCCATGAAACCTCGTAACGCACACATCGCCGGCCACGAATCATGATAGCTTCCGCGACGCCTCCAGCCACAAATCGGCGGCGGCTTTTCTGATGGATCGGCGCTAAGAAGTCTCCCGTCTGGCACTCAAGTGGTAATGTCGTGAGTTTTCGGCAAAGGTGCATGAATCCCGACTGACATGACTGATAAAGTCGTTCTTCGCCCGGTCTTATCCGGTGAGGAGGAGTGACAATGGCCAGCGGAGAGCCCGGCAGTTTGACGATTCAAGAAGTACGAGATCATCTTGAACATGGAGGCAGAACCGGCAGTGGAACGGAAGGGGTGCGATACCGAATGATGGTCGGCCGCAATCTCCCTGGCTCGCACCAGCGGCGTGAACCGGACAGCGGCCGAACTGCGCCTGGATGGCGGCAAGCTGAAACGGTTGATGGTCGAGGCGGGATCTGCTCTCAATCAATGCGAGCCGGTGTCGTTCGTGGAACTGATCGCACCACAGGGGAACCTCGGCGAGTGCCTGATCGAACGGGAGGGTCGTCGCGGCAAGATACGAATCCAGCTAAAAGGCAGTGGCATAGCGGATCTGGCAGAGCTGACCCGGAAGTTTTGGGATCTGGCATCTTGATTCAGATCACACCGCAACTCCGCATCCTGGTGGCGATAGAGTCGATAGACGCACGCAAAGGAATTGAGTCCATCGCCCAACTGTGCAGGGAGAAGCTATCGGCCGATCCATTTTCCGGTTGCCTGTTCATTTTCCGCAGCCGCCGGGGGACAGCCATAAAATTGTTGGCTTACCCTCTGTGCCAACATGAGTGAGACACCTACCCCGCCCGCAATTATTGACCTTTCAGGGGGCGGAGAGATGAGACATCATGGTCGCCGATTTGAAGCTCAATGGAGATTCCCGTATGATCGAGTTGGCAGCGCCGGAGCG